>VXOJ01000004.1 GCA_009840115.1 Gemmatimonadales bacterium | reverse complement strand
ACATCTTTTTTAATTCTCAGCCGGCTCCCCCCCATCCACCCCCCCGTAAGCCCGTCGGCAGCGCAATATGTCAACCCCACACTGCCCCGGCCCTGCGGGCCGTGCGCGCCGGCGCGCAGGCCATGTCCGCTTCGTTGCGACTGTCGTAGGCGCTGCCCCGGAGGAAGTACCCGTACGCGAGGAAGAAGTGGATCTGCTGCGAGAGGTCCATGTCCTGGACGAATTCCGTGGCAACGTCCAGCAGCTCCAGCGCCGTATTGAGTTCACCCAGGTCGATCGAGCCATATTCGACTCTGGTCTGCGGGACATAATAGCTGTTGTATCCCAGGCTGAAGAGCGCGTTGCCCACCTGGTTCGAATCCGCCCCATTCGCGACGGCGGCGCGGAAGTCCGCCACGGCTCCCTCCGTGTCACCTGCCTTCAGCTTGAGCGCCGCGAGACGCTGCCGTCCGTCCGGCACATCCGGGTTGTACGCCAGCGCCTGCTCCAGCTCCGCCACGCCCATCTCCGGATTCTCCATCCGATCGTAGATCGTTGCGCGAGACGAGTGCACCTGCGCGAGCAGCTCCTCGCGGGACATCTCGCCTTCGCCGCTGCCGTCGGAACTCGAAATCGCCGCGAGCGCCTGATCCGAGAAGGCGAGCGCGTCGTCGTACTCCTCGAGGAGCATGTACGCGTTCGTCGCGTTGGAGAGGGTCGACGGGTTCACGGCGTCGCCCTGCAGCTCCACGAGCTTGCCCGAAGCATCGACGGCGACGCGGATCATGCCGGGATCGGTGACTTCCCCGCGCGTCTGTCCGGCCTCCAGGGCCGCGGCCGTCAGGTACTCGAGCAGGCCGACGTTGTCCGGGGCGCGCTCCACGCCGTCCTGAAGGAGTTGCACGGTCTCGGCCCAGCGCTCGGCCTGCGTAAGCTCGTAGGCGATCCGCAGCCGCGTGTCGACGTCGTCCGGCCGGAAATCGAGAAACCGCTGGTAGTAGCGGAGCGACGCGGCGCCGTCGCCCAGCTGCGCGTACGTGAAGGCGAGGGATTCCAGGGCGTCGGTGTCCGACGCGTTGTTGTCGACGACGCGCTGCAGGTCGGCGGCCGCGTCGCCCCACGCCTCGTTGAGCATGTGCGCGCGGCCACGCAGGTAGTGCGCCCGGTCGCTGGCCGGGTTGAGCGCCAGGGCCGCGTTGCAGTTGGAGATCGCGTCCATGGGCTGTTCGGAGGCGAGGTAGTCGCCGCAGAACGCAAGCGAACGGAGGTACTCGATGCCCTGCCCGAGCTGCCCCATGATCTGGGTGCCCGCCTCTTCGTGAGAGTCGTCGTCCGCCACCGTGAACGGCACCATCGGGAGCCGGTCCCCGCTGTTGGGCTCGAGGAAGGTGACGTCGACCTCAACCCCTCCCGCGACGCCGACCGCCGTCCCGACCATGACGAGGGCGGCGTTCATCTGCATCCCCAACTGCTGCCACTCGATCGCGGTCATCGTTCGCTCATCGAGATCGTAATCGTCGATCAGATCGCGGGCATCGTCGCGTTCGATGGCGATGTAGCCGGGGAAGATCCTGAGCCCATCCCGGATTTCCTCGGCGATGCGCTCGCCGAACCGGCGGTCGACCGGCTCGGTCACCGCGACGGGGGCGACGAGGATCAGCAGGTCGCTCGTCTGCGCATCGAGCGCCCGGGGCGCCGCCGGAAGGGAGAGGACGGCGACCCCGGCCGCCACCCACGGGAGAATGTTCCGCGTGCTTCTCATGGAGTACCTCGGACCGTTCGTGCAACAGACGGCGCACGGATCACAGGGCCGTGCGACACACCAACACCGGTATCACTTCGAAACAAGGGTTTCAAGGTCGATTAATGCAAGCCGCCGCCGTGCGCAAGTCGCGCTCCGCAGCCGCGCTCCGCCGATCACTGCGCCAGCTTCTCACGCACACATCCCGTGAAGCGGTTGAACATAACATTCGAGACCGATTGAATCACGCCGCCGCGCCCGAACGACGCCAGCCGTCCGGTCAGCGCGATGGACTGCGACACCCATATCCGGGTCCCTCCTCCGCCCCCCTCCTCTTCTACAGACTGAAGATGGCTCAGCATCGTCATTCTCACGTTGCCGCTGCCCCGCCGATCCCGTCCCTCCCCCGTCATCTTCATGTGATGGCGGCGCGCGTCGAGTTCATCGAAGCGGATCTCGCCCAGGAAGCGCGTCCCGATGGGGCCGAGCTTGAGCCCGATCTCCCCCCGGTACGTACGCTCGTCGACCGCTTCGAGGAGCGTCGCGCCCGGCAGACACTCGACGATCCGCTCCGGATCCGTCAGGAAGCTCCAGACCTCGTCCACGGACTGCGGGACATCGAAACTCTTCTCTATCTCGATCGCCATCTTCGGTCCTCGGGGGCTGGCGTGCGCGGAGCGGAGCCGGACGGGGGCGGATCACCGGTTGGCGGGCCGCGTCGGGCGTTGTCTCCGGGGGAACGGTTATATTGCCGGGAGCGGCTCTACCGCGGATCGGCTTCCACCGGAAGCTGAGCCGGCCGCGTCGCACCCGCAACCGGGAGGTCGCCGCCTTGCAACCCGACATCGCGAAGATCATCGAAGGGCTCGAAGCGGCGGGCTACATCGCCGACCGGGGGATCGCGACGGCGGTCCATCTCGGCCTCGCCATGGAGAAGCCGCTCCTCGTCGAGGGGGCCGCCGGCGTCGGCAAGACCGAGATCGCCAAGGCGGTCGCCACGTGGCTCGGAGCGGAGCTCATTCGCCTCCAGTGCTACGAGGGGCTCGACCTTCCCACGGCCCTCTACGAGTGGAACTACCAGAAGCAGCTCCTCCACATCCGCCTGCAGGACGGCGGCGGCGATGCCGAGGCGGTGCAACGCACGATCTTCGGGCCGGACTTCCTGCTCGAGCGGCCGCTCCTGCGCGCGATTCGCTGCGAGACGCGGCCCGTCCTTCTCATCGACGAGGTGGACCGGGCGGACGAGGAGTTCGAGGCGTTTCTGCTCGAGCTGCTGTCGGACTTTCAGGTCTCGATCCCGGAACTGGGCACGGTCGAGGCCCGGACGCGGCCGGTCGTCGTGCTCACTTCGAACGGGACGCGCGAGCTGTCGGACGCCCTGCGGCGGCGCTGCCTCTACCTGTGGATCGACTACCCCGACGCGGCGCGAGAGGTGGAGATTCTGCGTCGGCGGCGTCCGGACATCGCCGCCGAACGGGCTCGCGAGGCCGTGAAGCTCGCTCAGCGGCTGCGGCGTGAGCGGCTCGCGAAGCCCCCCGGCGTCGCCGAGACGCTGGACTTTGCCGCGGCCCTCGAGCACCTGGGGCCGAATCCGCTGCGCCCGGCAACCGCGCGCGACGCGATCGGGGCGCTCGTGAAGGACCCGAACGACCTGGCGGGCCTCACGGAGGAGCGCCTGGGAGAACTGCTCGCCTCATCGGGGGACGGGGGGAGTTGACGCCCGAGCGCGTCGTCGACCTGGGCCGCCGACTGCGCGGCGAAGGTGTGGCCTGCGCGCTTTCGGAGTCCACGACGGCCGTCGCCGCGCTCCCGCATCTCGATACGGAGGATGTGGAGGACGTCCGAGCGGGCCTCCGCACGGCGTTCTGCTCGAGCGCCGCGGACCTCGAGATCTTCGAGCGCTGCTTCCCCGCGTGGTGGCGGGGAGCACGGCCGTCATCCGCCGTCGAGGATCTTCTGTCGAAGGCCGCGTCGGGCCGCGGGGACCGGCCGGCGGCCGGCGCGCCTTCCGGGCCGGACGGGCTCGCGGCGGCCCGCGAAGACTCCGGGGAGCGGGCGACCAACGAGGGGGACTCGCGGGAGCGTCCGATCGGCGCCGTGTACAGCGCCGCCCACTCGCTCGCGCGGCGCTCCTTCGCCTCGATCGGCGACGAGGAGCTGCGCGAGGTCGATGCGTGGCTCGAGCGGCTGATGGTGCGGCTGTCCACGCGACGCAGCCGCCGACTGGAGCCCGGCGGCCGGCGCGGGCCGATCGACGTGCGGCGAACGCTGCGGTCGCTCGTCGCTCATGAGGGCGAACTCGTTCGCCTGGCGCGGCGGCGGCGACGCCACGTGCCGCCGCAACTCGTCGTCCTGTGCGACGTGAGCGGCTCGATGGAGCGCTACAGCCGCTTCCTGCTGCGTTTCCTCCTGGGGTGCGGGCGGGCGCGAGACATCCAGACCTTCGCCTTCAGCACGCGTCTCACGCACCTCACGCCCTGGCTGGCCGGCGAAGAGATCGATCCCGCGCTGGACCGCCTGCGGGCCCGCGGCTGGTCGAGCGGGACGCGGATCGGCGAGTGCCTCGAAACATTCGTGACCCGGCACGGCCAACGGATGCTCGGTCGGCGGACGCTCGTCATCATCCTCTCCGACGGACTCGACCAGGGCGAAGTCGAACCTCTCCGGCGCGCCATGGGCTGGATTCGGCGGCGCGCGCGCCGCGTGATCTGGCTCAATCCGCTGCTCGAGAGTTCGCGCTACGCGCCCGAAGCCCGGGGCATGCGCACCGCGCTCCCGTACGTGGACTACTTCCAGTCCGGGCACAGCCTCGAAGCGCTGAGGACGCTCCCGGGGCTGCTCAGATTGTGACTGGAGAAGGAAGAAACGGAGTTGGAAGGCGACCGCGGACGGGACCCGGGCCACGCCGGGTCCCGCCCCGCCATCGTTCTAGGCTCGGACGCGGTCCTTGAGCCCCTTGCCCGCCTTGAACGTGGGAACGTTCATGGCCGCGATCTGAATCGACTCGCCGGTCTGCGGGTTCCGACCCATGCGCGCCTTGCGGTGCCGGGTTCCGAACGTGCCGAAGCCGGTGACCGTGAAGTCGCGGCCGGCGTCAAGCTCGACTGCAATGATCCCCTGGCCTGGATCCGTCGAGAAAATGCAGTCGATCACATCCCGCGCGCTCGCTTTGCTCAAGCCGGCCTGCGAGGCGAGCTTCGCCGCGAAATCGTCTTTGGTCATCCTGGGTTCTCCCTGTTGAAAGTAAGCTCCGACGAGCGATCCGGGCGCATAATTCGCGCACCCTCGCCGGATTGCAAGTGTGGCGCGCGATTTCGCCCGATGAAGGGTCCTGCCGGCAGCCCGCTAGTGGGCGTCCGCCGAGAAGACTTTCCGCGTCATGGTGACGCCCACGAGCCTGAAGACCACGTTCCCGATCCGGCCGAGCAGCATCGTAGGCAGGGCCGCGGGCACGACGAGTCCCCACACAGTGCTCATGAACCCGCTCTCTCCGCCCAGGCCGCCGAGGGCCAGCCGCAGCACCGTGAAGATGCCGAGGAACACGACGAGATTCAGCAGGAGTCCCAGTGCCTGGCGTCCGGGCGAGCCGGTCTTCGCGTCGTAGATGCCGCCGAAGAAGACCGCAGCCACAATCCAGAAGATGCAGGTTGCGTAGAGCCAGTCGATCAATGGTGCCTCCGTGTCGGGAAACGGGTCGGGTCGGGGACGGAGGAACATACATGGCCTCCGGCGATCCTCGAAAGTAGCTTGCCCCCGCGGCTTCCAACGCTCCCCTGAGAGGGTCACATGAAAGCGCCTTCACTTACGCTCGGGATCGAAGAGGAATACCAGGTCGTCCATCCGGAGACCGGCGAACTCACGTCCTTCATCACCGAGATTCTGGAAGGGGATGAGGAGACGCGCGAGCAGATTCACCCGGAGCTTCACCAGGCCTGCGTGGAGACGGCGAGCGAGGTCTGCCGCGATGTGGCGGAGGCGCGCGAGGAGGTGCTGCGCATGCGCCGCCTCGTCAGCGGCACGGTCGCCGAAAAGGGGCTCGCCATCCTGGCCGCGGGCACGCATCCGTTCTCGACCTGGGAGCAACAGGACATCACGCCGCTCGCCCGCTACGTCGGATTGCGGGAGGATCTGCAGCAGGTGGCCGAACGGAACCTGATCTTCGGCACCCACATCCACGTGGGCATCGAGGACCGGGACTTCATGGTCGACGCGATGAACGTCTCGCGGTACTTCCTCCCCCACCTGCTGGCGCTCTCCACGAGTTCCCCGTTCTGGGAGGGGTCGAGGACGGGGTTGCACTCCTACCGCAGCATCATCTGGCGGAACTTTCCGCGCACCGGCATCCCGATGAGCTTCGGTAGCTGGAACGAGTACGAGCACTTCATCGAGACGATGGTCCGCTCGAACACGATCCCGGATTCGAGCAAGATCTGGTGGGACGTCCGTCCCAATCACAAGTTCCCGACCCTCGAGTTCCGCGTGTGCGACATGTGCACGCGCGTGGAGGAAGTCGTGTGCATCGCCGCCATCTTCCAGGGGATCGTGGCGAAGCTGTGGAAGCTGCGGCGCGACAACCTCACCTTCCGCCAGTACCCGGAGGTCCTGCTCGCCGAAAACAAGTGGCGCGCGGCCAGGTACGGGCTGACCGGAAAGCTCATCGATTTCGGGCGGCAGAGCGAGCATCCGGCGGCGGATCTGATCATCGAGATCATCGAGTGGTTCCTCGACGACGTGGTGGACGAACTCGGCACCCGCGCGGAGGTGGAATACGCGCTTCGGATCCTCCGGGAAGGGTCGAGTTCGCAGCGGCAACTCGCCGTGTACGAAGAGACCGGCGACACGCGGGCCGTGGTCCGGCACCTCATCGCGGAGACGGCCGAAGGCGTCTAGTCCCTACATCATGCCGAGGTCCCGCGCCGTCCGATCGATGCCCGCGCGGGCCTTCGTCACGAGCTCGTCGATCTCGTCGCGGGTGATCGTGAGCGGCGGACTCGTGCAGATGACGTCGCGCATGGCGCGGAACACGACCCCCTCGTCGTAGAGGTGCTCGTGACAGAGGGCTCCCACCTGGCCCATGGGCTCGAACAGTTCCCGGCGCGTCTTGTCCTTCGAGAGTTCGACGCCGGCCACGAGTCCGACGCCTCGCACCTCGCCGACGAGCGGGTGATCGTTCAACTCCCTCAACCGCGCCTGGAAGTAGGGTCCGGTGTCCTCTCTCACCCGGTCGACGACGCCCTCCTCCTTCATGAGCCGGAGATTTTCCAGGGCCACGGCCGCCGCGACGGGATGGCCCGAGTAGGTGTACCCGTGCGGGATCACCCCCCCTTCGGCCAGAACGTCGTATACCGCGTCGGTCATGAGCACGGCGGACATCGGCAGGTAGCCGGAGGTGAGTCCCTTGGCGATCGTCATCAGGTCGGCCTCGATGCCGAACTTCTGCGCGCCGAACCACTCCCCGGTGCGGCCGAAGCCCGTGATCACCTCGTCGCAGACGATGAGCACGTCGTTCTCGCGGCAGATGCGCTGGATCTCGGGCCAGTAGTTGTCCGGCGGCACGATGACGCCCCCGGCGCCGATGACGGGCTCGCCGATGAACGCCGCCACGCGGTCCGCGCCGAGTTCCGCGATCTTCTCCTCCACTGCCCGCGCCGCCCGCGCGCCGGTCTCCTCCGGGGTCTCGCCGGGCGTGCCCATGGCGAACCAGTACGGGGGCATGACGTGCTCGAAGCCGGGCAGCGGCAGGTCGCCCACCGCGTGCATGGCTTCGAAGCCGCCCAGGCTCGCGGCGGCCATCGTGCTGCCGTGATACGCGTAGGTTCGGCTGATGAACGTCTTCTTTTCGGGCTTTCCACGGAGATCCCAGTACCGGCGGACGAGGCGGACGATGGTGTCGTTCGCCTCGGAACCGGAACTCGAGAAGAAGGTGTGCGCGATCGCGCCGGGCGTGAGTTCCGCGAGGACCCGCGACAGTTCGATCGTCGCCGGGGGCGCGGAACGGAAGAACGTGTTGTAATAGGGGAGTTCGACCATCTGGTCGTACGCCGCCCTCGCAAGTTCCTCGCGTCCGTAGCCGAGATTCACGCACCACAGGCCGCCCATGCCGTCGAGGATGCGCCGGCCCTCGGAGTCGACGAGGTGGCGGCCCTCCGCGCCCACGATCACGCGCGTCCCCTTTTCGGCCACGACCCGGGGGTCGATGAAGGGGTGGACGTGATGGCGTCGGTCGAGGTCCTGCCATTGAGCCGTTGCGGTTCCGGCGGGGTTCGCCGTGGCGGGGTTCGTCGTGGCGGTCACGCGGCGCCTCCTGGTTGGTTTGTCGGCGCGGACAACATATCAGCCGGCGTCGGCTCCACGAGCCTGAGCGCCGCGTGGAGGAGGACGTTGGCGCCCGCCTCCGCCTGTGCGGGCGTGATGTTCTCCGCCTCGTTGTGGCTGATGCCGCCCTCGCAGGGGACGAAGATCATCCCCGTCGGCGCGACGTCGTTCGTGTGCACGGAGTCATGGCCGGCGCCGGCCACCATCGGCATGGAGGAATAGCCGCAGAGATCCGCCGCCGCGCGGACGGCGTCGATGCACCGGCCGGAAAACCGCACCGGAGGAGAGCGCCAGACGTCGTCGAGCCGCCATGCCGCTCCGCGTTCGAGGCAGGCGTCGGTCGCCGCCTCGCGCAGCGCGTCTTCCATGTCGTCGAGGGTCGCATCGTCGGGGTGACGCATATCCACGCTGACCGTCACGCGCCCGGGCACGGTGTTCCGCGAGGCCGGCTCGGCCGCCAGGACCCCGAAGGTCAGCCGTCCGTGCGGCGCGAAGTCGCGTTCGACGCGGCGATTCACGTCCACGAGAAACCGCCCGAGCGCCGCGACCGGATCCGTCCGCCGCGACATCGGCGTCGACCCCGCGTGCGCTTCCTCGCCCACGATCGCCAGGTCGAACCAGCGAGCGCCCTGCACCCCGGTCACCACGCCGATCTCGCATCCGTCCTCCTCGAGAATCGGGCCCTGCTCGATGTGCAACTCGAGCGCGGCGGCGATCGGACGGCCACCGACCGGGAGCGCGCCGCGATAGCCGATGCGGTCGATGGCGTCGGACACCGTCATCCCGTCCGGGTCCGTCGCGCCGAGGGCCTCCGCGAGATCGAAGCGCGCCGAAAACACGCCCGAACCCATCATGGCGGGCGGGAAACGGGCACCTTCCTCATTCGTCCAGTTCACGACTTCGATCGGACGCGCCGTCCGAACCCCGTGCTCCTCGAGCGTCTCCACGACCTCCAGCGCCGCGAGCACGCCGAGCGGCCCGTCGAACCGGCCCCCCGTGGGCTGGCTGTCGAGGTGGCTCCCGAGCACGAGAGGGGGCCGGCTCTCGGCGGGGGCGCCCGTCCCTTCCGGGCCTTCCCGGCGGGCGAACATGTTGCCGATCCCGTCGACGGACACCGCGAGGCCCAGCGACCCGGCCCACGCCCGGAAGAGATCGCGCGCCCGACGGTCCTCGTCGCTCAGGGCGAGGCGGTGGACGCCCCCGGCCGGAGTGGCTCCGATGCGCGCCATCTCCTCGAGGCGTCCCCAGAGCCTGTCTCCGTTCACCCGGAGTTCGGAGATCGCCGTCACGGTCCGGAACCCGCCCGAGCGTGTCTCACCGAGCGTCGCATGGGCTTCAATGGGCGGGGGGCGGCGTGCCGGTGAGAACGGCCGTGACGAGGAGGAGCAGACCCGCCGCGCTCAACTCGACGGTGACGGTCGGCGGAAGACGGGGCGGATCTCCGGATTCCCCGACCCGGCCGGGAGCGCGCCGCCAGTTGTACGCGCCGCAACCCGCGACCGCGAGGACGACAAAGAGCTTCAGACTCAGCGTCCGGCCGTAGGGTTCGGTCCAGAGCGCCGAGACCGTCCCGACGTGGAGCCACGCCGCGAAGAGTCCGGTGACCGCGATGACGGCCGCCGAGCCCAGCGCGAGCGGCGAGAAGGCCGAGATCCATTCGATGATGCGGCGTTTCGAGACTCCGGCCCCGCGGCGGCGGCCCAGATAGAGGACCCCCGCCATCACGGCCAGCGTGCCCAGCCACACGCCCCCCGCCACCATGTGGAAGATGTCGGCGGTAATCGCCGGCGTGACAAAGTGTTCGGCGCCGACCGCGTGCCCGGCCAGCGCCGGCGTGTACGCGAGGAGGGCCACTCCCGCCGTGGCCACCATCCAGCCGAACTCCGCCCGCGCGCCCCGCGCGGAGGCGAGGGCGAGGGCGAACGCGAGCCCGGAGACCACGACCGCCGCGACCTGCGCGAGCCACGCCCGACCCCAGGAAGTCCCGGTCACGAGCAGACGGACCTCGGCCGCCAGAGGCTCGAACGGATCGCGAAAGATGCTCACTTCCGCGGCGAGGCGACCCAGGGCGCCGGCTCCGGCGAGCAGTACCGCGAAGCCGCCGAGCCGAGCGGCCAGTCTCTCGGGCGTCACTCCGGCCGCTTCGTCTTCCACCGGCCCGAACCCGGGGTAACGCCTGAGGACGACCAGCTTGAAGGCCAGCGCGCCCACCGCGACGAGGAGGCCCGCGAACAGCGCCCAACGCGAGAACGTGCCGATCAGGAACCACATGTCGGTAACCAAATGGGCGAAGAGGGATTCGAACCCCCGACCTCCTGCTTGTAAGGCAGGCGCTCTGAACCGGCTGAGCTATTCGCCCCGAATCGCCCGCTAGCTGAGCTTGCGCCAGCCGAGGATCAGTCCGGCGGGCAGGAACACCGCATAGCCCAGGATGAGCAGGAGCGGCGCGGCCGTCACGGACCCCCGGTCCAGCAGCACGTACCCGGCGGCGATCGACGTGAGGCCGAGCGCGAACGCCGCGTAGTTGGCCACCCCGAACTGGAGGCCTCGGGCGGGAGCCTCTCCCCCCCTCCGGTCACGTCTTCCCTGGTTCATGCGGGGACGCTAGACGTCCCTCCTACATGCGTCAACCATTGCCGGGGCGCCTGCGCGGCGCGCGCGGAGCGCCTCACGAGGTCGCCCGGGCCCATTCCGCGGCCTCCAGGAGCGGCGGGGGCAGCGGCGAGGCGAACGACAGCGCCTCCCCGGTCCCGGGGTGCTCGAACGCGAGGTGCGCGGCGTGCAGGAAGAGTCGCCCCGCCCGGCGCCGAAGCGCCTCCGCCCAGCGCCCCCCCGCACCGCCGAACCCCCGTTCCCAGTCCGGCCCGTAGATGGGGTCCGCGACGACCGGGTGTCCGAGCGATCCCAGGTGCACCCGAATCTGGTGCGTCCTCCCCGTGGCGAGCCGCACGGCGAGCAGTTCCGCCGCGTTCCAGCGCTCCAGGCGCTTGAAGTGCGTCACCGCGGGCCGTCCGGCCTCGCGCACGGCCATCCGCTTCCGGTCGCGCGGATCGCGCCCGATCGGGCGGTCCACCGTGAGGCGCTCCTCGTCGAGGTGCCCCCAGGCCGCGGCGACGTACCCGCGCTCGACCTCGCGGCGGCGGAGGGCCGCGGACAGCGCCCGATGCGCCTCGTCCCGGCGCGCCACGAGCATGAGCCCGCTCGTGTCCTTGTCCAGTCGGTGCACGATCCCGGGCCGGCGGTCCCCCCCGATGCTCGACAGGCCGCCGAGGTGAAACAGGAGGGCGTTTACCAGCGTGCCTTCCGGATGGCCGGGCGCCGGGTGGACGACGAGTCCGGCCGGTTTCTCGACCACCGCGAGGTCGTCGTCCGCGTATCGGATCTCCACCGGGATGTCTTCGGGTTCCAGCCGGGTGGAGACCGGGGGCGGCAGTTCGATCGCGATCCGATCTCCCGGCCGCGGCCGATACCGCTTCGGCACCACCCGCCCGCCGACGGTCACCCGCCCGTCGGAGATGAGTTGCGCGACCCGGGCCCGGCTCAGTGAGAGACGGTCGGCCAACAGGCGATCGAGCCGGTCGAGCGCCGCGTCCTCGCCGATCTCGATGAGCCGCCGCTCGCCCGCACCCTCCGCGTCGGATTCGGGCGGACTCACGTCACTCGGGGGCCGCCTCCGCCGCGGCGGCCGCTTCCGCCGCGGCGGCCGCCAACTCCCTCTCGCGCCGGCCCTCGAGCCAGAACGAGATCAGCAACAGCGCCGCGCCGACCGTCACGGCTGAATCCGCGATGTTGAAGATGGGAAAGCGGTGCGTGCCGATGCCGAAGTCGAGGAAGTCCACGACCCCTGCTTCCAGCCGGATGCGGTCCCAGATGTTGCCGAGCGCGCCGGCGGAGACGAGCGAGATGGCGAGGATGCGCAGTCGGTCGGAGGACGGCGTGCCGCGGTAGAGGACGCCGAGCACGCCGAGCGCGATCAGGGAGAGGACGAGAAAGAAGACCCGGGAATGTTCGCCGATGTTGAGCCCGAAGGCGGCTCCCGGGTTGTGCGTGTAGGTGAAGCGGAAGAAGTCGCCGATCACCGGCGTTCGCTCGTACAGCTCGAACGTGTTCATGACCCACGCCTTGGTCGCGACGTCCAGCGCGAGGATGACGACGATCGGCACGAGCGTCAGCCAGAGTCGGGCGGCGAGATCGCCGTTGCCCGGCAACCCGGGCGACTCGTGTTCGGGGGTGGCGTCGTCCACGTGCCCGGAGGCTTCAGGCACCGGTCTCTTCCCTTTCCTTGCACCGAATGCAAAGCCGCGCGTGCGGGAGGGCGTCGAGCCGCTCGAAGTTGATCTCGTCGCCGCAGTGCTCACACCTTCCGAACTGCTCCGGGTTCCGATAGAGCCGCCTCAGCGCCTCATCGATGTGGTAGAGCAGCCGACCCTCCTTGCTCGCGAACAGGAACGCCTTCTCGCGCTCCATGGCGTCCGTCCCCTGGTCCGCCATGTGGAAGCTGTACGCGGCCAGATCGCTGTCCGCTCCCTGAAGCGAGCTGGTGAACTCCTCGTCGTACTGCCCCAGCTCCCGCGTCGCGCGCGCCCGGGCCTCCAGCAGCCTCTTCTCGATGTGTTTCCGTTGTTCGGCGTTCATCCTTCTCAGGCACGTTCGCCGACGCCGCCGATTCCGATGCGGACCTCGACGTCGTCGATCGTCACCACAGCTGAACTCAGGCCTCCCCGCGGGGCCGACCCGGTCCGCACCTCCACGGCCAGCGTCTCGCCGGCGATGTAGTCCGCATGCGTCGACACGGCCCGTTCCAGCTCCCCCGGACCCTCCACGCCCAACCGGATGCGGTCGGCGACCTCGAGCCCCGCCTCGCGCCGCAGCCGCTGGACGCGATTCACGATCTCCCGCGCATAGCCTTCGTCGCGCAGCGCATCATCGATATCGGTATCCACGGCCGCGAGGTAACCGCCACCGGTCGCCACGGCGAGATCGGTCACCGTCTCCTCCTGGATCACGAGGTCTTCGGGCGTCACCCGAACCCGTTCGCCTCCGGTCTCGATGTCGAGCGGCTCCCCATCCCTGAGCGTTCTCAGGGCCGCCGCGTCCAGATTTTCGATGGCGGCCGCGACCGCCGGCGTCCGCGCGCCGTGCTTCGGACCCAGCGCCCCGAACCGCGGCTTCGCGTACAGCCGGGTAAGATCTTCGCTGTCCCCCAGCGACACAACCTTTTTCACGTTGAGTTCCTCCATCGCCAGCGCCGCCATGGGGCCCGCGAGCGCCCGTCCCTCGGGCAGCACCGCGTGCAGCGTGCGCAGCGGCTGCCGAATCCGGACCCCCGCCTTTTCGCGCGCGGCGCGGCCCAGCGCCACCAGCCGCCGAACGTCCTCCATCGCCTGTTCGAGTTCGGGCTCCGAGCGCCCCTCCGGCTCCGGAAAATCCGCCAGGTGGACGGACGTTTCGTCCGCGAGCGCCCGATACAGCCAATCGGACATGAACGGGGCGTACGGGGCGAGCAGCCGCGCGGTCGTCGCGAGACACTCGTGCAGCGTCGCGAACGCGTCGGCGCTCGCGGCCTCGGCCCCCGGTTGCGTCGCCCAGAAGCGGTCGCGGCTGCGGCGCACGTACCAGTTCGATACGTCGTCGAGCACGAACTCCTGGATCGCGCGCGCGCCGCCGGTGAGATCGAACGAGTCCAGCGCCTCCCCCACGAGCCGCACGACCCGGTCGAGGCGCGCGAGCACCCAGCGGTCGAGATCGTTTCGGTCGGATGCGGGGGCCGCCGCGGACGTGGCGTGCGACCACCCCTCCTCGTTCGCGTAGAGGGCGAAGAAGCGGTACGTGTGACGGAGCGTGGCGAACAGCTTGCGGTCGGTTTCGCGCAGCGCCGACGGATCCCACCGCTTCGGCACCCAGGGGTTGGACCCCGAGAGGAAGTAGAAGCGCGTGACATCGGCCCCGTAGGTGTCGAGCGCCTCGCGCGGGTCCACCGCGTTGCCCCGGGACTTCGACATCTTCCGCCCCTTCGCGTCGAGCACCTGGTCGTTCACGACGACGGCCCGGAACGGCGCGCGGTCGAAGAGGATGGTCGAGAGCGCGAGGAGCGAGTAGAACCAGCCGCGCGTCTGGTCGACGCCCTCGGCGATGTAGTCGGCCGGGAAGTAGCGCTCGAAGGTGTCCCGGTTCTCGAACGGGTAGTGCCACTGGGCGTAGGGCATGGAGCCGGAGTCGAACCAGGCGTCGGCGACCTCCGGCACGCGCCGCATTGTGCCACCGCACGCCTCGACGCCGCAGGGCCACTCGTAGCCGTCGATCCCCGGCCGATGGGGATCGAAGTCCTCCGGGAGGCCGCCGACGCGGCGCCCCAGTTCCTCGAAGGATCCGAGCACCTCCCGGTACCCGCAGTCCTCGGAGCAGAGCCAGATGGGGAGAGGGGTCCCCCAGTACCGCTCGCGCGAGAGCGCCCAGTCGATGTTGTTCTGCAGCCATTCGCCCATGCGGCCGGATCCCGTCTCGGGCGGATGCCAGTCGATGGACGCGTTGTGCTCGAGCAGGCGGGACTTCACGGCGGTCGTGCGGATGTACCAGGAATCCCGCGCCATGTAGAGGAGCGCGCTGTCGCAGCGCCAACAGTGCGGATAGCTGTGTTCGTACATCTCGCGCACGTACAGCTGGTCGTGCGTGACGGCCCAGTCGCGGAGCGCGCGTTCCGTCTCCCGGTCCTTCACGTGCATCCCGGCGATTCCGCCCGGGACGGTGTCGAGGAAACGCCCGTCCCCTCCGACCGTGTGCTGCATCGGCAGCCCCGCGGCCTCGCCCAGCCGAAAGTCGTCTTCCCCGTACATCACCGCGGTGTGGACGACGCCCGTCCCGTCGTCGACGGTGACGAAGTCCGCCTCGAGCACCGTCCACGCGGCGTCGGAGCCGGCGCCGTCCACCGCGCCCGGGAAGAGGGGGCGGTAGCGCCGTCCCGCGAGTTCGTCCGCGCCCATTTCCCCGACGATCTCATACGGGTGCCGCAGCACCTCCGAGACGCGGTCGCGGGCCAGGATGAGCACTTCCCCGGGCGAAGCTCCGCCGGGCCCGTCGTGCGCCCGCGCGGGGGCCGTGGCGCCGTCCGCGTCCCCGGGCAGGACGCGGACGCGGGCATAGGGGATGTCGGGCCCCACCGCGAGGCCGAGGTTGCCCGGAAGCGTCCAGGGGGTCGTGGTCCAGCTCAGGACTCGCGCATCATCCGGGTCGTCCACGAGGTGGAACTTGATGTAGACCGCGGGCTCGGCGACGTCCCGGTAGCCCTGCGCCACCTCGTGGCTCGAGAGGCCCGTGCCGCAGCGCGGACACGTCGGTATGACGCGGTATCCCCTGTACAGCAGGCCCCGCTTCTCGATCTCCGAGAGCGCCCACCAGCCCGACTCGATGAACTCCGGCGAGTACGTGACGTAGGGGTCGCCGTAGTCCAGCCAGTAGCCGATGTCCCGGGACAGCCGCTCCCAGGCGTCCTGGTAGCGGAACACGTTGTCCCGGCACATGTCGTTGAACTTTCGGATCCCGTAGCGCTCGATGTCCGGCTTGCCGGAGATGCCGAGCGAACGCTCCACTTCGAGTTCCACCGGCAGCCCGTGGGTATCCCAGCCCGCCTTCCGCGGCACGTGGTAACCGGACATGGTGCGATACCGCGCCACCGCGTCCTTGATCGTACGGGCGAGGATGTGATGGACGCCGGGCGCGGCGTTCGCGGTCGGCGGCCCCTCGTAGAACACGAAGTCCGGCGCGTCCGCCCGGGCCGCGAGGCTGCGCTCGAAGGTCTTCTCTTCCTCCCAGCGTCCGAGGACTTCGGTTTCGAGCCCGCGTACGGACTCCGGTATTGGCCGGTAGGCCATGGAGGTACTCCGTCTGGCGATTTCCGGGTGGCCGACGCAATCGTCGGAACGGCGGGCGTGCGCAGCGGGCGCTGCGGTCAGGTCGACGCGGCGCCCGAACCGCCGACGTCGACCCGGCTAATCGATGGAGGCGGGGCGGTCCCGTCCGCGGCCGGATCGGGAGCCCCGTCCCGGGCCGGATCGAGGGCCCCGTCCGGGGGCGGCTCGACCGGATCGGAGTCTCCGCTCATGCCTCGCAACCGCTCGATGAACCGATCGAGATCGCTCGACCCGTCCCCGAACCGTTCATCCTCGAAGTCGAGGTATTCTTCGAAACGCTCGAACAGCTTTCGCAGGGAGGCGAGGAAGCGGCCCCGGGTCGCCTTCAGGTCCTCGACCTTGTCGTGGCAGAGGCGGACGGCCCGCTCCGCATCGGCGAGGACGGCGCCCGCGCGCATCTCGGCCTCTCGGACCCGCACGCCCGCATCGCGCTCGGACTGGAGGCGGGCCTCTTCGCGCAACTCCTGTGCGGCCAGAAGCGCTTCGTTGAGGGCCCGCTCGCGCGCCCGGTAGCTCTCCAACTGTTGTTGCTGCTGCTCGATCCGGTCGCTGAGCACGACGTGCTCGCGCACGTGGCGTTCGAGACAATCCGCCACGACCGCCAGAAACGCTTCGACCTGCTGCGCGTCGTACCCGCGCACGGAACGCCTGAAATCGTCCTTCTTCTTGCGGACGTCGAGCGGCGTCAGATCGATCATCTCTCCCCCAGTAGCACCGTACCGAGCCGCACCCGCGTGCTCCCCTCCTCGATCGCGATCTCGAAATCGTTGCTCATCCCCATCGAGAGCGCCCGGCCTCCGAAGCCCGGAATCTCCGCCCGGCAGCGCTCCAGTAGCCGCGCGGCGCCCCGAAACACGGGCCGGACCACGGCTTCGTCCGCCGTAAAGGGCGCCATCGTCATCAGTCCGGCCACGCGCAGACCGGGCAGTTCGCAGATCTCGGCCACGGCATCGAGCGCGTCGTCCGGGCCCAGGCCGGCCTTCGCCGCCTCCCCCGACGTGTTCACCTGCACGAGCACCTCGACGGGTTCGCGCCGCTCCTCCCCGACGATCCGGCTCAGCGTGGCCGCGAGCCGCACGCTGTCCACGGACTCCACGACATCGAACAGCCGAATCGCGCGGCGCGCCTTGTTGCGCTGCAGCCGGCCGATCAGGTGCCACGCGACGCCGGGCGTCGGTCCCAGCTCCGACCGCTTGGCCTCGGCCTCCGGCACCCGGTTCTCGCCGATCCGGCCCACGCCCAGGGCCTCCACGATCTCGATGCTCCGGGCGGGATGTCCCTTCGTCACGGGAAGGATCTCGACGTCGCTCGCGCGCCGTCCGGCCCGCCTCGCCGCCGCCTCGATGCGCTCGGTCACCCCGGCCAGCCGGACCTCGACCTGAGAGCGCCCGGCGTCGCGTTGGCGTCGCCGGGCGCTTTGTCGTGGCCTCGAGTCCGTGGGACGGGCTAGATCACCTGGAACGTCACCCACTGGGAGACCCAGACCGCCGTGACCTTGTCGCGGTTCTTCGCGGGCGTGAACCTCATCTGCTGCACGACCTTCCCCGCGGCTTCATCGAGCAGGCCGTTCCCGGACGAGGTCTTGACCTCGAAGTTCTCGACGGCTCCACCCTCGGTCACGTAGAGCCACAGTTCGACGCGACCACCGATGCCGGCATCCTTCAGCGTGCGCGGGTATTCCCGCTCCAGAATCTGCTGAATCTCACCCCCGTTCAGCATCACCGGCGGCGTATCGTACGCGATGAAGGACGGCCGGTCCGCCGGGCTCCCCGTCTCGGGGGGCGGGGGCAGGGCGTTGTCCGTCGTGAACGACTCGAACGTCGTTTCCGCGATCGTGATGTCCTCGGAGATGTCGACCGAAGCGACCCGCGGCGTGGCCGGACGGGCGATCTGCTCCGGCGGCGGCGGGATCTTCACTTCGGGCGGCAGCGCCACCGCTTCGATCTCATCGACCACCACGCCGAGATCCGCGGCCTCGAACGGGCGGACGAGGACGAACAGCCCGAAATGGAGCGTGACGGCCACCATGAGGCCGATCTGCGTCCAGTTGGTGCTCGCTCGCTTGAACTGATCGTTCGCGGTGAGCCGAATTCCGGTCTCTTCCATCGTTTCTCTCCCGGTCTTCAGAAACCCGTCGTGTGTCTGCTAGCGCCGAGCCCGCATTGCGCGCTGCTCGAGTCGCGTGGCGAAGGTGACGCGCACCGCGCCGGACGCCTGCAGTTCTTCCGTAATCGTATTGATCTGCTGATAGGGCACCTCGGAGTCGCCGCGAATCGCGACCACGAGTTCCCGGTTTTCCGCGTAGATGGGCCGGACCGTTTCCGAGATGTCCTCGAACGGCGTCAGCACGTCGTTGATCCAGACCGAACCGTCGCGCTGGACCCAGAGGTGGAGGATGTTCTGCCGCTTCTCGTCGATCTTCTCGGTGGCTTCGGCGGTCGTCCACTCGATCTGCCGGTTCCGGTCCTTCCGGAAGACGGTCGTCACCATGAAGAAGATGAGGAGGAGGAACGCGATGTCGGCCATGGACGAAGTGGGGATCGACCCGTCCGACCCGGACTTTTTCTTGAAGCCGCTGTCCTTGATGGCCATCTAGTTCTCCATCTCCTGTAGCGAGATTCGCTCGGCGCCCGCCAGCTTCACCTCATCGAGCACGTTGACCATGTGGCGGTAGGGCGCGTTGGGGTGGGTCTGAATGGCGGCGATCAGATTCTCGTTACCCGCCAGTTCGGTGCGAAGGATGTTCGCCACCTGCGTGTGGGCCACGACCTGTTCCTGCTCGCTCTCGCCCCGGCGCACGATGACGCGGCCGTCCGGCTGCACGATGAAGAAGATCAGGTTCCTGCCCGACACGTCCTGCTCCTCGGACTGTTCCGGGAGCACGATCGGCAGTCCCCGTTCCTCGTTGAACACCGTCGTCGTGAGGAAGAAGACCAGGAGGAGGAACGCGATGTCCGCCATCGAAGAGGTCGGGATCTCGTCCGACACCTTCTGCTTGCGCTTCATGATCGCCATTGTGGACTTCTTTCTCCGTTTGCCGTCCGGGACACGACCCGGGCTCGCCGCCTAGGCGCGCCGGTCCTCGAGGTCCCAGATGAGTCCGAGCACCTCCTGCGCCCCTTCCTCCATGTCGAGGATGAGACGATCGATGCGGGTGACGAAAAAGTTGTAGCCGATGTTGACGGGGATCGCGATCGAGAGGCCGGTGGCGGTCGTGATGAGCGCCACCTTGATGCCGCCGGCGACGAGTCCCGGCTCCACCTGTCCGGCGATCTCGATGGCCTGGAAGGCGAGGATCATCCCGATCACGGTGCCGAGGAAGCCCAGCATCGGGGCGACGTTGGCGATCGTGCCCAGAACCGTCAGGCCGCGTTCGAGGAAATCGAGTTCGATCACGCCCGTCGTGGCGATCGCCTTCTGGATGTCCTTCCCGTCGGAGCGCGAGTCGCCGCCCCGGTCACGGAGCCGGCGCAGGCCGGCGAGGAGGATCGCGGCGACGGGCCCGCGCGTCTCTTCCGCCGCGGTGATCGCTTCGCCGAGGCGGCCGCTCACCCCGAGATCCTCGATCTCGTTGAGCAGTTTTCTGGAATCGCGGTGGGCAATCCAGAGGGTCCACGCCTTGGCCAGCATCACGCCGATCGCGATCAGCGAGCAAAGGACAAGGGGGTACATCATGAACCCGCCATCGGTGAACAGCGTCAGCAACTCGTACTGATTGCCCATATCGCCTGCCCGTGAGGGATTTGTGGCCCGGCCCCGGTCCGATCGTATCTCGCAAAGTTTAGGGGACGGACGGAGCCTCGTCAAACCGTTTCGGCCCATCCGCCGGCTCCGCGTCGCGATCGGGAGCGGGGCGGCTCAGTTCCGGCGCGGGGACGTCCGCGGCCAGGTGGTCGCGGAGCTGCTGCGACGACAGGTTCCGGCGCAGGACACCGCGGCGGGCGAGAGAAATCTGGCTCGTCTCCTCGGACACGACCACGACGTACGCGTCGGTCTCCTCCGAGAGGCCGAGCGTCGCCCGGTGCCGCGTCCCCAGCGTCCGGTCGCTGAGCGGATACTGGGTGAGCGGCAGGTGGACGCCGGCGGCCACGATCCGCCCGTCGCGCACGATGACCGCCCCGTCGTGGAGCGGCGACCTGGGCGTGAACAGCGACACGAGCAGGCTGGACGACACGTCCGCCCGCAGGCGCGTCCCCGTCTTCTCGATGTACTCTTCGAGCGACAGTTCGCGTTCGATCGCGATGATCGCCCCCGTCCGGGTGCGGGACAGTTCGGCCGCCGCTTTCGCGATTTCGTCCGCGACCGCCTCGCTGCGCTCCTGCAGCCGGGTCAGCGCGCTCAGTACGCGGCTGCGGCCGATGCGGGCGAGCGCATTCCGCAGTTCGGGGTGAAAGACGACGATGAGCGCGAAGGCGCCGTAGGTGAAGGCCTGTGAGAGGATCGACCGGATGAGGTCGAGGCTGAGCCATCCCGCCGCGGCGTACACCGCGACGAGGAGGACGAGGCCGAACAGCATCTGGAACGCCCGGGTGCCCGACCACAGGATGAGCACCCGGTAGATGAGCACCGCGACGACCGTGATCTCGAAGACGTCCAGAAGATCGATCTGGAGCAGGCCGACGTAGTTCAGGAGGGCGCCCATCAGCGGCGGGCCTCGATCGCGTGCTCGACGTCGAGCGCCTGGCGCATCTCACGAACGTCGTGCACGCGGAGCACGTCGGCGCCGCGCCGCACCGCGGCCAGACACGCGGCGACGGAGGCCGTCACGCGCTCGGCCGGCCCCAGGTCGAGCAGCGCGCCGAGAAAGGACTTGCGCGACGGGCCGACCCACACGGTCGCTCCGAGCGACGCGACCTCGTCGAGCCGCGCCAGCAGTTCGAGATTGCCGTCCAGCGACTTGCCGAAGCCGAGCCCCGGGTCGACCGCGATCTGTTCCGGCGCGCAGCCCGCGTCGAGCGCCGTCCGCTGGGCGTCGGCGAGCGCGCCGCGGACCTCCGCCGCGACGTCGCGGTAGGCGGTGTCGAGCTGCATGGTCCGGGGCGTGCCGCGCATGTGCATGAGGACGAGCCCGACGCCCGTCCGGGCCGCGAGCCTCGCCAGCCCCGGATCGGCACGCAGGGCCGTCACGTCGTTGATCGCCGCGGCGCCCGCGTCCACCGCCCGCTCCGCCACCTCGAGTTTGTGGGTGTCGACGGAGATGGGGATCGGGAGGTCGCGCAGTCCGCGGAGCACGGGTTCGAGCCGGGCCCATTCCTCGTCCGCCGGCACCGGATCGGCGCCGGGGCGGGTGGACTCGGCCCCGATGTCGAGGATCGCCGCTCCCTCCTCCGCGATCTGCCGGCCCCGCGCGATCGCCTGCGGAGGCTGCTCGAACCGGCCCCCATCGGAGAACGAGTCGGGCGTGACGTTCAGGATTCCCGCGATCACGGGCGATTCGCGGGAGATCTCCCGGTCGCCCGCCCGCCAGGCGCGCGCCGGCCCCACCGTCGAGAGCCCCGTCCGCGCACGCCCGGGTGTCGCCATGGGCGGTTAGGCCGGAGCCGGGGCGGGCTCGCCGCCCCCCGCACCCTCCAGCGGACGCTCGCGCTTGGGCGCCGGCTCCAGGGCCGCCGGCTGCGGCGCCGCCGGGGCGGGTTCCGGAGCCGGAGCCGGCAGCTCGCGGCCCTCCTCGAGCAGCTTGATGTCTTCCGCATCGAGCGTTTCGCGCTCCAGCAGCGCCTCCGCGATCGCTTCGAGCAGCGGCTGATTCTCCTCGAGGACGGTACGCGTGGCGTCGTACGACTCATCCAGGATGCGCTTGATCTCGCCGTCCACGAGTTCGGCCGTCTTCTCGCTGACCTCGCGGCGCTGGGAGAGATCCCGGCCCAGAAAGACCTCCTGTTCCCGGTCCCCCACGGACATCGCGCCGACGGCCGGCGACATCCCGAACTGCGTGACCATGCGACGCGCGAGATCCGTCGCGCGCTCGATGTCGTTGCCGGCACCGGTCGTGATCTTGCTGGCGCCGAACATCATCTCTTCGGCCACGCGCCCGCCGAACAGCATCTTGAGCTGACCCTCGAGCCATTCCTTCGTGTAGTTGTGGCGATCCTCCTCCGGGAGCGACGCCGTGATCCCGAGGGCACGCCCGCGCGGGACGATCGTCACCTTGTGGAGCGGATCCAGGCCCGGGACGCGGAGGGCAACCACGGCATGCCCCGCCTCGTGGTAGGCGGTGACCCGGCGCTCTTCCTCGGAGATCACCATGCTCCGGCGCTCGGTGCCGAGCATGACCTTGTCCTTGGCCCGCTCGAACTCCTCCATGTAGACGCGATCCTTGTCGTCCCGCGCCGCGATGAGCGCGGCCTCGTTCACGACGTTCTCGATATCCGCGCCCGAGAGGCCGGGGGTCCCCTTCGCCAGCACCGCGAGGTCGACGTCGTCGGCGAGCGGGATGTCCTGCGTGTGCACCTGGAAGATCCCCTCGCGCCCCTTGATGTCGGGATTGTCGACGACGATCTGTCGGTCGAAGCGACCGGGGCGCAGGAGCGCGGGATCGAGCACGTCCGGCCGGTTCGTCGCCGCGAGGAGGATCACGCCTTCGTTCGATTCGAACCCGTCCATCTCGACGAGGAGCTGGTTCAGGGTCTGTTCCCGCTCGTCGTGCCCGCCTCCAAGGCCGGCCCCCCGGTGGCGTCCCACCGCATCGATCTCGTCGATGAAGATGATGCAGGGCGCCTGGGCCTTTCCCTGTTCGAAGAGGTCGCGCACGCGGGAGGCTCCGACGCCGACGAACATCTCCACGAAGTCGGAGCCGGACATCGAGAAGAACGGTCGTCCGGCCTCACCGGCGACGGCTCGCGCGAGGAGCGTCTTTCCGGTCCCCGGCGGTCCGACGAGCAGCGCGCCCTTCGGCAGGCGCCCGCCCAGCCGGGAGAACTTCCGGGGATCCTTGAGGAACTCGATGATCTCCTGCAGTTCGTCCTTCGCTTCATCGCATCCCGCGACATCGGCGAACGTGATCTTCGGCGTGTCTCCGCTCAGGAGTCGGGCCTTCGACTTCCCGAAGCTGAACGCCCGCGATCCTCCGGCCTGCATCTGCCGGATGACGAAGAGCCAGAGCCCGATGATGAAGATCCAGGGAAGGATCGAGATGAAGACGTTGAGCCAGTTGCTGCGCGCGGGGAGCGTCTCGATCGTGATGTCGGCCTCGAGCAGTTCGCTCATGAGGGCGTCGCCGATCTCCAGGGTCGGCAGCAGGAGATGGAAGTTCGCGATCTCCGCCTCGTCGACGGGGATCGCGCTCCGGAGCGTGCCTTCCACCTCGCCGGTGCCGAGGCGCACCTGGATCGACTCGATGTTGCGCTGCTCGATCTGCTCCCGGAACTCCGTGTAGCTCAGCGTCTCCCGGCCCTCCCTGGCGCCTCCCATGAACTGGAGGAGGGCGACGGGGATGAGAATCAACAGGGCCCAGAACGACGCCGTCCTGAGCCATCGGTGCATGCGCCCCGAGGGATCGCTGCCGTCCGGCCTCTGCGGCTGTTCTTGTCTCATTTTTATCTATTCCGACCTGTTCAAGCTCCGATGTCTCGCCTGCGGCCGTCCCGCGTACGGCTCACGTACGAAGAGACGCGATAAACGGAAGGTGCCGAAAATCCTCCGCCTGATCCAATCCATACCCCACAAGGAACTCATTTGGTGCATCGAAGCCAACCCACCGCGGCTCCCACTCGAGGTCCGGCGCGATGCGCTTGTGGAGAAGCGCGCAGATCTCGAGAGAAGCGGGATCTCGCGCGGCGATTCCTCCGCACAACTGGTTCAGCGTGGTGCCGCTGTCGACGATGTCCTCGACGATGATGATGTGCCGGCCGGCCATCGGAGCCCGCGGATCGTAGAGCAGCTCCACAATGCCCGAGCTCTTCGTGCCCTTGCCGTAGCTGGACGCGACGAGGAAGTCGACCTGCAGCGGACGCCGGATCTGGCGGACCAGGTCGCCGAGGAACACGAACGAGCCCTTGAGCAGGCCCAGCAGCAGTACATCGGCGTCCCGCGGATATGCGGCGGCGATATCCGCACCCATGCGGGCGACGCGGTCCGCGATCTCCGATGCGGAGTAGACGATGTGCTCGAGGGCCTCGCTCCCGGTGTACGCCGTGAACTCACGTTCCGCGGCGTTCATCGTGCCGATCCCGGCGCTTTGTGAATCCAATGGCGAACCACGCTCCTCCGGAGTCGGCCGGCTCCACCGCCGCCCGGGAGTGTCCGGCTACCCACAGCACTCTCCGGTCGGCGTCCGCGACGACCGGCACGCCTGAACGATCCGAGGCCGGCACGCGGCGCTCCATCAGTAGCTTCGCGACTTTTTTCGACCCGACCCGCGTGCGGATCCGGTCTCCGGGTTGCGGCCCCCGTACCCGGATCGGGAACCGAATCCCGTCGGCGGGGAGCGCGGTGGCCCAGCGTTCCGTGCCCTCCAGGTCGCCCCAGCGTACCTCGTAGTCGCGCCCGCCGAGGCGGACCGGCTCCCGCCCGGCCCGCCTGGTCCCGTCGATATCGAACTCGCGGTCGGGCGACGCCTCGCGCACGCGCCGGACATGAATCCGGTCGAACTCCCGCTCGACCCGCAAACCCGCCGCGATATCCACTCCGTGCCCGCTCTTCGCCGTCTCGATGAAGGATGCGCCCGCGCGGGTTCCGCGTCGGGACACCCGAAAGCCCATGTCCCGGGCGACCCGCCGCAACAGGCGTCCGCGAGCCGCCCGATCATACCCCAGCAGTACGGACCGGGCAATTTGCGCCCCGCCGGCGCTTTCCCGGTATCCCGCGGCGGCGAGGAGCCGCCGGACGCCCGCTTCCAGCCCGCCCTCGGCCACGGCGGCATTCCGTCCGAGTTCCGCCAGTTGGCGGCGGACGGACGGCTGCCGGCCGGCCAGCGCCGGGAGGAGCCCGTACCGGACCCGCGAGCGCCCGTACCGAGGATTCCGGTTCGCGGGGTCCCTCACCCACTCGCGTCCGGTGGCCCGCAGATAGCCTCTCAGTTCCTCGCGCGCGAAGCCGAGCAGCGGACGCACGAAGGCGCCGCGGCGGGCGGGGATGCCGGCCAGCCCGCGAAAGCCGGGGCCGCGCAGGAGGTTCAGCAGCACCGTCTCCACATGGTCATCGCGCTGGTGCGCGAGGGCGACGCGATCCGCCCCGGCTCGACGCCGCGCCTCGGCAAGGAAGGCGTATCGGGCCGCCCGCCACTCCGCCGGGCCGCCCGTGAGTCCGGTCGCCCGGCCCACGTCGCACGGCACCTCGGCGCGGCGGCAGAGTTCCGCGGCCCTCGCGGCCCATGCGGCGCTCTCCGGCTGGATGCCGTGGTCGAAGTGGGCCGCGCTCAGCTTCAACGGCCAGGACTCGCTCAGGGCGCGGAGGAGATGGAGAAGCGCGAGCGAGTCCGATCCGCCGGAGAAGGCCACGACGACGCGCGAGCCTCGCGGCAGGAGCTCCGGAGCCGCCTGGAGCGCGCCGCGCAGGCGCGCCGCCATGCCGGCGCCCGCCACCGGCGGGGCGGCGGCGCCGGGTGTCAGGACTCTCCTTGCGGGGGGCGGTCGCGCCACGCCGCCGGGCCGCGGCGGAAGTCCAGTTCCCCGGCCACGGCGACGCCGAACTTCGGCCGCGCCGGCAACTCTCCGAAGGCGATCTCCGCTGGGGGGTCGGGAGAGGGGTCCGCGGAGGCGAGCCCGGACCGGCCGAGCTTGCGCCCGTGCTCCCAGACGCGATCCCGCCCGGCGACGTATGCCCTGAGGGCGTCGGCGACGTTCTTCGATCCGCTCAAACCTCCATCACCTCCGCTTCCCTGCGCGTCAGCATCGCGTCGATCTTCTTCACGTAGTCGTCGGTATGCGTCTGGACCTCGGCCATCGTGCGGCGGCAGATGTCCTCGCCGACCTCCCCGTCCCGCTGCATTGTCAGGAGCCGGTCGCGCGCTTCGTGCCTCGCGTGCCGGATCGACACCCGCCCCTCCTCCGCCATTCGGTGGAGGATCTTGACGAGTTCGCGCCGGCGCTCCTCGGTCAGCGGCGGGATGGGCACGCGGACGACCGCGCCGTCCACGGAAGGGTTGAGCCCCAGGTCGCCGCTCTGGATCGCGCGGGCCACATCGCGGGCGATGTTCGGATCGTACGGCTGCACCAGGAGCATGGTCGGCTCGGGGGCGCTGACGTTCGCCACCTGCCGCAACTGCACGATCGAGCCGTAGGCCTCGACCCTCACGCCGTCGAGGATCGCCGTCGTCGCCTTCCCCGTGCGCACGGTGGCGAATTCGCGCGCGATCGCCTCGATCGCGCTTTCCATCGCCAGGACCGCATTCTCAAGCGTCTCCTCCGGCACCGTCCCCTCCGATCGTGGCGGCTTACCCGACGAGCGTCCCGATCCTCTCGCCTCGCAACGCTGCCAGGATTGCACCCGGCCGCTTGATGTTCAAGACGACGATGGGCAGCGAGTTGTCCTTGCACAGCGAGATCGCCGCCGCGTCCATGACGCCGAGTTCACGCGTCATCACCTCGAGATAGCCGATCTCGTCGATGAGCGAGGCCTCCGGGTCGGTCTCCGGATCCGCCGTGTACACGCCGTCCACCCGCGTCGCCTTCATGATCACGTCGGCTTCCATCTCGATCGCCCGCAGCACGGCCGCCGTATCGGTCGAAAAATACGGGTTCCCGGTACCCCCGGCGAAGATCACGACCCTTCGCTTCTCGAGATGTCGCAGCGCGCGACGCCGGATGTAGGGCTCCGCGAGTTCCTCCATCCGGATGGCGGACATGACCCGCGTCTCCACGCCGGACTGTTCGAGCATGTCCTGGAGCGCCATCGCGTTGATGACGGTCGCGAGCATGCCCATGTAGTCCGCGCTCACCCGGTCCATGCCGCGCGCGCTCGCCACCGTGCCGCGCATGATGTTGCCGCCGCCCACGACGAGCCCGAGGCTCACGCCGCTCTCGTGGACGCGACGGATTTCGTGCGTGAGTTCCTCGATGACGGGCGGGTCGATGCCGAAGCCCCGATTTCCGGCGAGCGATTCGCCGGAGAGCTTCACGAGGGCGCGGCCATACTTCAGGTCACCCGCACCCCCGGGAATCCGGTCGGCGGAACTCAGCCGCCCACCTCGAAGCGCACGAACCGCCGAACCGCCACATCCTCTCCCGCCTCGCGCAGGACGTCCTTCACCGTCAGGTCCGGATCCCGCACGTAGGCCTGCCAGAGAAGCGCGTTCTCCTCGTAGAACTTGCGCATGCGGCCGTCCACGATCTTCTCGGTGATCGAGGCCGGCTTGCCCTGCTCCAGCGCCTGCTCGGTCAGCAGCTTGCGCTCGCGTTCGACCTCCGCCTCCGGAATGTCGTCCGGCGACACGCCCCGGGGGTTCGTGGCCGCGGCATGCATCGCGATCCCGCGCGCCGCCTCCCGGGCCGCGTCGTCCGAGTCCGAGACCTCCAGCAGCACGCCGATGCGATTCCCGAAGTGGACGTAGGACGCGAAGGCTCCGGGCGTGCCGAGGTCATAGCGCACGGCGCGGCCCACCTGGACGTTCTCTCCCACCTGCACCCGAAGTTCGTTGAGGCGGCTCTCGATGGCGCCTTCCCCGTCGAGCCGAAGCAGCGCATCGCCCCGCACGGTCTCGCCGTCCTGCACCGGGAGGTCGAACAGCCGCTCCGCCAGGTCCCGCGAGAAATCCTCGAACGCCTCGCTGCGCGCGACGAAGTCCGTTTCGCTCAGCACCTCGACCATCGTGGCGGACCCGTCACGCATCGCGATGCGGATCGTGCCTTCCGACACGGTGCGCGCCTCGCGCTTCGCCGCCTTCGCCGCGCCCGCCTTCCTGAGCAGGTCGACGGCCCGCTCCGTGTCTCCCTCCGATTCGATGAGCGCGCGCTTGCAGTCCATCATCCCGGCGCCTGTCCGGTCGCGGAGAGCCTTCACCGCCCCGGCCGTGATCTGCGTCATGATCTCCATGTCTCCTTCCCAAAAAAAAGGGCCACCGAAGTGGCCCCTTGCGGTCACTTCTCTTCCGACTCCACCTCGCCGACGACTGCCGTTTCGGCATCCTCCGATCCGGCATCCGCCGCGGGCTCCGGGTTGTCCGCCGCTTCGGCCTTCGCATCGCTCTCGGCCGACTCGGCGCTCTCGGCCGACGCGGCACCCTCATCGGCGCCTTCGGCCGACTCGGCGTCCCCATCGGCGCTCTCTATCACGGCCGGATGGTGCAGCCGCTGCGCGATGACCTCGGGACGCGGCTTTCGCCTCGGCCTGCGGCGGCGCGAACTGCCGGCCGCGTCGGCGACCCCGCCGGCGTCGCTCGAATACGTGTACGCCTGCGACTCGGCCTCGTCCCGTCCCGCCTCCGGAATCTCGCGCCGCGACGCCTCGACGACGTCCGCGATCGAGCGCGTGATCAGGGAAACGGAGCGAATCGCGTCATCGTTGCCCGCGATGGCGATGGTCAGGAGGTCGGGATCCGCATTCGTGTCCGCGATCGCGACGACCGGGATGCCGAGGCGGTTCGCCTCGCGCACCGCGATGTCCTCGCGGGTCGAATCCACCACGAACACGAGCCCCGGCAGCTTCGTCATCTCCTTGATGCCGGACAGATAACGGTCGAGCTTCTCGCGCTCCCGCTCGAGGAGCAGCCGCTCCTTCTTCGTGTAGAACTCGAACGCCCCTTCCTCGACGCCCCGCTCGAGTTCCTTCAGGCGCGCGATGTTCTTCTTGATCGTCTGGAAGTTGGTGAGCATCCCGCCGAGCCAGCGTTCCGTGACATAGAAGGAACCGCAGCGCTCGGCCTCCCCCCGCACGACACGGGCGAGCTGGGACTTGGTGCACACGAAGAGCACGGACTTGCCCGCGACGATCGTCTGGCGCACGAGTTCGTGCGCCCGCTCAAGCTCGCGCTGCGTCTTCTTGAGATCGATGAGGTAGATCCCGCCGCACTCGGCGAAGATGTATTTCCGCATCTTCGGGTTCCAGCGATGTGTCTGGTGCCCGAAGTGTACGCCCGCCTTCAAGAGGTCCTGCAGCTCGACGCCCATGCGTTCGGCTATCCGCCTTCCGCTATCGTTTGGAGAACTGGAAGCGCTTGCGCGCCTTGGGACGACCCGGCTTCTTCCGCTCGACGATGCGCGGATCGCGGGTCAGCATGCCGTGAGACCGCAAGGTCCGCCGGCGGTCTTCATCCATCGCGAGGAGTGCGCGCGCGATGCCCAGGCGCGTGGCCTCCGCCTGGCCCGTGATCCCCCCGCCGCGCACGCGGACCGCGATGTCGTACGACGCTCGCGTCCCGGTGACATCGAGGGGCGCCGCGACGAGCGAACGGTGCCGCGGGATCGTGAAATACTCCTCGAACGCCCGGCCATTCACGTTTACGACGCCCACGCCACGCTTCATCGTGATGCGGGACACCGACTTCTTCCGGCGTCCGACCGACTGGACCTGTTCCGTTTCCGCCAACTCTCGTCTCCCTGGCAGTCCCTGTGCGCGCTGTCGCTATTCCGCGATCGTGTCGAAGGGGCGGGGGTGCTGAGGCGCGTGCGGATGTTCCGGCCCCGCGTACACCCTCAACTTTCCGAGCATCTGCCGGCCGAGCGTGTTCTTCGGCAGCATGCCCTTCACGGCCAGCTTGATCACCCGGTCGGGGTGTCGGTCGAGCATGCGCCGGAAGGGGATGAAGCGCTCTCCGCCCATGTAGCCGGAATGTCGGAAGTACTCCTTCTGATCCGCCTTCTTCCCGGTCAGCCGCACGCGCTCCGCGTTCACCACGACGACGTAGTCGCCGGTGTCGAGGTGCGTGCTGTAGATCGGCTTGTGCTTGCCGCGAAGGACGGACGCGATCCGCGTCGCGAGACGGCCGAGAACCTGATCCGCGGCGTCGACCACGTACCAGTCCCGTTCGATCTCCCGCGCCTTCACCGAGTACGTCTTCATTCGTTCTGCCCACCTCAAAAAAACCGCCCGGCGGGACGGATGCCGAGCGCGTGAAAATGATAGCCCGTGAAGCTATTCAGAGCCTCGCATGAAGTCAATCGCGACGGAAGGCGCAGCTTCCGCGACGGAAGGCGCGGCTTCGCGCGCGGGACGGGAGGTCGGCGGGGCGCGGCGCGAGGCGCTTCCGGCCCCGGGCGCGCCATCGTTGACGAAGCGCACGAGCCCGGACCGTTCGGCGCCCGCGCGCAACCGCGAAAGGCCGCGCTCCCGGAGATGGCGCGTCCGTTCCTGCGACACGTCGAGGGCCGCCGAGATCTCGGCCGGCGTCTGCGGCCGCTCGTAGCCCAGACCGAAGTAGCGGCGCACCACCTCCGACTCGAGCGGAGGAAGGTCGGCCAGGCTCGCCTGGATGGCGTCGTGCAGCCGCTCGCGAATCAGCCCGGCTCCGGGCTCGGGCGCCTGATCGTCGGGCAGCAGTTCCTCGAACGTGCAGGCGCCCCCCGGGGCCATCTCGTCGAGGGAAAAGCGGTGCGCGGCCGGTTCGCCGGGGAGCCGATGATCGGCGTGGTCGGCGATGGCCTGCGTCATGGCCCGCCGGACCCAGTAGTGCGCGTAGCTGATGAAACGGACGCCGCGCTCCGGATCGAAGCGGTCCGCGGCGCGCATGAGCCCCAGGTTCCCCTCGTTCACGAGGTCGGCCAGCGGGACGCCACGGCCCCGGTAGCCGCGCGCCATGGACACGACGAAGCGGAGGTTCGCGTTCACGAGCCGCACGCGCGCCGCCTGGTCGCCGGCCCGACTCCGCCGCGCCAGTTCCACTTCGGCCTGCGCGTCGAGCAGCGTCTCGCGACCGATGTCCGCGAGGTAGCGTTCGAAGATGCGGACCATGCCGGGTCGACCTCAGTCGACGCCGCGCAGAATCCGGCCCCAGCGAATCTCCGTGAGCCAGGCCCAGGGGCCCTGCGGCTCGCGAGCGTACGAATAGTACACGAGGAAGGGCCGCCCCCGGATCGCATCCCGGGGCACGAAGCCCCAGTAGCGGGAATCCTCGGAGTTCGACCGGTTGTCGCCCATGACGAAGTAGCTGTCCTCCGGCACGACGAGAGGCCCCCAGTTGTTCCGCGTCGCCATGGCCCCGGAGCGGCGCGCGCCATCGGTCAGGAACGGGCGCTGCCACGCGAACTTCGGGCTCGGTGCATCGGGGAAGTTCGACGCGGCCTTCACGTAGGGTTCCTCGAACGGAACCCCGCTCACGAAGAGCCTCCCCCGCCGCATGCGCAGCGTATCTCCCGGCATCCCGACGATCCGCTTCACGTAGTTCGTGCGCGGGGGCTGTTCGGCGGACTCGGGCGGCTCGAACACAATGACGTCGCCGCGCGAAGGCTCGCCGAACGCGGGAAGCTCGAGGTCGGTACCGGGGATTTCGGCCCCGTACACCATCTTGTTGACGAGGAGGAAGTCGCCGATCAGGAGCGTGTTCTCCATGGAGGCGGTCGGGATCTGGAAGGCCTCGACGACGAAGGTCCGGATGAAGAGAAACAGGATGAGGGCGACGAAAATGGACTTCGTCCACTCCCACATCCACCGGCCGACGGATGCGTCGCGACCGCGCCGCGCCCGGACCGTGGGCGCGCGAAACCTGCGGACGGTTTTCTCAGTCGGTCGTTTCTTCATCCCATCCTCCCTGTCTCCTCAACCCGGCGATCGGCCTTCACCCACACCAGGATGTATGGGGAACCTCAACGGGGTCTCACCTCCCTGCCTCACCAGTCGACGTCGATCTGCGCGCGCTGCAGCGTGCCGCTGTAATCGACGTACGCCACCTTCGTCTCCGTGTAGAACTCGTAGACTTCCCACCCCCCTTCACGGTGCCCGTTGCCCGTGTTTTTGACACCGCCGAAGGGGAGGTGCGCCTCCGCGCCGATGGTGGGCGCGTTCACGTAGGTGATCCCGTTGTCGAGTTCCTCCACGGCGCGGAAGGACGCGGTCACGTCCCGCGTGTAGATCGACGACGAGAGCCCGTAGGGAACTTCGTTGTTGATATCGAAGGCTTCCTCGATCGTGTCGAAGCGGATCACGGAGAGTACCGGCCCGAAAATCTCCTCGCGCGCTGCCCGGTGTTCCCGGTCGACGCCGGCGAGCACTGTCGGCTCCAGGAACCAGCCGTCGGCGAGCCCGCTCTCCGCCGGCCGTCCGCCCCCCGTCGCCACCGTCGCTCCTTCCTCGCGGGCGATCGCGATGTAGCGCTCGCACTTCTCGCGCGCGGCCTCGTGAATGAGCGGACCCACGTCGACGCCGGCCTCCCGCCCGTCGCCGAGTCGGAGGGAGCGCGCTTCGTAGCACAGCCTCTCCACGAACTCGTCGTGGACATCGCCCTGCACGAGGAGCCGGCTCGTCGCGGTGCAGCGCTGTCCCGTCGTCCCGAAGGCGCCCCACAGCACGCCCTCGAGGGCGAGGTCGAGGTCCGCGTCCGCCATGACGATCTGCGCGTTCTTGCCGCCCATCTCGAGGGAGAGACGCTTGTGCATGCGCCCGGCAACCTCGCCGATCCGGCTGCCCGTCTCCGTGGATCCGGTGAAGGAGAGGCCGGGGACGCCGGGGTGTTCGACGATGGCGCGCCCGATCGTCTCGCCCCGGCCGTGCAGCAGCTGCACGCACTCGGGCGGCAGGCCGGCCTCGAGCAGGATCTCCACGAACCGGTGCGCGCTGTGGGGCACATCCTCCGAGGGCTTGTAGATGATGCTGTTCCCGCACAGCAGCGCGGGAAAGATCTTCCAGCTCGGGACCGCGACCGGGAAGTTGAAGGGGGTGATGATCCCGAACACGCCGATCGGACGCCGGAACGACATCGCCCACTTGCTCCGCAGCTCCGAGGGCGCCGTGCGTCCGAACAGGCGCCGGCCCTCGACTGCCGCGTAGTAGGCCGTGTCGATGGCCTCCTGGACGTCGCCGCGCGTTTCGTCGAGCACCTTCCCCATCTCGCGCGTGGCCGTGCGCGCGAGGTCCTCCTTGTGCCGCGTGAGGAGGTCCCCGGCCGTCTTCAGGACCAGACCCCGCTCCGGGGCCGGCGTCCTGGACCAGCGCTCGAAGCCGCGCTGCGCGGAGGCGACGGCGGCGTCCAGTTCCGCCGCGCCGGTGTCCGGGAAGAGGCCGATGAGGTCCGACGTGCGCGCCGGGTTCCGGTTCTCGATGTATTCGCCGGTGGCGGGCGCGGTCCACTCGCCCGCGATGTAGTTGAGGAACTTCTCAGCCATGGCCGGAGGAACTCCGCTCGTGGATTAGCGATCCATGAGGAGGACGACCTCCTCGTTTTCCACCCGGACGTCGACGACGGTCTCGGGGATGTCGAAGAGCACGGTTCGTCCGTCCGCACGCAACCCCAGCTGCTGCGCGGCCATGCCCAGCATCATCGGGGGCACCGGGAGGATGCCTGCCTGGAGACTCACGAGGTCGAGGCGTCCTTCGCCGCCATCCCCCACCCGCGGGAGGACCTCTCCGGCGACCCGGGCGGAATCCCCGAGCGTCCTCGCCAGGCTCGACGCCATGTCCGCGGCGATCGGGAGTTGCGTGAAGTTGAGCATGACGGTGAAGGCGACGGTCGAGTCGCGCAGTTCGACGGCGGGCTCGCCGACGCCGGCCGGCAGCAGGGAGGTCAGCCGGTAGCGCACGTAGCTCTGGAGTTCCGTCTCGGTGAACCGCGTCTCGGCCGCCCCGCCGCCGGCCGCCAGCTCCCGCAGGGCCGCGTCCACCCGCGCCGCCGCCTCGGGACCGAATTCCGGCGTGGATTCCGCGACGACGATTTCATCCGCGCCCGCGTTCGCGAGCCACGCTTCGATGTCTCCGCGAAAGATCCAGCCGACGATCAGCAGAATCAGAAGAAAGATGAGAAAGCCCAGGCCCTTGAAGAGCTTTCGGAAAATACCCATGTCGACCGCCTCCGACCGGAATCGGGGAAAGAGGAAAAGCTAGCGCCGCGCGCGCCGGGCGTCATCGGCGCCGCCCGCCAGCCGGGAGGCGGCGACTTCCGTGTGCCGCGCGCCGCGGGGGAGAAGCTCGCTCCGCATCAGTGACACGCGCCGAACGTCCACCGTGGCTTCGAAGCGGACGCGCGCGATGGCGCCCGCCAAACCTACGGGCGGCGGCGGGCGGCGGATTCGTCCCACCGTCACGTGCGGGCGGAAGGGGCGCGCGTCGGGAGCCACGCCGGCGCGGACCACCGCTTCCTCCACGGAGCGCTGCAGCGCGGCGAGGGCGGGCGTCTCCTCGACGCCGATCCAGAGGACGCGCGCGCGACGGTGGGAGGGGAAGACGCCGGCGGCGCGCAGGCGCATCGGGAAGCCCGGCAGCTCCCCGGTGGCGGCGGCGATCTCCCGCGCGAGCGGCGTCTCGAGGCCGCGGTCGACCTCCCCGATGAAGCGCAGCGTGAGGTGCAGTTGCTCCGCGCGCACCGGCCGCACGCCCTCCAGCGCCCGCAGGGCCCGGGTCGCGCGCGTGAGGTCCGCGCGGATCGCGGCGGGGAGGAGGACGGCCGCGAAGAGCCTCGACCGGACGTCGGGGGAGACATATCCTGCGCCTGCCATGATCCTCCTCCTCGACAACTACGACTCGTTCGCCTTCAACCTCGCGCGGTATCTGGAGGAACTTGGGGAGCCCGTGCGGGTGCGGCGCAACGATGACGTCGATCCGGGGACGCTGGCGGACGAGGGTTTCTCTCACATCGTCATCTCGCCCGGCCCCTGTACGCCCGCCGAAGCGGGCGCTTCCGTCGAGGTGGTCCGGGCGGTGGGCGCCGAGATCCCGATTCTGGGCGTCTGCCTCGGACACCAGTGTATCGCCGCGGCGACCGGGGGACGCGTCGTCCGGGCCGCGCGCCCGATGCACGGCCGCCTGTCGGCGATCCGGCACGGGGGGCACGGGCTGTTCGCGGGCCTCCCCTCTCCGCTCGAAGTCACCCGCTACCATTCGCTGGTCGTGGATCCCGGCGAGCCGGGGGCCGGCCTCCGGGTCACGGCCCGCACGGACGAGGGCGAAGTCATGGCGCTCGAACACGCGTCGTGGCCCGTGTGGGGCGTGCAGTTCCATCCGGAAGCCGTGCTCACGGCCGGCGGCCAGCGTCTGCTCGGGAACTTCCTCGCGCTCGGAAGGGGGGACGTTCCCGCCTCCGAGCCCGTGGAAGCCGGCCGCTGCCCCGAACTCCCGGCCGGCGCGCTGCCCTAGGAGGGTCCGCGGAAGCGGATCGCTTCGGCGACGTGGTCCTCGGCTACGTCGCCCCGTCCCTCGAGGTCCGCGATGGTTCGGGCGACGCGAAGCGCGCGGTGGTAGCCGCGGGCGGTCAAGCCCAGATGCGTCACGGCCTTCCTCAGGAGCGAACAGCCGCCGCGGTCGATCCGGCACGCCTCCTCGAGACGGACCGGCGGGATCCGCGCGTTGACCGTTCCGTGGCGGCGTTCGGCGCGGGCGCGGGCCCTCGACACCCGGGCCCGCACCACCGCGCTCGTCTCGCCGGACACCGCGTCCGCAAGCTGCTCCCAGCGCACGGCCGGAACATCGACGAGCATGTCGATCCGGTCGAGGAGCGGTCCGCTGACCCGGCGGCGGTAGCGCCGCACGGTTTCCTCGAGGCAGCGGCAGCGGCCCGGCACGCCGAGGAAGCCGCACGGACAGGGGTTCATCGCGGCCACGAGCGTGAACTCGGCGGGAAAGCTGGCCGACCCGGCCGCGCGGACGATCCGCACCTGTCCCTCCTCGATCGGCTGGCGCAGCGCCTCCAGCGTACGGCGCCCGAACTCCGGGAGCTCATCGAGGAAGAGCACGCCGTGATGGGCGAGCGACACCTCGCCCGGCCGCGGACGGGTCCCGCCGCCGATGAGCCCGGCCTCGCTGATGGAATGGTGCGGCGCGCGGAAGGGTCGGGCGCGCTTGAGTCCCGAGCCATCGGCGAGGAGGCCGGCGACGCTGTGGATCACCGTCAGGTCCACGGCCTCCCTGACGTCGAGAGCCGGGAGTAGACCGGGGAGGCAGCGCGCGAGGCTCGTCTTCCCCGCACCCGGGCAACCCGAGAGGAGGAGGTTGTGCCCGCCGGCGGCGGCGACCTCCAGCGCCCGCTTGGCGGCGGGCTGCCCCTTCACGGCCGACAGGTCGAACCCGTCCTCCTCCCGCGCGCGGCCGTCCGGCGGCCCGCCGGACGGCGAGAGCAGCGTCAAGGGGGCGCGCAGCGGAATCTCACCGTTCAGGGCAGCGAGAATGTGGGTCAGCGACTCCGAGCCACCCAGCACGATCCCTTCCGCCGCCGACGCTTCACGCAGGTTCGCCGCCGGCAGCAGAAGGCGCGCGACGCGACGGTTCGCGGCCGCGAAGAGAGCGATCGGAAGGGCGCCCCGGATCGAACGCACGGAGCCGTCGAGCCCGAGTTCGCCCACCGCCAGCGTCCCATCGAGAGCAGCCTGAGGGAGATCCCCCTTCGCGCACAGGATCCCGAGCATGATCGGCAGGTCCAGCGCCGCCCCGGTCTTGGGAAGGTCCGCCGGCGCCAGGTTCACCGTGATGCGCAGCCCGGGAACGTGAAGACCCAGTTGCGCCGCGGCGGCCCGGATGCGCTCGCGGCCCTCGCGCACGGCGCTCTGCGCGAGGCCGACGATCTGCATCATCGGCGTCCCCCTGATCAGCGACACCTCGACGCTCACCGGCCGCACGTCGAGTCCCATCACCGCCGCCGACATCACCGAGGCCGACCCCACCCACTCCGCCATCCTTCTTCGCTCCCCTCCGCGCAGCCTTGTAACTTCACCGTGAGGGAATGATCGGCGCCGGTCTCAACCGGTTCTCAAACAGGCCGGGACGAGCGCGGGATTGAGCGCAGGAACGTGGGAAGGAACGAGCGCAGGAACGTGGGAAGTGTGGCGAAGAGCGTGAGATCGTCGTGCGGCGCCGCCGGTAGTCCGCGGCACGACCCTGCGTCGGCGCCGAGAGCGGTGGGGCTGCTGGGAGTGCTCCTGCTGAGTCCGCTGCTCGCGGGCCTGCCGGCCCCCCTCCCGCTGAGCGCGCAGGAACTCGACGCGGGCCACCTGTACCTGCGCGAAGCGGGGCGCCGGGTGGGGACGGAGCGCTTCCGCGTCTGGCGGACCGGATCCACGGTGAACGCCTTCGCGAGCGTCGAGATGGTGCAGCGGGCCGCCTGGCTGGTGCGGCTCCAGATGGACCCCGATCTGCTCCCGATGAAATACGAGATTCGCGAGGGGGTATCGGCTCTCGTGAGCGGGGAGCGCTTCCCCGACCGGGTCCGCTTCCACTTCGCGACGCCTGAGGGCGAGCGCTGGAAGCAGTACCCGGTCCAGGATGCGGGCGCGATCCTGGAGCCGGGGGTCGCGCATCACTATCTCGTGCTCGTGCGTGCGCTCAGAGACGCGCCGGACGGGCGGTTGACGGCGATTCTGCCCCTCGACGGCCGGACCGTGACCGTGCGCCTCGCCGCGCGGACGGAGGAGGGCGTGTCGCTCGGCGAGGAGTCGGTGGACGCGACCCGCTACGACGTGGACATGGAAGGCGCCCTGCACCGGGTATGGCTCGACGCGGAAGACCGGCTCCTCCGCGTCCTGGACGCCGAGGGCCGCGAGGCCCTGCGCGCCCCCGCCGGGGGCTGAGACAGACGCCGAGGGGTCAGAACAGACTGGAGGAGAACAAGATGGAACACCTTCCGGAATCGTCCGAGGCATCCGTGGAGGAGCACGGGCTCCCCTCCCTGCCCGTGCGCATCGTGCAGGTCTTCGTCTCGCCGGCGAAGCTGTTCGACGCGCTCCGCCAGCGGCCCGCCTGGATGGGCGCCGTCCTGACACTGATCGGCCTCAGCATCGCGCTGCAGTTCCTTACGCCGGTCATCGTCCCCGAGGAGATACTGCGGCGGGCGGCCGAGGACCGGATCGCGGACTTCATACCGGCGGGAACCGACCCCGCGGTGCTGGAGCAGCAGGTCGATGCGGCCGTTGCGCCCGGACCGGTCGGAATCATCGCGGGGGCGGTCATCGCGACACCCCTCATACTCTCGCTCATCGCGGGACTCCTCCTCATCGCGTTCAACGTCATCATGGGGGGCGAGGCCAGCTTCAAGCAGCTGTTAAGCGCCGCCGCGCACGCCATGTACATCTACACGGCAGGAGGGATCATCTCCATCGGCCTGATGGCGACCGGCGCCGAGACCCTGACCCTCACGCCCGGTCTCTTCCTGCCCGAGATGGAGGGGTTCATCGGCAGGTTCCTAAACGGAATCAACATCTTCTCTGTTTGGACGTGCGGGGTGCTCGGGGTGGCGGTGAGCCGCTTCTATCCGGGCCGGTCCGTGGCGGCGGGCACGACGTATCTGCTCGTGCTCTACCTGATCCTCGTGGCGGCGCTCGCGGGGTTCGCGGGGCTCCTCGCCGGTTTGGCCGGCGGCTAGCACGTGAAACCGCGCACGCCGCATCGACGTACCCGTGACGTACCCATGACGTACCCCCGGGCGCGGGCCCCGCAGTTGCCCGGACTGCCCGCCGAGTCTCGAAATAAAGGTCCTTGTACAGGATGAAGAAAGCGATCATCGCGGTCGTCGTGGTTGGACTTCTCGCGACCATGGGATTCCTCGCCACGCAGCGGCAGGGGCGTGGCGCCGTCGAAGTGCGCGTGGAGGCCGTGGGGTTGCGGGATCTCGTCGACGACGTCTCCGCGACGGGCCACATAGAGCCCAAGACGCAGGTTCAGATTACGACGGATGTCGCCGGAAGGATCATCGAACTCCCGGTGGAGGAGGGCCAGGACGTGGAGGAGGGGGCCCTCCTGCTCCAGATCGATCCGGCGCTGTTCCGGGCCGCCGTGCAGCGGGCCGAGGCCGCGCTGGCGCAGGCGCGCGCCAGCCAGGCTCAGCAGGATGCGGCCTACCAGCAGGCTCAGCGGGACGCGGATCGCATGACGGCGCTCCAGGCGCGCGGGACGGACTTCGTGACCGATGCCGAGGTCGAACAGGCGGTGACGAACGCCGACGTCCAGTCGCGCCTGCTCGAAGCCGCGGAGTACCAGGTCGAACAGGCCGAGGCGAATCTCGCGCAGGAGCGCGACCGGCTCGGGAAGACCACGATCCGGGCGCCGATGTCGGGCCGGATCACGCGGCTGAACGTCGAGCGCGGCGAGACCGCGATCGTCGGGACGATGAACAACCCGGGGACGGTCCTGCTGACCGTCGCGGACCTCTCGGTCATGGAGGCCGTGATCGAGGTGGACGAGACGGACGTGCCCGACATCTCGATCGGCGACTCCGCCTACGTCGAGATCGACGCCTTCCCGAACCGGCGCTTCGTGGGGACCGTGACCGAGATCGGCAACAGTTCGATCGTCCCCCTGAATCCCGCCACGTCCGGCGGTTCGGCCCAGGCGATCGACTTCGAGGTCAAGATCGAACTGCGCGCGCCGCCCGAAGGGATCCGCCCGGACCTGTCGGCCACGGCCGACGTGATCACGGCCACCCGCGACGGCGTGCCCAGCATCCCCATCACGGCGCTCACGCTGATGGATGCGGATGAATACGAGGAGATCCCGAACGAGAACCTGCCGAGCGCCCGGGAATCCGACGCGGCGCGCGACATCGAGGGCGTCTTCGTCGTGGAAGGCGACATCGTCCGCTTCCGGCCGGTGCAGATCGGGATCGCCGGCGAGAACTACTTCGAGGTCGTGTCCGGCATCGACGTCGGCACGACCGTCGTCTCCGGCTCGTTCCAGGCGATCCGCGAACTCGGCGACGGAAGCCGGATCCGGATCGACGGGCCGGCAACCGGGGCGGCCGCCAACCGCGAAGACGGTAGCGGAGGGAGCGACGCCGCGGTCAACGGGGAGAACGGACGATGAGCGGGAACGGACAGATGGAGTCGATCATCGTCACGCGCGATCTCCGGAAGGAGTACGTGATGGGCACGGAGACGGTGCACGCGCTGGCCGGCGTGGACATCGAGATCCTCCGGAACCAGTACGTGTCGATCATGGGGCCTTCGGGCTCGGGCAAATCGACGCTCATGAACATGATCGGCTGCCTCGACTCCCCGACGAGCGGGGAGTACGTCCTCAACGGGCAGGCGGTCCAGGATCTGAGCGACGACAACCTGGCCCGGATTCGAAACCGGGAGATCGGTTTCGTGTTCCAGACGTTCAACCTCCTGCCGAGGGCGACGGCGCTGCACAACGTGGAGCTGCCGTTGATCTACGCGGGAGTGTCGAGCCGGGACCGGCAGAAGAGGGCGGCGCAGGCGCTCGAGATCGTTCAGCTGGCCGACCGGATGGACCACAAACCGAACGAACTCTCCGGCGGTCAGCGCCAGCGCGTGGCCATCGCGAGGGCGCTCGTCAACGACCCCTCGATCCTCCTCGCGGACGAGCCGACGGGCAACCTCGACTCCTCGACGTCCGAGGAGATCATGGATGTCTTCGACACGCTCCACGAGAACGGCCAGACCATCATCATGGTTACGCACGAGTACGACATCGCGGCTCGCTCCCAGCGCGTGATCACGCTCGTCGACGGCAAGGTCGAGGCGCAGATGTCCGTGGACTACTACCTGGCGCGCGGCCTCAAGCAGCCCACGGCAGCTTCGGTCGCGGCGTCGCGGCCAGCGAGCCCGGAGGCCGAGCCCGCACGCGCTCCGGAGCCGGGACCCGCTCCCGAGCCGGAGACCGCTCCGGCGCCGGAGGCCGCGCCCGAGCCGACACCGCCCCGCGAGGTCGCTACGTCACCGCCCCCGGAGATCGCTCCGTCGGTGCCGCCCCCCACGGCAACCCCGGTGGACCCGGCGCCGCCCGAGGCGACGCCTCCGGCCCCGGGAACCCCGCGCCCGATCTCGAACCCGTGGGCGCCCCCGACCACGCCGCCCGCGGATGGTGGCCGCTAGCGGCCGCGCGACTTCCCGACGATGAGATTCTGGGAGGGCATTCGCCTGTCGCTGCAACAGGTCCGGTCGCAGAAGCTGAAGTCGTTCTTCGCGCTCCTCGGCATCAGCATCGGCATCACGTTCCTCATGGCGGTCATCACGATCGTCGAGGGCATGAACAGCTATGTGCGCGACGACTTCGCGGGTTCCCTCTTCGGCGTGAACACGTTCACCGTCGTGCGGCGGCCGCAGATCCAGACCGGCCGTGTCGATGAGGCCGAGCGACGCCGGCAGCGCCGCAATCCGCAACTCACCATGGAGGACGTGGCGGTGGTGCAGGCCGCGGCGCCCGACGCCCAATACCTGGCCTACTACGCGCGAGATTTCGCGGGCTCGGCTCGCTACGGGCAGTACGAACGGCGCAATGTCCTCATGGTCGGGGGTTCGCCGGAGTACGAGGCGGTCCAGGGATGGAAGGTGGTGGATGGGCGGGGGCTGACGCCGATCGACGATCAGCAGGCGCTCCCCGTCGCCGTCATCGGCTCCCAGATCGCCGAACGGCTCTTCCCCACGACCTCGCCCCTCGACAAGCGCATCCGCGCGGGCGGGCACGGTTTCAGGGTCGTCGGCGTGCTGGAGGCGCAGGGGGGCCTCGCGGGGAATCTGCGCGATGCGGCCATACTCGTTCCCTTCGAGACGTTTCAGCGCACCGTGGCCAGCCGGCGGCTGGAGGTCGACGGGATCACCGTCAAGATGGGATCGATCGACGAACTCGATCCCGCGATGGCGGAAGTGGAGGGCGCGCTGCGATCGAACCGGCGCCTCCGGCCCTCCGAGCCGAACAATTTCGGCATCGACACCTCGGGTGGGCTGCTCGAAGCGTGGGAGACGATCAACCGGGTGCTGATGACGGCGCTGCCCGGCCTGGTCGGGATCTCGCTGGTGGTGGGCGGCATCGTGATCATGAACATCATGCTGCTCTCGGTCACGGACCGGACGCGGGAGATCGGGCTCCGCAAGTCCCTCGGCGCGAAGCGGCGGGACGTCCTGTTCCAGTTCCTGACCGAGGCGTCGACGCTCTCGATCCTGGGTGCGGCGTTGGGTATCGGCTCCGGATTCGGGATGGCGCTGCTCGTCGAACAGCTCACGCCGCTGCCGGCCGCGGTATCGGTGCCGGCGATGATCATCTCCCTCATTCTCGGGCTCGGGGTAGGGATTGTTTCCGGCCTCTATCCCGCCTATCGGGCGGCCCGGCTCGACCCGATCGAAGCTCTCAGGTTCGAGTGAGGTTGAGGTGAGCCCGGGAGGACGGCGCATGCGAGGCATGGGGTTCATCGGGACGATCACCGAGGGGATCGCCGTCGCCTTCGACTCGCTCGGAGCGAACAAGGTGCGGAGCGGCCTCACGATCCTCGGCGTGACGATCGGAGTCCTCGTCGTCATGGTCATGGCGGCGGTGATCACCGGGGTCAACCGGAGTTTCTCGGAGCTGATGGCCCCGGAGGGAGTCACCACCTTCTGGGTGGCGCACTTCGACTTTTCCTCCATGCAGTTCAGCGGCCCGCTCGAGGAAGGCGAGGACGCCTTCTTCCGGAACCCTCCGCTGGAACCGGAATGGGCGAAGGAACTGGGGCGGATCGAAGGGATCCGGAGCGCGGCTCCCGTCGTGGACCTGGCGGGGTCGGGCTACGAGGCCTCGTCCGGGGGTGACCGGGTTGAGATCGGACTCTACGGGGTGGGCGCCGACTACATCGAGATCTCGGGCGGCGATATCATCTCCGGCCGCTGGTTCACGCAGTCGGAGGCCGACCGGCGCGCCGCGGTCACCGTGATCGACTCGGCCACGGCGGTGGGGCTGTTCGGGACCCGGGATCCGATCGGGCGCGACATCCGCATCAGCCGGGGGAGCGAGAACGCGAGGGTTCGTGTCGTCGGTATCTACCGGGTGCCGGCCAACCTCTTCGCCGGCCTGGTCTCGCACTACGTGTGGATGCCCTTCGCGACGGCGGACAAGCTGCTGCGGGTGTGGGACCGGCAGATCAGCTTCATCGTGCGGCCGGAACCGGAAACGGAGCTGCAGGCCGCGCTCGACGCGACCCGCGCCCGCATGCGGCAGTTGCGGGGACTGGAAGTGGGCGAGGAAGACGACTTCGCCATCATGACCCCGGATCAGATGATGGAGCTGTGGGGCCAGCTGACGAACGTGCTGTTCGCCGCGATGGTCGGCCTCTCCAGCATCGGACTCATGGTCGGCGGGGTCGGCGTCGTGGGCATCATGATGATCTCCGTCACGGAGCGGACCCGCGAGATCGGGCTGCGCAAGGCGATGGGCGGGCGCCGCCGCGACATCATGTGGCAGTTCCTCGTGGAAGCGGCCACGCTCACCCTGCTGGGCGGGGCGACCGGCATGCTGCTCGGAGGCGGGCTCGTGTGGATCGTGAACCAGGCCACGCCGCTGACCGCGGTCGTGCCGCTGTGGTCGATCGTGGCCGCGCTGGCCGCCTCGATTCTGACCGGCGTCGGCTTCGGACTCTACCCCGCCTCCCGGGCCGCGGGTCTGGACCCGATCGACGCGTTGCGTTACGAGTAGATCTCTCCCGCGGCAGAGAACGCGCGACCTGACTCCGGCAGGCGGTGGAAGCCGCGGGCGAGGGGGAGGCGCGTATGACCGCTCGTACACCTGGCGCAGTGCGCTAGCGGCATGGGGTTCCTTTCGACGGTCACGGAAGGGATCGCGGTCGCCTTCGACTCGATCCAGGCCAACAAGGTTCGGAGCGGCCTCACGATCCTCGGCGTCACCATCGGCGTGCTCGTCGTCATGGTGATGGCGGCCGCGATCACCGGCGTCAACCAGAGCTTCGAAGACGCGATGTCTCCGAACGGCGTCGAGACGTTCTACGTGGCGCACTGGGACTTCACGTCGGGGGGCTTCGGCGGCGGCCCTCTGGGCGAGGAGGAGCCGGACCTCCTCAGGAACAAACCGCTCGATCCACAGTGGGCCAGGGACCTCGGGCGCGTGCCGGGCATCCAGAGTGCGTCGCCGTTCGTCGAACTGACCGGCGATTTCGGTCCGGGGTCCTTCGAGGCAAGCGTCGGGTCGGCACGGGTCGAGATCCTGTTCTACGGCGTGGGTGCCGACTACCTGGAGATCTACAGCGGCGACATCATCTCGGGACGCTGGTTCACGCACCCCGAGGCCGAGCGGCGGGCGCCGGTCGCCGTGATCGACTCCACCGTGGCGGCCGACCTGTTCGGGTCGCTCGATCCGCTCGGCCGCGAGATCCGGATCGGCGAAGGCGGCCGCGGAGCGATGTTCCGCGTGATCGGGGTGTACCGGGTGCCGGCCAACCTGTTCGCTGGCCTGGGGTCGCACTACGTGTGGGTGCCGTTCGCGAGCGCGGACAAGCTGCTGCCCGTCTGGGACCGGGCCGTCAGCATCATCGTGCGGCCGGACCCCGAAGCCGACCTTCAGCTGGCGCTCGACGCGACCCACGCGCGGATGCGGCAGCTTCGCCGACTGGAGCCGGGCGAAGAGGACGACTTCGCGGTGCTGAGTCAGGAGCAACTGCTGACTCTCTGGGGCCAGCTGACGAACGTCCTGTTCGCGGCGATGCTCGGGTTGTCGAGCATCGGACTCATGGTCGGCGGCGTGGGGGTCATCGGCATCATGATGATCTCCGTGACGGAGCGGACTCGCGAGATCGGGCTGCGGAAGGCGATGGGCGGGCGACGGCGGGACATCATGTGGCAGTTCCTGGTCGAGGCGGCCACGCTCACGCTGCTCGGCGGGGCGACCGGGATGCTGATGGGCGGCGCGATCGTATGGGCCGTGAACCAGTTGACGCCGCTGCCGGCGGTCGTGCCGCTGTGGTCGATCCTGGCCGCCCTTGCGGCATCCGTGCTGACCGGGATCGGTTTCGGGCTCTACCCGGCCTCGCGGGCCGCGGGGCTGGATCCCATCGACGCGCTGCGCTACGAGTAGGCGGCCCCAGAGCGAAGCGGCTGACCACCCGATGACCGAACCACCGCTGGACCTCCTTGCCGTAGCGGCGCATCCGGACGACGCCGAGCTCACCTGCGGCGGAACGCTGGCCCGCGCCGCGGAGCAGGGGTACCGGACGGGGATCCTCGATCTTACGCGCGGCGAGATGGCCTCGCGGGGCACCCCCGAGCGTCGGGCCGAGGAAGCGGCCCGCGCCGCGGCGGTGCTGGGCGTGGCCGTTCGGGTCAACGCCGGGCTCCCGGATGCGCGGCTCGAGAACTCGCTGGAGGCGCGGCGGATCGTCGTCGGACACCTGCGCGACCTCGCCCCCGCGGCCGTGATCCTCCCCTGGCCGCGCGGGCGCCATCCGGATCACCGGGTCGCCTCGGAACTCGCGCGCGACGCCTGTTTCCTCGCGGGCCTACGGGAGTATGAAGGCGGACCGGGGCGCCGGCCGGAGAAGATCCTCTACGCGATGGCGTACCGGGAGGACGCGGTGAAGCCGACCTTCGTCGTCCCGCTCACGGAAGCGCAGTTCCAGCGCAAGGTCGAGGCGGCGCGGTGCTACGCGTCACAGTTCGAGGGCGCGACGGCGGCGGGCGAGATCTTCCCCACCGGACAGCCGCTCGCCGAACGCATCGAGACCGCGTCGCGGCACTACGGATCGCTGATCCGGGCTCCGCACGGGGAACCGTTCCATACCGATGAGACGATGCGCGTGAGCGATGTCACGCAGCTCGGAGTCCGCTCGTTGTAGGGAGCCGTCAGCCGCAGCGGACCTCGACGAGGAGGCGCTTCCAGCTCGGGACGGACTCGGCGCCCACCTTGATCACCTGCACGCGTGCCGCGCCGCCGCGCCGCATCCACGGAGCGAGCCAGGCTCCGATCTCCCGGGGAAGGTGGCCGACGGGGTCGCCATCGCGGATATGGACCCACACATCGTCGGGTTCGCCTCCGGGCGGGTCGGGAATCAGGAGGAGTTCCTCCTTCGGGCCTACGGCGTCGAGGTGGCGGGCGCGGTCTTCAAAGGCGAGTCCGTGGACGGTGGTGCGGAACACCGGGGCCCCGCGCGGCGGTATGCTCTGTGGGTCGGACGTGGGCCCCGTGGGGTTTGGCGCCGGCGGGGTGCCCCCCGGCGCGGAACGTGGTGGTTCCATGTACTCCATCCCGAGTTGCGGCGTCGTTTGAAGCTTCGACACAATAGACGCTCTTTGCTCGGCGGGCGAATCCGGACCGAAAAAGGACGATGATACAGCCGGAACAGGAGCGGCTTTACCTCGATTACGCGGCGACCTGGCCCATGCGGCCGGAGGTGTGGGATGCCATGGGAGCGGAGCTGCGGCACGGCTTCAATCCCGCGAGCGCGCACGCCCCCGGGCGCCGGGCCCATCGCTGCCTCGAAGTGGCGCGCGGGCGGATCGCGGATCTGCTCGGGGGCCCGCGCTCGTCCATCTACTTCACGGGCGGCGGCACGCAGTCGGACAACCTCGCGATCCTCGGCTTCGTCCGGGCGAATCCGGGGCGCAGCCCGCGCGTGTTCGTGTCCGAGATCGAGCACAAGGCGTGCCTCGAGGCGGCGGACCGCGGCGTGGTGGAGGGGGCCCGCGCAGCGCGGATTCCCGTGGACCGGTCCGGGACGATCGATCTCGCGTGGCTGCGGCGGGAACTCGCGGCGGACCCGGACGCGCCGACGCTGATCTCGGTGATGTGGGCGAACAACGAGATCGGCACGGTACAGGCGATGGGGGACATCGTCGAACTGGGCCACGAATACGGGGCGCTCGTGCACACGGACGCCGTGCAGGCGCTGGGGAAGGTGGACTGCGATCTGGAGCGGACGCCGGTCGATCTCCTGTCGGCGACGGCGCACAAGCTCGGCGGGCCCGTGGGGATCGGCCTCCTCTACCGGGGGCCGGGGGTGACGCTGGAGCCGCTGAGCTACGGCGGCGGGCAGGAAAGGTCCATGTGGCCGGGCACGCAGAACCCGATCGGCGCGACGGGCTTCGCGGCCGCGCTCGCGCTCGCGCTCGAGGGCCGCGAGGCGGAGGTCGCGCGCTGGACCGGCCTGCGCGACCACCTCGAGGCGCGGATCCGGGCGGAGGTCCCGGATGCGCGGATCCACGCAGGCGACGCGCCGCTGCGGATGCCGAATCTCGTCAGCGTGGGGATTCCGGGGTGCGACAGCGGGGCCGTGCTCGTGTCGCTGGACTTCGAGGGGATCGCGGTTTCGGGCGGATCGGCCTGCGGCTCCGACTCGAGCGTCGGCTCCGACGTGCTGGACGCGATCGGGATCACGAGCGACGTCCCGTACGCCGCGGTGCGCTTCAGCTTCGGCCACGACACGACCCGGGCGGACATCGATGCGGCGGCGGACGCGCTGGCGCGGGTGGCCGCGCGGGTCGTCGCCATCACGGCCTGAGATCGCGCGTCCATGATCGCCCCGACCCACCTTGCGGACGCCGTGCTCGTCGCCATGTCGGGCGGCGTGGACTCTTCGCTCACCGCGGCGCTGCTCGCGCGGGAGGGCCGTCCGATCATCGGCGTGACGATGAAGACCTTCTGCTACACCGGCAGCGAGGGTCCGACGCGCACCTGCTGCGGCCTCGACGGGATCGCGGACGCGAAGTCCGTCGCGGCCCAGCTCGACATGCCGCACCACGTGTTCGATGTGGAGGAGGAGTTCACGCGCGACGTGATCGACGACTTCGTGTCGGAGTACGCGGCCGGCCGCACGCCGCTCCCGTGCGTCCGCTGCAACAGCTTCACGAAGTTACGGGACCTCCTCGTGCGGGCGGACGCGCTGGACTGCCGCTGGCTCGCGACCGGGCACTACGCGCGCGTCGTCCGGCCCCGCTCCGGCCCGCCGGAACTCCACCTCGGCGCGGACGACCACAAGGACCAGACATATTTCCTGTGGGGGATGCCCCGCGAGGCGCTCGACCGCCTGCTGCTGCCGGTCGGCGAGCTCACGAAGCCGGAGGTGCGCGCGGAGGCGCGGCGGCTCGGCCTCGACACGGCGGACAAGCCGGAGTCGTTCGAGATCTGCTTCGTCCCGGACAACGACTACGCGGGGGTCCTGCGCCGGTACCTGCCGGAAGACCACCCTGCCCTCTCGCCCGGCGCCATCCGCTTCGAGGACGGCTCCGACGCGGGGGAACACCCGGGCTACGCGCACTACACGGTGGGACAGCGAAAGGGACTGCCGGGTGGTCTCCCGGAGCCGATGTTCGTGCTCGAGATCCGGCCGGAGTCGCGCGACGTCATCATCGGGCCGCGGGGCTCGCTGGCGCGCTCGCGCATCGGCGCCCGGGGCGTGAACTGGCTGGCCGAGCCACCCGCCGCCGGCGAGCGCATCGGCGTTCGGATCCGGCATGGGGCCGCGATCGTCGAGGCCGATGTCATCGCGGCGACGCGGACCGGCTTCTCGCTGGAGCTGCCCATCCCCCAGTCGGCGATCACGCCCGGACAGAGCGCCGTGCTCTACCGGGACGACCTCGTCCTCGGCGGCGGCATCATCGTCTCGAACTGACGGGCGCCGAGGGTCAGTAGGAGAGGCCCTCCTGCTGCGCGAGGTCCTTCACCTTCTGCAGGCCCTCGCCGGAGAGGTCGGGCGTCTCCACGACGACCTTGACGAGCTGGTCGCCCTGGTTCTCGCCGCGCCGGATCCCCTGGCCGCGAATCCGGAAGGTGGTGCCGCTCTGCGTACCGGGCGGGATCCGGAGCACGACCCTGTTCCCGCCGATCGTCCTCACCTTGACCTTCGAGCCGAGAATCGCCTGCGCCACGTTGATCGGCACCTCGCAGGCGAGGTCGAGCCCGTCGCGGGTGAAGAAGCGGTCGGGGTCGACCTGGAACTTGATGATGAGGTCGCCCGCGGGGCCGCCGCCCGGGCCGCGCTCGCCCTTGCCGGAGATGCGGACGCGCGAACCGTTCTCGACTCCCGCGGGCACCTTGACGCTGAGCTTGCGCCGACTGTTCACCTGGCCGCGCCCGGAGCAACTCGAGCACGGCGTCTCCGGCACCATCCCGCGGCGCACGCACACGGGGCACGGGCGCCTGACGGAGAACCCGCCCTGCCCGAACGTGACTTCGCCCCTCCCATCGCACTCGGGGCAGGGTTTCAGCGACGTGCCGGGCGCCGCCCCGTCCCCGTCGCACGTCGCGCACTCCTCGCTGATCGGCACCGTGACCGCGACCCGGCCGCCGCGCGCCGCCGTGCGGAGCGGCACCGTGACCAGGTATTCGACGTTGCGGCCCCGCGTCGGCCCCTCCTTCTCCGGCTTCCCCTTCTTCCCGAAATCGAAGATCGAGGAGAAGATGCCGCCGATGCCGCCCAGGTCGGACAGGTCCTCGAACTTGAAGCCGCCCGCCCCTCCCGGGGCTCCGCCCGGCTGGGCGGGACCGAACGCTCCGAGGCCACCGTACTTCCGCACGCGGTCGTACTTCTTGCGCTTGTCGGGATCGGAGAGGACGCCGTGCGCCTCCGACACTTCCTTGAACTTCTCCGTCGACCTCGGATCGCCCGCGTTCGCGTCCGGGTGGTGCTCCTTCGCGAGCTTGCGGTAGGCCTTGCGGATCTCGTCCGCGCTCGCGTTCTCGGCGACCCCGAGAATCTTGTAGTAGTCCTTCGCCTGCGTCGCCATCGGATCAGGAGGCTTCGGCTTCGTGGCGGTAGACCGTGACGCGCGCGGGGCGGAGCAGCCGGTCGCCGAGCCGGTATCCGATGAGGACGACGTGCGACACGAACTCGTCCTGCTCCGGGTCGTCGGTCGGAGTCATCATGAGCGCGTCGTGGAGGTTGGGGTCGAAGCGCTCGTCCACCGGATTCACCGGCTCCACCCCGGTGTCCGAGAGGATCTTCGCGAACTTCCGGGCCACCAGTCCGATGCCCTCGTGCAGCGCCTCCGTCGTCGTGCCCTCGAGCGGCGTGTCGGCCACGCGCTGCAGGTCGTCCATCAGTTCGAGCAGCTTGCCCGCGAGGTCCGCGCGCGCCCGCTCCCCCTCATCGCCCAACTCGCGTCTCGTCCGGCGACGGAAGTTGTCGAACTCGGCCGCGAGCCGGAGGTGGCGGTCCTGCAGCGCCGCGAGTTCGCCCTCCGGTCCGGGGTCCTCGCCGGATTCGGGCGGGCGGACTTCGTCCACGTGCCCGGGCGTCTCCGAAGCCGCAGCCTCCTCGGACGCGTCCGGTTCGGCGGCGGCGTCTTCGGGAACGGCATCCTCCGGCGCCGCGCTCTCCATCTCCTGCTCCAGATCCCTCTTTCCCATCGAATATCCTCGAGTATGCTCGTCAAAGCCGTGAATCGAGCCAGCGCATCGCTTCGAGCGCGGCCGCTTCCCGGATCGCTTCCCGGCTCCCCCCGAAGCGGTGGCACCGCGCGTCGCGGGAGGGGCCGTCGTGGGCGATCCACACCGTGCCCACGGGCTTGTCGGCGGATCCGCCCGAGGGCCCCGCGATGCCCGTGACGGCGATGGACCAGGTGCTCTTCGCCACGCGCCGCGCCCCGGCCGCCATCTCCTCCGCCACCGTCCGCGAGACGGCGCCGTGCCGGCGGAGCGACGCCTCCGACACCTTCAGCAGCGCCCGCTTGGCGGCGTCATCGTAGCTTATCAGCCCACCCCACAAAACCTCCGAAGCGCCGGGAACGGCGGTGAGGGAGGCGCCGATGAGGCCGCCCGTGCAACTCTCGGCGAGCACCAGCGTGTGACCCCTCTCCCGCAGGCTCTCGATGAGCGCCGAGGCGGCCTCGAACAGCGACGGACCGCGCTTACGAATGGCGCCCCGCCATGACGCGCGAGAACATGCCCAGGTAGGTCACGGCGGAGGCCAGGGTGAGCAGCACGGCGAGGGTGAGGAACGTCGTCGTGAACCAGCCGTGGAACGCCGAGAACGCCTGCCACGCCCAGCCGCCGGGGGCCACGAAGCCGGGGGTCAGAAACGCGACCCAGAGAATCGCGGAGCCGATGAAGATGTTCTGCGCGAGCGCCTTCCTCTTGCCCAGGATCTGCGCCGCGACGATCTCGCCGCGCCGCGCGGCGAAGGACCGGAGCAGGGTGATCAGCGCCTCGCGCCCCAGGAAGATGACGATGGCCCAGAGCGGGATGACGCGGAACACGGGGAGAGAGGGGATTCCCTCCTGCCCGAGATTGATGGTGTAGACGGGGATGAGGGCGGCGACGAGCAGCAGCTTGTCGGCGAGCGGGTCGATGATCTTGCCGAAGGAGGTCACCTCGCCGCGGGCCCGGGCCAGGTGTCCGTCCCACAGGTCCGAGAGCGCGGCGACGACGAACACGACGAACGCGATCATGCGGGGCGCCGGGCGGGGCTGCAGGAGCAGCGCCGTCACGACGGGAGCCGCGAGGATCCGGCCCGTGGTAATCGCGTTCGGGAGATTCAGTGTGGGTCTCCGCTCTCCAGTGGGGCGTCGCTCGCGAGCACGCTCTCGAGACTCTCCAGGACCGCGGTGGCGCGCTTGCGGAGGAGCGGCCGTTCCTCCCATGCCAGATAATCTCTCAGCAGCGGCAGATCGTCCACCGACGGGTGCGACTTCAGGTATCCGAGGGCGGCCAGGCGCCGGAGCGGGTGCGGACTGAACAGTTCGCGCCGGTGGCGCCGCATCTGGTCTCGCGCGAGATAGATCCCGAGGCCGACGGCCGCGGCGGCGCCGAGCAGGGCCGCGGCCGCGATCTTCCAGCCCGTCGCGGAACGGCGGTCCGCGTCGTCGTATTCGATTCGAGTCGTCATCGGTTCGCTACATCTCCCGTCGGCCGGCGAAGGCTTCGGCGATCGTCACCCCGTCGGCGTACTCGAGGTCCCCTCCCACGGGCAGCCCGCGGGCAAGCCGCGTGACGGTGACGTCGGCGGCCGAGGCGAGCAGGCGCTGCAGGTACGTCGCCGTCGCCTCTCCCTCCACGCTCGCGTTCGTCGCGATGATCACCTCCCGGACCGGGGTGTCGAGACGCCGCAGCAGGGCCTTGATGTTCAGGTCTTCGGGCCCGACCCCGTCGAGCGGGGACAACCGCCCGCCAAGTACATGATACAACCCCCCGAAGTTCCCCGAGTTCTCGATCGCCGGGATGTCCGACGCTTCCTCCACGACGCACACCTGCCCGGGATCGCGCCTCGGGCTGCGGCAGTATTCGCACGGCTCCATGTCGCTGAGGTTGCCGCAGGCGCCGCACACGCGGACCTCCGCCGCGACCCGCTCTATGGCCCGCGCCAGCCGCCGGGAATCGTCCTTCGAACTCTTGAGAAGGTGGTACGTGAGCCGGCGGGCGGTCTTGCGGCCGATCCCGGGGAGCCGGCCGAGTTCGCCCACGAGCGCTTCGATCGCGTTCACGGACGGCCGAGGAAGTTGCCCAGACCCGGCAGCGGCAGGCCTCCCGCCGCCTGGCGCATCTCGCTCTCCATTCGATCCTTCGCCCGCCGCTGCGCCGCCGAGGCCGCGGCGACGATGAGGTCCTCGAGCATCTCGACCTCTTCCGGGTCCACCGCGGCGGGATCGATGGAGACGCCCTTGATGTTGCCCTGGCCGTCCACCGTCACCTCGACCATGCCGCCGCCCGAAGCCGCCGTCATCGTCTCGCGCTCGAGCTTCTCCTGCATCTCGCTCATGCGCGACTGCATCTGCTGGCTGAGTTGAATCAACTGCTGGATGTTCACGCCGTCCACTCGGATTCTCCTACTCCTTCAGGGTGAGGTCGAGTTCCTTCACGGCTTCCCGGAGCTGCGGGTTTCCGTCCAGCATCCGCTCGACCCGCGACCGGGCCGCTTCCCCGGCGGTCATGCGGCCGCCGTTGTGGTCGACGATCGCGAACTTCACGGTCGGCAACCCCAGGCGTTCCGCGAGGTTCGCGCGCAGAGGGCCGGAACGCGACTCGTCCTTGAACAGCTTCTCGAGTTCCTCCCGCAATCCGGCCTGGACGCGGAGCCGGACCTCGCCATCCACGAGACCGTCGACCTCCGTGCCGCGCAGGGCCAGGCCGGACATTCCGCCCAGCCCCGGCATCTCGGCGACCGCCGCGGCCCACGCCTCGCGGACCCGGGCGGCTGGCGCGCCGCCGGAGGATTCCGGCGGAGGGGGCTCCGGG
>VXOJ01000046.1 GCA_009840115.1 Gemmatimonadales bacterium | reverse complement strand
CATGCCGATCTGGAACGACAAGTACCAGACGGCCAAGCGGGTGCGGCAGCGGATCTCGACGGTGATGCGGTGGGCGATCGCCCAAGGCTACCGAGTGGACAACCCGGCAGGCGACGCCATCGGGGCGGCGCTGCCCAAGCCGCCCCGCATCCAGAAGCACTACGAGGCGCTTCCCTACGATCAGGTCGCGGGCGCGGTCGCGACCGTGCGGCGGTCCGACGCGCGGCTCTCGGTGAAGCTGGGCATCGAGTTCCTCGTCCTGACGACCGGCCGGTCGGGGGAGGTGCGGGGAGCGCGGTGGGAGGAGATCGACCTCGAAGGCGGAGAGTGGACGATCCCGGCGGAGCGGATGAAGAGCCGCCGGGAGCACCGCGTGCCGCTGTCGGCGCGGGCGGTCGAGGTGCTGGCCGAGGCCAAGGCGCACGCCCGCCGCTTGGAGTGGGTGTTTCCGTCCGCGAGGGGACTCACGCTGACGAGCATGGACTTCAGCGGCCTGCTGAAGGCGCTCGGGATCGGGGCCGTGCCGCACGGGTTCCGTTCGAGCTTCCGGGACTGGGCCGCGGAGCGAACCGACGCACCCCACGCGGTCATGGAGGCCGCGCTGGCGCACGCCGTCCGGGACAAGGCGGAGGCGGCGTATGCCCGCTCGGACCTCTTCGAGCGCCGCCGCGTCCTCATGGAGCAGTGGGCCGAGTATCTGGCCAACGGGACTCGGGGGCGGTAGCCGGCCAGCGGCACGGCCAACTAGACCGTGCCATGCTCAGAGCTGGTCGGAGGTACGCCGCTCAGCCCGAATCGACCTCTGCCGCGTCGTTGTTTTCCTTTCAGGCTCGGCAGGCGGCCATCGCGTTTCGATTCGGTCGTGGGTGTCCACAGCGTCCGACGCCATCCTTGTAGCGAGCGTCTCTCGCCAACACCTTTCAGTACAGTTCGCGGAGAGAACGATCTCTCCTCTTCTTCACGCCGCCGTCGCCGATGCATGCCGCAGGCAACAGGATTGCAAGCCATGTCAGAGGGCATCCCACCGGATGGGTAATGCGCGAAGCCGCCGCCACCTGAAGGATGACCGAGGCCGATTCAGCGGAGAAGGTCGCTGCCCGGTGGTCTCGCGGCCTCGACGGAGTCTGCGGCTGCGCCTTGTTCCTTGGACCTGTGTCGCGCTGACGGCTGCCGCTTGGGCTTGGGCCTGCGGTGACGGAGCCATTGAGCCTCAGCCCGCCCCGCCCCGTCCGGCGGTGGTCACAGTGAGTCCGGCGGTCGCCGAGATGGCCGCCCTGGGCGAAACGGTGCAGTTTTCCGCCAGCGTGAGCGACCAGAACGGGCAGGCGCTGGCGGGCACGTCGCTGAGTTGGTCGATCACCGAAACGGCGGTCGCGGAGGTCAGCGGTTCAGGACTGGTGACAGCCGTGGGTAATGGGACGGCCACGATTACCGCGACGGCGGGTGAAGCGTCGGGGACGGCGGCGATTACGGTGGATCAGGTCGTCTCCGCCTTGGCGGTGTCCCCAGCGGTCGGCACGCTTTGGGTGGGGGACACGCTGCGTCTGTCCGCCAAGGCGACGGACGCGAACGGCCACGCGGTGGAAGAGGCCGAGTTCGCGTGGGAGTCCGGTGACGCTGCGATCGCGACCGTCGATTCGACGGGGCTCGTGACGGCGGTGGGTGCGGGAGAGGTGGACGTCATGGCGGCATCGTCGGGCGTAACGAGCCGTGCGGCATTGAGCGTCATGGCGCCGGTGCCGACGACCGTGGCCGTGACGCCTGACACGGTGGCGCTAACGGCCTTAGGGCAGAGCGCGCAGTTTGGAGCGGAAGTGCGCGATCAGGCGGGACGCGTAATGACGGATGCAGTCGTGTCGTGGACGAGCGGTGACACGACGGTCGCGGTTGTGGACTCAACCGGGTCGGTTGCCGCTGTGGGCAACGGCACGGCCACGATCACTGCGGGCGCGGGCGAGGCTTCGGGCCATGCGGTCGCGCTGGTGATGCAGTCGGCGGGTTCGGTCATCGTGACCCCCGGCGCGGACTCGATCACTTCGGGCGACACGCTGCGCCTGTCGGCCCGGGCGTTCGACGAAAACGGCCATCCATTGGTCGGGTCGACCTTTGACTGGTCGTCAAGCAACGGTTCCGTGGCGACCGTGGACGCGTCAGGTCTGGTGCGCGGTGTCGCGCAGGGCACGGCCACAATCTCGGCCCGAACGGGGAGCACGCAGGGCACGGCGCAGATCACCGTGTCCAACCCGGACCGAGCTGCCTTGGTGGCCTTCTATGAGCAGACCGACGGACCGAATTGGGAGTGGGATACGAACTGGTTGACGGACGCCCCTCTCGACACATGGGCCGGAATCGACACCAACGAATTCGATCGCGTGACTCGGCTTCGATTCCGGAGCGGCCAGATCAACGGAACACTACCACGGGAGATAGGCGAACTCAGCGAGCTGAGGCACTTGCACATAGCGAGTCGCAACCTGATCGGCGAGATCCCACCGGCGATCGGAAGCTTGGCCAACTTGGAATCCTTGCTTCTTGGCAGCCGCCTTACCGGTGCCATCCCACCAGAACTCGGAAACTTGGCCAATCTGGAATCCTTGGTCCTCGGCGGCTCCCTGACCGGGGAGATCCCACCGGCACTCGGAGACTTGGCTAATCTGAGATTGCTGGAACTCCACAGCGTGACCAGCGCGATGCCACCAGAGCTTGGAAAACTCGCCAGCCTTGAAGTGCTCGACTTGCATGGCAACCTGACGGGCTCGATTCCGCAAGAAATCGGCAGACTGCACAACTTGCGAGTGCTGGAACTCTACGACACTGAACCTACGGAGGCGGGAGCGGGTGGGATTCCACCTGACCTGGGCGACCTGACTAAACTGGAGACCTTGAAGATCGTCCGGTTTCGCCTCACAGGGCCGATTCCCGCGGAACTCGGAAGATTATCGAACTTGCGAGTGTTGTTCCTGTCCGGCACCCAACTGACGGGCGGCATTCCGGCCGAACTCGGCAACCTCTCCAACCTGCGGGAGTTTGTCAGCGACGGGAATCGCTTCACCGCCCCCCTGCCGCCTGAACTCGGCAGGCTGGGCAACCTCGAAGAACTGTATCTCATCAGGTCCCAAATCCCAGGCGCGATCCCGGCCGAATTCGGCAACTTGAAGAATCTGAAGGAGTTGGAACTTCCCCGTAACCATCTAACGGGGCCGGTTCCGAAGGAATTGGGCAAGCTGTCCAACCTGACAAGATTGCATCTGAACGAGAACTCTCTGACAGGAGGGATACCGCGCGAACTCGGCGGCCTGAACGAGCTTACGCGCCTCTGGCTGCGCGGCAACGAATTGACCGGCGAGATTCCTCCGGAACTGGGCAACTTGACCAACTTGAAGCAGTTGCACCTCGGAAGGAACCGGCTGACCGGTCCGATCCCCCCGGAGCTGGGCAACCTGACGGATCTGGAGGCGCTTTATCTTTACGAGAACGGTTTGACCGGAGGAGTCCCGCAGGAGCTGGCGAGCCTCACGAAACTGTGGGTGATGTCGTTCCGAAAAAACCCCGGACTCTCCGGGGCCTTTCCGAGCGGCTTCGTCTCGTTGCGTGAGCTCGTCCGATTCTATTCGGACGACACCGACCTGTGCGCGCCCCGAGACGCGGCCTTCCTGGCTTGGCTGAATTCCGTGCCCTCGCAGCGCGTCAAGCTGTGCGGCCCGACCGACTTGGGCGCGTACCTGACGCAGGCTGTCCAATCGGACGAGTTTCCGGTGCCCTTGGTTGCCGGCACGGAGGCGCTTCTCCGCGTGTTCGTCACGGCGCCGCGCCCCACCAGCGAGCGCATACCGGCTGTTCGCGCACGCTTCTTCTTGGGCGACTCGGAGATCCACGTGGCGGACATCGCCGCGAAGACGACCTCGATCCCGACAGAGATCGATGAGGGTTCGCTTTCTCGGTCGTCCCAAGCCTTGATTCCGGGTTCGGTCATCCAACCCGGGTTGGAGATGGTGGTCGAAATCGATCCGGCGGGCACGCTGGACCCGGCGCTGGGTGTGAGAAGCCGAATACCCGAGACGGGACGGATCGTGGTCAACGTGGCGGAGATGCCCCACTTCTCCTTGACCGTGATTCCGTTCGTCTGGAGCGAAACGTCGGATTCGTCGGTGGTTGCCTCGGCGATGGGCATGGAGGCGGACCCGCACGGCCATGCTCTGCTGGAGCACACCACCAGCTTGCTGCCGATCGGCGATTTGGATGTGACGGCGCACGCTCCGGTCGTAACCTCATCAAACAATGTTTCGACGATTCTCAACCAGACCGTCGCGATCCGGGCCATCGAAGGCGGAAGCGGGAATTGGCTTGGCTTGATTGCGCCGCCGGTGGAAGGGAGAGTAACGGGGGTGGCCACTCTGGGAGGCGGTTCGGAGAGTGCCTCGATAACCAGCTCCTCCACCATCGCTCACGAGCTGGGACACAACATGGGTCTCTTTCATGCACCTTGCGGTGGCGCTTCGTGGGTGGATACGGCCTTTCCGCATGCCAAGGGATCGATTGGCGCTTGGGGCTACGACTTCCGAGGGCAGGCGTTGATCAAACCGGACACTCCCGACCTGATGTCTTACTGTAGACCCAGATGGATCAGCGATTACCACTTCGGGAACGCGCTCCGCTATCGCTTGGCCGAGCAGGCCGGCACCGGGGCTTCGAGATCCGCTGCGGTTCGATCCCTCTTGCTGTGGGGCGGCGTCGCCGAGGATGGGATTCCGTACTTGGAACCGGCTTTCGTCATGGATGCGCCGCCCACAATGCCCCGCAACGGCGGAGCGTACCGGCTGGCCGGACATGACGCCAGCGGCTTCGAACTGTTCTCGATTCAGTTCGAGATGCAGGAAGTGGCCGATGCGAACGAGCAGAAGTCGTTCGCCTTCATGGTTCCCGTCGAAACGGATTGGTCCCTAGATCTTGCGAACATCACGCTGTCGGGACCGGAAGGATCTGTTTCTCTTGACCGCGACACTGATCGTCCGATGACGATCCTGCGCAGTCTCTCGAATGGACAGGTCAGGGGCATCCTACGAAACGTGTCTCCGGCGGTGGGAGTGCAAGCGGATGCTGGAGGCTCCGGACTCGATTTGCTATTTAGCCGCGGGATGCCGGACGTAGCTTCTTGGAGGCGGTAGCCTGGGCGGCTGAACTGAGAATCGGAACCGAACGCTGAGGTCGTCACGATGGCCGCTCGGCAAGATCGTTGCTGAGCAGCCGACAGGGTCCGTCGCGGAGGCGCTCAATCTTCTGGTGTCAGTCGAATAGGAAAGTGTGCTGATCGTCCCCGGGGCGGCCGCCCGACAGGAGCACCGCCATCGCAAGAGAGGGACAGGGTGCCCCGTCATCCTCATCGTCCGTGAGGTTGCCGTTCACGAGGCCGAAAAGCTGGCCTGCGACGGCCCGGTCGACGCTGTTCCGGGCGACGCCCGGAGGCGTCGTTTCGGAGGCATCCACAGCGCTGGCTCCCGGCCCGGTAATGGCCGTGAGCCAGCATACCCCGTGTATAACACGGAGGCTGGCGAGGGGGCGCTCCGCCCCCTTCGGATCCCCCGTCTGTCGTGCCGCCTGAATAGGCGGCGGGATCACTCGATTCTCGGCGGTTTCGGTGGAGCGTCTGTCAGCGGAACACTACGTCCGGGCAGACGCCAGCGTCGGTCGGTGGACGACTAGTCTGGCGGTTGGTTCCTCAGTGATTCCCGATCCACCGCTGCACCTCGCTGGATCACGAGATGTATCTGCTTGGTGTTGAGGATCGACTCTATGGGAGAGGCATCGAGAACCAACAGCGTCGCCTCGTCCCCGGGTGCAACGCCCCAGTCTCGATCCAGGAAGCGGGCGGCGTTGGTCGTTGCGCTCCGAAGCGCCGACCATTCCGACAGCCCGGCCCCGACCAGAAGCTGGAGTTCACGGTGTACCGAGTAACCGTGGAAAGCGCCAATGTTGCCCGCATCGGTCCCGGTGAGCATGGGAACGCCGGCATGGGCAAGCGCGCGAACCGCTTCGCGATTCGGCCGCAGGAGTGTACGCTGCCGCGTCACCAGTTCTGAAACCCAAGGGGGCCATCCATCCGCGTCCCGGTACGCTTCGAGCAGACCGCTGGATATGGTTTCGACGAGGAGCGGGTCTTCGAGAAAACTGGATTCGTCCGCCAGACGCGCCAGATCGCCATGCCACACAAGCGTGGGAATGTGGGAGGTCACGGCTTGGGCCAGTTCCTCGGCAAGATCGGAGGGAATCGCGGCCGGGCTAGGGGTATGGGTCACGGCATCCGCCCCCGCTGCGGCCGCCTCTCGCATGTCCTGCCAAGTACCGACATGAACGATCGTCTTGAGACCGTGCTCGCGAGCTGTTTCGATCAGGGCGCCCAGGGTGGGCAGGTCGATCGTGGGCAGGCTAAAGTCGCCATAGACCTGGTGGTCGTACACGACCTTGACGACATCGGGCGCAGACGCGGCCAAGTCGGCGACCTCGTGCCGGGCTTCATCCGGGGTGTCGACGATTCGGGTGGGAGTGCCGAACTGGGAGCAATGTCCGTTCGTCGCGGTGAAGCAAGGGCCGGCCGCGAGGAGCACGGCGCCTTGCGCACCCTCGTCCCGCTGTCGGTCGCGGAACTCCAGGATCATCTGCTCGGGGCTGAACAGGTCGAGGATGAAGGCGACGCCATTGTAGAGCGCCGCGCGGGCGGCTCTTTCGGGTCCGAGCAGTTGCGGTGTTCCACCCGGCGAAGCGTGGCCCCAGGAGTGTATGTGCAGGTCTGCCAGAGCCGGGACGACAAAGCGGCCTTCAACGTCGAGAATCCGGCCCGCAAACTCCGGTGGAATGTGAGTCACGACGTCGCTTATTCGGCCAGCTTCGATGAGGAGAACGCCGCGTCGCACCGACTCGTCAGCGGGGTTCAGGATGACCGCATCCGCAAGAGCTAGATCCTGGGCGGCCACCGGGCTAGGGAAGAGGGTGGCAACGCCGAGCAATGCGACCGCCGCCGTGGTGGCAAGCCGCTGGGTAATGCGTGCGGTCATGTAGGGCACTCCTGAACCGAATGGGGCGGAAGCTCAAGCGCTGTCACTTGGAAAGACGTTCCCCCACGGGCTCAGGGTTGCGCAAGGGTCAAGCCATTCTGGCGGGCAATTGCGGCGTCGTGGGTCTCCGCGTTCACCCCCGAGCAGACATCGCGGCGCGTCGATACGCGCTCGGGACCGGGTCGCGGTCCGGGCACTTCAAGCGTCAGCGCGGCCGTTGTTGGGGGTTCCCCTGAAATCGTTGCCGCTCGGAGTCGCGGCGACGGGTTTCCCCGCCCTCGGCATCGTGTTGGCCGCTTGCCGCCGACCTTGCAGGGACGGAGGCGCAGGCCAACCTTTGTGGGTGCCTTCCTCCACCATGATCGAGCCAAGAATGGTCGCGCGCCCGCATCCGCTTCGTGTCTCCACCGCCAAGGTTCCGCTCTTCCTCGCGGCGATCTCGGCAGTTGCCTGCGATCAGGGGACCTCGACGGCTGGCGGTGGCGACCTCGCCACCACCTTCGACACCGTGGGCGGCGTCGTCCACGTCACCAACATCGGCACGCCGCCCGGATGGCAACTATCCCCGGTCGTCTCTATCGGACCCAGGTCGCTGACGGAACAGCAGACCCCCGACGAGTTCGGCCAGGTCAGCGCCGTCGCCATCGGCCCCGATGAGACCATCTTCGTGGCGGACGCCATAAACCACGAGGTCCGCGTCTTCGGTTTCGACGGGGCGCACATGCGTACCTTCGGTCGGGAAGGTGCGGGACCGGGCGAGTTCAGGAGCCTCTATTCTTTGGCTTGGGTCGGGGACCGGCTCATTACTTTCGATCCGGTTCAAGGGCGCATCGGCGAGTGGTCGGCTGACGGCGAGTGGCTCGGGCAAAGAAGGACCACGGGAGGTCTGACCGGATCGGCCGCGAACATTCGATTCTACCCCGTCGGCGAGAACGAGGTCTTCCGCTTTGCGTTCGATCCTGATGCCGGCGCTCAGTGGATCGGCCTCGACGACAGGGGAGCCACAGGCGACACCGTGCCCTTCCTGACGGCTCCCGACGACCTTCCCGGGCAAACCGGTGGGATTCTCTGTACTTGGGAGGAGGGAAGGGTCGGCTTCTACGGCCACACGGCTGGGGCAAAGTGGGTGCAGCACCCGGCTTCCGAGGGCGTCATGTATTCCGCTTGGGGCTATTTCTACCGGATCGCCGTCACGCGGGGCGAGAGCGACACCCTGCGGGTGATCGAGCGGACACTGCCGACCGAGCCGATCCCGGACGAGGAATGGGACGCGGGCAGCGCGGAGTTCGACGAGGCCATGGAGCGGTGGCCCGGCGGTTCGTGCAACCCCCGGGGCTACAACCGGCCTGAACGAGCTTCGTTCATCAACGAGGTCTTCGTGTCCACCGACGGCAAGCTGTGGGTCGAAGTGATCCGCGCCGACGGCAACCGCTGGGAGTTCTTCGATCCCGAGGGGAGGCTGCTCGGCAGCGTTCCAGCCGTCCCGTTCAAGGAGCGAACGGTCCCCGTCTTCCGGGGCGATCATCTCGCGACGGTCCGCCAAGACGACATGGACTTGGACCACGTCGACGTGTGGCGGCTGGAGCGGCAGCCCGCCCGACGATAGATCCGCCCGCATCCGCACCAACAGTTCCGGAGCGGCGCGGGAATTGCCGGGGGTTTGAGGGGGGCGCAGCGTTCCCCCTCGCCAGCCGCAGTGTTCAACACTGCGTCGGCTGGCTTCCGGCCATTAAAGGACGGGAGCCAGCCCAGCGGACGCCCCCGCGAAACGGCCTCTAGAGCCGCTACGTGCGGCACGCGCTCCGCGATCCAACACGGCAGGGCATGTGGCAGCCACCACACATGTCGCTATCTTCGGGAGAAGCCCGACTGGGTGAGGTCCGACGAGCACAGGATTCGTTCGCGATCAAGGGCTTGGTCGACCCCAAGTCGAACGCGACCACAGGAACATCACCGAGAGACCACAGATTTACGGCAATCTCATCCAACTGAGCGGCAACTCGACCGAGAGAAGCACTTGGCGGCGCGTACCAGTAGGCTCCGCAAGCGTAGAATCTTCAATCGACGAGGCCGCCTTACAGGAGATCTTGTTCCGGCACGCGGACATCCTCCCGCTCGCTGAGATCGACCCTGCATACCACAACTCGGTTCCGGTCTGCGTGGAGCTCGGAACGCGAGCCGGATCCGCCGATGCGTTGTACCTGACGCCGACCGGCCGCATCGTTCTTGCAGAGTTCAAGCTGTGGAGAAATCCTGACGCACGGAGGGAGGTGGTTGGCCAGATTCTCGACTACGCCCGCGTGCTCGCGTCGTGGAGCTACGACGACCTGGACCGGGAGGTCAGGAACCGTACCAAGCGGTCGCCATTTGACATCGTTTCCGAAGCACCCGGCGAGGTAGAAGAGCACATCTTCGTCGATGGCGTCGCCCGCCGGCTCAAACGGGGCGAGTTCCTTCTCCTGATCATCGGCGACGGAATCCGCGAGGGCGTCCAAGACATCGTCGCCTACGTGCAGGAACACAGCGGACTGCGCTTCAATCTCGCGTTCATCGAGGCCGCCGTTTTTCGTCGTGACGATAGCGAAGACCTGATCATCCAGCCTCGCGTCCTCGCGCGGACCGAACTCGTGCCCCGCACGATCCTCATTCGCAAGACCGTCCTGGAGGAGACCGACGACGATCCAGTTGTCGAACATGAGGCATCGCCGATCGAGGATGAGAACGAGCGATTCTGGAGGGCGGTGTTGGACGACTTCGCCTTCGACGATCCCACACCCGAAGTGCCTCAACCCTCCAGCTCCGCGACGGCCTGGGTCAAGGTCGAAGGATCGGGATTCCGGGGCTGGGGCCTCTCGTTCGGCGCTTTTCTGAACCGCAGCCAATCCGGCATCGGAACCTACCTCACATGGCGTGCAGGCTTCCCCGAGGAAGGAAGGGTCTTTGACGAGATCATCAGCGCCTTGGACGGCAATGAACCCTTGGCGGCCGTGCTCGACGGCTGCAAGCGCTGGACGAATTCGACAGGACAGCCGCGCTTGGGCTTCAGTCGCCATACGGAGTTCGTGGACGGGACAGCCATCCGCGACTTGGAAGAGGCCGTCGAGTGGATGCGCGAACATTTCAATCGTCTGGTGACCGCGTTGCACCCCGAGTGTCGACGCAGGCTGCGTCAGGGGTGAGCCCCGTTGAATAGCTCTCGCCGCCGTCGGCCACACTGCGAGTTCGGGTCCACCGAAGTTCACCAACGTCGCACGGAATCCCGTTTAGGAATGGGGATGTAAAAAGGGGATGAATGCTACCTTCACAGATATAAACCATTGCAAAATATGCAACTTACGAAAATCGCGCAGAATAGCGCTGCTATGCTCCCTCGTCGCGCCTTGTCAGGCGAGCGCCTCACCGCTCTCGGCGCTGACGCAGGGTTTTGCCACGGGCTGCAGCCTGGTGTCGCGCACCGCGGGTCCGGGTCGGCCGGCATGAGTCTCCGGGGCGTGCGCGAGGACATCGCGCGGTGGGCGGAGCGGGGCGATCCGATCGCCATGGCGACGCTCATCGCCGTGCGCCGTTCGGCCCCGCTGCCACCGGGCGCGCGGTTCGCGATCTCGGCCGCCGGGGAGCTGAGCGGCTCGATCTCGAGCGGGTGCGTGGAAGGCGACCTGCACGAACGGCTCTCCGCGCTGCTGGGCGGCGGCGCGCCGGCCTCCGTCACGTACGGGATCACGGACGAGATGGCCGCGGGCGTCGGCCTCTCCTGCGGCGGGGAGATCGACGTCCTCCTCGACCGCTACGATCCCGGCGACCCCGTCTGGCACCGCCTCTGGCAGCTCCAGGAGGCCGGCGCCCCGGGCGTCCTCCTCACCGGCGCGGCGCCGCCCACGCGCTCGCGGCAACTCCTCCTCGAACCGGACCGGTCGCTGGGAACGCTCGGGTCCGCCGCCCTCGACCGGGCGGCCCGCTCCCGCGTCGACGACTGGCTCGGCCGGTCGGACGCCCGCGTCGTCGAACTCGTGCAGGACGATCCGGACAGCCTCGTCTTCGTCGAATCCTTCGTCCCGCCCCCTCGGCTCGTCATCGTCGGGGCGACCCCGATCGGGCATGCGCTGTGCGCCATGGCGCACCGAACCGGGTTCGAGGTCGTGGTCGTGGATCCGCGCGACGCCTTCCTGCGGCCGGAGCGGTTTCCGGATGCCGCGTCGCTCGATCCGCGCTGGCCGGACGAGGCGATGGCCGCCCTCGATCTCGACCCTCGCACGAGCGTCGTCATCCTCACGCACGACGAGAAGCTGGACGAGCCCGCCCTCGAGACCGCGCTCGCCTCCCGCTGCGGGTACATCGGTCTCCTCGGCGGCGGCCGGACGCAGCGGCAACGTCGAGAGGCGCTCCTCGCGCGGGGGCTGGACGAGGCGGCATGCGACCGTATCCACGGTCCGGTCGGGCTTCGGATCGGCGCCCGCTCGCCCGCGCAGATCGCCGTCTCCATCCTCGCGCAACTCGTCGCCCTCGACCGGGCTCCCTAGCAGTCCGCGGCAAAGCTGACGTCGGCGCGGCTTCGCGCGGCGCCGGATCAGTCGCGCGTGCGCAGAATCTTCCAGCGGTCGACCACGCGCCGCCCCCGCACGACCTCGAAGCGGTCGAAGTGCGCGACCGTGAGGCAGGCGTGATTCGGAAGGACGCGGACCTTCTCGCCGACATCGAACCGCCCGGACAGGCGCCCGTGCTCCTGGCTCACGGAGGTCACGCGATGGTCGCTCAGCGCCCCTCCGGACGCGTCGCGGAAGAGGCGGCCGTAGTGGGGCGGATCGTCCGGCCCCACGTCCTTTGAGAGGGCGAGGGCGCCACAGTCCGCGATCGCCCCGCCGGACCCATCGCGCGCGGACACGACCGTCGCGAGCACCGTGACGGCGCAGTCGCTCACCGCGCACGATCCCAGCCGCGTCTGCGTGTAGTCGTAGAGCGCATAGTTCCCCGGCCGCGCCTCGTCGATCCCCTCCAGCGTCTCGACCCGGCTCATGCCCGGGGTCGAACCGAGCGAGAGCGCTCCCGGCTCGAGCCCCGCCGCGCGGAGCGCGCGCCCCACTTCGACCATCGCCCGTCGCTCCTCCTCCGCGAGCGCGGCGACGGCGGCGGGCGAGTCCGCGCCGTAGGTGTGGCCGGCGTGCGTCAGGCAGCCGCCGAGGGCGAGCCGGCCCGCGCGTGAGATCCGCCGTGCGATCTCGGCGACCCGGCCGCTGTCGTACGGGATACCCGAGCGCCCGTAGCCGCAGTCGATTTCGAGCCATACCGAGAACGGGGTGTCCGCGGCCTCGAGAGCCTCGACGGCCGTGAGGGAATCCACGGTCACGCCCAGCCCGACGCGGCCGGAGAGGGCGGCCGCCTCTCCGATGCGGGAGAGATTGAGCGGAAAGGCCCACAGGATGTCATCGAACCCCGCCTCGGCGAAGACCCGGGCCTCCGCGAGCGTGGAAACGGTGATGCCCGACGCGCCGAGCGATCGCTGGAGTTCGGCGATCTCCACGCACTTGTGCGTCTTCACATGGGGGCGAAGCCGAACGCCGAGCGCGTCCGTGCGTGCCTGCATGGCCCGGAGGTTGTTCTCCAGGACATCGAGATCGAGGACAAGCGCCGGAGTGGGGAGGCCGAACAGGTCCGGCGCGTCGGGGGCAGCGTTCCCGGCGTTCACGGGCTCAAGGTAGTTGGGGGATCGCGGTTCCGCTAAGTTGGAACGGCCGATCCCGAGCACGAAACGAAGCGGGCCGCGGGCTGCACGAGTGACCGCAAAGCCGTAGAGGTCGTCTTATTCACGAAGAGAAGATCTTTCGGATCGGGCCGGAAGGTCGGGTTCCGGACGATGAACCGAGCGACGCGGAGGTTGTGACCGCCGTACTGGAAGGCGATCACGAGGCGTACGGGGTTCTCGTGCGCCGGTACAAGGACGTGCTGTACCGCTACGCGGAGCGCATGACCGGGCGCGCGGACGACGCTGCGGATATCGTGCAGCGCACGTTCATCCGCGGTTTCCGGAGCCTCGACCGCTGCCGTGACCGGGAACGCGTGGGAGGCTGGTTGTTTCGGATCGCCGTCAACCTGTGCAAGGATCAGTTGAAGGGGCGGGCGCGGCGCGAGGTGTCGCTGGAGGCGGCCGGCCCCCTCACGGCGACACGGGGGCTCCCGGAGGCGCGCGCCGAACGGGCTGAAATACGGGAGCAGATATACCGGGCCCTGCAGTCGCTGAGCGACGAGCAGCGTGAAGCCTTCGTCCTCAAGCACGTCGAGGGCTGGTCGTACGAAGAGATGGCGGAGAGACTTGGAGCTTCGGTGTCCGCGTTGAAGATGCGCGTCCACCGGGCTCGGGATCAGTTACAGGTGCTGTTAGAGAACTACCGATGAACGACGATCTGAAGCTGTACCTGGACGGAGAAATCGACCATTCGGAACTCTCGCGGGAGCTTCGCAGGGAGGCCGAACGGTGGGATGCCCTCCTTTCGGACGTGCGGGACTCGGGGGTGCAGGGAGCTCCGGTCGGACTCGAGTCGAGGGTCATGGCCACGGTTCGCCAGGAGGGGCGCCGGCCCTTGTCCGGTCTCGTGGACTGGTGGGTGCATCCGCGCTCCGTGCGCGTCCGTCCGTGGCTGGGACTCGCCGCCGCCGCGGTGTTTGCGACGTTCTTCCTCCTGCCGCGGGAGAACGTCGTCTCCGAGCCGGCCGGGGCGGCGACGGCGCTCGTGGGCGAAGAAGTCCACTACGTGCAGTTCCGTCTCGAGGCGCCCGGGGCGGCGTCGGTCCACGTGGCGGGCGACTTCAACGACTGGCAGCCGGAGGTCGCGCTGGCCGATCCGTACGGGACCGGCGTGTGGACCGGGCGGGTGAAGCTCCCGCCCGGCGTGCACAAGTACATGTTCCTCGTGGACGGCGAGACCTGGATCACGGATCCGCACGCGGAACGGTATGTGGAGGACGGCTACGGCAACCAGAATGCCGTGATCGCCATCACGGGCGGCGCGGGCGCCCGCTCGCTGGCCCCCTAGCCGGCAAGCAGCCGTGGCAAAAGCCTCGCCGCGCCGTTCCCTCGCGGTCGTCCTCCTCGGCGCCGTGCTTTTCGCGCACGGCCCGCCGCTTGCGGGCCAGGACGCGCGCGCGCGCTTCAGCCGTCACCTGGGCGCCGTCTACGCGGCACGTACCCTTTCCGTCATCGAGGCCGGTGTCCGGGACGGTCTGCCCCGGGGTCTCCTCATCGACAAGGCCATGGAGGGCGTGGCGAAGGGGATGGCCCCCGAAGTCGTCCTCGCCGCCGTCGACACTTTCGCCGCGGAGTTGCGGGACGCCGCGTCCGTCGTCGGTCCGCAGGCGGAACCGGTCGCGCTCGAGAAGGCCGCCGATGCCCTTCGCCGCGGCGTAGGACGCGAGCTTCTGACGCGGCTGGGCCGCGACCGCGCCGATTTTCCCCTCCTCGTGGTCTCCCTCGAGGAGTTGCTGGACGCCGGCGTGGAACTGGGTCTGGCCGAAGATCTCGTGCGTTACGCGGTGGCCGAGGAGTTCGACAGCGACGCGGTGCTCCGATTGCCCGCCAGCGTGAAACTGCTCATTCGGGAGTGCGGCAATGGGCAGCCCGAATCCTGCTGGTCGCAGGCGAGCGTACGGGAGTGCGCCCGCGTGATGCCGACCCGGCCGTGCCCGACGCGAACGCTTGCGGAGGCGGCCCGCTCGGCCGCGCAGCAGTTCCTGCTCGCCCTCTCCCCGCCTCCAGTCATCCGATCGGCCGCAGGCTAGCGCGGACTGGCAACCTTCCCGGCCTCCGCCGTATACTCTCGGACTTTCCGGCGGCCGAGCCCGCCGACGCTTGGCAGCCCGTGGCAAACCCCTGCACCAGGACTTTCGACGGGCTGCTTGCCCACGGACGATGGAGACGGCCTTGGCAGCCAGAGTGACCGCGGCGGTCACGGGTACCGGGAGCTACCTGCCGCCTGACAGCATCGACAACTTTCAGCTTCTCGGCATGGGTACGCTGCGCGAGTCGTTCGACGTCGGGCAGGCGCGATCCGCGCTCAGGGGCGTCGAGGGTGTCAATGGGCTGTCCGACCCCGACGTCTTCGATCAGTGGGCCTATCAGTTGACCGGCATCCGGTCGCGCCGGCGAATCCCGCCGGGCAGCGATCTGACGACCGAGGACATGTGCGCCCGGGCGGGGCTCGCCGCGCTGGAGGCGGCCGGCCGTGAACCGGACGAGATCGACCAACTCTACGTCGCGACCGTGTCGCCCTCCGACGAGGTCCCGAACAGCGCCTGTACCGTGGCGACGAAGATCGGGAATCCGCGATTGGGGGGGTTCGCGATCAACGCGGCCTGCGCCGGCTTCGTGTACGGCGTGGGGGCGGCCTGGTCGGCGATCGTCAGCGGCATGGCGGAGCGGGTCCTGGTGGTCTCGGGCGACGCCCTGACGCGGCTCGTCGACTACACGGACGTGCGGACGGCCGTGCTCTTCGGCGACGGGGCCGGAGCGGTCGTGCTCGAGCGGAGCGAAACCGATCACGGCGTGCTCGGCCCGATGGCGGCGTCGGGCTGGTTCGCGCGCGACCCGCTGTACCTCGTCGGGCAGAGCTGGCGGGAGGACGGGGACCGGGCTCCGATTCTCCACATGGAAGGCGGACCGAGGATCGTCCGCAACGCGATCGTCAAGATGGCCGAAGTGGGCGAACAGGCGCTTCACAAGGCGGGTCTCGACTGGTCCGACGTGGACTTCGTGATTCCTCATCAGGCGAACGCGCGGATCACGCAGGGTCTCGAGCAGAGGCTGGAACTTCCGAAAGGGCGCGTCGTTCACAACATCGTCGACTACGGCAACATGTCCGCCTCGACCGTCGCCGTGACACTCGACGAAGTCGTCCGCGGGAAGCACGGGTCCGTGCCGGATCCGGCCACGATCGTCCTCACCTCGATCGGGGGCGGCTACACGATGGCGGCGGCGGTCGTCCGCATCTGACGGGCGCGCAGCCCGTGGTGGAACTCCGCGTCAGGCGGGACTCGCCCACTCCCTGAGCGGGATCACGTCGACCGGATCCCCGGCGCCTATGGCGTCGGTCCCGACCGGGATCGCGAGCAGTCCGTCGGCCAGCATGGACCCCAGGTTGCCCGAACCCTGCGGGCCGCTCAGGCGGGCCGTGAGGGCGCCCGACTCGGCGGATCCGATGAGCACGCGCAGGAACGAGAGCACGTGCCGGGGGCCGCGCAGGTCGTGTGCCGCGACGCACCGCAGAGGTCGCCGGCAGGGGCGCGCGAACCCCGCCATCTTGCGGATCGCCGGTCGCACGAGCGTCTCGTAGGTGACGAGCGCCGAAGCCGGATTGCCCGGGACGCCCCAGAACGGCCGGCCGCCGAGCAGGCCGAAGACGGTGGCGCTGCCGGGGCGCATCCGCAGGCGCCAGAAGGAGCGTTCGAACCCGAGTTCGTCGAGTACCTGCTTCACGTAGTCGTGTTCGCCGACGCTCACGCCGGCCGCGGAGACGATCGCGTCGCAGGACTCGGCCCGCGCGAGGCGACGGTGCAGGTCGCCGGGGTCGTCCCGGGCGATGCCGAGCGGTACAGGCTCTGCCCCCGACTCCGCGAGCTGGGCGGCGAGCGCGTACCCGTTCGAGTTCATGATCCGCCGCCCCGCCCGCACCTCCTCGAATTCATCGAAATCCGCGAGTTCGTCTCCGTTCGCGAGCACGCCCACGCGAGGTCGCCGGCCCACGTCCACCTGCTCGCAGCCGGCCGTCGCGAGCAGCGCCACCGCCGCCGCCCCGAGCTCCTCCCCACGCTCCACCATCGTGTCGCCCGCCTGCACATCCTCCCCGAGGAAACGGATGTGCCGCTCTCCGTCCGCGTCGTCGAATATGCGCACACGCACGTCCGGACCTCCGTCCGTGTGCTCCACGCGGACGACGCCCGTGGCGCCCTCCGGCACGGGCGCCCCCGTCATCACGCGCGCCACGGAACCGGGCTCCAGCGGCCCGCGCGGAAAGGCGCCGGCCGGGATGTCGTCGGAGATTGGGAGGACCACGGGCCGCTCCGGGCTCGCGCCGCGGACTTCGTCGATCCGCACGGCGAATCCGTCCATGGCGCTGTTGTCCCACGGCGGGTGCGGGGCCACGGCTTCCGCGCCGCGTGCGAGCGAGCGGCCGAGGGCGGCGGAGAGCGGAACCCGTTCCGTCCCGAGCGGCGCTGCCGCGTCCAGCACGAGCGCGAGAGCCTCGTCGAAGGAGATCCAGTCCGCGTCGCTCATACTCGTCCGCAGCCGGCGGCTAGAAGTAGTACCAGATGGAGATGCTGAACTCCGGGTTGTGACCCCACACGGAACCCTGCGGCGCCGGCGCCCCGGAGGCCTCGAACAGATCCAGCGTGCTTCCGAAGAGGAACCCGTCCGGGGACGTCACGCGGACCAGGTAGTCGCGGGCCTCGAAGCCGATCCCGATCGTCTCCGACGGGAAGATCTCGAACCCCAGCCCCACGAAGATGTGCGGAGCGGTGGAGATGTCGTACCGGAAAGGTTCGAGCGCCTGGTCGGCGAGGAACTCGGAGGCGCCCTCGTCGACCCCGAACACGAAGCCGCCGCCGATGAGTCCGTAGGGGTGGATGCCGTTCCAGGTCCGCGCCCCGGTGAGGCCGATCTGCGCCCCGAGATCGGCCCGCAGCCAGCCTGCGGCGACGGTGTCGACGACCATCGGTCCGGCCTCGTCGAGGACGTCCAATGTCCAGCGGTCCGCCGCCCCGTAGGTGGCTCCAAGTTCGAGAGAAAGGGGACTCGATGCCCGGACGCGCATCCTGGCGCCCGCCACGGGGGTGGGTCCCTGCGCGAACTCGAGCCGCCCCCGGTTCCCCGCGTGGTGGCCCCCGAAAAGGCCGACGCGGAAGCCCTTCTCGCGCCAGCGATAGGGTGAATCGATGCTTTCGGCCTGTGCCTCGAGCGTCGCCGGAACTGCGGCGAGCAGGGCGAGCCCGACGACGAAGATCAGTCTGTTTGACACTGGGTTGACGCGGATTCCATATCTTGGATGAGTCGGATCTCGAACGGAAACGGCCCCGTCTCACGAGTCTCACGACGGGGTCGCGGCGCGAGGAATGTAGGTGGAGGACCGGATCCTTACCAGAAAAACGTCTCGCCGCGGTCGCTTGCGACGCCGGCTTCTCCTGCCCGTCGTCCTGGCGTGCTGGTACGCGCCCCCTGCGGCCGCGCAGGTGCGCGAAGGCGGGGTCGACGGCGATACGGTCGGTGTCGACGGCGGCGTCCTGACCGGCGTCTCGGCCGCCGCCCTGCGCGCGAACCCGGATGAGTATGCCGGCGCGCGCCTCCGCTGGACGGTCCGGTTCCTGTCGCTGGAGCGGGCCGAACCGGAGCGGATCGACTTCTACGAGGGGGAACCCTTCCTGCTCGCGCGGGCGCCCGATCCCGGGGACGGCCTCGTCTATATCGCCGTCCCGCAGGAACTGCTGGCGGCGGCGGAAAAACTCCGGCCCCTCCAGACCCTCGACATGCTCGTGAGGGTCCGGACGGGCCGGTCGGCGCTACTGAGGGTCCCCATCCTGGATCTGCTCGCGCTCTACTGAGCCGGATCCGGCCCCGGACCCCTTCGCGACGGGGCCCGGTGGATGGGGGAGGTCGCTACCGGTTCCCCGGGTTCCCCTCGCTCTCGGCCTCGTTCAGGAAGGCCTCGGCCTCCATGAGGCCGGCGTGCGCGAGACCGCTCCACAGATCGGCGACCTTCGCGTAGGCCTCCGCGGCGAGCACCACGTCGCCGTTGGCGGCGTGCGCCCGGGCCAGGCCGAGCAGCGAACGCGGCCGGTTCGGCATGCGGAGCAGGGACGTCTCGAACTTGTCGACCGCCTTCTCCGGCATGCCGAGCTCGAGCAGCATCTCGCCGTACAGTTCATGGACGGGCTTCACCGGACTCGCCGAGCCGCGCGGGGGCGCCATGCTCATGACCTCGGCCTCGGCCTCGTCCATGAGACCGATCGCCACGTCGGGGTGCCCCATCGCCGCGTGCCGCAGCGCTCCGACCTGCTTGTGCATGACGTGGGTGTAGCCGTCGCCGTCCGACAGCTCCTTCAGGGCGGCCTCCGCCTCGGTGACGATCGCCTGGTCGCCCATGCGGTGGGCGCTGAGTCCCGTGGCCAGCAGTTCGTGCGCCGGGGAGTCCTCCGTGATCGGCTGCGTCTCCCACTGCTCGGTCTCGACGATGTAGCGCGCCTTGAGGAGCGCGACGGCGCCCTGCGCCCGCGCGATGCCGGCCGCGCCGCGCGCCCCGCCGGTCGTCGCGAAGCCCTCGTTGTCGACCATGTCCGCGAGCCGGTCCATCCACAGCCGCGCCTTCTCGTAGTCGCCGCGCTGGAGGTCGCCGTACTGCCCCCAGTCGAGCGAGTGCACCGCGTCGCCCACCGCGTCGCCGGGCTGCCACAGCTCCTGCGCCACGTCGTAGGCCGACTGGTTGTTGCCGGACACGCGTTCCCACATCCCGTGCTGGATGAAGATGTGCGTCGGCATGTGCCGCGCGTGGGAAACCGCCGGCGCGATGTCCGCGAAGGCGTAGGCCGCGTCCAGCGCGAGCGGGGCCATGATCGGATTGTCGAAGGAATGGATCGTGTAGTGCGCCGCGCCCGGGTGCAGCGGATTGGCGTTGAACAGGCGCAGCGCGATCGTCCCCGCCATCACGTTCCAGCGGTTGCTCAGGTCGCGCGTCGCCGACGTCGCGCTGAGGAGGGACAGGGCGTAGAAGGCCGCGATCTCCGAGTCCTCCGGATAGGCCTCGTACAGGTCTCTCATCGCCTCCATGTATCCCACGCGCCGGTCGACGTGGTCCTGTTCGCTCCACAGGATCTCGACCGCCTTCAGGAAGCCCTTCTCCCGATCCGTCGGCGCCTTCGCGAGACGCTCGGCCGGTGTCGCGCCCAGCCTTTCCAGCGCCTTGCGCGGCTCGGTGGGGTCCATCTGGGACACGAGCGGGTGATTGTAGGCGAGCGACTCGCCCCAGTAGGCCATCGCGAAGTCGGGATCCAGTTCCTGTGCCGCGTGGAACTGCTCCCGCGCCTGCTTCCAGCCGAAGCTGTGCAGGATCGCCACGCCCCGGAGGAAGTGCTGTTGGGCCTCGCCCGTGGCGGAGGTCGGGAAGGTGATCGATCCGACCTCGTCGAACTGTGCCTCGACCTGCGCGGGAACCGTCGCCAGCACCGCGCCGAGGAGGAACGCCGGAAGCATCGGGAACCATCTTTTCATCGTACTATCCCTCTCAGGTAGAAACGCCGGTCTGCCTCGCCCGGCATTGCGCTGAAGTTACGGTGTCAAAACCGGAAGCGGGCGGCAAGTCGTCACGCCGGGTCGCGGCGCCTCCCGCCGCCTCACGCGTCCGGAAGTTCGTAGTCGATCGTCAGCGTGTGCGCTCCGTCGCCGTCGACGGCGATCTCGACCGAGCCCGTCAGTCCCTTCAGATCGCCGGTCGCCGAGCCCGGCACGATCTGTCCACCCGTCCGTTCGCGGCCCTCCGCGCTCAGCCCCCAGTGCTGCATGACGAACGTCCCTTCCCGTCCGTCGAGCGCTCCCCGCACGACTTCGCGGGCGATGTAGCCCGCTCCCGCGGTGATATCCGCCACATCCGCCTGGCACATCAGGAGCCGGGCCTCGCTTTCGGCGACGAGGTCCCCGCCGAACCGCTTCAGCACCGTGGCGTGCGACAGGGTCGGCCCTTCGGCGCTCGACTCGGGCTCCCCCTGATCCCATCCGGTGACCTGAAAGGACGCGACCGCGCGCGCCATACCGGGCGTCTCTGTTACCGCGTTGCCGCCCGATCCTCTAGAGCGCCGCGACGGCGTTGGACAGGTTGTCGAGGGCGCGCTTCACGAGCGTGCGCGAGGTCGCGATGTTCATCCGCATGTGCCTCTCGCCGCCGGTCCCGTAGCTGGGCCCGTTGTTGAGATAGATGCGCGCGTTCTCGGCCAGCCAGCGCTGCAGGACGGTCTCCGGCGACACCGGCTGCGCCGCGGTCCGGTTCTCGTAGTCCGCCTTCCCCTGCGCGTCGATCCGGTCCATCAGGTCGCCCATGTCGAGCCAGGCGAGGAAGGTGCCCTGCGCCTTCGTGTACTTCACGCCCGGCACGTTCTCCCGAATGTAGGACTCGGTGAGGTCGTGGTTGCCGTCGAGGTAGACGAGCAGCTGGTCGAGCCATTCGTCCCCTTCGTTGTTGGCGGCGCGGGCCGCGACCATGCCGATCGTGCTCAGGTCGGCCCGCGTGTACTGGCGCAGGCGTGTCATGAAGGCGGGGTTGGTCGAGAAGTACCAGGCGACCTTGTTGGCGGCGAGGCTGAACGTCTTGCTGTTGGATTTGAAGGTGACGCTGTTGTCGACGATCTTCGGGTCGAGGCTGGCGAACGGCGTGTACTTCTGACCCTTCGTCACGAAATCGCAGTGGATTTCGTCGGAGAGCACGGGCACGCCGTGCTCGAGACAGATCTCGCCCATTCGGGTCATGTCTTCCGCCGACCAGCAGTTTCCGGTCGGGTTCTGCGGGTTGCAGAGGACGAAGGCGTGGACCCGCTGCACGCGGCGCTCGAAGTCGTCCCAGTCGATCTCGTAGACGCCGTCGACCACCTTCATCTCGCTGTCCTCGGCGACGTTCCGCGCGAAGCGAAGGTCCGAGTAGAAGCCGTTGTAGGTCGGCGTCGTCATGAGGACTCGGCTGCCGGGAGGCGCGAAGGTGTGCAGTCCCGCGATGATTCCGGGGTGGACGCCGCTGGTCCAGACGATCGTCGATGGGTCGATGTCGAGGTCGTAGCGGCGCTGGTTCCAGGCCACGACCGCGTCGGTGAAGGAACTGTCGCGGTGCTGGTAGCCCCAGTTCTCATGCGCGGCGCGCTCGGCGATCGCCTTGGTGATGCACGGTGCGGCGCGGAAGTCCATGTCGGCGATCCCCATGCCGACCTCGAGCTCCGGGCCGAACTGCTCGATCGCGCGATCCCACTTGACGCAGTCGCTTCCGCGCCGGTCGTAGACCTCGTCGAAGTCGAACTCCTCGGGGGTAGCCCCGATCCCGACCGGGGCGACCTCGCTCGCGGCGACCTCGCTCGCGAGCGCCGAACGCGCGCCGACGGCGCCCAGAACGGCGGTGGCTCCGGTGCTCTTGAGAAACGCCCGACGGTTCAGACCATGATTCCGCAGCATTTGCGCGCCCTCCTCGGAACTTTCCCTCGCGGCGGATCGACTCCGCCAAACCGATTCAGGGTGGTCGAAACGTCCGGCTCTGGCAAGACGGAGGGACGTCGGGCGTCGCCCCCGGCGGGATGTCAGCCGAGCCGCTCGAGACGGGCCGCGCTCTCGGACACGCCGGCCTCGACGCCGGCCCGGCCGTACAGGTCGCCGGCCTCGCGCCACAGCGCCCGGGCCTCACCGGCCTCGCCCAGCGCCTCGCACAGGATGGCTGCGGGCCGCACCGCATTGGCCACATCGAGCGGCGGGGCGTCCGGGTCCGCCCGGTACAGCGCCAGCGTCTCGGCGTAGCACCGCCGCGCCGCGTTGAGATCGCCCATTTCCCGGAGGACATCCCCCAGGTGGCGCACGGTGTGGGCGAGGACGAGCGGGTCGTTCCCCCGCCGGCAGAGCGGGACGGCTTCGAGGTACAACTGGAGGGCGGCATCGAGCCGTCCCAGGTCGCGTTCGACGTTCGCCTGTCCGTGAAGGGCACGGGCGAGCGCGAGCGGATCCTGGCCGAAGCGGGCGAGCGCCACGGCCGCCTTCATATGCCGCATCGCCTCGTCCGGCCGGTCCTCCCGCCGCGCGGCCATCCCCCGCCGGATGAGCGACTCGACGGCGTCGCGGGAGGCGGCGCCGGTTTCGGGGGGCGTATTGTCCGGCATGGCTAGGGCTGCGGCCCTCCGCGCGGGACCGGGGCCGAGGAGTGGCCGCTCAGGATCCGCCAGCCTCCCCGCTCGTGGACCCACAGCATCGTCACCGCGCCCCCGTAGCTGATTTCGGATCCGTCCTCCCCGCGAAGCGTGCTTTCGAACCGGGACCGGACCTGGGCGAGGCCGGGCGCCAACGGCTCGATGTCCGTATCCGAGTACTCCGTCGTGAGCTGCGCCCCCAAACCGAGGTCCGCGAGGGCGGCGCGCACGTCGTCGGCCGACTCGTAACGCAGTTCCCCGTTCTCGTAGAAGCGGAACGCGGGCGAGTCCGAGTAGAAGTCGCCGGCGGCCTCCCATGCCCCGGCGACTCCCATGGCCCGGAACTCCTCGAGCGTCGCCGATACGCTGTCGCGCATCGCCGCGGCATATTCCTCCGTCAGCGGCGCAGGAGCCGATTGGCATCCGAAACCGAGCCAGATGGCGAGACCGGCCAGGCACGCGCCTGGGGGCCGGCGGGGGTGATGCGAGCGCGGCTGAAGCCTCACTTGTCCTCCCGTGTCGGGGTGGTTCGATGGTACGGCCGGGGTTGCGGGCCGCCGCAACGTAAATGCGGCTGGCGCGCCGCGCATGCCCGCTTGCGAAGGGTCGTCGGGGGGGTCCAGCTTGAACCTTCGCCCATCCCCACCTCGTCCCGGGAGTTCGATGATGAGGATCTTCCGCAGCTTTCCCGTCCTCTTCGCTCTGGCTCTGGCGTCGGCAGGCGCCGCGCCTCCGTCGCTGGCCGCGCAGGATGGGGAGGAGAAGGCCGGACTCGACATCTCGCAGGGGTACATCCTGCCCGATGCGACGGTGCAGGATCTCTTCGCGACCGACCCCAACTACGCGACGCTGGACCACATCAGTCCGGACGGCGATCACTTCGTCGTGCCGCTCTCCACGGAGCTTTCGACGCTGGCCGAGGTCGGGGAGGAGACGCTGCGGCTCGGGATGCTCGAGATCCGGGCGCGCACGGACCGCCCCTGGCACCTCGACATCTACGGCCTGTACGGCTTTCGATTCTACTCGCTGAGCGAGCGCGCCTTCGTCGACGTGGACCTTCCCGAGGGGATCTACGTGAGCGACCTCATGTGGTCGCCCGACGGCTCGCGGCTCGCCTTCCTCGCCCACCTGGAGGAGCGCACGGAAGTCTGGATCGCCGAGACAAGCGACGGCAGCGTGACGCCGGCCGGCGACAGCCACGTGATCACCTCCATCGGGACCTCGTCGCGCGGCCAGGGATCGGCGCCCTCGCGCATGCTGCAGTGGACGCCGTCGGGTTCGGTCCTCACCCTCGCGGCCCCGGCGGACCGCGGATCCCCGCCGTCGTCTCCGGCGCTGCCCTCGGGCCCCACGATCCGTCACACGCGGGCGGAGGCCACGCCGACGCGCACGATGCCCTTCCTGCTCGAGGACGAGCACGGCGCGGACATGTTCGAGTACTACACGCGCAGCCAGATCGTGGAGTTGGCGCCCGGCCGGTCCCCGCGGGCCGTCGGCGAGCCGGGCATGTACGAGTCGCTGTCGTCGAGTCCCGACGGGCGGCACGTGATCGCTACCCGCCTCGCGCGTCCCTTCTCCTATATCGCGAGCTACACCAGCTTCCCGCGGGTCACCGAGGTCATCGAGGTGGAGAGCGGCGACGTGCTCGCCACGCTGGAGGAACGCGAACTGCGGGAAAGCGCGCGCGGCGGCGGGCCGGGCGGCGGCGGATCGGGCGGGGACCCGCGCGACTGGACGTGGCGTCCGGACGGGAGCGGGATCTCCTACCTGCAGCGCGCGGAAGCGGAAGACGGGGGCGACGGGGACGACGACCGCCCCGACCGCATCATGCTGCGGCGCGCCCCGTTCGGCGACGGCGATGCGGAGGTCGTGGCGACGAGCGATGACCGGATCTCGGGCGTCACCTACTCCGCGGACGGGCGCCACGCCTTCGCCGACGTGCGGCGGGATGGCGATGCCGCGCTTGTACACTACGCGCTGGGGGGCGGCGACCCGGAGGGACACACCCTCGTGCCGTTCCACAACCCGGCCGATGCCGTCGAGTTGCCGGGCGACCTTCTCGCGGCCCGCACCGGGAACGGGCTCGAGTACGCGTGGGTGTCGGCGGACGGGGCGAGCGCCTACCTGCGCGGCGACGGGTGGAAGGAGGACTTCCGGCCGCAGCCCTTCGTCGACCGGCTCTCCATCCCCGACGGGGCCACCGAGCGCCTGTTCGAGGGGTCGCGGGACAGCTTCGACCGGCCGCTCGTGCCGCTCGACGCCGATCTCGAACGCATGGTCGTGAGCCGGGAAGGGAAGAACACGTTCCCGGACAGCCATCTGTGGACCCGTGGCGGCGGAATGGAGAACCTGACGCGGAACGTGGATCCGTTCCCGCAACTCACCGCCGCGCGGCGCATCGACTTCGAGTTCACGCGCCGGGATGGGCTGGAGATCCAGGGGCGGGTGTCGCTCCCCGTCGATTACGTCGATGGCACGCGGGTGCCCGCCGTCTTCTGGACCTATCCCCGCGAGTACCGAAGCGAGGACGACTTCGACAACGCGACGATCCGCGCGCGCAACCACAACGCGTACACGAACCTGACCTGGCTGCGCTGGTCAGACATCTGGCTCACGCAGGGGTACGCGATCGTCTATCCCGACATCCCGATCGTGGGCGAGAACTACAACGACTACTACATCTCGAACATGGTCGACGGGATGTACGCCGCGATCCGCGCCGTGGACGCGCTCGGCGTCGTCGACATGGACCGGATCGGGCACGGCGGCCACAGCTACGGCGCCTTCGCGACCGCGAACTTCCTCGCGCACACGCCCTTCTTCAAGGCGGGGATCGCGGGGGACGGCGCCTACAACCGCTCGCTCACGCCGATGGGCTTCCAGGCCGAGCCGCGCGACATCTGGGAGGCGCCCCACGTCTACATGGAGATGTCGCCGTTCTTCAAGGCGGACCAGATCAACACGCCGCTCCTCCTCTACCACGGGGCGGACGACAACAACTCGGGCACCTATCCCATCCAGTCGCGGCGCATGATCCAGGCGCTCACCGGGCTGGGGAAGACGGCGGCGCTGTTCGAGTACCCCTTCGAGTCGCACACGCCGCGCGCGATCGAGAACAACCTCGACATGTGGGCGCGCTGGATCGACTGGTTCGACCGCTACGTAAAGGGCGCCGGGGCGGAGGACGCGCGCACGACGACGGAGGGCGGTCGCGGGTAATGCGGAGAACGCGGGAGGCGGCATGCCGGTGAAGCCGGTTCCGGCCGCGGTCGCGGGTCTCCTTGCGGGCCTCGTCGTGGGGGGTGCCGCCGGGATCGCTCTCGGTGGAGGGCGGGGTGCGGCTTCAGGAGCCGATGGCGAGACCGCGGACCTGCTGGCGAGCATGGTGGAGCGGCAGGACGAGCGGCTCGGGCGGCTCACGCAGGAGGCGGACGAATCGGCCCAACTGCAGCGCGAACTTGCCCTCGCCCTTTTCTACCGCCTGCAGGAGTTCCGGCGCTTCGGGCTCGAGGGGCAGATCGTGACCTGGATCGTGCCGGGCGCGTCGGCGGGCGCCGCCGACCCGTTGGGCGGCTCGCTGGCCGGTGCCGTGCGCCTGCCCCAGTTGGCTGCGGACGCGGCGACGCGGGCGGAGTGGAGAGCCGTCTCCGGGCGTCTCGCCTCGATCGGAGCCGAGGTGGACCCCACCGTGTTCTCCGCCTTCGAGGACGTGCTCGAGTTCGTCGATGGCCGTCCCTGGCCGGAGGGTTCGGGGCTGGCGGCGGCGGCCGCGTCGGGCTGGGCGGATCCCGCGACGGTGGAGGCGTGGCTGTCCCTGAACCGGGCCCTCGTCGGCCGCGCGGATGCCATCCTCTCCGGATTCTGAGCGTCTCTCCCGCTGCATGAGCCGTGCCGCCGGCCGCCGGGCACGCGGGCGGCTCCGTGCCACCTGGTATCGGGCGCCCCGGAGGCTCCGCGCCCGCGCCCGTCGGGTCGCCTGCGCTCTGCCGGCCGTCGTCGCCGCCTGCGGCCCGACCGATTTCACCGCTCCCGCGCAGCCGGTGGAGTGGACCGAGGTGCCCGGCGCCCGCTGGCGTCCCCTCGCGGTGGAGGGCGGCGACGCCGGGTTCACCGCGGTGCCGCCGACCTGGTCCGGAGTCGACTTCGGCAACGCACTCTCGGACGCGAGCTTCATCGAGAACCAGATGCGGGGGAACGGCTCGGGGGTGGCTGCGGGCGACGTGAACGGGGATGGGCGGCCCGACCTCTACCTGGCCCGACTCGAGGGCCCGAACGCCCTCTACATCAACCTCGGGGACTGGCGGTTCCGGGAAGCGGCGGATGAGAGCGGCGTCGCGGTCCGGGACCGGTTTTCCACGGGGGCGACCCTCGTCGACGTGGACGGAGACGGCGACCTCGACCTCCTGCTCACCTCCATCGAGGGTCCGACGTCCCTCTTCCTTAACGACGGGTCGGGGCGGTTCACGGAGGCGGCGGAGGCCGGACTGCTGGACTCGCGCGGGGGGATGTCGAGCGCGCTGGCCGACATCGACGGAGACGGGGATCTCGACCTCTATCTCACGCGCTACAAGAGCCGCTCCGTCCTCGATCTCTTTCCTGGGGACGAGGTCGCCTTCCCGAATACCGTCCGGCGTGCGGGGCGGGAGTTCGAGGTCGTGGAGCGCTTCTCCGCCCACTACGAACTGGCGTGGCGGGCGGACGGCGTGGTGCGGCTCGAGAGGGGGGAGGCCGACGAACTCTACCTGAACGAGTTCAACGAAGACGGCGGAGACGGCGGCGGCTTTCGGCACGTGCCGTTCTCCTCCGGCGCCTTCCTCGACGCCGCCGGCGCGCCGGTGGAGGCCGCCCCTGCCGAATGGGGGCTGGCGGCCCGCTTCGGGGATCTGGACGCCGACGGGGACCCGGACCTCTACGTCGCGAACGACCTGCACAGCCCCGACCGGCTGTGGATCAACCGGGGGGACGGGACCTTCCGCCCGCCTCCGCCCCACGCGCTGCCCACGACGAGCGCCTCCTCCATGGCGGTGGATTTCTCGGACGTGGATCGGGACGGCGACGTGGACGCCTTCGTGCTCGACATGCTGGCCCGCGACTCGCGGTCGAGGCGGACGCAGGACCCGGTGGCGCGGGTGGAGCACACCCCGCCGGGCGAGGCCGCCGGGGCGCAGCAGGTGAACCGTAACACGCTGCTCGCCAGCCGCGGGGACGGCACCTGGGCGGAGATCGGGCGACAGGCGGGGGTGGAGGCGTCCGGCTGGTCGTGGTCGGCGCTCTTCCTCGACGTGGACCTGGATGGGTTCGAGGACCTCCTCATCCCGAACGGCCACATCCGGGACCTCATGGACGCGGACACGCAGATCTCGATCCGCGACGCGGGTCTCTCCGGCGAGCGCGAGTCTACCCTCCTGTATCGCCCGCTGCCGCTTCCCAACGTGGCGTTCCGGAACCTCGGCGGGGCCGGGTTCGAGGAGGTGGGGCGCGCGTGGGGCGTGGCGCCCGAGCCGGACGTGTCGCACGGGGCGGCGCTGGCGGACTTCGACGGGGACGGCGACCTGGACGCGGTCGTGAACCGGCTCGACCGCCCGGCCCTGCTGCTGCGCAACGACGCGGCGGCGCCCCGGTTGGCCGTCCGCCTGCGGGGAGAGGCGCCCAACACGGCCGGGGTCGGCGCCACGGTGTGGCTCGAAGTCGAGGGTCTGCCGCGCCAGGCGAAGGAGGTCGCGGCGGGCGGCGGCTATCTCTCGGGTTCGGAGGCGCTCGTCTCGTTCGCGATGGGAGACGCCGCCGAGGGCACTCTGGGCGTGGAGTGGCGCGGCGGGGGCCGGTCGCTGGTGCTCGTCGATGGCCCGAACCGGCTGTACGAGATCTTCGAGGTGGAGGCCTCCGGGCAGGAAGCGTCCGGCGCGGGAGCCGTCGCTCCGCCCCCCTCCCCGGTCGCGGCGCCGTGGTTCGAACTGGACGAGCGCTTCGGGCCGATCCACGACGAGCCGCCGTTCGCCGAGGCGGCGCGGCAGCCGCTGCTCCCGCTGCGGCTGTCCCGGATGGGGCCGAGCGTGGCGTGGCACGATCTCGACGGCGACGGGGACCCCGACCTGCTGCTGGGCTCGGGCGCCGGCGCGGCGCCGGTGCTGTTCCGGAACGACGGCGGGACGCTGGTCCGCGTGACGCTGGCCGGCCCGCGGGCGCCCGTCGACCAGACCGCGGTGATCCCGCTCCCGGCGGCGGACACGGCCCGGGTGCTGCTCGGGCTGTCCAGCTACGAGGCGCCGCCGGCCGAGGCGACGCAGGTGCCGGCCGTGGTGTCCGCCGCATGGCCCGCGGGCGCCATGGCCGGCGTGGCGGTGACGCCGGTCAACCGCGGCGTCGCGCCGGGGTCATCGGGGTCCGTGGGCCCGCTGGCCGTCGCCGACTACGACCTCGACGGACGGCTCGATCTCTTCGCGGGCGCGCGGGTCGTGCCGGGCGGCTACCCGCTCGCCGGCCCCTCCCGCGTGTTCCGGGGCCGTCCGGGCGGCGGCTTCGAGGAGGACCGGCGGGACGCGGCGGCCTTCGAGCGCCTAGGCATGGCGACCGGCGCCGTGTTCACGGACTACGACGTGGACGGCGACCCGGACCTCGCCGTCTCCATCGAGTGGGGTCCCGTGCGGCTGCTCCGGAACGACCGGGGGCGGTTCTCCGACGTCACGGAGGAGGTGGGACTCGGCGAGCACCCCGGGCGCTGGAACGGCGTGTCCGCGGGCGACTTCGACGGCGATGGACGCCCGGACCTGGTGGCGGTCTCCTGGGGGGACAACACCGAGTACCGCCCGACCGCCGGGGCCCCGCTCGAACTCCATTTCGGCGACGTGGACCGCAACGGCACCCTCGACCTCGTGGAGGCGCAGCGAGACGAACGGCTCGGCGCGTCCGCGCCTCTGGGTGCGCTGGGCCGGCTCGCCGAACACATCCCGCCGGTGGGCGGGCGCATGCCGACGCGCGCCGCGTACGCCGAGGCGGATGTGAGCGAGGTGCTGGGTGCCTGGCCGGAAGGTCGGCTGGAGGCCGCGGAACTGCGGCACATGGTGTTCCTGAACCGCGGCGACCGCTTCGAGGCGGCGCCGTTGCCGCGCGAGGCGCAGCAGGCTCCGTCGTTGAGCGTCCTGGTGGCGGACGCCAACGGAGACGGCCGCGAGGACCTGTTCCTGTCCCAGAACTTCTTCGCCACGGACGAGGACACGCCGCGCTACGACGCGGGGCGGGGGCTGTGGCTCGAGGGCGACGGGCGCGGCGGGTTCCGCCCGGTCCCGGGACAGGAGTCGGGGGTCGCCGCCTACGGAGACCAGCGCGGCGCCGCGGCCGCGGACATCGACGGCGACGGCCGTCTCGATTTCGTGCTGGGGATCAACGGCGGCGCGGCGCGACTGTTCCGCGGCGCCGGAACCTCGCCCGGCCTGCGCGTCCGCGTCGCCGGGACGGCGGAGAACCGCCATGGAATCGGGGCCGCCCTGCGCGTGGTGTACGCCGACGGGACCAGGGGACCCGCCCGCGAGGTGAGGGCCGGATCCGGGACCGGCTCCCACGACGACCCGGTGCAGATCCTCGGCCTATCCGGCGACCCCCTGGCGATCGAAGTCCGCTGGCCCGGAGGCACCGTCGAGCGCATCGATGTCCCCCCGGGCGCCCGCGAGGTCACCATCGGTCCACCCTGACGCGGTAATCCACGGACGTACGACTCCCGAAAACCGCCCCACCTCCTCAGCCGGTGGGTGTGATCCTCGCGCGCACCACGTGCTGGACATCGAAGGCGTCGGTGACGACGGCCCAGAACTCGTCGCCACGCACGATGGGTGGCAGGAAGGGAAGGGCATTGAGCTCCGTGGAGGTCACCGTCCCGACGTAGGTCCCATCCGCCGCGAAAACGTCCCAGGCCGCCGGCCCGCGGGTTGACGGCGTGCGGACCCAGGTATTGCCTTCGGCGGACGTGAATAAATTGGCGATCGAGGGCTTGACGTCGGGGATCTTCGACCAGTCGCGGTCGGTGTCCGCACCCCGCTCCCGTAGTCGCTCCCGGATCCTCTCGATCGCGGCGTCGCGCTCCGCACGCGAGACAGGGATGTGAGGCTTCCGGGCCTCCACGATCAGCGTCGTGTCTCCGGCCAGGTGTTGCCGCCTCAAGCGATAGCCCGCCGGGTCCCCCTCGTGCGCCCCGATCCAGACGGTTCCCTCGCGGTCGTAGTACCGGACACTGCGCGGATAGTAGGGGACGCTCATGAAGCCGGAACCGCGCCCGTCACCGGACTGCCAGGCGAAGCCGGAAGGCCCGCCTCGGTCCCGTTGCTGTGCCGCCTCCCGGGCCAGAATCCGCCTGTTTCCATCGTCCGGCTCCGAGAACGACTCCACAAGCTCCATGTTCAGGTCGTAGACCTCGAAGCCTCGCCTGCTGCGGGTGGGGCGAATGATGCGACCATCCGCTGTCATCGCTCCCTGGAAGACGTAGCTGTAGTAGGAGAAGTGGTAGGGGAAGGAATCCAGGAACCCAGTGTCGGGGTCGAACACCGACATGCGGCTGTTGGACGGATCCGTGACCCAGAGGCGACCCTGCGGATCGAGCATGAGCCCGTGCGCGTCGCGGAACTCCCCGGGACCTTCTCCCTCACCCCCATAGGTGGCCCGGTGGGATCCGTCCGCCGCGAACACGCGGACTTCCTGCGCCTGCGAATCCAGAACCGCGAATCCGCCATCGGGCAGCACGACCAGCCCCCTGAGTTCGCCGAAGACGTCGGGGCCTTCTCCGTCCAGGGATCCGACACGCAGGTCCTCGATGAGCGTCCAGCTCGGCGCCGGATCGTCGGGAAGGACGTTCGTGATGTGCTCGATGCCCGAGGGCAGCGTCTCCCGGGTCGTGACCCCGCCGGCGCGCCCCGGCCGCTGCTGGGCGTCGACGGTCGCGACGAACGCCAGACCCGCGATCGCAACTGACGCGAGCGCGTTCAGGATTCTTCTCGTGCGGAGTCTCTTCGTACTTCGTGCGGTTCCGGTCATGACCGTTTCCCTCGGTGAAGGTCCCGGGGGATATGACCGGCGAGTGGGAGTTTGGTTCCCCGCGTGGCGAAGGTGAGTCAGCCGGCGAGGGCAGACCCGGTGAGCGCGCGCAGGTCGGGACGGTCCTGCGGATCGAGTTGGCGGAAGTGGTGGCGGAGTTCGAGCGCCGCGTTGATCGCCGCCCGCAGATGATCCTCGGCTGACCACGGTTCGCCTCCGAGGACTCCTCTCAGCCAGCCTTCGACATCGGACCAGCGCCAGAACCGATATCGGTCATGAGGGTTGTTGAGGGGCGCCGGGAATCCGCCCGGTCCGCGCTTTCCATTCACCCACAGCCGGACGCACTCGCGCGAGCGCCCGATACGTTCAGCGATCTCGGACATCGAAACGAGGTCTAGATCTGCGATCCGAACCACCCGGAGACCATCGACCGATTCGGCATCCGCGATCGCCGAGGAGATCGCCTCGCAAAGGCTCGCCGCCTCGCGGTCGAAGTCCATGACCGGAATCCCGTTTGTGATTCCTATGGTCGCGTCATCGCATCCGGCTTCGTAGAGGGCATCGAAGACCTGTGGGTCGTCGATGTCCACTCCCTCGACGATCAACGTAAAGCTATAGGTGGCCATGCCTTGCCTTCTCAACGTCCTTTTTTGGGTGTCTCTGGAGCCTGATCATGCCCCACGATGTTGCGTCGTGTCAACACCGTATCAACGGGCGTGAAGCGGTCAGCGTGAGGTGGTGCGGCGGGCGAGTCGGGCGTCGAGGCTGAGGCGGTCGTCCTCGAACAGGATGAGGACGATGACGAGCAGGAGCGTGCGCGGGATCACGTGCGCGCTGAAGACGTAGAGCGGTTCGGCGAGCAGGTGGCCGAAGGTGACGAGGATGAGGACCCCGCCCAGCCCCAGCGCGGCGATCCGGCGCCGCCAGCCCACCAGCATCAGCGCCCCGCAGACCAGTTCGATGAAGGGGATCGCGACCCCGGTGGCCCACAACGACCAGGCGGGGAGGAAGGTGTCGGCGTAGGCCTCGACGAACAGGCCCCGCGCGTGCTGGACGGCCCCGAGTTCGAACACCTTCCAGAACCCGGCCATGAAGAAGATGAGGCCGAGGATCGTCCGCGCCACGAACGCGGCCCAGCTCTTCGGCGCGAGCGTCTCTCGCGTGTCAGGTCCCTGGTTCATGAATCAAAAATAGCTGGCGCTGGTTCGGCCCGGCGACGCATCCCCGGGCTCTTGCCTCCCGTTTCGAACCGCCTAGATTGGCTGACCCGATTTTCGGGTTTTATTCGGTATTCTCGGGTTTGGAAGGGTTGCATGGACGCAGGTCGCGGGAGCCGGATGGCGCTCTGCCTCTGGTGGCCGGGGTTCGAGTTGGAACTGGAGCGGGTCCGGACGCCAGCGCTCGCGGACCGGCCGCTCGCGCTGCCGACACCGGGAGACCGCCGTCGCATCGAGATGGGGTGCGCGCTCGCGGCCTCCTTCGGCGTCGAGCCGGGCATGATCGTCTCGCAGGCGATCGCGCTCTGTCCCTCGCTCGTCCTCTGCGAGCCGGATCCGGATTTTTATGACGCGGCGCGCGACCGGGTCCTGGGAGTCCTCCGCCGGTGGAGTCCCGTCATCGAGCGGTCGGCCGAGCGGGGCCGGATGTTCGTGGGCGTCGACGGGCTCGAACGCCTGTACGGCCGACCGGAGCGGCAGATTGCAGGGCTCCGGGCGAGGCTCGAGGCGCTGTCGCCGTGGCTCGCGTCGCGCTCGCGGATCGGCTGCGCGCCGGGGAAGTTCGCGGCCTGGGTCGCGGCGCGGGCCGCGGAGCCCGCCCGGTCCGCGGAGCCTGCCCGGCCGGGCGCGGCCGTCTGCGTGACGCCGGCCGATCTCGCCGCGTTTCTGGCGCCGCAGCCGGTCGATGTGCTGCCGGTATCGCCGCGCATGGTCGAGCGGCTGAAGCGGCTCGGGGTCCGGCGGCTCGGACAGCTCGTGCGCATGCCCGAGCCGGCGCTCGTGTCGCAGTTCGGGGCCGATGGGCGCCGGGCGCTCGCCTGGGCACGGGGGACGCGCATCGACCGTGTGCGGCCGGAGGCGCCGGCCCGGCCGATTCGCGTCGCGCTCGACTTCCCGAGCCCGATCGGACAGCTCGAACTGCTGCACGCCGCGCTCGACCGGCTCATCGGTCGCGCGCTCGAGCATCCGCGGCGGCGAGGCAAGAGCGTCCGCGGCCTCAGGGTGTCGGCGAGCCTCGAGGACGGCGGCTCCTGGTCCATTCGCGCGGTTGCCCGGGAACCCACGAGCGAGCCCGAACGGCTCGGGGCGTTCCTCCGCTCGCGGATCGCGCTCGACCGGCCCCGGCGCGCGGTCGAGACGCTGCGGCTTGAATTCTTCCGCTTCGGCCCGGCGAGCGCGCAGACCGGGCTCTTCGATCCGAAGGAAGGCGCGGCCCGCGTCCTCGGTTCGCTGGAGACGAAGGATGGCGAACTCCTGCCCGCGTTCTGCCGCGCGGCGCGCCTGCTGCGGTTGCGGCTGGGAGGCGCCGCGCTGTTCCGGGTGCTCGAACTGGAGCCGAACTCCCGAATCCCCGAGCGCCGGCACGCGCTCATGGAAATCGCGTAGGGTGGCGAAGCGCCCGGCTGACGCGGGGAAGCTGCGCCCGCTCAACCGGCCGCGTCCGGTGCGGGTCCGGCTCGGCGGCGCCGGGGTGCCCGTGAGCCTCGAGATCCGGGGGCGCTGGCGGCGGATCGGCGACGTGCCCGACCAGTGGCGGATCGATGACGAGTGGTGGAGGGAACCGATCTCGCGCGCCTACTTCTCGATCGTGCTCGAGAACGGCGCCCACCTCACCGCGTACCACGATCTGATGCTGGATCGCTGGTTCCTGCAGCCGGAATAGCCGCCGTGGACGACTACGTCGAACTGCACGCGCACTCGGCCTACTCCTTTCTCGATGGGGCGTCGCGGCCCGAGGAACTCGCGGCGCGCGCGCTCGAACTGGGCTATCCCGCGCTCGCGCTCACCGATCACGACGGGCTGTACGGCTCGATGGAGTTCGCGCGGTTCGCCCGCGCCCGCGGGCTGCAGCCGATCACCGGCGCGGAACTCACCCTCGCCGGCGACTGCCACGTCACGGTGCTGGCGGAGAACGCGACGGGGTACGCGAACCTGTGCCGGCTCATCACGCAGGCGCACATGGAGAGTCCGCGCGGGGCGCCCCGGCTCGACCTCGACGCGCTCCTCGAGCGGCCCGAGGGGCTCATCCTCCTCAGCGGGTGTCGCCGAAGCCCTCTCCTGGTGGCGCTCGAACGGGGGACGGACGAAGCCGAGCGGCTGGCCGGCCGCCTGCGCGACGCCCTCGGTCCCGGCAACCTCTTCGTCGAACTCCAGAACAACGCGGTCCACGGCGACCTCGCGCGCGGACGGGCGCTGGGCGCGCTGGCCGACCGGCTCCGCATCCCGGTCGTGGCCACGGGCAACGTCCACTACCACGTCGCCGACCGGCACCGTCTCCAGGATGTCCTGGTCGCGATCCGGAACCGGACGACGGTCGACGATTCGCACGAACTCCGCCGTCCCAACGCCTGCTTCCACCTCGCCTCGCCCCGCGAGATGGCGTGGCGCTTCGCGTCGCGGCCCGACGCGCTCCGCAACACGCGCGCGATCGCCGAGCGCTGCCGGGCATTCGATCTGACGGCCGATCTCGGCTACAAATTCCCGGACTTCAGGGGAAGCGGCTCCGCCCCCGCGATTCGCGTGCTCCAGCAGGTCTGCCGCGGGGCGTTCGAGATCCGCTATCCCCCCGGCAGCAGGTACCGCCGCGAAGCCGAGGAACGGCTCGCCACCGAACTCGCGCTCGTCGACCGGCACGACCTGGCCGGGTTCTTTCTCGTCTACCACGACATCCTCGAACTGGCCCGGGAGGTCGCGCACCGCGTGCGGGGCGACTCGATGCCGCGCCAACTGCTTCCGCCGGGGCGCGGACGCGGGTCCTCGGTCTCCTCCATCCTCTGTTACCTGATCGGACTCTCCCACGTCGACCCGGTGCGGACGAACCTCTTCCTCGGCCGGTTCCTGAACGACGCCATGGGAAGCGTCCCGGACATCGACATCGACTTTGCGCGCGATATTCGAGAGGAACTGATTCTCGCCGTCTACGAGCGCTACGGGTACGACCACGTCGGGCTCGTGTGCACCTTTCCCACCTACCGCACGCGCTCGATCGTGCGTGAACTGGGCAAGGCGCTCAGCCTCCCGGCCGGCGACGTGGAGAAGCTGGCTAGGCTCGCCGAGCCCGGAGAGGACGGGTTCATGGCCGAACTCGAGCGCATCCCCGGCCTCGAAGCGCGCGCGAATTCGCGCATCTGGCGGGTCTTCGCCGAACTGGCGGAGGAGATCAAGGGACTCCCGCGGCACATCTCCCAGCACGTGGGCGGGATGATCATCTCGAGCCGGCCGCTGGTGGAGATCGTCCCGCTCGAACCCGCCGCGTGGGAAGGGCGCGTCCTCTGCCAGTGGGACAAGGACTCCTGCGACGACGCGCGCTTCATCAAGATCGACTTCCTCGCGCTCGGGATGCTGTCGCTCGTCGAGGAGGCGGTGGAGACGATTCATCTGCGCCATGGCGAGATCCCCGATCTCTCCCGCATCGACTATGAAGATGAGGAGATTTACGACCGCATCTGTTCGGGAGACACGGTGGGGCTGTTCCAGGTCGAGAGCCGCGCGCAGATCCAGATGCTGCGGCGGGTGCGGCCCCGGAACCTGGCGGACCTCGCGGTCCAGGTCGCGATCGTGCGGCCGGGCCCGATCGTCGGCGGGGCGGTCAACCCCTACGTCCGGCGGCGCGAGAAGCTGCGCAACGACCCGGACTATGTCGTCCCCTACGACCATCCCCTGCTCGAGGAGGCGCTCGGCGAGACCCTGGGCGTGATCATCTTCCAGGACCAGGTGCTGCAGGTGTGCAAGGCGCTCGCGGGCTTCAGCGACGGCCAGGCCGAGGGGCTGCGGCGCGCCATGAGCCGCAAGCGCTCGCGCGAGGCGCTGCTGGGGTACTGGACCGCGTTCCGCGACGGCGCGGCGGCGAAGGGGGTCGATGGCCGCACCGCGAAGAAAGTGTTCGAACAGGTGGTCGCGTTCTCGGAGTTCGGATTCCCGAAGTCGCACGCGGTGGCGTTCGGGCTCCTCGCCTTCCAGTCCGCCTGGCTCCGCGATCGCTACCCGCCCGAGTACTACGTCGGGCTCTTCAACAACCAGCCGATGGGGTTCTACTCGCTCGACGCGATCGGCCGCGACGCGCGCCGGCACGGGGTCGGCGTCCGGCTCCCGGATCTGAACGTCAGCGGGGTCGCCTGCACCGCCGAGGGGGGCGATGTCCGCATCGGTCTCGGCATGGTCCGCGACTGGGGGGCGGAGGCGGCCGAACTCGTCGTAGCCGAGCGCGGGCGGGACGGGCCGTTCGCGTCGCTGCCCGACTTTCTGCGCCGCACCCCGGCCGCGCTCAAGCGGGCCGCGATCGAGAACCTGATCTGGGTCGGCGGGCTCGACTCGCTGGGGGTCGAACGCCGCGACCTGTTGTGGCAGACGGGCCTCTGGCTGGGCCCGGAGGCCGAAACGGAAGCGGAACGCCGCCGCCGCGAACTGGCGACGAGCGCCGCGGGACTGGGCGGAGACACGCCGCCCCCCGCACGGGGCCGCCGAGGCGCCGGCCGCTCGGACCAGGGCCAGACCGAACTCGCGCTGGACGATCCCTGCGCGGATCTCCGCTTCGCGGGCACGCACGACATGGAGAAGCTGATCGCGGAGTACCGCATCCTCTCCTTCGCCGCCTCGCAGCACCACCCGTTCGCGCTCGTGGGCGACCACCTCCCCGAGCGCACCGTCTCCTCGGCCCGCTTCCCGGATATCCCGGGGGGGAGCGAGGTGCGGGTGGCCGGGATCGTCGTGGCCCGCCAGCGCCCGCACACGGCCGGTGGCTACATCTTCATCCTCATGGAGGACGAATTCGGACCCGTCAACGCGATCGTGAGGCCCGAGGTGTACCGGGAATGCCGCGCCGCGATCCGCCTCGAACCCTTCCTCTACATCGACGGCACGCTCCAGAAGGACGGCGCGACGTACAACGTGCTCGCCGGGGACGTGTACCCGTTGCGCCTGAGCGCCGAACTCCGCCCGGGCCGCGCGCCGGCCCCGGCCACGACCGATCGGCTCGCCGAGCCCGACCCGTTCGCGTACCTGGAGGCGCTCAGACGGGACCCGCCCCCCACCATGAGCTGGGGCCGCGGCGGCGGCTGCCGCTGACGAAGGGCCTGCTAGGTGTCCGGGGTGGCCTCGAGCGTTTCGAGCCAGCGATAGCCGTAGGCCGGCACATCGGGCGATCCGGCCATGCCATCGGGAAACATGTCGAACCTCTCGACGCGCAGGCGGTAGTCGACTTCGTGCCGGGGCTGGAAGCCCACGATCTCGCCGCGGTAGGGGGCGCCGTTCACGACCTTGCAGTACCCGGGATAACCATCGTCGCACTCGACCCGGTGGCGGTCGACGGCGATCTCCTCTTCCGTGCCCGCCGCCCGGGTTCTCGAGACGACTTCGCCCAGCACGTACCGCCCATCGGCGTACCTGTCGGCTTCGAGCACGTAGTGGTAGCCCGCCTCATACTCGAAGCTCGTGATGATGTCGTCGTACGGCGCGCCGTCCACCACCGGGCAGAAGTCGTCGCTCCGCGCGCATACGACCCGCGCCGGACCCACCGACAGGGTGGCCGGGGTGGATGGCGCCGGCGTCTTGGCCAGTTGCTCCAGCAGACGGTACGCATACCGGCCGGCATCCTGCGGCGGTTCGCTCCCGCCCCAGGGATCGTACTTGCCGATGCGAAGCCGGTAGTCGTAGCCGGCCTCGTATTCGAATCCCTCGATTCCGTCGTAGAACAACCCGCCGTTGACCACCATGCACGTCCGCACGCCCACGCCGTAGCACTTGGCCAGCGCCGGGCCGACGGTCACATCCACGACTTCGAGGTATTCGGGCTCCCCCGGCCCCGCGGCAGCGCCACAGCCGGCAACGACCAGGGCCGACAGGAAGAAGAAAGCGTATCTTCGTGTGCGAATTCGTGTGAGAATGGGAGCCCTCCTCGGCTGGCGGTTCGACTCCAGGGCATACCCCTCGGACGCCCACAGGTTCTCCGCCGGTGTATCATGCAGGGGAGGCCGAATACCGCTGGGTACAGGGAGGCACCGGATGAATGGGCCACGACGAACCCCCGTCGCCGTCGCGGCGGCGCACGCGGTCGCGGGCCTCACGCTGCTCTCGGGGAGCCTCCCCGCCGCCGCGCAGTCCGACGCCGCGCAGTCCGACGCCTCGCAGTCCGCCGCCTCGCCGTCCGCGCCGGGGGCGGTGGTGTGCGTGGGCAGCGAGCTGTCCACGCCGCGGACTCCCGATCCCGACCGCCGGTTCGGCTGGGAGGGCGTCACCGTGGTCTATCGGTCCGACGTGGCCCTGGCCTACCGGGTCGGCGTCCCGCTCGAGGACCGGCAGGGCGTGGAACGCGCGCTGCGCTCGGAGCTCGGCGACCACGCGGAAGCTTCGTGTGCCTGGTCGAACCGGGGGGACCGTCACGTCGCGATCATCGAGTACACGTCGTCGATCCGTCTCGCCCCGACGTCGGATCCGGATGGCTCGGCGTTCCGGCGTGTCGCCGTGGGGTTCGGAGCGAGCGCTGAGGCGGCCGAGACGAACGCGACGAGCGGCAACGACCATTTCGCGAGGTATTACGACGGGGGCGGCTACGAAGTCATCGCCCGGGAAAGCTGGGGCGCCGCGGAAGACGGCGCCGCGGCCGGAACGGCGGCCCGGCCCCCGGAAGAGAGGTTCGAGGTCTTCGAGACGTTCCGCGACTGCGCGTTCTGTCCGGAGATGGTCGTGGTGCCGCCGGGGACGTTCACGATGGGCTCCCCGGAGTCGGAGGAATTCCGGGCAGCCGTCGAGGGTCCGCGGCATTCGGTGACGATCGCGGCTCCGTTCGCGGTGGGCGTGTACGAGATCACGTTCGCGGAGTGGGACGCGTGCGTGCAGATGGGCGGTTGCCGCTACACGCCGGCCGACCGGCGCTGGGGTCGGGAACGTCGTCCGGTGCTGTACGTGAGTTGGGAGGATGCGCAGGCCTACGTGTCATGGCTCTCCGGCTTGACGGGACAGCGCTATCGGCTCCTGAGCGAGGCGGAGTGGGAATACGTGGCCCGGGCCGGAACGGTGACCGCCCGATACTGGGGGGAGGGCGTATCGGACCTGTGCCGCTACGCGAACGGAGCCGGGGGCGGGTCCAGAGCCCGGTCGTTCAGGGGTCTCCGGTTCAGCCGCGGGTACGGCATCGAGACCGAAGCACCGTGCAACGACGGGTACCGGGGGACGGCGCCGGTGGGGTCGTTCGCACCGAACGCCTTTGGGTTGTACGACGTGCTGGGGAACGTGTCGGAGTGGACGCAGGACTGCTGGAACGAGAGCCATCGGGGCGCCCCGGCCGATGGGAGCGCCCGGGAATCGGGAGACTGCGACCGTCGCGTCCTCCGCGGCGGTTCGTGGTTCATCGGCGCGTGGTTCCTCCGCTCCGCGAACCGGTCCAGGAACGTCCCCGACAGCCGCGACATGTACTACGGATTCCGCGTGGCCCGAACGCTCCCCTGAGGCTCTGCCGGACCGGCCCTCCCAGGGATTCGGCAGCCTCCGACCCGCTCGTGTATCATGTCCGCCATGGATAAAGAACCGGCGCGCCGCCGCGAGCCCCGCATCGTGGACAAGCCCTGGGGGCGCGAGGTGTGGTACGCCCACACGGACCGCTATGCGGGGAAGGTCCTCGAAGTCGAAAAGGGGCACATCCTCTCGCTGCAGAAGCATCGCGTGAAGCACGAGACGATGCTGCTCCAGTCCGGGCGCGTGCGCTTCACGCTCAACGACGCGGTCTTCGAGTGGCTCCCGGGCGAGGTGGTCTCGATCCCGCCGGGCAACGTGCACCGCATGGAGGCGCTCGAGGACAGCGTCATCCTCGAGGTGAGCACGCCGGAACTGGACGACCTGGTGCGCCTCGAGGACCGTTACGGACGCGGCTAGCCTAAAGCGTCGAGGATCTCCTCATGGGTCGGGTGCCGGCCGGTGGCGGCCTTCGAATAGATGAGCTTCCCCTCCGCCACGACTTCGAAGCGGCCGCCGCCGGAGGGGATCATCTCGATATCGACGTCCGCGAACCGTTCTCTGAGGGTGGCCGCCAGACTGGCGGCTTGCGGTTCGTAGTCTCAAGCGACGCAGTATTCGATGGAAATATGCATTCCTGTCGTCCCTTTCGTCGTCCCTTTTTCCGTTCCGGGGGCGCGTCGCGCGCGTCGGCGCGGGCTCCGACTCGGAGTCCGGCGCGTTTGCCGTTGACCCTGTACGGCACAATGGGGTATCTACGGGCATGAAAAACAAGCCTGCGCAGTCGTCGGACCTCGGGCCCCTGATCCGCGAGGTCGAATCGCGGCTCCCGGACGCGCCCGGCGAAGCGGTCCGCGGCCTCTCCCGCCGTCTCTTCAGCCGCGGCTACGCCCACATCGCGGATGGACGGACGGTCCACGCGCTGGCCGACGATGTCGCCGCCCTCTACCGTCTCGTGGCCGGCGCCGACGACGGCGAAATCGCGATCCGACTCGCCTGGGACGAGGACGACCCGTCCCGCGGCGTGCTCCAGACCGTCATGGAGGACCGGCCCTTCATCGTCGACACGTTGCGCGAGTACCTCCACTCGGCGGGGCTCGACATCCCCCTCCTCCTGCACCCGGTGCTCGTTGTGGACCGGGACGCGTCCGGCCGTGTGTTCGACATCCGCGACCACTCCGCCGACGGCACGCGCGTCTCCGTCGTCCACATCGTGCTCGACGACGCACACCACGCGGAGGTCCGGGAAACGCTGGAAGCCGAGGTGCGGCGGCGCCTCGAACTCGTGAGGGCCGTCACCGGGGACTTCTCCCCGATGATCGAGCGGGTGAAGACGCTCGTCGGCGAATTCGACGACAAGCGGCGGGAGACGCCGTGGCGCAGCACCGAGTTCGAGGAGATCCAGGACCTCCTCCGGTGGCTCGTGGACCCCGGGTTCGTCTTCCTCGGCTATCGCGCGTACCGCATCGAGCCGGACGACGCCGGCCGCGACTGGATCCACGTCGAAGAGGGGAGCGGGCTCGGCATCCTCAGGGACGACGAGAAATCGAAGTACCACCAACCCCGGCCCCTGGACGAACTCCCCGCCTACCTCCGCGCCCGGGTGCTGGGCGGCCCGCTTCTCATCATCTCCAAGACCAACGCCCAGAGCCCGATTCGGCGCAACGTCCGCATGGACTACGTGGGCATCAAACGCCTGCGCCCGGATGGGACGGTGTACGGCGAGCACCGGTTCCTCGGCCTGTTCACCGCGAAGGCGTTCTCGCAGGAAGCCTCCTCCATCCCGATCCTGCGCCGCAAGCTGCGCGAGATCCTCCAGCTGGAAGCCGCGCCCCCCGGATCGCACGACTACAACGTCATCCTGGGGACGTTCAACTCGATGCCGAAGGAGGAGCTGTTCCTCGCCTCGGTGGAGGAGATCCGCTCGGTCATCGACGCGGTGATGGCAACCGGAGGCGGGGACGACGTGCGGGTCACGGCGCGTCCCGACCAGCTCGGCCGCGGCGTCCAGCTCCTCGTCATCCTCCCCAAGACCCATTTCTCCGGACAGGTGCGGCGGCGGCTGCAGGCGGCGCTGATCGAGGCCTACCGGGGGACGCTCCTCAACTACCACCTCGCGCTCGGCCAGGGCGACCAGGCGCGCCTCCACTTCTACCTGGCCCACGACCCGGACGAGGTGGGGTCGGTCGACCTCGACGCCGTTCAGACCAAGGTCCGCTCGATCGTGCGCACCTGGGAGGAGCGCCTCGAGGACGCGCTCGATGCCGTCCACGGCCCCACGCGGGGCCACGAACTCGCGACGCACGTCGTGCGTTTCTCGACCGGCTACCAGGCGGCGATGGACATCGACACCGCGGTCGAGGATGTGGCCTGTCTCGCGCGGCTGGCGGAGACGGGCGAGAGCCAGGTGCTGCTCAAACGGGCCCCGGGAGAGGGGGACGGGCGGCACTATCAGCTGCGGCTGTACGCCCGGAAGGGTCACTACGTCCTCAGCGACGTGATCCCCACGCTCGAGAACCTGGGGCTCCGGGTGCTCGACTCGCTCCGCTTCACGATCCAGCTCAAGGACGAAACGCCCGACGCCACGGAAGAGACATTCGCGGCGCGCGTCCAGTCCTTCGAAGCCGAGGCGCGGCGTGCCGGCGACCTCGACATCGCGGCGGCGCAGGACCGGATCGGCGACATGCTGCGGGCCATCCGGGCGGGGGTGGCGGAAGATGACCGGCTGAACGAACTCATCGTGACCGCCGGTCTCACATGGCGGGAAGTGTCGGTCCTCCGGGCCTACGCGGGCTACACGTTCCGCATCGGCGCCGTCGCCGCTCCCACGGGCGGCCAGTTTCCGCTCACGGCGTATCCCGGCATCGCGCGCTGCATCTTCCGGGCCTTCGAGGCGCGCTTCGATCCCGAGGCGCAGGACGGGGCGGACGCGGCGATGCGGCGTCTGAAGCGCGAGTTCACGCGCGGGCTGGCTTCGGTGCGCGGGATCGAGGACGACCGGACGCTCCGGCGGATGATGGAACTCGTCCACGCGACCGTGCGCACGAACCACTACCGGGGCGAGTTGCGCCGTTCGCCTCTTCTCGCGCTCAAGATCTCGAGCCGCTCCGTCGACTTCATTCCGAAGCCGAAGCCGAAGCACGAGGTCTATCTGCGCGGCCCTCGAACCGAGGCCGCCCACCTGCGCATGGACGATGTGGCGCGCGGCGGGATCCGGTGGAGCGACCGCTACGGGGACTTCCGGGTGGAGGTGCTCGGGCTCGTGAAGACGCAGCGGGTGAAGAACGCCGTCATCGTGCCGGGCGGCGCGAAGGGCGCCTTCATCGTGAAGGGCCTGCCGGAGGATCGCGAGGCGCGGCTCGCGGCGGGGCTGGACAGCTACCGGGACTTCATTCGCGGCCTGCTGGAAGTGTCGGACGATGTCGTCGATGGCGAGGTGACGCGGCCCGGGGGGATGGTGATCCACGACGGCCCCGACCCGTACCTCGTCGTCGCCGCGGACAAGGGGACGGCGAAGAACTCGGATACGGCCAACGAACTCGCGGCGGAAGCGGGCTTCTGGCTCAACGACGCCTTCGCCTCCGGCGGATCGCAGGGGTACGACCACAAGAAGGAGGGGATCACGGCCCGCGGCGCGTGGGAGTGCGTGAAGCGCCACTTCCGGGAAGCGGACATCGACTACGAGAACAAGCCCTTCACGGCGGTCGGCATCGGAGACATGAGCGGCGACGTGTTCGGCAACGGGATGTTGCTCAGCAAGCAGATCCAGCTCGTCGCCGCCTTCGATCACCGCGATATCTTCCTCGATCCGGACCCGGACCCGCAGGTGTCGTGGGAGGAACGGAAGCGGCTGTTCGAGCTTCCGGCTTCGTCGTGGGCCGACTACGACGCCGACCTTCTGAGCGAGGGGGGCGGCGTCTACGACCGTACGGAGAAGCAGATCCACCTGTCGCCGCAGATCCGCGAGCGCCTCGCCATCGATCGCGAGGAGATGAACGGAAACGAGTTGATCCGCGCGATCCTGTCGGCGCCGGTCGACCTCCTCTGGAACGGCGGCATCGGCACGTACGTGAAGGCGAGTTCGGAACGCCACGCCGATGTCGGCGACCCGAGCGGAGATCCCACTCGGGTCGATGCGACGGCCATTCAGGCGCGGGTTGTGGGGGAGGGCGGCAATCTCGGCTTCACGCAGCGCGCGCGGGTCGAATACGCGCTGCGCGGGGGGAGCGTCAACACCGATGCCGTGGACAACTCCGCCGGCGTCGACATGTCCGACCACGAGGTGAACCTCAAGATCCTGCTGGGCGCTCCGCTGTCGCGCGGGGGGATCGACTACGAGGCGCGAAACGATCTGCTCCGCGAGTGCACCGATGAGGTCGCGTGGAAAGTGCTCCGCAACACGTACAGCCAGAGCCTTGCCATCAGCCTCGACTACATCCGCGCGCGGCGCGCGCCCGCGACCTTCCGCGAGGTGATCCAGCGCTTCGAGCGGGAGGGGATTCTGGATCCGGCCCTCGAATACCTGCCGGCGGGGGAGGAACTCATCGAGCGGGAGAACGTCGGGGCGCATCTCACGAGGCCGGAACTCGCCACCGTGATGGCCTACTCGAAGCTCCACCTCAAGCACGCGCTCACGGAATCCAGCGTGTCCCGCGACCCGGCCATGATGGAACTCGTGGAGGACTACTTCCCCTTCGGGGCGCTGAAGGAGGTCGAGACGGCGGACCTCGAGGCGCACCGGCTGCGCCCGAACATCTCGAGCATGCTGCTGACGAACCGCTACGTGGACCGCATGGGCGCCACGAGCCACATCCGGCTCATGGAGGAGACCGGCCGCGCCGCCGCGACCGTCGCCCGCACCTGGTACGTCGCGTCACGGATCGCGGACGCCGAGGATCTGTACGAGCGGCTGCGCGTCGCGGACGTGCAGATGCGGAGCGGGGCGCAGAACGAGTGCTACCTCGCGATGGCGGACGCGCTCACGCGCGCGACGCGATGGCTCCTGGAGCGGACCGACCCCGCGGAGCCGATCAGCGAGGCGATCGAGTGGCTGCACGACCCGGTGCGGGCCGTCCGCGAGGCGCTGCCGGAACTGCTCACCGCCGAGCGGCTGGAACGTTTCGAGTCCACCTGCTCGCTGCACGAGATGGACGGGCTCGATCCGGAGGGCGCGGCGCGACTCACGACCTTCCGCTACGTGGACGAACTCCTGCCGATCGCCAGCCTCATCCGGGAAACGGGCGCCGGCACGCGCGAGGTCGGCGCCGTGTACTTCGGTCTCGCCGAGGAGATCGACTTTCCGTGGTTGCGGAGCCGCGTTTACTCGCTGGCGGCGGACGATCCGTGGGATCAGCGGGCGGCGCGCATCCTCGTCACGCGACTCGAGCTGGCGCGTTCGCGCATGGCGGCGCAGATCATCGCCGGCGCCGAGGCGTCGACGACGGAAGAGGCGATGCGATCCTTCCGGCGCCGGAACGCGGTGGGGTTGAGCCGGATTCGGAATGTGATCGCCGACGTCCGGAGTGCCGGGGCGGGGCTCCCCGGGCTCGTCGTGGCCGTGGACGCCGTCAGCGACCCGGGGATCCTGGAACCCCCGGATCGCTGATCGGATCGGGCAGCCGCGGGTGGCTGCCCGGCGCGTCTACCTCGGGTGGGCGACTGCTAGTAGTTGACGTACTGCTCGAGCTCCCACTCGGAGACGGACGCCACGTAGTCGCTCCACTCGGCCTTCTTGCGGCTCACGAACTGCTCGAAGATGTGATCGCCGAGCGCGTCCTTCATCACTTCGTTCGCCTCGAGTTCCTCGACGGCCTCGCCGAGGTTCGCGGGCAGCACCTCGAGCCCGATCCTCGCCCGCTCCTCGGCGGACAGCTTCCACACGTTCGTGTCGAGCGGCGGGCCGGGATCGATCTTGTTCTCGATGCCGTCGAGGCCGGCGGCGAGCTGGACGGCCGTCGCCAGGTAGCCGTTGCAGGACGGGTCGGGCATGCGGAACTCGAGCCGCGTTCCGACGCCCCGCTGCTCCGGGATGCGGATCATCGGCGAGCGGTTCCGCTGCGACCACGCGATGGAGATCGGCGCCTCGTAGCCCGGAACGAGCCGCTTGTAGCTGTTCACGATCGGGTTGGTGACCGCGGCGATGGCCCGCGCGTGCTTCTTGAGGCCGCCGATGTAGTGGAGCATGACCTCCGCCAGCTGGTAGTCGGCGTCCGGGTCGTGGAAGATGTTCTTCCCATCCTTGAACAGCGACTGGTGCGTGTGCATGCCCGAGCCGTTCGCGCCGAAGATGGGCTTCGGCATGAACGTTGCGTGGAGCCCGTGCGCATGCGCGATGTTGCGGACGATGAACTTGAAGGTCATGAGGTCGTCCGCGGTCCGCAGCGCCTCGCCGTACTTGAAGTCGATCTCGTGCTGGCCCTCGGCGACTTCGTGGTGCGCGGCCTCGATATCGAGCCCCATTGCCTCCATGCCGGTGACCATCTCGCGCCGCGCGCGCTCGGCGAGGTCCGACGGCGTGAGGTCGAAGTACCCGCCATTGTCGTGGGTGACGAAATTGCAGCTGCCGTCATCGTTCGTGTTGAAGAGGAAGAACTCGGCCTCGACGGCGGAGTACATCGTGTAGCCCATCGCTTCGGCCCTGGCGACGACGCGCTTCAGCGCCGCGCGCGGGCAGCCGCCGAACGGCTTGTTGTAGGGGCGCCGGACGTCGCAGTACATCTGGCCCACGCGGGCGTCGGGGTTCCCCCACGGGAAGATCCGGAACGTGTCCAGATCCGGCCTGAGGAGCATGTCGCTTTCTTCGATGCGCACGTAGCCCGCGATCGACGAGCCGTCGAACATGACCTTCGCGTCGAACCCGTCTTCGAGCTTGCTGGTCGGGACCTCGACATTCTTCGCGAAGCCGTTGATGTCGATGAAGATGAGACGAAGGAAGCGGACGTTCAGATCCTCGCAGAGCTTCAGGATCGCGTCCCGGTCGCCCGAGGCGACGATGCTCCCGTAGTCGTCGTATCGAATGTGCGAGGGGTGTTCACTGGGTGCCGCAAAAACGGCGTCGGACATGGCGCGACCTCCGGGTCACTTGGGGGCGTACTAAGGGGGGGTTCGTACGTTCGGTTCCGCGGCTGGCGGTCGGGCACGACCCGCAATGTCGCGAGGCACTATGGGGAGCGGATCGGCCATCGTCAACCTTGCAGCCCGTGGCAAAACCCCTGTGCCCACCACCGCCGGACCCTGGGGGGTCGCGCCACGGTGCGACGGACCGCTAGGGCCAACTCCATTGCCGGACGGATTTCGGCCTCCGGGAGCACGCCACGGCGCCCGTGAAGCCCTCCCCGGGGAAGAGGTCCATCAGCCACCAGGAACGCCCGTCGAGCTCTCCGCGAATCGTGTCCACGCGGCCCAGCGGACGCGACAGGCCGAGTCCGGCCGCCTTGAGGATCGACTCCTTTCGGGCCCAGATCCGGAAGAACTCCGGCCGGGCCGCCGCCGTCTCCCAGTCGGACCGGAGGCGCCATTCTTCGGGGGAGAGATGGTCGCGGGCGAGAGGCCCCGGGTAGCTGAGCGGCCGGATGCGTTCGATGTCGACGCCGATCTCGCCGAACTGGCCCACGGCGCAGAGCGCGAGTCCGCCCGAGTGGCTGAGATTGAAGAAGAACGGGAGAGCCTCGCCGGCCCCCTCGTCCCCTCGTGCCGACACCAGCCGGGGCTTTCCGTGCTCTCCGTACTCCAGCGCCAGCTCGCCGGGCGGGACGCGCAGGTACCCGGAGAGGAGACGCCGCAGTGCGACGCGGGCGCTACGGAACCGGGCGCGCGCCTTCGCGTTGACGAGCCGTTCGGCCCGGGCCCGCTCGTCCGGACTCAGGAGGGCGAGGTCGTCGGCCCCGCCCCGGGCGGAGAGGTCGATTCTCCACACGTGAAGGCCGGACCCCGGTAACCCCGGAGGACGGGCGCGCGCAGGCCAGTCCCCGCCGTTCAGAGGGCGGCGTACCAGTCGAGCGTGGACCGAAGGCCTTCGAGGAGCGTCCAGCGCGGTTCGTATCCCAGCCGTTCCCGGGCTTTCGAGACATCCGCATAGGAATGCCGTACGTCACCCGTCCGGAAGCCCTCGTACACGGGTGTCGCGCTTCTCACATCCGGCCGCTTCTCCGCGAGCCCCGACCGGATGAGGGCGAACAGCTCGTTCAGCGTCGTCGGATCTCCCGCGGCGACGTTGTAGACGCCGAGCGCCGTCTCCGCCCCCGTCGTGGCGGCGAGCAGGTTCGCCTGCACCACGTTGTCGACGTAGCAGTAATCCCGGGTCGTCTTCCCGTCCCCATAGATCCGGCACCGCTTTCCGGCCAGCATCCGCCGGGTCCAGCGCGGTATGACGGCGGCGTACGGTCCGTCGGGATCCTGCCTCTTGCCGAAGACGTTGAAATAGCGGAGGCCGACAACCTGGAGGTTGTAGCTGCGGCGGTACATCTCCGCGTACAGCTCGTTGACGCGCTTCGTGGCCGCGTACGGGGAGGCCGGGTTTCCGATGCGGGCTTCCACCTTCGGAAGGGAGGGCGAGTCCCCGTACACCGAACTCGAGGAGGCGTAGACGAGGCGGGAGACGCCGGCGTCGCGCGCCGCGTCCAGCACGTTGATGAACCCCTCGACATTGCGCGCATACGCCTCCCGCGGCTCCTTGACCGACCGGGGCACCGAACCCAGCGCGGCCTGGTGCAGCACGATGTCGACATCGCGGCACGCGTCGACGGCGACGCCCGCCTCCACGACGTCCCGCTCCACGAACCGGCAGCGGTCCGCGGGGGCGCCCGCGGACGCCACGGCGTCGTCGATGTTGCGGCGGTGTCCGGTCGAGAGGTCGTCGAGCGCCACGACCTCCTGTCCGAGCGTCAGGAGCCGCTCGACGAGGTGGGATCCGATGAAGCCGGCGCCCCCCGTGACCAGCCACCGTCGCGGGGCCGCCGCGAGTTCTTCGCAGGCGAGATCATAGGCGGTTTTCACGCGCAACATGTTATGCTTCGGGCGGCGCAGCGCGGAACCCCTCCCGTCGTTGCCCCCGCGTCGCGCCCGCTACGTACTTGAAACCCGCCCCCTGTCGGGCGGAGTATGAGGGGGACCGGCGAAGGAACGCGAGGCGGGTGCGGGCGACCACGGAGTCGGAAAGGCGCCATGGCCGAAGAAGGCATGAACGAGATCCTGAGGAAGAAGATCTGGAGGAAGCTCCAGGCTCTCCCGGAGGACAAGCAGTACGAGGTCGTCGATTTCATCGACTATCTCGCGTCGAAGTACGCGTCCCGGCCGGCGTCCGGCGCGGATCCGTTTCAGCACTTCGCCGAATCCGTCCACCGGGGACTGCGGAGGACGCGGGCCTCGACGACCGCGGTCAAGGGAACGATGAAGGTGCTCGGCGCGGCCGACCGCGTGATCGACTCGTTCCGCGAAGCCGGGCGTGGATTCCTCGCCGAACTCGAAGCGGGCAACCCCGAGCCGGAGCCCAAACAGGATCGTCCGCCCCCCGAGACGCGCGAGATCGTCGTCGATCCGTAGCCGTGCGCCGCGGCGGCGGTCGAAGGTGCCGCCGACTCGTTTGACGCCGCGCGGGCCGTCGCCTACGATGGCGCATGGAAGCTCCCGTGCCGCGCTCCAGCCGCGAAGCGCTCACCTTTGACGACGTTCTGCTCGCACCCGGGCACGCGCTCGTCCATCCGGCGGATGTCGATGTCTCCACCCGCCTGACCCGACGCATCCGACTCCAGATTCCGCTGCTTTCCGCGGCCATGGACACGGTGACGGAGTACCGCATGGCGATCGCTCTCGCGCGCGAGGGCGGGATCGGCATCATCCACAAGAACATGTCGATCGAAGCCCAGGCCCAGCAGGTCGACCGGGTGAAACGGTCCGAGAGCGGGATGATCCTCAACCCCGTCACGCTCGGACCCGACGCCACGCTGGCCGAGGCCCGCCGGCGAATGAGCGACTTCTCGATCAGCGGGGTCCCGATCGTGGGCGATGATGGCGCGCTCGTCGGAATTCTCACCAACCGCGACCTCGTGTTCGAGACGGACCTCTCGCGGCCGGTGCGGGACGTGATGACGAGCGAGAACCTCGTGACCGCGCCCGCCGGGACCTCACTCGAGGAGGCCGAGGAGATTCTCCGCCGCCACAAGATCGAAAAGCTCCCCGTCGTGGGAGAGGATGGGCGGCTCGCCGGGCTCATCACGGTCAAGGACATCTTCAAGCGGCGGCAGTTTCCCAACGCGACGAAGGATGGCCACGGACGGCTCCGGGTGGGGGCGGCCGTCGGGGCGAGCCGGAACGAACTCGGGCGGGCGCGGGCACTCGCGGAGGCCGGAGTGGACGTCATCGTCGTCGACACCGCGCACGGACACTCGGAGGGCGTGCTCGAAGCCGTCTCGCGGGTCCGGGAGGCGCTGCCCGACATCGACCTCATTGCCGGCAATGTCGCGACCCGTGAAGGGGCGGCGGCGCTCGTCGAGCGGGGCGTGGATGCGGTCAAGGTCGGCGTGGGGCCGGGATCCATCTGCACGACGCGCGTCGTCACGGGTGTCGGCGTGCCGCAGGTCACGGCGATCGAGGACAGCGTGGCGGGGGCGGAGGGCCGCGTGCCGGTGATCGGGGACGGCGGCATCAAGTATTCCGGCGACCTCGTGAAGGCGATCGCGGCGGGGGCGGAGACGTGCATGCTCGGGTCGATGTTCGCGGGCACCGACGAGAGTCCCGGGGAGACCTTCCTCCTCGAAGGCCGGCGGTTCAAGGTCATCCGCGGCATGGGCTCGCTTGCGGCCATGCAGGCGGGCTCGGCGGACCGGTACTTCCAGGAGGGATCGGCCGCCCAGAAACTGGTCCCCGAGGGGATCGAGGGCCGGGTGCCCTACAAGGGACCGGTGTCGGACACCGTGTTCCAGCTCGTCGGCGGTCTTCGCAGCGGCATGGGTTATTGCGGCGCCGCCACCATCGACGAACTTCGCCGGGATGCCCGCTTCCTCCGCATCACTTCCGGCGGACTTCGCGAGTCCCATCCGCACGATGTCGTGATCACGCGCGAAGCCCCCAACTACCACGTTTAGCAGCCCGCGGTCCGCGAGCCGGGACCGCCCGTCGATCTCGACACCGAACATCGGGTTCGGTACCATTATCCGCGTGTTGTCCGGTCCTGCTTCCGGAGCGACGCCGGGGTGCGGCGGAGGGGCCTGGGGGGTAGCAAGTACCGAAGTCGTGGTGCCGAGAGGGGAATATACCGTCCGATGACCAATCGATCGTCAGGAACCCACTCTCTCGCGCGCCTCCACTGGGCCGGCCTCGTGCTCGCGGCGTTCGTACTGCACGGCTGCGCGTTCACGCAGCGCACACCCGATATCGGCCCGGCCCCGGAGGCCGCGAACGTCGAGCCTGGGGCGCTCGAGGCCGACGGGGCGGACCCGCCGGAAGCGACCCCGGGACCGGGAGACGCCGCCGCGCCGGCGCCGGACGACGAATTGATGCCGGAGGATCCGGCCCTGCCCGATCCGGTGGACGAAACGGGCGCCGGGCCGACCGCGGCGGAGATCGACCGGGCCGTCCGCGAGATGCTCGGCGGCGACCCGCTCGGGCTGGTTCACGAAGGAGAGGATCCGCGCGTCTTCAGGCTCGAGATGAACGAGCGCGTCCAATCGTGGGTCCACTACTTCCAGACCGCCATCGGCGAACGCTTCGCGACCTACCTCGGCCGCAAGACCCGCTACGAGCCCATGATTCGCCGGAAGCTCCGCGAGGCCGGGTTGCCGCAGGACCTCATCTACCTCGCGCTCATCGAGAGCGGGATGAACCCGAACGCCTACAGCCGCGCGAGCGCGGTGGGCCTGTGGCAGTTCATCGCGGGGACGGGTCGCCAGTACGGCCTCGAAATATCCTACTGGATCGACGAACGGAGGGATCCGGAGAAGGCGACGGACGCCGCGGTTCGGCACCTCAAGGATCTGTACGAGGAGTTCGGTTCCTGGTACCTCGCGGCGGCGGGCTACAACGGAGGGCCGAACCGGGTCCGCCGCGGGCTTCGCACCGTGCCCGGCGCGACCTTCTGGGATCTCGCCGACCGGCGTCTGCTGCGGCGCGAGACGCGGGACTACGTGCCGAAGATCATCGCGGCGGCCATGATCGGACACGATCCCGCGCGCTACGGGTTCCCGGATCCGGAGAGGGAGACGATCCCGGAGTACGCGAAGGTGCGCGTGCCCGACGCCACGAGCTTCGACGTCCTGGCCGAGGCCGCCGGGACCGACGAGGCGACGATCAACCTCCTCAACCCCGAGTTTCCGCGCGACGTGACCCCGCCCAACCGGGAGGTCGAGGTGCGGGTCCCGGTCGAGGGGGCCGCCCGGTTCGCGGCGCGGTATGCCGCCGTGCCGGCGGATGAGCGGGTGACGTGGACGTTCCACACGGTCCAGCGCGGTCACACGCTGGGGTGGATCGGACAGCAGTACGGCGTGTCGGTGGCGGCGCTGCGCGCGGCGAACGGCAACCTGAACCCGCGTCGCCTGCAGATCGGCCAGGAACTCGTGATTCCCCGGTCCGCGCGGGTCTCCGGCGCATCGATCGCGCAGAGTTCGAATGCCCGTTCGATCACCGCTCGGACGAACGCCGAGGGGACGACCGTCGTCACCGTGCAGCGCGGACAGACGCTCGACGTGATCGCGCAGCGGTACGGCGTGTCGGTGGCGGCGTTGCGGGCCGCGAACGGCAACGTGAATCCGCGCCGCCTGCAGATCGGCCAGGAGCTGCTGGTTCCGGGGGGGGGGGGGGGGGGGGGGGGGGGGGGGGGGGGGGGGGGGGGGGGGGCGG
>VXOJ01000003.1 GCA_009840115.1 Gemmatimonadales bacterium | reverse complement strand
TTAACCCGCCTACAAAGGCACAGCCAAGTCCGACTTTATCCACGGACTGCTAGGCATCAAGTGTCTCCGCGAAGGGTCGACACCATGCTCTCTCCCAACGAGATTAGGAACAGATCCTTCGCGCCGGGCAGGCGCAACCGGGAGCGAAGAGCGGCAGGGAGGGGGCCTCGCACCAGCTCGCAATCCACGAACAGGCCCGAGCCCGCCGTAAGACGCACATGGGTATGGTCGGGTCGAGGCAGGTCGCAATCCTGTTGGGACGAGCCGGAGCCACTGAGCTTCGCCGGGGTCGGACCGTCGGTCGGACCTGTCAGATGGTCTTAAGGCCGCGCTTGGCGCGATCTTCACGGTCCGCGTCGCCATTCGCACCGTGGAGGCAAATCCAGACGACGATCCGACTGCGTCGTCCTCGCGCCGGGAGACTGACTCCGCCGTCGCGTGCCTCTCGCCCGGCTGACAAGTTGCACGTTGTAGCCTCGGTAAAACCCCCTTGCTCGCCCGGTCGCCGATTCGGGTAAGGAGCAGCCCCTTGTCACCGTCGCCGTCGGTGTCGGCCGTAAGCACCCTTCCCTTCAACGTTGAGATGCGCGGTCTCCGGCGTGACCGTGACCGTTGCGAGTCTCGGAGCAGCGAGCAACGAGGGTGAGGCTGGATCCGACGTACCCTCGCTAACTTGAAACGAGCACGAGCATCGTAACGACACCGATTATCAGCATCCTGATTGCGTCGAACCTTCCGCTGGTCGGTGACCTATGGCGCCACGCACCCGCCTCGGATTCGATCCTTAGGAGGGCTCGCGGCAGAGGCACAACAGACCGCCGAGGCGAATCGGGGATCCGTCCGTCCGTTCGGGCGATCTCGGGTCAGTTCGCGATTCGGCTCCCGCGCGGGCTTGTGCGGGGACGTTGTTCAAGAACGTGAAGCGTCACCAGTGAGCCGCAGAGACACCCGGTTGCAACTTGATGATGCCCGGTTGAGAGTACGGCGGATCCTAGAGTTGCAGCCGGTCAGGCTCTGGGGACGTTCTTCCCGGCTCGCGGCTTCGAGCGACCTCGCCGCCTGAACCTTTACAGCCCTAACGCCGTAGAACATCGTCCAAGTAGCGCAAGGAGACGAAGAGGAGTCGCGCATGTTTTCATGGGTGGAACCAGCCACGTATCTGATTACCACGGGTGTCGAAACACGCCTTGACCAGGAGATGGATGCTCTCGATCCACCGGAGATCCGTTGACGATGCCCTCACCTATTCGTATCTGTGAGCATCCCTTCCGGCCATTGCGGGAGGGGTGCGCCTACAAAAAAAGCAGGCAAAACGGAGGGCTCACGCCATGAACTTGACGGTGGTAAAGGGACAAGTGACCTGGAAAGTTCGTCCGTCGGTGGACGACGAAGGGAACCCGATCCTGATCGCAACTAGCAACGAATTCAAGTCGTTTCTCTGGGGGAATACGCACGAGGATCTGGTCAAGCGGATGACCGATGCGGTCGAACTTCTGCTAGGCTACTTCATCAAGCGTGGGCGCGTCGGAGTGCTGGAGAGCATGGGCTTCGAAGTCCATCGCCATGACGTTCCGGCTACCGGGTCGCCGCCACCGGCCGATTTCGAGTTCGGGCCGGTGAACGAGGTCACCAACATTCTGCAACCGGTCCATGCGCTCGCATGAGGTTCCGCGACAAACTGGTATCCGACCTAAAGCGAGAAGGCTTTGAATGCGTCGGCATCCGTGGGGATATGGAATTGTGGGCCAAATCCGACGACCCTGATGACGTTAGGCTGATCCCTGCCAATCCTCCGATGCCGGAATCGGTACGAAAGGCTCTGATCGAGTACCTCGAGGAAAACTGGGACAAGCCGATCCCGCCATCGCCAGGAGAGGCTGAAGAATGACCGAGAAACGCGCCCCCCAGCCTCACTGCGGCGTCGTTCGTCCGAGACAGGTCCCCGAACTGGCTGGCCTTCCGGTCATCTTCATCTCCGGCTAGCGCCGGGACGAGAGGCTCCAGGCCGTGTGCTCATCCAGTCGCACTCCTCGTCCGAGACCAGGTACCTTGGAGAGTAGCCGCCGACCGACCATACCGGCCAGGACATGCTGCATCTGCTCCAGCGTGTCCATGTCCCGGACGTTGTGACGGCCCGCGAACTGGCTGACGCATCGCTGAAGGTGCTTGATCAAAAGCTGATGGTGCACGCCTTCGTGTGCCCGCTCGAGGGTCACCATCGCGCCCTTGGCGCGGTGCGATTCCGCAAAATCGTGAAGCGAGTCTCTGGTCGTATCGTCCAAGATGCGCACGGCAACGCGCTTGGCGTTGCCGTCCTTGATTCCTGCGACCGACGTCTTGCCCACCGGCCCGCGACCGGCGCGAAGCTTCTTACTGGCGTGTTTGTTTTCTTCGCGCCAACGTAGGTTTCGGCTACCTCGAACCGGATCCTCGGACTCGTGCGCCAACCCTTACCGGCGTGAGGTCAAGGGTTCGTCTGCTCTTCGTACCACTGCCTGATCAGCCTGATATGCTCAGCGTATCGCTGGTTGTCTTCCTCGATATCCGCCAGCTCGGTGGCGTATCCCGCGATGCCTCCCCCCGTCAGAAAGCACCGTACCATCTCGCCATCGCTGAAGCTGAATCTGTACTCGCCTGGTCGATATTTGAAGTAATAGCTGACGCTCAAGCCTTCATCATGATCAGGGGGATCGAGTCGCGCGGGCTCTGAAGGTGGTTGGATCTTGACATCGTTTGAGATGAATCCTTCTAGGTAAGCCGTTTGCCTGATGAGTTCATCAACTTGAGCCGGTAGTCCTTTCACCTTCTCCTCGAGAGATGCAACCCGCTCCCGAAGGTCTCCCATATGCTTGATGACGTTCCAGGCTGTAGGGATTGCTACAGCCAGAAGAGATACGCCAACTCCAAGAATCGTCCACGCGGTGGCGTTCACCTACCGGACGTCTGCCTGAACATTGGCCGAATCCGCTCGCAACGGTTGGAGCTTCTTAGCCAACTCTTGAAGCAGGTACCCCATCTCTGCAGCCTGTTGAGCGTTGAGCGGGATGATCAGGTGTTTCGTCGGCTTGTCTGGTGCCGGGATTGTACACCGAAAAAACGCCAAGTCTGATGATGCTTCTACGAAGACTCGGCCATGCCCGAATACTACACCCATCGGCATCTCAATCTCCTCGCCGGCCGTGAGGTTGAGATTGCCGTTGTCTTGAATCGCTCGGATCTTCCGATCGAGCTCGCGTTTCCGTTCGTCCGTTATCTTAGCCATCACTTCCATATCAGTCGCTGGTGGGTTGGAGGCCGCTCGTGGACGAATGACAAGTCACTCGGATTGGTTCCCCCAGGAGATTCCCGGTTTGACTCCGGGCGGGCCCTCACCTCCTCGTTCTAAGAAGCCCTCTGCTTCACCGAGGGCGGCGAGCTTTCGCCGCTCGTCGATCGTCCGGAGCAGCGCTCCGTGCCAAAGCCTCCGGCGTCGCGCCCTCGAAGCCCTGAGCCTGGGACGGGGCGGCATCGCGCCACCTGCTTGCGGTTTGAAGCGTCATCCGAAAGCTACGGTCGACGCTTTCTACCGCAAGCTGAACCGCTTTGCCGCCCGCTCCTGCCCGGCCCCACCCTGGTACCGTCAACGACCCGCAGGGACCCGAAGACGCTTTCGCCTCGGTGCGCGGACCCATCAGCCTCCTGTGCCGGATCGTGGGGGCCTTCGAGACGCGGCAAAGGGACCCATTTCTGCCAATACGGCAGGTGCTTTTTCAACGATATTTAGGCGCTGTCGATTAGTTGAAATCGATCGCTGATCTGGTTATACTACCGGCCCGCGAGGAGGTGGGAGCAGTAGGTAGTACGCACAACGCCCGCGGGTGGCGGGCGTTGTGGGCTGGGGTTGGCGGCCCCGGCTGGGCAGTCCCCGGGTTAGGGATGCACCAATGGCTGATCTTACAACGTTGCTGAAAAGCCTGCAAGCGCCGCCGCTGCCGCGGCTGTTCGCGATCGAGTACGATCCCGAAGTGTCGATGGCTCTCGAGGGAGATGGTACAGCGACCCTCGCCTTGTACGAACGCATCATCTGGTGGCAGCACCACGGACTCAGCGACGACAAGATCCTGATTATCGTGCCACTGCTAAGCCATCAACGCCCTCGGAGGATCGCCGTGAAGCCTCGGCTTGTCGATGAGGCCACCGTACGGGTTGAACTCGTGTGGGATCCGCTGGCGTATTAGGCATCGCCTCTACCGCGCCCTAGGTTTGTGCCAAGGCTGCGGGACGGCCACTACCGAGTAACATGAGCCGACGCAATCCGTTCCCACGACCAAGCGTTACTGACGGGTGGCGCCCCAGGGATCCGTAGCCGTTCGGCGGGGCAACGCTCGCATCGCGTTACGGCGTGGCCCGGCCGGAGCCGACCTCCCGGCGGATTGCTGGGCTCAGCGAAGGCCGCCGTCCCTCTTGCACCCTACCGTGAGTGACCGCCTCGGCGCACTGCCCCGTGACCGGACGCGCGCCGTCCTCCTGCGCCCGCCGCCGTCTCCGCGCCGCCAGGGTTGCCCATCCCTCCGTTGACAACATGTAACCGATAGGTTACCTATCGGCTCATGGATACGTCTCAGCTCGATCGCGTGCTCGCCGCGATGGCCCATCCCAGCCGCCGCCGGATGCTCGACTTGGTGAGTTCAGTGCCCGGCATGAGCGTCACGGCGGTGGCGTCGCACTTCGACATCAGCCGCATCGCCGTGATGAAGCACCTCCGAATCCTGGAAGCAGCCGATCTGATCACCTCCAGGAAGAAGGGCCGCGTCCGACACCTCTTCTTTAACCCTGTCCCCATCCAACTGGTCTACGACCGGTGGACCACTCAATACGCGGGCTTCTGGGCCGGCCGCATGGCCGATCTCAAGACCCGAATCGAAGGCCGCGCGGAAATGGAGGAAATACAAAGTGCCTGAAACCACCCAAGTATTCCGCATCGTCATTCGCGGGTCCGTTGAGGAGGTTTGGCGGGAGATCACAAAGACGGACGAGCCAATCGCGTGCTTCTTCAACTCGCGGATGGACGTCTCCGCTTTGCGTCCGGGATCGAAGCTCGCGATGCGGACTCCCAACAACGCGTACACGGGCGTCGTTGGAGAGATACTCGAGGTCCGGCCGTACCAGAGGTTCAGCCACACGTTTCGCTTCACCCACCTGAACGAACCGGCCAGCAAGGTCACCTACGACCTCGAGCCGGTCGAAGGCGGAGTGGAGTTCACGTTGACGATCGAGGACCTGCCGCTCGGCACGAAGTCGGCCAAGCAGATGGTTCAGGGCGGCTCGATGATCGTCAATACGCTCAAGGCCGTCATCGAAACCGGCCGGCCCAGCCTGGGGACGAGAGCCATGTTCGCTTTTTTCCGGGCGACGCAGCCGTTCTCACCGAAAAAATGCCGGACGGAACACTGGCCGGTCGACTGACCCCCGGCATCCGAAAGGCACCAAGGAGCCCATTCATGAATTGGAAGCGAGGAAGTTCCGAACGATTCTGTCTCGTGATCGCGGGACTGGTGCTAGTCGCGCTGGCCGCGACGGCGACGGCCACGCTGGCGCAATCGGGAGGGAACATGGAGCGCCCTCCGCACTGGCAGGTCCTGCACCCGGACCGGAACGAAGCGGTGGAGCGCCGCTTCGTGGTCATGCGGCCCGGTTGGCACATCTTCGCGGGTCCGGGTGCCCTGCTGAGGGAGCCCGGGAGTTTCGCGTCGGGGAACTTCAGCGTCACCAGCAAGATGTTTCTGTTTCCCACGCCCGACATGGGAACCCCGTATGGCCTGTTTCTCGGGGGCAGCGAGTTCGAAGGCGAATCGTCCACGTACGTCTCGTTTCAGGTCCGAAACGACGGGCGGTTTCGCGTCGCCCACCATGCCGGGGAGCAGGTCCACGAGCTGATTCCCTGGACCGAACACGCCGACATCGTGCCGCTGAGGCCGACGGACGGCCCGGTCGAGAACCGGCTCGCCGTCGACGTCCAAGATGGCGTCGTGTCCTTCTTCATCAACGATGCCGTCGCCGCGGAGCTTTCGGACGCGGGACTCACCACGGACGGAGCGATCGGCCTCGCCATCGGCGGTGACCTGAGCCTGCACGTGACCGAACTCATGATCGGCCCGAACCGGCCGGCGGCCGGCGGCGGCGATCCGACTCTGGCTTGGTCCATGGACCGCGCGCGGATCCTGTTTACCGGGTCGCGTGACGGGACGTCGGATCTGTATGTCCTCGACCGGGCGGCCGGGACGACCCGCCGGCTGACCGCCATGGGAACGCCTGAGGGTGGAGCCAACGGGGGGCAAGTCTCGCCCGACGGCTCGTCCGTTGCTTTCCAGGTGCGGCGCGGGAGCAACTACGACCTCTACGTCATGGACTTGGCCGGCGGTCGTCCGCGGAGCGTGGTTCAACATGCCGCGTACGACGTCAATCCGGTCTGGTCGCCGGACGGCCGGCGCCTCGCGTTCATGTCCACTCGAGGATTCGAGCCGGGCGTCCTCGGCCCATTCCCGGGGCACATCTACGCAGTCGACGTGGCGCAGCGTACGGTCGATCAGCTCACGGCTGCGCCGTTGACGTCTGCCCTGGGCCCGAGCGACTGGTCAGCCGACGGGGCGTCGATCCTGTTTGCCCGGATGGTCGGGGAGCGACCCGATGTGTTTGTGATGGACCTTGCTACCGGCCTCGAGTCGCAACTCACCCGGTCCACGCTGAGCAACTACTCGGCCACATTCTCCCACTCGGGCGACCGGATTGCGTTTCACTCCGAATCGGACGACGGCGCGCAGATCGTCGTGAGCGACCTGGGTGGCGACAACCAGCGCCGAGTGACCAGCGGACCGGGCTTCAGGTACAGCCCGCGGTGGTCTCCCGATGACCGGTGGTTGATGTTCTCGGCGAGCGACGACGGGAAGCAATACGACATCCGTGCGGTCCGCATCGAGGACGGAACCGTTGTCGACTTGGTGTCGACCCCGGAGGACGAGCGGGAAGGTCGGTGGATTCCCGCGCTGCCGTGAGCGTTCTCGCAACAAGACGCTGAGGCTTACACGTTCCCGCGGGAACGTCCCGGCGGCCGGACTCCGGGAGAGCGTCAGCTTGCTGTGTAGGAGACCGTCCGCTACGGTCCTGTCGGGACGCCCTACGGTGGATCTTCATCGTACTGCCCCCGTTCCGAGGCCCGCGCTCCGGCGCGGGCCTTCGTGTTCTCTGCTCGGTTCGCCGCCGCACGGCCATGGAGATCTTGGCTAATCGCTGACGGCAATTGCCGAGTCACATGGGCCTTCCCTTGACGGTGACCCACTCGCATGCCTTGTGAGCACAGCAGGGAGCGTCGCCTCCCATGGTATGCGGGGTCGGCGGCCGTCCCGCCCGTGAACCTGGTTCCAAGCGATCTGCAAGTTCCAGAAATCTACGAAGAGTCGAACGCGCATACGCAGCAAATAAAACAGGGAGCCGCAAGCGGCCCCCTGGGGTTGTAACGCTCGGCCATGAAACCGGCCGAGGGGTTGTACTGAATGATAGGTAAGGGTGATGGGTGAACGGGTCAACGCTCTCTCGGGCCCGTTCCTCTTCTTCCCCACCGAACGACAGCCCGCCCTTGGTGGCCACGATGCGCTCCGGGAACATCCCGACCGCGGGCGGCGGCAAACTGGCGCTCGGACTCGGGGTACATCGTCGCTACGTTGGCTGTGCAGTATCCTGCGCGCGCGACCAACGACGGCTTGCCAACCGAGAGGTGTGATCATGCCCGGGTGCGGGCACCCGCTGTTCCCGCTCGCCTCATACGCCCGCGAGCCGACCTTCGCATGGATTCGGAAGCGGACGCGCGGATGACGCCGAGCACCGGCTCCGTCCGGTTCTCGCGGGCCGCGGTGGTCCGGCTGTGGTTGCACCGGCAGGGTCTCGCACGATCTCGGGGGTCGGCGCCGATCAACCGGCAGGCCTTCGTCAGCCATCTCGAGCGGACGGGCGCGCTCCAACTCGACAGCGTGAACGTCGTGGACCGGGCGCACTACCTGACGCTCTGGAGCCGGTTCGGCTCGTACGACCGCGCGGACGTGGATCGGTGGGTGTACGGCGACCGCCTCGCGTACGAGTACTGGGGGCACGAAGCCTCGATCCTTCCCATCTCCCACCTCCCTCTCGGCCGGCGGCGCATGCGACGCTTCCCGCCCGAGAGCTGGTCGGGACGCGCGTGGTGGAGCCGATACGCGACCTCGACGGCGTCGAAGCGGCGGGTGCTGCGGCGGCTGCGCGCGGAAGGACCGCTGGAGAGCGTCGACTTCCAGCCGCAGCCGGCCGAGCGCGAGGAGAAGACGGACTCGCTCGGGTGGCGCCTGAAGGAGGACAAGCGCTCGCTGAAGCTGCTGTGGCACGACGGGCGCGTCGCGGTGACGGGGCGGCGCCACTTCCGCTGCGTCTATGACGTGGCGGAACGGGTCTACCCGGACGGACCGGCCGCGACGCTGGCCGAGTACCACGACAGTTGGCTCCTCCTCGGGCTTTCGGGCTGTGGCATCGCCCCGGAGCGGCACCTCGTCAACTACTTCACCGGGCCGGAACTCAACGCGGCGGAGCGGCGGCGGACGATCGCCCGCAACCTGCGGAAGAAGCGGATCGTCGAGGTCGAGGTCGAGGGCCTGCGGGGGCCGTGCTACGCCCTGCCCGAACACCTGGACGGCATCGACCGGCTCCCGGAGCCCGCGGGGACGACGCTCATCTGTCCCTTCGACTCGCTGCTCTGGCAGCGGAAGCGCGCCGCCGAACTCCTGGACTTTCACTACACCATCGAGATCTACGTTCCCGCCGCGAAGCGGAAGTACGGCTACTACGTCCTGCCCATCCTGCACGAGGGCCGCCTCGTGGGCCGGCTCGACCCCAAACTGCACCGCGACCGCGGAGTGCTCGAGATCCGGGCGCTGCACCTCGAGCCGGACTTCGCCCCGACCGCGCGTTTCAAGGCCGGGCTGAACGACGCGGTCGCCGACCTCGCCGATTTCCTCGGCGCGGACGACATCGTCATGCCGCCGAACCGCTGAGCCGGGGCTCCTCGGGGTATGGACCGGCAAGACGCCCGGACCGTACCGTTGGGAAGATTCTCGCGAACTTCGGAGGTTCACGATGAAACGCCTCTTCCGGCCCTGCCGCGCCCACTCTCCCGCGGCCATCGTCCCGGGCCTTCTCGCCCTCGCGCTCTCCTCCGCCACCGCCGCGGCGGCTCAGGAGGGGAAGCTGCGGATCGTTCAGACGAACTCCGCGGGGGACAACGTCCACATCATCGATCCGGCGACGAACAAGGTCGTACAGGTGATCGAGGGGCTTCCGAAGGTGCACGGGGTCGCCGCGGCGCCGGACGGCGGGACGCTCTACTTCAGCAACGAGATCGACCGCACGCTGGAGATCGTCCCCACGGACGTCATGAGAGTCGTGGAGCGGATACCGCTCTCGGGGCGCCCGCACAACGTCGCGATCAGCCACGACGGCCGGAAGGTGTACGTGGCGATCATCCAGGACTGCAGTTGCGTCGACATCGTGGACCTGGAGAGAGGCGAGGTCGTGAAGTCGATCCCCACGCGGGGGACCGTGCACAACGTGTTCATGTCGCCGGACGGGCGGCACGTCGCGGCGGGGATGATCGGGGCGCGCACGCTGACGATCATCGATACGGCGATCGACGAGGCGATCTGGTCGCTCCACTTCAGCGGACGCACGACGGGGGGCTACGCGGACGGCGGCGTGCGCCCGATGGCGTTCGAGACGCATCCCGACGGATCGACCTGGCGGCTGTTCATCCAGATCTCGAACTACCACGGCGTGTACGTGGTCGACTTCGAGGAGCGGCGGGTCGTGCAAAAGCTGGACATGCCGAGCCTTCCGATCTCGCGCGTGACGAACGACGCGCTGCAGGGGTCGCCGGGACACGGCCTCGCGGTGTCGCCGGACGGACGGCAGCTCTGGTCCACGAGCAAGCCCAACGGGCATGTCTACGCGTGGTCGCTGCCGGATCTCGAGTACCTGGGCGGGGTCGAGGTCGGCCACATCCCCGACTGGCTCACGATGACCCCGGACAGCCGTTACCTCTACGTGGCGAACGCGGGCTCGAACGATGTCTCCGTTGTCGACACGAAGGAGATGAAGGAGATCGCCCGCATCCCGGTCGGCCAGACGCCGAAGCGCAACAAGACGGTGGTGTTCCCGTGAGCCGCCTCGGGATCCGGCGACGGCCCGCGCTCGTGTTCGCGGCGGCGCTTGTGGCATCGGTTCCCGCCCCCGGCGAGGTCGCGGGCCAGGAGCCGCTGAACTTCGAGCGCTACCGCGAGGCCATCGAACCGATCTTCCTCGCGGACCGCGGCGGATGGGGGCCGGGACGGGCGCCCTGCGTCACCTGCCATGCCGAGCAGGGCACGCCGCTGCGGCTCCAGCGGCTTCGCGAGACGGCCGACGGCGAGGTGTACTGGTCGGAGGAGGACTCACGCCGGAACTTCGAGGTCGTGTCACGCCTCGTCACGCCGGGGGACCCGGACGGCAGCCGCCTCCTGAGGAAGGCGCTCACGGTGCCGGCCGGCGGCGCCCCGTTCCATGTGGGCGGGAAGTTCTTCGAGTCAAAATCGGACCCGGAATGGCAGGCCATGGCCGACTGGGTCGAGGCGGCGGACCCGGTGGAGCGCCCCGGCCCGCCGCGGCTCGACTTCGACTTCTTCCGCGACTGCGTCCAGAGGATGTACCTGGACAAGCGCCCGGGCGACGTGGAGTGCATCCACTGTCATGAGACCGGCGCCCGCGGCTTCGCGCGGCACATCCCCGAGGACCGCGATTTCTGGAACCAGGAGGAATCGCGCGGCAACTTCGCGATCACCCGCCGCTACGTGGAGCCCGGCGAGCCGATGATGAGCCGGCTCCTCACGCATCCCCTCCATCCGGCGGCGGGCGGCGATTACTTCCACGGCGGCCCCCGCCGCTGGGACTCGACGGACGACCCCGAGTGGCAGATGCTCGCCGCCTGGGTGCGCGGTGAAACCCCGGAGTGCGTGGTCGGAGCGGAGGCTGACACCGGCGGTCGATGACGAAACCGGTCGACATCGCCGTCATCGGGGGCGGCATCGTCGGGCTCGCCACGGCCGACGCGATCCGGCGGGCCCGGCCGGACCTCTCGCTCACGGTGCTCGAGAAGGAGCCGGAGGTCGCGGCGCACCAGACCGGCCGCAACAGCGGCGTCATCCACGCCGGGCTGTACTACGCGCCGGGGTCGCTCAAGGCGCGGCTGTGCACCGAGGGGGCCGAGCGGCTGTTTCGGTACTGCGCCGAGCGAGGGATTCCGACCACGCGCACCGGCAAGATCGTCGTCGCCACCTCGCGCGATCAGCTCACGGCCCTCGCCGAACTCGAACGGCGCGGGACGGCGAACGGCGTGGCCATGCAGCGGATCGGCCCCGGCGGAATCGCAGAGATCGAACCGCACGCGCGCGGCGTGGAGGCGCTCCACGTACCCGCCACCGGGGCGGTCGACTTCGGTGACGTGGCGCGAGCCTTCGCGGCGGATCTTTCCCGCGCCGGCCACCGGATCCGCACCGGCTTCGAGGTGCGGGAAGCCCGCCGCTCCGGGCACCGCACCGTGCTCGCCGGCCCCCCGGGCGACATCGCGGCCACAGCCGTCGTCAACTGCGCCGGGCTGCACGTCGACCGCGTGATGCGGCTCCTCGGGCACGAACCCGATCTCAAGGTTCTGCCCTTCCGGGGCGAATACTGGGGCCTCTCGGAGACCGCCACCGGGCTCGTGCGGGGCCACGTCTACCCGGTGCCGGACCCGCGGCTCCCCCACCTGGGCGTCCACTTCACCCGGAACGTGGCCGGGCGCGTCGAACTCGGGCCGAACGCTGTGTGGGCCTGGGGGCGGGAGGCGTACGGCCGCCTCTCGGGGCGCTTCCCCGACGCGCTGGAAGCGCTGAGCTACCGGGGTTTCCGGCGTCTGGCGCAGGCCCACTGGCGGACCGCCGTCGAGGAGCAGTGGCGCTCGCTGGATCGGCGCTCCGTCGTGCGGAAGGCGCGTGCCATGCTGCCCGAACTCGAAGTCCGCGACCTGGAGACATGGCGCTCCGGCATCCGCGCGCAGGCCGTGGACACGGACGGCGCCCTGGTCCACGACTTCGTGATTCGGGAAGGGCCGGGCGTCGTGAACGTGCTCAACGCCCCCTCCCCCGCCGCCACCGCCTGCCTCGCCATCGGACACCACATCGCGGACCGCGTCCTCCAGCAACTCTGACCAGGGTCAGGTCGCGTAGTCGTGGCCCTCTGCGTCGAGCATTTCCTTCATGCCCTCCAGATAGCCGGCCTCGCCGGCCGATTCGATGGACATGTCGGCGTTGTGTTTCGCGGCCTCGACCGGGATCGGGCGGATCGTCCGGCCCGTCTGGAGCGCGAGCATCTCGTTCATGCAGGCGCGCTCGAGTTGGTAGAGCCACAGCATCGCCTTCTCGATCGTGTCGCCGACCATCAGCACCCCGTGGTTCGCGAGGAAGAGCACCCGCTTGTCGCCCAGGGCCTCGACCATGCGCTCACCCTCGTCCGCCTCCGTCACGATCCCCTCGTACCCGAAGTACGCGCAGTACCCGTAGAACACCGCGGCGTTCTGGCTTCCGCGCTCATCCAGCCTCCACCCGTCGATGGAGGCGAGGGCCGTGCTGTACGGGGCGTGGATGTGGAGCGCGCACATGATGTCGGGCCGCGCCCGCTGCACGGGTGCGTGAATCGCCCACGCGCTCACGTTGAGCCTCCCGTCGCCGCCCACGGGGCGGCCGTCCGGGCCCACCTCGACCAGGTTGCTGGCCGTGACGCGGGAGAAGTGCGTCTGTCCGGGCGTGATGAGCAGGTGCCCGGGCCTGCCGGGCACCTTGCAACTGAAGTGGTTCCAGGTGCCCTCGTGCATGTTCTCGTGCACGATGATCCGGTGCACCGCCGCAAAGTCGACGCGCGCCTGCCGAGTCGCGGCTTCGTCGATGCCTTCCCCCGCCGGGGACGAAATGGGAGCGAATGCGGTCTCGACCGAACTCATCGCCTGCCTCCTGAAGAATCGACTTTGGAGCCTCGATCAACCTCATGCGCGACACCTGCCGGATCAAGCGGCGCCACGCTCGCCCGGTTCCCCGTTCCCGGTCCAGCGATTACCATCCCGCGCTCACGAACTCTCCCGGAAAGTGCGGGTGACAGCACGGACCATGCCGGATTCCATCGCCGAGACCGAGCCGCTTGACGTGATCATCGTCGGAGCGGGCCCGTGCGGGCTCGCCGTGGCGGTCGCCGCGAAGGCGCGCGGGCTGAGGTACGCGGTTTTCGACCGCGGGTGCATCACCGAGTCGCTGACGCACTATCCCTCCTACATGACGTTCTTCTCGACGGCAGAGTTGTTGGAGATCGGCGGCGTGCCGTTCACGATTCCCGAGCCGAAACCCACCCGCCGCGACGCGCTCGCCTACTACCGGAAGGTCGTCTCTCACCACGGCATCGACGTCCGCCAGTACGAGGAGGTCACGGCCATCCACCGCGAGGAGGGCGGCTTCACGCTCGACACCCGCACACGGGACGGACGCGAGGGGCGGCTCGCCGCGCGGGCGGTGGTCATCGCCACGGGAGGCTTCGGAGAGCCGAACCGGCTGGAGTTCGAGGGAGACGGCCCGCACGACCGCGTCGTCCACTACTACAGGGAACCGTATCCCTTCTTCGACCAGGACGTCATCGTCGTGGGGGGTGGGAACTCCGCCGTCGAGGCGGCGCTGGACATGTACCGAAACGGTGTCCGCGTGCGGATGGTTCACTTCGCCGACACCCTGGACCGGGGGGTCAAGCCGTGGGTGCGCCCGGACATCAAGAACCGGATCGCAGCCGGGGAGATCCCGATGCACTGGAACGCCCGGGTCGCTCGTCTCGGGCCGGGCACGGCCACGGTCGTTGATGAGGAAGCAGGCAAGGAGACCGAGGTCGCGAACGACTGGGTGTTGGCGATGACGGGTTGGCGACCGGACGCCGCGCTGCTCACCAGCCTGGGCGTCCCCACGGATCCCGACACGGGGATCCCCGCGCACGACCCGGCGACCCTGGAGACGACGGTGCCGGGCGTCTACATCGCGGGCGTGATCGCCGCCGGCTTCAACGCGAACAGGATCTTCATCGAGAACGGCCGCGAACACGGCGCCCTCATCGCCGCCCACCTGGTGAGCGCCCGCCGCTGAGCTGGACCTGTCTCCCGTCCTTGATCGCGGCGTGGATCGACCGGTAGTTACGGGTGGAGGAATGCCGAATACCGATGGAGGTCAGGAGATGAAGAAGATCACGATCCTCGCGGCCGTCACGCTCTCTCTCGCCGGGATGGTCCAGTTCTCGGTGACCGCGCTGGAGGCGCAGGCGCGCGACTACAGGCCGGAGCATCCGTTCGGGACGCTTCGGGAGCAGGCGCGGACGCAGCAGGCGTGGCTGGCGGAGCGGCTCGAGAAGAACCTTCCCATGCTGATGCGGAAGCACGGCGTGGACATGTGGGTCATCGCCATGCGGGAGTACAACGAGGATCCCGTCTTCCCCGCCCTCGTCTCGCCCACCACGTTCGCGGCCCGTCGGCGGACCATCTACATCTTCCACGACCGCGGGCCCGAACACGGCGTGGAACGCCTCGCGCTCGGGGGAAGCTCGCAGGGCGGCGTCTACGAGGCCGTGCGCGCCACGGCCACGGCGCCGGACGGGAGGCAGGCGGAACTCTGGGGCTCCGACCAGTGGAACCTCTTCGCCGACATGGTGCGGGAGCGCGACCCGGGGCGGATCGCCGTCAACATCTCGCACGACCACAACTTCGCCGACGGGCTTTCGGCCGGTGAGTGGGAGCAGATGGAGGCCGCGCTCGGCGCCGATCTCGCGAGCCGTGTGGTCCGCGAACCGCTGCTGGCGATCGAGTACCTCGCCATGCGGGTGCCCGCCATGACCCCCGTCTACCGCCGCGTGCAGGCGGTCGTCCACGAGATCATCGGCACCGCCTTCTCGGAGGTCGTCATCGTCCCCGGCCGGACCACGACCGCCGACGTCGTGTGGTGGATGCGCCAGCGCGTGCACGATCTGGGCCTCGACTCCTGGTTCCAGCCTTCCGTGTCGGTGCAGCGGCGCGGGGCGGACATGAGCGGCGTGACGGCGCCGGTGATCGAGCGGGGCGACGTCCTCCACTGCGACTTCGGGCTCGTCGCGTTCGGCCTCGCGACGGACACGCAGCACATGGCCTACGTCCTGCGCGAAGGAGAGACGGAAGCGCCCGCCGGGCTCAAACAGGCGCTCGCGAACTCGAACCGCCTTCAGGACATCCTGCTCGAGGAGACGAAGGTCGGGCGCACCGGAAACGAGATCCTGGCTTCGGTGCTGGAGAAGATGCGGGCGGAGGGGCTCAACGGGACGATGTACACGCACCCGATCGGGGACCACGGCCACGGCGCGGGACCGCTCATCGGACTGTGGGACTACCAGACGGGCGTGCCCGGCCGCGGCGACCCGCCGGTGATCCCCGGCATGTGGTTCTCGACCGAACTCCAGGTCACGACGCCGGTCCCCGAGTGGGACGGCCAGCCCGTCCGCATGGCCCAGGAAGAGGAAGCGGAGATCACGCTCGACGGCGAGATCCGCTGGATGCTCCGCCGGCAGACCGAACTGCACCTGATCCGGTAGGGACTGGCTATTCCGCCGCGGTGGCGACCACGGCCTCCTCCGCCAGGCGTGAGACATCGGCGTCGGAGAGTTGGAGGATTCCGGTCAGGATCCGTCGGGTGTCGCGGCCCAGGGTGGGCGCGGGGTTCACGGGGACATCCGGTGCGTCGGAGGTGAGGAGCGGGGTGCGGACGAACTGGAGGTCCCCGAGTCCGTCGTAGTCCACGGTGACCCGCACGCCGCGCGCCTCCAGTTGCGGACACTCGAGCAGGTCGTCGGAGGTCTGCACCGGCCCCGCGGGGACGCCCACCTCCTGGAGCCGGCGAACCGCCTCGTCGCGGGTCAGTTGGGCGAACACCGGTCGGACGACCTCGTCGAGGAGCGCGCGGTTTTCGGTTCGCGCCTCGGGGGAATCCAGGCGCGGGTCCTCCAGCAGGTCGGGGCGTCCCAGCATGCGGCAGAAGCGGCGCCACATGATGTCGTCCGGGATCGTGAAGGCGACGTAGCCGTCGCTCACCGGCATCGGCCCGCGCGGGTAGAAGCCGGGCGGATCGCCCCGCCTCGGCCGCGCCCCGGTGTTGGCGGCGAGCGAGACCATGCGCTCGTTCAGCGACAGCACGCCGTCGTACATGGCGGAGTCGATGAACTGGCCCTTCCCGGTCATTGTGCGCCGGTAGAGCGCCATCGAGACGCCGTGCGCCGCGGCCATCCCCGCGTACAGGTCCGGCATTCCGTAGATCGAGGGCGAGGGCGGCTTGTCGGCGAAGCCGATCATGTGCATGACGCCCCCCATCGCCTCCGCGACGACGTCGAACGAGGGCCAGTCGCCGTACGGGCCCTCGCGCCCGGGCAGTCGCCCGAACCCGGACACGGCGGCGTACACGAGTCCCGGGTTCAGCTCGGCCAGCGCCTCGTAGCCGAGACCCATCCGGTCGACCGATCCGGGCCGCAGGTTTTCCACCACGACATCGGACTTCGCGACGAGGGAACGGTACAGATCGCGCCCCGCGTCGCTCTTGAGGTTGAGCGCGAGGGACTTCTTGTTCCGGTTGTAGGCCATGAACCCGACGCCCATGCGGACGCCGTTCCTCTCCACGAAGGGAGGGATGGACCGGCGCGGATCCCCGAGCCCCGGTCGCTCGATCTTGATGACTTCCGCCCCCGCGTCCGCGAGCAGCAGCGAGCAGTAGGGGGCGGACATGTATTGTTCGAGGGCAAGGACGCGCACTCCCGCCAGCGGTCGGCCGGCGTCGCTCATGCGTGATCTCCCGGGTTCGGGGGCAGGGTCCGAGGGCGTCAACTCGTGGCGGGCGGCGTTCGGTACTTGTCGAACCACGCCACGATGTTCGCGATCTTGGCCATGAGCTGGCTCGGGCGGCGGCTCATGTCGTGCGACGCGCCCGGCAGCCGGATCACGGCCGTGTCGATCCCGCGCAGCTTGAGCGCGTGGAACATCTGGTACGACTCCGACAGCGGCGTCCGCAGGTCCTCCTCCCCCGTGATGATCATCGTGGGCGTGTTCACGTTCCCCACGAGCGAGATCGGAGAGAACTCCCAGTACGCGTCCGGGTTCTCCCACGGGAGCCCCTCGTAGCGGCTGTGGTAGTAGCCGTACCAGTTGTCCGCCGTGAGCGTCTTGCTGATCCAGTTGACGACGGGTTTCTGGGCGACCGCGGCCCGGAAGCGGTCCGTCTTGCCGACGATCCAGGCCGTCATGATGCCGCCGGCGCTCCCTCCGGTGACGAAGAGATTGTCCTCGTCGATGTATCCCCGGTCGATGACGGCATCGACCCCGGAGATGAGATCGTCGTAGTCCTGCCCCGGGTAGTTGTGATAGAGGAGGTCCGCGAACTCCTCGCCGTAGCTCGTGCTCCCGCGCGGGTTCGCGTAGAGAACGACGTAGCCCGCGGCGGCGAGCAGCTGCATCTCGGCGGAGAAGCGGTCTCCGTAGTTCGAGACGGGCCCGCCGTGGATCTCGAGGATGAGGGGATAGCGCCGGCCCGGATCGAAGTCCGGCGGCTTCACGATCCACCCCTGGATGGGGCGGTCGTCGAAGGAGGAATCCCACCAGATCTCCTCGACCTCGCCGAGTTGGCGGTTCGCGAGCAGGTCCTCGTTCAGCGACGTGATGCGACGCACGCCGCGACCCCTCGCGCCCACCGCGACCTCTCCCGGCGATTCGGGGCGGGTCTGGTTGAGCGCGAAGCTCCCGTCGTCGGCGACGCTGAACGACCCTCCGCCATACGGACGCCCGTAGGAGGTGCCCCCCAGATCCTCCGCCAGCACTTCGAGGTCGCCGGAGAGCGTGGCGAACCCGACCTTCGAGTTCCCCTCGTCGTCGTACTGGAAGTAGACGCCGCTCCCGTCGGAAGCCCACACGGGGTTCGACACGCTGCGGTCGAGACCGCCCGTGAGGACGCGCCGTCCGCTCCCGTCCAGGTTCATCACCTGGAGGCGGCTCACCTGGTAGGTGCGCGTGCGATCCTCGTAGCCCACGAAGGCGATCTGCCGCCCGTCGGGAGAGACCGCCGGACTCCGGTCGGGTCCGGGGCGGTCGGTGAGGGGACGCACTTCACCGGTGGCGACGGAAACGATGTAGAGTTCGGAATTGCGGTAATCGTGGATCCAGTCGTCGTTCCGGTTCGACGAGAAGACGAGGCTCGCGCCGTCCGGTGTCCACGCGGCGGGGCCCTGGTGCTGGAAGTCGCCCGACGTGACCTGCGTGGGCGTCCCGCCCTCGACCGGGACGATGAAGAGGTGATCGAAGCCGAAATCCAGATAGCCGACGCCGTCCTGCCGGTTCTTGAAGCGGTCCTCCATGATGGGAGGATCGGCCCACTCCGCCCCGGCGGGCGGCCTGGGCGGCGGGGCGAGGCTCGGCGGCGGGTAGGGGACGAGCTTGTTGAACGCGAGGTAGCGCCCGTCCGGCGACCAGCGGAGCCCGCGCGGCGATTCGATGAGCTGCGTGAGCGTGGCCTCCTCGCCCGTGTCCATCCAGCGCACATGGATCTGGCCGTCCTCCGTGTACGCGATGCGGGTTCCGTCGGGGGACCACCGCGGGGAACCGCCCGTCCCGATCCGCCGGTGGTCCGACCCGTCCGCGTTCATGATCCACAGCTCGGACTTCTTCGCGTCCCGCATGATGTCCATGGACGTGCGGACGTAGATGACCTGACTGCCGTCGGGCGAAATCCGCGGGTCCGCGGCGTATTCGATCTCGAACACGTCCATCGGCTCGAACCGGCCCTGCCCGGCCAGCGGACCGGCGGCGAGCAGGCCCGAAACAGCGAACGCGGCCAAGGTGAACTTCGTCATTCGGATCTTGTGAAGGCTCTTCTCGCTCATCTCGCGCATCGTCGGCTCCCGGGATCGGACAGGGGACAGGGCCGGAAACATATCTCCCCGATTCGACCCGCGGGCAACCGTCGCGTTATCGTCCGACTCGTCAGGGTCGTCCGACAGCGCCGCGTCGCTTCCCCGGGGTGATTGACATGATTCGGCTTACCGCACCGTGCGCCGCCTTCCTGGTTACGAGCGCCGCCCTCGCGGCAGGCGCCTTCCCCCTCCCGCTTTCCGGTCAGGAATACGACATCCTCATCCGGAACGGGCGCGTCATCGACGGCACGGGAAACCCGTGGTTCGCGGCGGACGTCGCCATCGCCGGCGACCGGATCGTGCGGATCGGGAGGCTCGGCGACGCGACGGCGCGGCGGGTCGTGGACGCGGCCGGCATGTACGTGTCGCCGGGCTTCATCGACCTGCACTCGCACGCCGACCGCGCCATGACCTCCGAGTACCTGGAGGCCCGGCGGGCGAAGAGCCTGAACAGCCAGGGGCTCACGACGGTCATCGGCGGGCCGGACGGCCGCAATCAGACGTGGCCGCTCAGCGCGGAGATCGCGGCCCTCCGGGAGCTGGGACACGCGATGAACTTCGTCCCCATGGTCGGCCACAGCACGGTGCGCGCCGAAGTGATGGGTAACGACTACTGGCGCGCGGCGACGGAGGAAGAGATCGCCCGCATGCAGGCGCTCGTGCGCGAGGGGATGGAGGCGGGGGCGTGGGGGCTGGGAGCCGGCGTCGAATACCGCCCCGCCCGCTACAGCACGCCGGAGGAGGTCATCGCCCTCGCCGGGGCCGTGGCCCCCTACGATGGCTTCTACGTCGCGCACCAGCGCAGCGAGGCGGCCATGCCGCTGTGGGAGCTGCCGAGCACCGTGACGGACTGGCCCGTGGACGGGAACCAGGGGCTGGCGGAGACCGTGAACGTCGCCCGCGAGACGGGGATCCGCGTCGTGGCGAGCCACCACAAGGCGCGGGGCCGCTCCAGCTTCGGCCGCTCCGGGCAGGACACGCTGGTCGTGAACCGGGCGCGCGAGGAGGGGCTGGAAATCTACCTCGACGTCTACCCCTACGAGACGTTCGGCGGGGGCGCGCGGCCCATGATCCCGCGCTGGAGCCTGGTGCACGACACCGTGGACACGAGCGGCGGGAGGGACAGCCCGGTCTACAGCCGCCCGGGGGTGTTCGACGATGCCCGGGCGCACCTGGAGCGCCGCTGGGCGGACCCGGAACTCCAGGCGCTCATCGCCCGCGACATCGAGTGGATCGTCGATCACAACGGGGGCCCGGACCGCGTCGTCGTGGTGGGCTATCCCGATTCGACCTGGGTGGGCCGGACGCTGGAGGAACTGGGCCGCCGGCTGGACGTCACGTACCAGGGCGTCGTCGTCCACATGGCGCTGAACGGCTACCCGGACGTCCTCGGCGGGGCCTTGACGCGCGGGTACGGGATTCACGACGCGGACGTCATCAACTACTACCGCCAGGACTACACGGCCACGGCCTCCGACGCGGCCGTGAGCGGGGTCGAGGGCGTGCCCGAGTTCGCCTCGCGGCCCGGCGCGCACCCCCGCCATTTCGGCGCCTTCACGCGCAAGATCGCCCGCTACGTGAAGGACCTGAAGGCGATCACGCTTCCGTTCGCGATCCGCTCGATGACGGGGCTGCCGGCGCGGATCATAGGGCTGGAGGACCGCGGCCTTCTGCGCGAGGGCTACCGGGCTGACCTCGTCGTGTTCGACCTCGAACGCCTCCGGGACCGCGCCACCGTGCTCGAGCCGGACCTGTTCAGCGAGGGGGTCGACTACGTGATGGTGAACGGCGTGTTCACGGTGGACGCGGGCGAGTTCACCGACGAACTCCCCGGAGAGGTCATCCTCCGGCCCTGAGCGCGCGTCCCGTGTCGCGTTCGCGGGCTTCCGGGCTATTGTTTCCGCCTGATTCGGCAACCGTGAGATTGGGAGAGCCTTATGCGCACGCGATTCCACGCCCTGCTGCTCCTCGCTCCCGTCGCCGCCTGCACCGCGGACGCGCCATCGCCCGAGCCGTCGGCCGTGCGGAGCGCCAGCGATGTGACCGACGCCGTGCTCGAGGCGGCGCGGCCCGACGGCAACTGGCTCACCTACGGCGGCAACTACGCGGAGGACCGCTTCAGCACGCTGGATGAAGTCACGCGGGAAAACGTCGACGAACTCGGCCTCGCCTGGACATATGACATCGAGCTGCGCGGCGGGGTCGAGGCCACGCCGCTCGTCGTGGGCGGCGTCATGTACATCAGCTCCCCGTGGAGCGTCGTGCACGCGATCGACACGCGGACGGGCGAGCGCCTGTGGCGCCACGACCCCGGCGTGCCGCGCATCCGCGGGCGTCTCGCCTGCTGCGACGTGGTGAACCGGGGCGTCGCGCTCTACGAGGGCAAGGTGATCGTGGGCACGATCGACGGCCGCCTCGTCGCGCTCGACGCGGAGACCGGCGACGTCGTGTGGGAGACGCTCACCATCGACCCGAACGAGGCCTACACGATCACGGGCGCGGTCCGCGTCGTGCAGGGGCTCGCGATCATCGGGAACGGGGGAGCCGAGTACGGCGTTCGCGGCTACGTGTCGGCCTACGACGCGGACGACGGCGAACTCGTGTGGCGCACCTACACGGTGCCCGGCAACCCGGCGGACGGCTTCGAATCCGAAACCATGGAGATGGCCGCGGAAACGTGGAGCGGCGAGTGGTGGATCGCGGGCGGCGGCGGCACGGCCTGGGATTCGATCATCTACGATCCGGACCTCGATCTCCTCTACATCGGAACCGGGAACGGATCCCCGTGGTCACGAAGCCACCGGAGCCCGGGGGGCGGCGACAACCTCTTCCTCGCCTCGATCCTCGCGTTGCGCCCGCAGACGGGCGAGTACGTATGGCACTTCCAGACGACGCCCGGCGACCACTGGGACTACACGGCCGTGCAGCCGATGACGCTCGCGGACCTCGAGTTCGACGGCCGCATGCGCCGCGTCATCATGCAGGCGCCGAAGAACGGGTTCTTCTACGTCCTCGACGCCGAGACGGGCGAGTTCCTGTCGGGCCAGGAATACATCGTCCAGAACTGGGCGGAGGGACTCGACCTCGAGACCGGCCGACCCACGGAGCGGCCGGAAGCCGTGCACGCCGAGGTATGGACGCTGATCACGCCGGCCGCCCTCGGGGGCCACAACTGGCAGCCGCAGTCGTTCAATCCCGAAACGGGGCTCATGTATCTGCCGATCCAGGAGGGGTGGGTCGAGCGCAGCGAGCCGCCCGACTGGGTGTTCACGGACCTGGCGATCGAGGACCACAGCTACGGACCGGCCGTGAGCAACCTCGGGCTGAGGAGCCGTTACGGCGCGCGGGACGATGCGGGGTTCCTCGTCGCCTGGGACCCCAAGGCGCAGGAAGCGCGCTGGACCGTCCCCCAGCTCGGCTACTGGAACGGCGGGACGATGACGACGACGACGGGCCTCGTGTTCCAGGGCGGCGGGGACGGCCGCTTCGTCGCCTACGACGCGGAGACCGGAGACCAGTTGTGGGACGCCTCGACCGGCCTCGGCATCCTGGGCGGCCCCGTCACCTATCTCGTGGACGGACGGCAGCACGTGTCCGTGGCGGCCGGCTGGGGCGGCGCGCGCGGCCGCAGCGGGTCTCCCTACGGCGACGCGGCGAACTACGAGCAGCGGGGGCGGGTCTTCACCTTCGTGCTGGGCGGGACGGAGCCCATGCCGACGCCGCAGCGGAAGCGGCCGGCGAACGTGCCCGACCTCGATCTGCCCACCGACGCCGAGTCGCTGGAGCGCGGGGCGGCCGTGTACGGGCGGTATTGCGGCATCTGTCACGGCGGCGGAGGCGGCTCGGAGGGCGCGATGCCGAACCTGCAGCGGTCGACCGACATCGTGCACCGCAACTTCGAGGACATCGTGCTCGGAGGGAGTCGCGAGACGCAGGGGATGCCGTCGTACGAGGGATTGCTCGATTCCGAGCAGGTGCGACTGATCCAGGCCTACATCGTATCGCGAGCGAGGGAGACGCTCGCCGCGGCGGCCGAGACGCCGGCGGATGGCGACCACTGAACCGGGAGCCCCGAACCGGCGACCACTGAACCACAACAAGAGGAACCGACTCATGAAGCGCTTCATCCTGGTCTCACTTCTTGCCACCGGAGGTTTCGCGGCCATGGCTTCCGATCTTTCGGCCCAGCGTGAGTACATCAATCCGCGGCACGCGAGCGAGGAGGGCGTCCTTCCCTTCAGCGGCGCCGTCTGGGTGGGCGACCTGCTCTTCGTGTCCGGGTCGCTGGGACTCGTGGACGGGCGTCCGCCGAACGACGCGGAGGAGGAGGCGCGGCTCGTCATGGAGGCGATCAAGAACACGGTGGAAGAGGCCGGGATCACGATGGACGACCTCGTCTCCGTGCAGGTGTTCTGCTCGGACGTCGCTCTCTACGACGTCTTCAACGAGGTCTACCGGACCTATTTCACCGAGAACTTCCCGGCGCGCGCCTTCCTCGGCTCCGGGCCCCTCCTGTTCGGGGCGCGGTTCGAGGTGATGGCGATCGGCTCCCGCAACTGATCGGCAGCCACAACTGAGCGGGGGCTACTGAACTCGGGGCGGGGTCCGGTCACCGAGGCGGGGCCCGTTCGAGGACCCCGGCCCGATCTCGCCGACGCGCTGGAGCGGGGGGAGATCGTCTTCTTCTCCGTCTGTCCGGTCGAACTCCCGCCGGAGGAGGATCTCGCGCGGCTGCGCTCGGAACTCCCGTGGCAATTGCGCGCGAAGAACGTCAGCTACCACCCGGAGAGCGGGCGTCTTCGCGGCGTCGCGTCGCGGGGCGGGCTGCGGGACGCCGTTCTCGACACGCTCACCGCGCACAGCGCCAGGGTTCGCGCCTTCCTGCGGGAGTGCCTGCCCGCGCTCACCGAGGGATGGACGGTGGGGACGACGAGCTTCCGCCCGATCCAGGAGCGCGGCCGCGGCCTCTCCGCGCACGCGAGCAACGAACTCATCCACTTCGACGCCGGCGCCTACGGGGCGACCGACGGAGATCGGATCCTCCGTTTCTTCGTCAACGTGAACCCCGAGGAGGACCGCGTGTGGTGCACCAAGGGGACCTTTCCCGACGTGTTCGCGCGCTACGGGACGGAGGCGGGCGTGGCGAACGGCGGCGCGCTCGAGAGGGGCCCCGTGGACCGTCTCCGCGGGCGCCTGCTGCGGGCGGTCGCGAAGGCGGGGCTGGGTGAGGCGGTGCTCGCGGACTCCAGCCCCTATGACCGTCTCATGCGGCGCTTCCACAACTACATGAAGGACACTCCGTCTTTCCAGGAGCGGGACGAGACGTGGCGGGAGATCCGCTTCCCCCCCTTCTCCGCCTGGATGGTCCTCACCGACATGGTGAGCCACGCGAGCGTGTCGGGTCAGCACGCCCTCGTCGACACCTACATCCTCCGGCTCGCCGCCTGCCGCCACCCCGAACTCGCCCCCATCAACACCCTCCGCGCCTCCGACGGCTCCAGCCTGGACGCTTGAGGCCCGGGAGCGTTGACGGCCCTCACCAGCCTACGGCGTAGGCGACGCGGCGGGGGTCGGCGCCCGCCATGAGGGCCCCGGTCGCGGCATCGAAAGTGATGCCCTGAATGCTGCCGAAGGCGTAACCGGGCGCGAGTTCCACGGTGTATCCCAACGCCTCCAGCGTCCCGACCACGCCGTCGGGCAGGCGATTCTCCAGGCGGAAACGGATCTCGGCGCCGGGCAGGTAGAAGTTCGGCTCCCCGCTCAGGGTGAAGCGGGGCGCCGCGATGGCCTCCTGGACCGGCATCCCGAAGTCGAGGAGGTTCACGAGCACCTGGAACTGGGTCTGGCCGATCGTTTCGCCGCCCGGCGTCCCCAGCGCCGCATGGAACCGACCGTCCCTGAGCACGATGATCGGGGAGTTGTTGAGGATCGGAATCTGCCCGCCCCGGACGTAGTTCACATGGTCGGGGTACGGCGACGTCGAACCGATTCGGGACCCGTTGTTGAAGGTCAGGCCGGTGTTGCCGACCACCACTCCCGTGCCGAAGGCGCCCCCGTGGGTGGGCGTGGCGGCGACGACGTTGCCGAAGCGATCCGCGATGGAGAAGCTGGTCGTGCTCCCCGCGTACGCCTGTTCGGCCAGGTGTCGGCGCCGCCCGTTGGTCGCTATCCCTCCCGCCGCCCCTCGCGCGGCGCGCGCGCCCGGCCCGGATTCGTCGACCCGCACCGGATTCCCGGCGCCCGGGTACGCCATCACGCGGGACGGGTCGATGAGGGATCGGCGAGCCGCCGCGTACTCCTTCGACAGCAACTCGGCGACGGGCACGTCGACCAGGGCGGGATCGGCCGCGTAGGCATAGACATCGGCCTTCGCGACCTTGATCGCCTCCGACAGCAGGTGGATGGTCTCCGCGCTCCCGGCGCCCAGCGCCCGGAGGTCGAAGCCCTCGACGAGGTTCAACTGCATCGTCACCTCCAGCCCTCCGCGCGACGTCGGCGGGCTGGTGTACACATCGAACCCCCGGTAGGTGGTGTGGATCGGCTCCGCCCAGATGGGCTCGTAGCGGGCGAAGTCCTCCACGGTGAAGTCGCCGCCGTTCTCCGCGTAGAAGCGGGCCATCTCCTCGGCGATGTCGCCCCGGTAGAACCGGTCGAAGGCGGCCCGGAGCGCCTCCGAGCGCGTCTTGCCGGCCGCCAGGGCCGCCTGCTCGGCCTCGACCACCTTGCGGAGCGTGTTCGCCAGGTCGGGCATCCGGAACGTCTCGCCGGGCTCGGGCACCCTGCCGCGCGGGAGGAACATCCGCCGGCTCGACGGGAAGCTCTCGAAGAGGTCCCGGTGAGACTCGATCGCCGCTACGACGGACGCCTCTATCGGATGGCCGTTTTCGGCGTAGTCGATGGCCGGGGCGAGCACCTGGGCCAGGCTCATGGTGCCGAACCGGTCCAGAAGGGCGATCCATCCCCCGAAGAGGCCGGGGACGACGCCCGCGTGAATCCCCTTGTTCAACTCGTCGGCGGTGCGGCTCGAGGGATCGAGCGCCAGGGGAGCGGCGCCGGTGGCCCCCAGCGAGTACACGCGGTCGGAGACGCGGTCGTAGAGGGTCACGAACCCGTTCCCCGCCATCCCCGACATCTGCGGCCGTACGATGTTCAGCGTGGCCAGGGTCGCGACGGCGGCATCGGCGGCGTTGCCCCCCGCCATGAGCGTGCGAAGACCCGCCATGGACGCCAGCGGGTGGCCGGCCGTCACCAGCCCGTTCGGGCCCGGCACCGCCGGCCGGTGCGCCACCCGGTGCGCGGGCAGACCGACGTTCACCTGCCGAGCTGTGGCCTCCGGCGGCAGAAGGAGGAGAGAGGTGGCGAACAGCGCGATCATCCGGATCGAAAAGCGTCCCATCAGGCCCCTCCTTCGTGTAACGTCGAGACCAGCACCTTCATCATCGGTCAGAATCCCAGCACGCCGTAGTGGCCGTCCAGTATCAGGCGCACGGCGACGTACAGTCCGAACGCGGGGCACAGCACCCAGAACGCGTTCGGGGCGCCGACGTAGACCAGGAACTCGCCCTTCGTGATGAGCGCCTGCCTCCCGGCGACGAAGAAACTGACCCAGTAGAGCGATGACACGTACGTCCACTGCCAGAACAGCATGGCGGCGAGAATCCCGGCCACGACCGCCGGCATGAAACCGAAGGTGAAGGCCGCGTACAGGACGAGCGTCGGCACCGGCGTGAAGAAGCCGTTGGCGATATCGACGGTGAACCCGAACGTACGACGATCCGCATACGACTCGTCCACCATCGAGTAGGTGGCCCAGGCGTCCGCCCAGACCGTCGGCGACAGGATCCGCCTGAGCGGGACCCGCGTGGTCAGAAACTCGACGGCCGGGGTCCGGCCCGTCTCGCGCCGCCGTTCGCGCCAGTACGCGGCACGCTTCTCAATGTAGTCCCGCCGCAGGTGGAGACACGCCTCCCAGTAGCAGATCAGCAGATTCGTCGAGAAGAACAGACTGAACAGCCCGTGGATGGCGTTGAGATCGCCGTAGACGTAGTAGCGGGCGCCAATCCCGAGCAGCGCCAGGAGCGCGATGATCAGCGCCGAAAACAGTCCGGCCGGCATCGTGGCTAGTAGGTGCCGTCGAGGAACGTGTCTTCGAGCCGGTCGCGCCGGGCGATGGCGACGCACTCCTCGAGGTCCGAGAGGTATTCGCCGAGCACGGGCGTGTGGACGGACGTGATCGGCTGGTGGATGGCGGGCGGCCTGCGGTGCTGTCCCATCATCCAGCCCCGTTCGTTCATGAGCCTCGCGACCGCGAAGATGTTGAACGGTTCTCCGGGCTCGACATCGTAGCGGAAGAGGTTCGTGTCCCCTTCGGGTTCGAACACGTAGAGGCCGTCGATCGCCCTCACGCCCTCGATCGCCGCGCGGGTCGTCTCCATGATCCCGCGCACGATCTCCCGGTATCCCTCCCGGCCGAGGTGCCGGAGCATGGTCCACGCGCACGCCACCGCGCCGCCGGGCCGGGAGCCCTGGGCCGTGGCCGAGGCGTAAGTGCCGCCGACGAGGTCGCGGATGACATACCGCGCGTACCGCAGGTCGTCTCCGTCGGCGAAGAGCACGAGCGAGGCGCTCTTCTGGGCGAAGCCGAACTTGTGGAGGTCGGCGGACAGGCTGGACACGCCCGGCACGGAGAGATCGAAGTCGGAGACCGGATAGCCGAGTTCCCGCGCGAAAGGCGAGATGAAGCCGCCGTAGCAGGCATCCGAGTGCAGGCGGACGCCCGTTTCGAGGGCGAGTTCGCCGAGCTCCCGCATCGGGTCGATGAGTCCGTAGTAGATGGTGGGAGCCCCGGCGTAGATGAAGATCGAAGCTTCGTCGATGGCTTCGCGGATCGCGTCCACGTCCGCGCGGTAGTCGGCCCGGCAGTCCACGTACTTCATGTCGAGGTCGAGGATCTGGGCGGCCTTGTCCACGGAAGGGTGGCGGCTGTACGCGGCGACGATGTTGAGCCGGCCCAGGTCCGGGCGCGCCTCCCGCTTCATGTCGCGCGCGACCTTGACGGCCTGGAAGATGCTCTCCGTGCCCCCGGAGGTGAACTGCCCCCCCGCACCCTCGGGCGCGTTGAAGAGATCGAGGCCCATCTGGATGACCTCCTCCTCCATCGCCCCGACGCTGGGGAAGGAACCCTGCCCGGAGAGGGCGTTCTCCACCGAGTAGATCGCGTGGGACGCGTCCTGCACCTGCTTCAGGTCCTCGTTCACGTAGTAGACGAGGTACGGGACGCGACCGTTCCTCCAGTCGTAATCGATCGCCTTCCGGCCGAGCAGTTCGCTCCGGAGCGTCTCCCAGTCGATTCCCTGCTCGGGAAGTTGCTTTCGGGTCCGGACTTCGGGACTCAGGGTACTCGTTGCCTGCGTCACGTCGATGCCTCCGTCGTACGGTAGCGTGACCCGGGATCCGTCCGCGTCACCGACCGCTGCCGGTCGTCGAAATCCAACCTTGCGCGAGGAGATGGGCGGGGCAACGCAGGGCGGGCGGCGCGACGCGGGGCCCGGCGCGGGGCTTGTCCGGGAAGGCGGGGTCCAATCAGATACCGGGGTCCTCGAACCGCCGAGACCGTACCCCGAACCCCGGACCCGACAAACGAATGGCCTGGCTGCAGACACACTGGATCGCGGTGGCGCTCCTCGCCGTGTACGGCGCCCTGCTCGTGCGGCACGCGATCGAGGGCCGCCGCGGGACGAAGGGACGGGCGGACTACTACGTCGGAGGGCGGTCGATGGGCGGGGTCGTACTCGGCCTCTCCTTCTTCGCGACGTACTCGAGCACGAACAGCTTCGTCGGCTTCTCGGGACAGGCGTACACCTACGGGGCGCCGTGGCTCCTGCTCGCGCCCGCCGTCGTCGTCTTCTCCCTCTCGGCCTGGATCTGGGTCGCGCCGCGGCTGCGCGCCTTCACCGGGGCGGTGGACTCGGTCACCCTCGCCGACTACGTGGGGTTCCGCTTCGAGAGCCGGGCCGCGCGCGTCCTGGCGGCGGTCATCGTGATCTTCGCCAGCTTCCTGTACATGATCGCGGTCTTCAAGGGGATCGGGAACCTGCTCGAGATCTTCCTCGACATCCCCTACAAGGGCGCGATCGGGTTCGTGTTCATCGTCGTCGTCCTCTACACGGCGGTCGGCGGGTTCATCTCGGTGGTGAAGACGGATGCGGTGCAGGGGATCGTGATGTCCATCGCGGCCATCCTCCTCTTCTGGGGGACGCTGAACAGCGCCGGGGGACTGGGGGCCATCGACGCGATCCGCGCGGCGCCGGACACGTCCGGACTCTTCCGCTGGGACGCGGCCATGCCCTTCCCCGTACTCATCGGGATCATCGTGGCGGGGACGCTCAAGTTCATCGTCGATCCGAGGCAGCTCTCGCGCTTCTACGCGCTCGCCGATCCGCAGGCGGTGCGCCGCGGGCTCATCGTGTCCACGATCGCGTTCCTCGGCGTGTACACGCTCCTGCTCCCGATCGGGCTCTATGCCCACGCGGTGATCGGGAGCGGACTCGCGGAATCGGATCTCGTCGTACCGACGCTGCTCGGCGATGCGGGGATCCTGCCGGCGCTCCCGGCCGCGTTCATCCTCGTGGCGATGCTGGCGGCGGCGATGTCGTCGCTGGACAGCGTGCTGCTCGTGATGGCGTCGACCTGGGAACGGGACGTGATCTCGCTCTTCCGGCCGCAGGCGGATGAGGGGCGCGCCGTGGCGCATACGCGATTCTGGGTCGCGCTGTTCGCGATCATCACGGCCTGGCTCGCGCTCAATCCGCCGGGGAGCATCGTCACCCTGACCGCGTTCTCGGGCGGTCTCTATGCGGCCTGCTTCTTCCCGGCCGTGGTGCTCGGCCTGCTCTGGCGGCGGGGTACGGGGACGGGAGCCGTGGCTTCGCTCGTGACCGGTTTCACGGTGCTGCTGTGCTGGGACCTGGTGCCGTTCTCGGACGCCGTGCACGAGGTGTTCCCCGCGATGGCGCTCTCGCTCGCCGCCTACGTGGCCTGCGGCCTCGCGGCCCCGCCGCTGGCCGCGGCGCGCCGCCTCGACATCAAGCTCTGACGCGGTCCCGGCCGTCCGCCTGGAGGTCGAGGGCGAGACGGCAGCACAGCGATCCGCGGGCCGCCCCGTCCCGGAGTTCGGACGGCGGCTTCCAGCCCCAGTCAGAGTACTGCGTGATGCCGGGGGCGGACTGCGGCACGCGGGGCTCGCCCGCCACGATGCGGGCCGCGTGGAGGCGCATCTCGAGCCGATAGTCCGTCCGGTCGAGGTGGCCCGCGCCCAGGCGGCCCAGGTCCTCGGTCTCCACGCCGAGCTTCTCGCGGCCGATGCGCGCGAGGAGGGCCTCGTCCGTCTCCCCGTCGGCATGCGAGCCCGCGGGGAGGCCCCACACGCCGGGCAGGTCGGGATCGTCATCGGGGCGGCGCACGAGCAGCCAGCGGGGCGCCCCGCCGACCGTCCCCGGCTCCTCGATCACAAGCGCCAACGCGGCACGCGAGGGGCGAGCCCCGGGGCCGCCATCGCGCGTCACCGCGCCGCCAGCGCCTCCAGCCGTTCCCGCGCGGCGTCGAAGCGACCGAGGAGATTGGGGATGTCCGCACCGCCGTAGCCCGCGCTCAGCCTGAGGCGCGCCACGCCCAGAATCGCGAGGAGTTCGGCGACGGCGGCTCTGCGGGCGGCGGGGTCGGAACTGCCGACGGTCCCGATCCAGACGGGCGCCGTGTGCGCGAACGGGTAGTTCGCCATCATCGGCCAGCGGGCGGGGCCGCCGACGGCACGCGCGGCGATCCATCCCCCCTCCGGAAGCGTCAGGTCGCCCTCGAAGCGGCGCGATCCGGGGCCGCCGAGCCCCTCTCCGCTCCACGCCACCTCGCCGTTCACCAGCACCTCGACCCGATCCACTTCCGTGGCGGTCGCGACCTCGAGCGACCAGGAGATCTCTCCGGCGGACACGATGCCGCCCGGACCCGCCCCGCCGACGCTGAACTCGAGGAAGGGTCCGTTCGTCACGAAGGTCCGCCCGCTCCGGAGCGCGTCCATGTAGGTCGACCAGTTCTCCACGGGCCCGGTCTGCGCGTACACGCGCGACACTCCGATGGCCATCGTGCGGTAGAAGTTGTTCATCACGTCGGTCCCGGCCGAGGGCACGATCGGGATGCCGGCGTTCAGCAGCAGGTGCCAGACCTGGGAGGTGAGGACTTCATCGCTCCAGAGGCAGACGATCTCGAGCGCGTCCAGATCTCCGAGCACCGCGTCGGGGACGAGTTCGATCGGCACGGCGCCGTAGAGGTCGGCGATCGGTGCTTCCGCCCACGGCGTCGCGCGCGCCCTGCCCCGGTTGCTCAGGGGATGCACGTAGTACTGGAAGCCTCCCTGGGCCCGGGCGTGGCGCAACGGCTCGGCGTTCTCGCGGTCGTCCGACCCGTAGACCTGGTAGCCGGGTCCCCACACCCAGGGCCAGAACAGGTCATCGATCTCGATCAGGCCCAGGTGTCCCAGGAAGTGGGACCGGACCTCCTGTCCGAAGCGGACGAAGGGCGGGCCGCTCGAGTGGCGCCACGTCCACAGATCCTGATCCTCGAACCGGTTGTGGAGGTTCGCGAGCAGCGGCGTGGCGAAGTCCAGCGCCTCGCCCCGCATCATCGGCGGCAGGTCGTCCGGCGAAAGGTCGTAGGGGCCGCCGTAGTTGAGATGGAAATGATGTTCGCCCGAACTCCAGCCGCCCTCCCGCGCGTCCCAGACGGGAGACAACACGACTTCAACCTCCGCGGCGCCGGACCCGGCGCCCACCTGTGCCGTTGACGATGCTTCGGGCGTCGCGAGCCCCTGAACGGCCGACACCGTGACCGCCCCAACCGGAACGGTGAGTTCGATGACGCCCGGCGAATAGAAGAAGACGCGGCCGCTCTGCCCGTCGAACCGCGACGCGGGACCGTCCGGGACCAGCGGGTGACCCGCGCCGTCCACGACCGCGAGCCGGGCCGCCACGGGAGCGCCGCCCTCCTCCGCCACCGTCCGAATCCGAAGGCTCGCGGTCTCGGCACCCCAGTCCCAGGCCGTCACGTTCACCTCGCGGATCGGTCCACCCGCGGCGCGCACCCGCTTGAGCTCCAACCGTTCCTGGTCGTCGGCTTCCGAGAAGTAGACCCACTCGCCGGAGGGACCCCATGCCGGCGTGAGCGGCAGGCCTCCCGACGCCAGCAGGATGGACGGCCCCGGGTCGGCCACGTTCAGGAGCCGGAGATCCCACCCCTCCTGGGTCGGCCAGTTGACGACCACGGTGGACCCATCGGGACTCAGCGCCGGCCGCGCCATGGATGCGATATTCCCCTCGATGAGCGTGCGCGGCTCCGGCGAATCGTCGGAGCGCACGACGACGCGATCGCGGCCGCCACCCTTCCACAGGTAGACGAGCGCGCGTTCGCCGGGTTGGGGCTTGAGTTCGAGCCCGGGCGCGTCGGTCACCGGCCGCCGAACGCCGCTCTCGATGTCGACCGCCCACAGATCCAGCGCCCGCACCTCGGATTCGGCGGATGAGTAGAAGAGTTTCGTACCGTCAGCCGAGAAAGCCGGATCGAGCTCCAGCCCGGGGCTGTCGACGCGGCCGAGTTCGGCTCCGCTGCCCGCGGCGACCCAGACGATCTCCGTGTCTTCCGTATCGTCGCGCACGAACGCGATCAGTTCGCCGTCGGGGGACCAGGCGGGCCGCGCGTCGATCCCCCCGCCACGGGTCAGCCGCCGCGCCACGCCGCTCGCCAGATCCATGACCCAGATCCAGCCGTGCGAGGCGAACGCCACCCGCTCCCCGTCCGGCGACGGCGCCGGATCGATGGGTCCCGCCGTGAGCAGCGGAAGCTCGTAGCCCTCGAGGTACACGTGGTGGCCGTACCCCGCGACCTTCGGGTACCGGTTCGTCCACTGCGCCGCCGCGTCCACGGGGGCCGCCGCGAGAACGAGGATCAGGGCGCCGAGCGCCCCGCAAACCGGGACCCGGCCGCTCGATACCGGCAACGCACGAACCGGAGGCGCCCTCATGCGCGACGAACTCAGCGCCGCCAGGCCGACGCGCCGGGGAGCCCGCTGCTCACCATCACTTCGAGCCCCGGCTCCGGCGCGCGGGCGGCCGCCGCGCTCTCGGCCAGCGGGCCGGAAGGGAGATCGCGGAAGATGGCGCGTACCTGCCCCGTGTCCGGATCCCGCAGGATCGCCATCGGCGGCTCACTCCCTTCGGCGATCTCGACGCTGCCGCCCGGTCCGGAGAGGGAAAGACTCGTCAACGCCGTCTCCCACACGGGCTCCACGGGAAGCGCGAACGTGAATCCGGACTCCCCGTCCCCGTCCCAGATCACTCCCATGTCGAAGCGGAGAGAGAACAGTTCGCTGCCGTCGGCGCGCCTTCCGGTCAGCGTGTACGGCCCGGGGGCGTGCGGCAGCTCGGGACGCGCGTCGACGACGAAGGCGGGATCGAGGTGGAGAGCACCGTCCGCGTCGGCCCCACCGGATACGAGCAGCGTACGGGTGGCGGCCGGGGCCTCCCACACCTCAAGAGTATCCTGCAGCCGATAGCGCAGCGCGTTCGTGAAGTAGTAGTCGCTGACCCACGTCGGATCGCAATACGTCATGAAGTCCCGAACCGGGGACGCTGGGTCGACCAGCGACCCGCCGTCCCGCGCGTCCCAGCCCCAGATGCCGATCCGCCCGCTTTCGTAGGGGTAGCTCGGATCCGGGCCGCCTTCGTTCCCGCTGCACTCCGCGTGGAAAAGGCTCAGGTTATGTCCGAGTTCGTGCGCGAACGTCTCTGCGTTCAAGACCGAGATTGCGACCTTGCCGGAGTACGGGATGTCATCCGAGAAGAACGGGAAGGTCGCGCGGCCCGCGATATTACCCCCGATATCCGGGATCAGACCCATCCAGTGTCCGATCCCATCCTCCATGACCCGGATCCTTCCCACGTCCGCTATGAGGTCGCCGGAGACGTTCGAATCGACCGTAACGCTCGCGTGGCGCGTAATGTCCATGTCCGCCGCCGGGAGAAACGTTCTCGTCTGCCAGAAGAAGTCGTCTTCCGGATTGGCGGTACTCACGAACGTCGCGGCCTCGCGGTCGTTGTCCCCGGTCCAGACCATGGGGAGCAGGGTCAGAAGCAGTGGGGGCACGGCCCTCACATCGACTGCCATCCGTCCGCTCTCGGGTAAGCGCTTCGACACGCCCAGATTTGGGTCGAGCGTCCCATCCGGGTCGATCTCCACGACCATCTCCAGTCCGGGCTGGATCACATCTGCGGAAATGACGGCGTGGGGCGAAAGATCGAGTTCGCCTTCCTGTACTTCCGTCGGTATCGCGGCCGAACCCGCCGGGATGTCCTCCACGTGCACTTCGGCGTCATCCACGAAGAAGGTGACCCGGACGGGCGGGAGCATGGCCCCGGTCTCCTGTTCGGATGTCACGAACACGCGCAGGAGTGCTTCCCTGCCGGCGACGAGCGGGACGGGGAACTCGCGCGACTGCGCCGCCTGGATCAGATAGGCCTCGGCGTGCGTCTCCCCGCCGCACAACTGGATCCGGGTCTTGAAATACACCGACTCCGTCCACGTTCGGAAAGCGGGCGTCTGAGGCATGCACAGCCCCGTGTCCTCCGCGATCAGCTCCCAGAGTTCCTCGAGCCGGGTCAAACCTTCCGGCAACGGACCCGACAGGTCGGGGTTACCCTGGACCCATATGCGGTACAGCTCGCTGGCGTCGCCGAGCTCTGGCGGCACCGGGCCGGAGAGCCTGTTGTTGTGCACCAGGAGAAACGTGAGACTGTCGATCTGTCCGAGTTCGGCGGGCAGCGGTCCCTCGATCATGTTGTCGGAGACGAAGAGGGACCGCAGGCTGTCGAGTTGGCCGAGCCACGAGGGGAGCGGATCCGTCAACTCGTTCTCGTAGAGCCGGAGCGCTCGTAGCTTCCCGAGTCCTGACAAGCTCTCGGGCAAGCCTCCCTCGATGTTGGTGTCCGTGATGCGCAGGACCCGCAGTTCGGCGAGCTTGCCGAACTCTTCGGGAATCGTGCCTTCGAAGCCGGCCTCGTACAGGTGGAGTTCCAGGAGGTTGGCAAGGTTCCCCAACTCCGGCGGGATGGGGCCGCTCATCTGGTTGCCGCCCATCCAGAGCGTATCGAGGTTCACGAGGTTCCCCAACTCTGGCGGAATCGGGCCAGTGAAGTTGTTCCCGTCGATGTCCATCCGCCGCAGTTCGGTAAGTTTGCCGATTTCCGGCGGGACCTCGCCCTCCAGTTGGTTGTAGTCGAGGCGCAACCGTCGAAGGTACGGGAAGTACTGTATCTCCGGCGGGATCTCGCCCCGGAGGTTGTTGTCCCGCATCGCGATCTGGGTGACCCGCCCCGCAGAATCGACGGCGATACCGAACCAGGTCTCGAGCGGAGCGCCAGTCCCCCAGTTGTCCGACTCAATCCAGTTGTCTCCGCCCATGGCCTCGTACAACTTCATCAGGTCGGATCGTTCCTCGTTGCAGGCGAGGAACTCGCCCTCACTTGTCGGAATCGCGTTCAGCCACGCCTGAAATCCCTCGTCGCGCACCGTGCACAGCATCGTGCCGCCGTAGTTGAGCGTCTGGATGCCCAGGTCCGAGAGGGAAAACGGGATGGGACCGGAGAGGTTGTCGTTCCCGCCGACCTCCAGTTCGGTGAGGAAGGCCAGGCTGCCGAGATCCTCCGGAAGCTGACCGTTCAGGCCGTTCTCGCTGAGGTTGATCGCGGTCACGCGGGACTGCTCGTTCGCCGTCACGCCGTACCAGCTTCCGACCGGCTCGTCCGTCCCCCAGCCGCCGTTGTTCGTCCATTCGCCTCCGCGCGTGCCGATGTAGAGGTCCATGAGCGTCGCGCGGTCCAGGCTGTGCACCGCGACCGTGGCGGAGTTCGAGACGGGACCCGACGTGGCGGTCAGGCTCGTGTTCCCCTCCTTGAGGCCGGTGACGAGCCCGGTCGCATCGACTGTGGCGACGGTCGGATCGCTGCTCATCCACGTCACCACCGCATCGGAGATGGGCTGCGCCCGGTCGTTCAGGACGCGCGCACGCACCCGCACCGTGTCGCCCGCCACGACCGCGACTTCCTCCGGTTCCAGGGTGATTCTCGCCGGCACGGTCGCGGTCGGAGGCGGAGGCGGCGGCCCGGGCGGGGGTCCCGAGGTGTCCCCTCCACCGCAGGAGAGGATGGCCAGACCGAGCAAGCCGAGCGCCGCGTAACGCCAGACACCGGCGCGAGAGAAATCGGGACCTTCGGACTCGGAGATCGTGCGGGCGCGCTTCGCCATGGGTATGCCTTGCGTCTGTTGGGGAGGAGGGCCGCCGCTACACTAATCTAGAGACGCGCCGTCGGCTTGGCATCCTCCGAGGTGCTGGTCGAAGAAGGCCTGCAGTCGCCTGTACATGTCGATCGAATTGGACGGGTCCCGGAAGCCGTGGCCCTCGGGGTACGTCATCGATTCGAACTCCTTGCCGAGCGCCTCCAGCCGCTCGACCGCGAGTTCGAAGTTCTCGAACGGCGCCCTCACGTCGAACTCCCCATGCATGATGAGGACGGGAGCCGTGATCCGGTCCATCCGGTCGAGCGTCTCGCTCTTCGCGTAGATCTCGGGCCGCTCCTCCGGCGTCCCGCCGTGCCCCGTGATCGCGAAGATCTTCCCCACGCGGTCCGCGTGCGGCAGGGTCAGGGACTCGGAGTAGATGCCGCGCATGGGGACGGCCGCATCGAACTTGTCGGGCGTGCGCGTGATCGCGGACATGGACTGCATGCCTCCGTAGCTCCCGCCGTAGATGCCCACGCGCCCGTTCACGTACGGCTGGCGGCGCAGCCAGTCCGCCGCGGCGCCCGGGTCCTTCGACTGGTCGTTCAGCCAGTCCTCGACCGAGAGGTCCTGGAACTCGCGCCCGAAGCCGGACCCGCCGCGATAGTTGATGGCGAGCACGACGAAGCCCTCGTTCGCGAGGTACTGCTCCACGAGGTTCGTCCCCTGCGTGTAGGAGTTCGTCCCTCCTCCGTGCACCTGTACGAGGGCCGGGCAGGCGGGCGGGTCGGAGCCGGCGGAGAGCGCGGCCCGGATCGCCGGTGGCAGGTAGAGGAAGCCCTGCATGTACAGGCCGTCGAAGGAGCGGAAGGAGATCTCCGCGGGTCGCTGGAGGCCCTCGAAGTCGGGCGAGAAGTCCGTCAGGCGGGCGGGGACGCCGCCGTCGAGGTCGAGGAGCCAGGCTTCCCGGCCCTCGGTCGCGGCATCCCGCGTGAACGCGGCGCGGCCGCCGTCCGGCGTCGCGTGCAGGGACGACCAGGACCCGCCGACGTTCGTGACGCGCGTGGCGACGCCGCCCGAGGCGGGGACGGACCACAGGTCGAAAGCACCGCGCTGCTGGTACGGGAAGTAGATGCGCGCGCCGTCGCCGGACCAGAAGGGGTTGAAGCGCATGATCGCATCGGTCGCGTAGACCTGCATGTCGAGCGGCGCTTCCCGGAGGACGCGGGGCGCGGTGCCGGCGAGATCGAGGTCGATCCGGTACAGGTACGCGAGATCCTGGTACCAGTACTCGTCCTTGGCCGTCCCCATCAGCACGAGGCTCGACCCGTCCGGCGACCAGACGGGGCTGGAGGAGGCCATGAGCGACGTCGAGACCTGGTGCGCTTCGCCGGACGCCACGGCGACGAGCCACACGTCGTCGTGCCACCAGTCGGCCCGGTTCGAGATGTAGGCGATCCACCGGCCGTCCGGAGACCACATGGGGCTGAAGCGGCTGTCTTCGGCCTCCGCCGCGCCGGTCGTGAGCTGCCGGGGCGCCGCGGCCCCGGCGGCGTCCACGAGCCAGATGTCCTGGGAGCCGGACGCCGTGGAGTAGTAGGCGAGCGTCTCGCCGTCCGGCGACCACGACGGGGCCCGCAGGCCGCCCACGCCTTCCGCCACCACCCGCCCCGGCCCTTCGGTCCCGGCGACGAGGAGGTTCCCTCCCGCGATGAAGGCCAGCCGCCCTCCGTCCGGCGACCACGTCTGCGCGCGGCCCGCGACTCGGAAGGTCGAGGCGTCGCCCCCGGCGGCCGCCACCTCCGCCGTCGCCGGAACCGGGACGAGGTGCACCCCGGATCCGCCGCCGCCCTCGGCGGGTCCGGACACGGCGAGCGTCGATCCGTCGGGCGAGAGCACCGCGCGTCCCGCGCCCCCTCCGGCGGTGAAGACGTTCTCCAGCGTGAGTGGGATGCGACCCGCTTCGTCGACGCCGCCACCGGCGGACGAGCAGCCGGCGGCGAGGAGCCCCATGAGCGCGGGCAGCAGGTAGCGCGTTCGGACCGTTCGCGGGAATCGAGGCACGGCTCCTCCTCCGTGTGAGTATTGCCCCGGGCGATGGTCCGACAATACCGATCAGAGAAGGAAAAACCCATTCCCCGACCGGAGGTCGAAGCGCCTTGACCGAACCTGCCGTCACGCTGACCGACTACGGGCTCACCCTGCTCTGCGCCGTTCTGGTCTGGCTGGCGCGCTCGCGCGTGCGGGCCGACCTCCGTCCGTGGGCGATGGGACTCTTCGCCGGCTCCGGCGCCGCGGCCCTCTTCGCCGGCACGGTGCACGGCTTCTTCGGGGACGCCGCGACCTTCGGCTACCGCGTCCTGTGGCCGGCCACGATCCTCACGGTCGGGGCGACCGGGCTCGCGGCCTGGGGCCTGGGCGCCCGCGTCGGTGGGCAGTCGACGGGTACGCGGTGGATCACGCGGCTCGCCGCGCTCGCCTACGTCGCGTACGTCGCCGTCGTGCTGGCCGGATGGCAGGCGTTCGCCGTCGCGGTCGCCTTCTATCTCCCGGCCGTCATCTATCTCACGGTGCGCTTCGCGCTCGCCTACCGCCGCCGCCCCACCGCAAGCCGGCGGTGGGCGCTGATCGGCTTCGGGCTCACCTTCGCCGCGGCCGCCATTCAGCAGCTACAGATCCCGATCCACCCGGTGTGGTTCGACCATAACGCGCTCTACCACGTCGTGCAGGCGGCGGCGTTCGTCCTGCTGTATCAGGGCGTGAGCGGCGAAGAGTAACGATGCTTCTTCAACGTCAGGGGTGTTCCATGCGTGCCGCGATCTTCCCCGGCTCCCGGGTTCTCGCCGCGGGGTCCGTTCTCTCCCTCATCCTCCCCGTCGCCCCTTCCACCGGATTGTTCGCGCAGGAGAGCCCACCGATGACGGTCGAGGATGTCCTCGCCCTCAGGAGCCTCTCGCAGATCTCCGTGAGCCCGGACGGGCAATGGGTGGCCTACGTCGTCACGGAACGCGACATGGAGGAGGACCGCCAGGAAACCGACGTGTGGGTCGTCCCCGCGGCGGGAGGCCCCGCCGATGCCCGCCAACTCACGTTCCGTCCCGGTTCCGACGATGCACCGGTCTGGCACCCGTCGGGGGAATGGCTCGCCTTCTCCTCGGACCGGGAGGGCGTGAGGCAGGTCTACGGCATCCGACCCGACGGCGGCGAGGCATGGCAGGTGACGTCCCACGAGACCTCGGTCGGGAGCTTCCGCTTCGCACCCAACGGTCGGCGGCTCGGCTTCATGGCGAGCCCCCAGTCGACGGACACCGACCGCGAACTCGAGGCGCTGCGCGGCCGCCCGATGGTCTGGGATTCAGTGTACACGGACCAGTGGTCGCGCCTCCACGTGGCCGAACTCGAGGACGATGTGGCCGGCGAGGGCGTGAGGTGGTCGCCGGACGGTCTTCACGTGGTGTCTTTCGTGTGGTCCCCGGATTCGCGAGCCGTCGCCTTCGGCGCGCGCTCGTCGCCCGTGCTGAGGACGACCTACTACGGCGCGACGTACGTCCAGGAGGGCGCGGAGGCCGAGGCCCGGAGCGTCACGTCGATGCCGGGCGGGGAGAATCCGGTGGCCTGGGACGATGAGTCGGGCCTCGTCGTGTCCGGAACGGGACAACTCCTCGGAACCTTCAATCGACAGCTCTGGCGCGTGCCGTTGGGCGCGGACGGCGCCGCAATGGAGCCCGTGTCGCTCACCGCCGGTCTGGACGCGAACGCGAACCTCGTCCACATCGATGGCTCGCGGCTCATCGTCTCCGCGGCCCGACGCACCGGAGCCACCGTGTACCGGATCCCGCTCGCCGAGGGCGCCGCGGCGGGCCCGCCGAGCGATCTGACCGATGGTCGGCACTACTACTCCGGCGCCTCGGCAGCCACGGACGGGAGCGTCCTCGCGTTTACCGCCGAAGACGGCATGGCGCCCCCGGACCTCTTCATCACTCCCCTGGACGGCTTCCGCCCCGAGCGCCTGACCGACCTGAATCCGCAGGTGGCCGACCTGGTGCTCGGCGAACAGCGGGTCGAGTCGTGGCCTTCGCGCGCCGGCGGCGAGGAAATCGAAGGCGTGCTCACCCTTCCCGTCGGGTACGAGGAGGGGGACCGCGTCCCGATGGTCCTCGTGATCCACGGCGGCCCGTCCGGCATCTCATCCGACCGCTTCAACGCGACCCGGGGCGCCTATCCGGTGCAGGTGTATGCGGGCATGGGGTTCGCCGTCCTGCAGCCGAACTACCGGGGTTCGAGCGGTTACGGCGAGCGTTTCAGGGGCCTCAACCGCGGCGACATCTCCGGCCGGGACTGGGTCGATATCGACTCCGGGGTGGACGCGATGGTCGAGCGCGGGATCGCGGATCCCGACCGGCTGGCCGTGAGCGGATGGAGCTTCGGAGGCCACCACACCTACTGGGGCATCACGCAGACCGACCGCTTCAGGGCCGCGAGCGCCGGCGCCGGCGCGAACGACCTGATCTCGATGTACTCACAGACGGACATCCCCGAGTTCTACCACACCTATCTGGGTCCGAAACCGTGGGAGGACTGGGATCTCTACGAGGAGCGCTCCGCGTACCGCCATGTTGAAAACGTGACGACACCGCTCCTGATCCAGGTGGGGGAAAGGGATGAGAGGGTGCCCGCCGAACAGAGCATCCAGTTCTTCGAGGCGGTCCGGGCGATCGGCAAGGCGCCGACGACGCTTGTCCTTTATCCGGATCAACCACATGGAGTTAGATCTCCTCGCCTCCAGCGAGATCTCATGTCGAGGAACGTGGAGTGGCTCACGCGCTGGGTTCTGGAACCGGAGGCGCTGGTTCCGTGACGCCCCGCCGGGCGGCTACGTTGATTAGTGGCGTGAAACGACGCCCGCGGAGGAGGAGGATCATGCGACGGCCCCGTCCCAGCCTGTGCGGTCTCGCGCTCGCGGCGAGCGTGCTCGCGGCGACCGGCAACGCCACAGCCCAGGAAGAGCCCGACGTCACCGAAGCCGGTCTCGCGCGCGGCGAGATGTTCTACCAGGCCCACTGCGGCCGGTGTCACGGCATGCTCGGCCACGGAGGCGAGGGGCCGAGCCTGGCGCGCCCCACCCTGCCCCGCGCGCCGGACCACGAATCGCTCGTCCGGGTGATCCGACGCGGGATCCCGGGTACCGGCATGCCGGGGACGAGGGCGAACCTGGTGTCGGACCTGGAGGTCGACCTCATGGCCGCCTACGTCCGTACGCTGGCGCGGGACGCCGTCGTGGAGGTCCCGGGGGACGCCGCGCGAGGACAAGAGGTGTTCGCCACCGCCGGCGACTGCTACTCCTGCCACGTCGTCGAGGGCCGCGGGACGGGGATCGGCCCCGAACTCACGGGTATCGGGCTTCGGCGCGGCGTCGACTACCTCTACGCGTCGCTGCGGACGCCCGATTCGGAGTTGCCGGTCTCCCGGCGGGGCATCCTGCGGGGCTTCAGGGGGTACCTGCCGATCCGCGCGGTCACGCGCGAAGGCCGCGTCATCACGGGCATGCGCGTGAACGAGGACGCCTTCACGATCCAGTTGCGGTCGATCTCCGGCCGCACGGTCTCGCTTCGCAAGGAAGATCTCGTGGAACTCGAGAAACAGTTCGATCACTCGCTGATGCCCGCCGTGGAGGAGATGACGGAAGCGGACATCGACGACCTCGTCGCCTTCCTGGCCGACCTCGGGGAGGGATCATGAGACCTGGACCACGGCTGCCTGCGGCCGGCGCGGCCGGGGCGTTCGCAACGGCGGCTCTCCTTTGCGGCGGCGCCCTCGCGGACGCGCGCGCGCAGGCATCGTTCGACCGCCTCGTGAACGCGGACGACGAGCCGCACAACTGGTTCATGTACTCGGGCAACTACGCCTCGCACCGCTTTTCCGCGCTCGACGAGATCCACCGCGGCAACGTCGGGGACCTCAAGGTGATCTGGGCCTACCAGATGAGCGGCGGGCTCATCGAGACGACGCCGGTCGTGGTCGACGGCGTGATGTACGTGACGGAGCCGCCGAGCAACGTGAGCGCGCTTGATGCGCGCAGCGGGCGCCGCCTCTGGCACTGGTCGGCGGAAGTCCCCGCCTCGACGAAGAACATCGGCTTCCCCCGCGTAAACCGGGGCGTCGCCATCCTCGACGAAACGGTGTTCGTGGGCACGCTCGACGCCCGCCTCGTGGCGCTCGACGCAGGCTCCGGCGCCGTCCGCTGGGAGGTGGACGTCGCGGACAACTTCCTCGGCTTCTCGATCACGACGGCGCCGCTCGCGCTCGACGGCAAGGTCATCGTCGGCGTGTCCGGCGCGGAGGCCGGCGCGAACGGCTTCGTCGACGCCTACGACCCCGACACCGGAGATCGCCTCTGGCGCACGTTCACGATCCCCCGGCCGGGCGAACCGGGGAGCGAGACGTGGGGCGGCGACAGCTGGGAGCACGGCGGCGGCTCGACGTGGCTCACCGGTTCGTACGACCCGGAGCTGGACCTCCTCTACTGGCCCACCGGGAACCCGGCCCCCGACTGGAACGGGGACCTGCGGCCCGGCGACAACCTGTACACGAACTCCATCCTCGCCCTCGATCCCGACACGGGCGAGATGCAGTGGTACTTCCAGTACACGCCGCACGACACGCACGACTGGGACGCGAATCAGATCCAGGTGCTGGTGGACGCCGAATGGGAGGGCGAGCCCCGAAAGCTGGTCGTCACCGCGAACCGGAACGCCTTCTACTACGTGCTCGACCGCGAGACGGGCGAGTTCCTGCACGGCGTGGAGTACTCGAAGCAGACGTGGGCCGAGGGCCTCGACGCGAACGGCCGCCCGATCGTGATTCCCGGCACCGAGCCCACGGAGGAGGGGAACCTCGTCTGGCCCAGCCTCCAGGGGGCGGCGAACTGGTTCAGCCCTTCGTACAGCCCGGACACCGGGCTCTTCTACCAGGCGACCCGGATCATGGGGGCCATCTACTACAAGGCCGATGTCGAATACGAGCCCGGCCAGCCGTTTCTGGGCGGCGGCGAGCAGGCGCTGTCGGGAGACGATGCGAGCGGGGCCGTCAAGGCGCTCGACGTGCTCACGGGGGAACTGCGGTGGGAGTTCCCGCTGCTCTCTCCGCCGTGGGCCGGCGTGATGGCCACGCGGGGCGGCCTCGTGTTCGGCGGAAGCAACGAGGGCAACATCTTCGCCCTCGACGCGGAGACGGGAGAGGCGCTGTGGGACTTCCAGGCCGGCGCCGGCGTCCGTACCGGCCCCATGTCGTTCGAGGTGGACGGCGAACAGCGCGTGGCAACCGCCGCGGGCGGCGTCCTGTGGGTATTCGGACTCCCCTAGCGGTTTGAGTGACAACGCCGGTCGAACCGTCCGGCGACTTGAGCAGGAGGCCGTAATGACATCCCGGAACCGTCTTTCCATGCAGCCAGCGCGGCGCCGCGGCGTACCGGCCACGGTGCTTCTCGGAGCAGCGTTCCTGCTCGCGGCCCAAGCGGCGCAGGCGCAGTCTCCCGCCCCGCCTCCCCCCACGGTCGAAGAGATCGACGCGTGGGTCGAGGACGCGATGGCGCGGTGGGAGGTTCCCGGACTGGGGCTGGCCATCGTGTACGAGGGCGAGAGCTATCTCTCCACCGGCTACGGCGTGCGCGAACTGGGTCGGGACACGCCGGTGGACGCAGGGACGCTGTTCAGCATCGGCTCCTGCTCGAAGGCGTTCGGAGCCGCCACCATCGCGTCCCTGGTCGAAGAGGGGAAGCTGCGCTGGGATGACCGCATCACGGACCACATCCCGTGGTTCCGTCTCCACGACCCGTGGACGACGCGCGAGATCCGCGTACGCGACATCGTCACGCACCGCGTCGGAACCGGGAGCAATCAGCCGCTGCGCCCGCTCGTCACCGACCGACGCGACTATCTCATGCGACTCCCCCATACCGATCCGGACCACACGTTCCGCGACCGCTACGGGTACACGAACGACATGTTCGTCCTCACAGGTCACCTCGTGGAGACCGTCTCCGGGACGGACTGGGACGCCTACGCAAGGGAGAAGCTCTGGAATCCGCTGGGGATGGCGACGACGACGGCGCGCATGGCGCCCGCCAACGCGAGCCCGAACCACGCCGAGCCGCATGCGATCATCGAGCGGAGGTTCATCGGGAACGCGGCGACCACGGGAATGCCGCTGGAACCGGTGCCCTGGCAGTACGCCGAGGACGTCACCGTGCCCTCGGGCGGCGTGATCACGTCGGCGGACGAGATCACCGAGTGGATGCGGTTCCACGTCGGCACCCATCCGAACCCGCCGCTCTCCCGGTCAGCCGTCGAACTCATGCACACGCCCCACACCGTGATACGGAACCCGAGCAGCTGGATGCCGTTCGAGGGGCCGGGCGCGTACGCGATGGGCTGGTCGACGGGGAGATTCGGGGACGTCACGGGCGTGGGGCACGGAGGGAACGCGCTGGGGTTCAACTGCTCGATCGCGCTCGCGCCGGAACGGGGCTTCGGGGTGTGGGCGACGACGAACCGGAACTCGGAGCTGCCGTGGGTGCTCACGAAGTGGGCGATGGCGCGGTTCGTGGGCACGGAGGAACTCCGAAGCCGCGACTGGCATGCGGAGTTCGAGCGGAGTGTCGCCGAGGGGAACCGCCGGGTCTTCGAGGCGGAGGAGGCGCGGCAGGCGGCCCGGCTGGACCAGGGTCCCTCGGTGCCGCTCGAGGCCTACGCCGGGACCTACCGCAACGGCTACGCCGGCGAGTTGCGCATTCGCCTGACGGACGAAGAGGTGCCGCCGCTGATGCCGGCCGAGGGCCGGCTGGGCCGATGGGACGGGACGCCGGGGGTGCACGAACGTCCGGCCGCGAGCGCATCGGCGGGGGCCGCACGCAACGGGGCGCGTAACGGATCCGCGACCGGAACCGGCGAGTCGACCGGCGAACTGCGGCTCGTGGCCGAGTTCGATGGTCGGGAACGTCCCGTGCGCATGCCGCTCGAGCACTGGCACGTCGACCGCTTCGACATGTGGTTCGGCGACGTCAGGATCGGCGTCTCGTTCATGCTGGACGCCACCGCCCGCGTGACGGGCGTCGAGATGGACTACTACGGCCGCTTCGAACGCGTGCCCTAGCGGACGTACAGGCGGTTCGCGTAGCTGTACGCCGTGACGGCGGGACTCAGCCCGTGGCGCAGCCGCCGAGGTGCCGGGTGAAGAACTCCTCCAGGCGCGACCAGGTGTCGACGCGATTGTCCGGGTTTCGGAAACCGTGCGCTTCGTCCGGGTACGTCTTCACCTCGACGCTCTTGCCGAGCCGCTCGAATTCGGCCACCGCGTTCTCGAAGTTCTGGATCGGCACTCGGCGGTCCAGTTCCCCGTGCATGAGAAGGACGGGCGCCGTGATGTCGGCGATGCGCGACACGACGTTGCTCTTGGCGTACGTGTCGGGGCGTTCCTCCGGGGTACCGCCGTGTCCGGTGACGGAGAAGATCTTCCCCAGCCGGTCCGTGTACTCGAGCGTGTTCAGCTTCGAGTAGGCGCCGCGCATGGGGACGGCCGCGTCGAACCTGTCCGGGGTCAGACTGATCGCCGACAGCGACATGCTCCCGCCGTAGCTGCCGCCGTAGATCCCCACCTTCCCGTTCACGTACGGGAGCGTGCGCAGGAAATCGGCCGCCGCGCCCGCATCCCGCGCCTGGTCCCACAGCCAGTCCTCGACGGAGAGGTCCTGGAACTCGCGCCCGAAGCCGGATCCCCCGCGGTAGTTGATCGCAAGCACTACGAACCCCTTCGAGGCGAGGTACTGTTCGGTGAGGCTCAGACCCTGCTGGTAGGAATTCGTCCCGCCGCCGTGGACCTGGACGAGCGCCGGACAGGTGGCCCCGTGCGCCAGTTGCGGCGGGCGGTAGAGGAAGCCCTGGATCCGGAGTCCATCGAAACTGGGGAAGGCGATCTCCCGGGGCGCCGCCACGGACCGCCAGGACGGCGAGAACGAGGTGAGGCGCTCCGGTACGCCGCCGCCGAGGTCGAGGACGTGCGCTTCCCCTCCCCGCGTCGGCGACGAGTGGACGAAGGCGACGGTCCCGGCGCCCGCCGTGTGGCTGACGCCGGAGATCGTCCCTCCCATGTGCGTAACGCGCGTGGCCACCCCTCCGGCGGCGGGCACCGCCCACACGTTGGTCGTGCCGCGTTCGAGGTAGGGGAAGTAGATGAACGCGCCGTCGGCCGACCAGGACGGGGCGTGCCGCATCGCCGCGTCCGTTGCGTAGACCTGCATGTCCACGATGCGCTCCGACGCCCCGGCGCCCGCCTCCGGGCCCTCGATCACGTAGATGTAGGAGAGATCCTCGTACCAGTACTCATCCTTGGCGGTGCCGAACACGGCGATCCGGTCGCCTTCCGGCGACCAAACGGGTGTGGACATCGCCATCAGCGAGCGGGTGAGTTGCCGGCGGCCGCCCGTCTCCACGTCAACGAGCCAGAGATCGTCGTGCCAGTAGTCGGAGGCGTTCGACACGTAGAGGATCTCGCGGCCGTCCGGCCGCCAGGCGGGCGCGAAGCGCGGATCGTCGAGGGCCATGGCGGCCTCGGTCAGCTGGCGCGGCGGGGTCGACCCGTCGGCCGGCACGAGCCAGATGTCCTGGTGGCCGCTCGCGGTCGAGTAGAAGGCGATCGTCCGCCCGTCCGGGGAGAAGGCCGGCGCCCGCACACCCTCCATGCGGTCCATCAGCGGGCGCGCTTCGACATCGCCCACATCCGCGACATGGACCTGGCCGCCGGCCGAGAAGGCGATCCGGTCGCCGCCGGGCGCCCAGGCCGGATTCGAACCCTGAAGCCAGAAGCGCGGCGCCTCGAAGCCGCCGTCCTCGCCGCGCGCCGCGAGATACAGCCCCGCACCGTCCGGCCCCGAGCCGGAGACCGCGAGGTGCCGACCATCCGGCGAGATCGAGACTCCGCGGACGCCCGTGTTGTTCCGGTGGATGTTGTCGAGCGTGAGGTCGAGTTCCGCGGGCGCTCCCCCGCCGGGCGCCGCATCTCCGGGCGCCCCGCCCGCGGCCGCGAGCAGGAGCGAGAAGGCTGCCGTCGCGGGGAAGCGGCGGCGCGGGGCGCGGGACCGGCGGTGTGGTTGGCGCATCCGGGCCTCCGGGATCTGTGGGCGGAGCGACACCAGCGTGGTGTTCACACTAGTCGAATTCGAATACGACGCCCAGATCGAAGCCGATCGCGACGGCATGGTCGGTACTCGACGGGGTGTCGGCGGACATGCGCCGCCAGGACAGGCCCGGCCCGATGCGCACAGGGCCGAGGCGAAGGCGGAGTCCCGCGCCGGCCTCCAGACCAGGACCCGCCTGCGGGGTCTCGCCTTCCGTCCCGATGCGCGTCGTTCCGTAGAGGATGCCTACGCGGCCCCACAGCGAGCCGTGCGACAGCTCCGCACCGAGGGCGGCGTGGTGGCCGGTGACCGTCGGCTCTCTCCCGCGGCAGAATCCCTCCCTGCAGCCGAAGGCCGTACGGACATACCCGGCGGAAACGGCGACCTGCGGGCGCAGTCGACGCGCAAGCCGGATTTCGTACGACAGGGCGGGAGCCCACTCGAGACCCGCCGCGGTGGACGTGTGATTCCCCACCGCGAGACCGCTCCGTGCTTCGACGGATGTCTGGGCGGCGGCGCGGCCGGCGATCGGCATGCCGGCAGCCATGACCAGCGCCAGCACGAAGCCGGCGCGGAGCCGCGGGTCGTTCATCGCCGCGGCCCCGGGATCCCCTCGCGCGGGACTCCGTCGCTAATCAGGACATCCAACCCCTCCGCCCACGGTGGCGCCGTCCCGGGGTCGCGCAGGATGCCGCGGAGACGGCGCGTGCCCGGGTCCAGGACCAGGGCCGCCGCGCGACCCCCGGAACGCCCGATCGCGACGGCGCCGTCCGGACCGGAGAGTTCGACCCGATCCAGTCCGTCGGGACCGCCCCATCGGCCCTCCCAGGGAATCGCGAAGGCGAACTGTCCACCGCCGTACTCCAGTTCGTCCGGCGTGAAGGAGAACGTGAACAGGGACCGGCCCGCCGCGTCCAACCCCTCCAGGCGATACGGACCGTCCTCGGTCGGTGTCGTCGGGGGCGCGTCGATGACGAAGGCCGGCTCGAGCAGAAGGTCCCCGGCGCCGGCATTCCCCCACAGGAGCAGCGTCGGTTCGGGATCGACGTTCCGCAGGATCAGCGATTCGTGCTCCCGACGGAACTCCATCGCCTTCACGAAGTGATAGTCGCTGATCCAGCTCGGGTCGCAGTACGTCATCAGGTCCCGATACTCGGCTGGATCGACCATGCGCGTGTTCCCGCGCCGCGTCTCGTATCCGAAGACGCCGATGGAGCCGTCCTCGTACGGGAAGTCCGGATCGGGGTTCAGGGCCAGGCCGCAGGGAGCGTGCCGGAGCCCCATGTTGTGCCCCAGCTCGTGGGCGAACGTGTCGATATCGAGGATTCCGATGCCGATCGGCCTCCCGATATAGCCCAATCCCTTGAACGGGGCGCTCGGAGGCGCCGCGAGGGCGGCGTAATAATAGTCCCGTCGTCGCTCCGTGAGCCGGAGCACGCTGATCTCTCGCAGGAGCCCCAGCCAGCCTGCCGCGGTCTTCAGGTCCGCTGTCGTCCGGTAGGGCTCGTGTACCGTCAGTTCCAGTTCGCCGATCGGGAGTATGGAGCGCACGAACGCGATCCTGGCGTCCGTCGCCGTCATCCCGTCGACCCAGGTCAGCACCGTCTCCTCATCCGCGGAGTGCAACACCGGCACCACCGTCAGACGCATTGGGGGAACGGTCAGCACATCCAGTTTCAGGCGTCCTTCGGCCGGTACACGCCGGGCGCTTCCCGGAACCGCCGGCACGAGGCCATCCGGATCCAGCTCCACGACCAGTTCGACACCGGGTCGCAGGACCTCCCCCGGAACGACCCCGTTGAACGATCGGTCCAGCTTCCCCTCGTCAAGCTCCACAGGGATCCGGTCTGCCGCGGGATCCAGCCGCATCGAGTGGATCGGGGCACGGTCTTCGTAGAAGGTCGCCCGTGGGCGGGGACGATAGAAGCTCGTCTTGTCACCGGTGACAAAGACTCGGAGGAGCGCCGGCCGGCCCCCGATCAGAGGAATGTCCCCGCCCAGCGTCTGGACCGCCTGCGTCAGGTGCACGGCGGACGCTTCGATCTTCACGCTGGTGGGGTTCACCCTCACCCAGGCGCCGCCCTGCAGGCTCGCCACCTCCGCGGCAACGCGCGTCTCGTGGCCGCCCTCGAGGCCGATGACCTCGCCGTCCGAGCCGACGGCGGCGACGGACGGATCGGCCGCGGACCAGCGCGGAGGCGCCCAGGCCGGGATCCTGTTGAAGGCCGCGCCGCTCTCGTCCAGCACTTGCACCCGATACCGGACGGCCTCGCCCTCGAGGACGGTGGCGGTGGCGGGGAGAAGCTCGACCGCGCCCGGGACCCGCTCGGGTTGCGATGCGAGGTCGCTGCAGCCGGCCGCCGCGAGGGCCACGAATAGAAATCGCCTGTTCACGCTGCCCACCTTGTTCGCCCGCCTCATCGCGGGCAAGCCGAACGCCTGGCGGTCCGTGGCGGTCACGACGCCGAAACACGCGTTTGACGCAACCCCGCGACGATGAACGTCCATTGCAGCATCATCTGGTCGCGCACCGGCATCGGGACCAGCCCGTTATTCCTCGCGGCGGCGGAGATGGCGTCCGGCGCGGCCCCCGCGGACAACTCGTTCCTCCAACCGTCGATCCGTCTCTTCCAGCGTTCGGCGACCGGATCCGGAGGGCCCGGCCTGTCCCCCACGCCGGGGAGGAGGAAAAGCGGCATCTCGGAGACGAGGGTAAGCGTGTCGTGGCCGAAGGAACGCAGCGTTTCCATCGAACTCGGCCAGAAGCGCGACGCCGTCGCGGCGTCGCCCAGGGCTTCGAAGTGGCCGGCCATCCGGTTCGAGTCGGGCCGCGAGGCGAACCCCCGCTCGAAGCGGAAGAAGCCTTTCTCCCCGTGACGCTCGACATCGTGCAGCGCGTAACCGAGCGCCCCCGCGCGTTGACGGCAGGCGGCCTTCAGCGCTTCGCAGCGGTCTTCCCAGGCGCGGTCGATCAGGAAGAAGGCACCTGCGGCGAACCCCATGCCGTGCAGGGAGGCGTGCAGCACGAACGGTCGATCGCACGTGCGCCACCAGTCGTAGGCCGCGCGGTTCTCCGGCCGCGCTCCCGGATCGGCGTCGTCGCGCGGGAAGCCGAATTCGATGTCATCGCCGGGCAGTTCCCGCACCTTGCCCGCCAGGTACCGCCCGAGATCGTACGCGTCCGTATCGGGGTCCTGCCACGGGGCGTTGCGGCGCTCGCCGTCCGGGTTGATGTGCGGGATGATCCACCACTGATGGCGGGTGAGCATCGGATCCTCCGCGTCGAGTCCCGCCAGGTAGCCGGCGAGACGACGCAGGAGGCGCGGACCCACCGGTTCGTCGGCGTGGCAGCCGCCGAGCAGGCTCACGGCCTCGGGCCCCCGTCCGAAGCGGTAACCCGGGACCGGCCGCCCTTCGCGGGAAGACCCGAGGACGCGCCCGGCACCCGCGGGGATGTCCCGCGAGGCCATGATCCGGTCGAACCGTTCTGTCAGCGGGGTCTCGATCGGACGCTCCTTCCGCACCGGCAGCTTCGGATCCCGCTTCCGGTCGTGCCGGGGTTGGGCGGTGTCCTCCGTCACCCTACATTGGGCTCCCCCTCGCGTCACCTCGCGGGGGGAATACGCCGGAACCCGGAGTCCGATCGAAGATGATGGATTTCCTGACCCCGATCGTCGTTCTGGGGCTGATGCTGGCTGCCCTGGCAGGTTTTTTCGTCGGCTCGTGGATCCGTGGCCGCCAGATCGCCGGAAGAGAGCTGACGCTCAAGCGTCGATTCGACAACCGCCTGTCCGCCATCGAAGAGGACGCACGGCGGGTGCTGGAGCGTGCGCGGCGCGAATCGGAGGCGGCGCGGCGGAAGGTCGAGGCCGAGCGGGACAGCCTCTACACCCGCCTCTCGAAGCTGGACCCCGAGTTCGGCGGGATGGTGGCCCCGGCGCGTCGCGCCGGCCTCCCGCGGACGCGAGCGGGTCGCAGGCGCAATGCGCGTCCCCGCGCCACGGAAGGAGTGGGCGCCGGGGCCGTGCGCGAGCGCGACGATCTCACGCGCATCAAGGGGATCGGCCCCACCTTCGAGGCACGCCTGAACGAAATGGGCTACCGGACGTACCTCGATCTGGCCCGGTGGACCTCCGAAGACCTCGACGCCCTCGGCAGGGGGCTCGGCGCGCGGATCCGGCTCCAGGAATGGTCCGAACGGGCGGCCGAACTCCACCGCCGGAAGTACGGCGCCTAGCTCCTAGAGCGCCAGCACGATCCCCCGGGCCGGTTCCCCGCTGGCCCGCTCGATGGCTTCGACGTAGCAGGCGACCTGCACCTCGTATTCGGTGCGCGCGGCGGCGGGGCGGCGGTCCGTCTTGTAGTCGACGACCGTCCACCGGGGGCCGGAGCCGGTGACCTCGCGGAAGGCAAGGTCCGCGACCCCCTCCACGATGCCCGCGCCGCGATCCCGGTCCTGCTGCCCGTCCAGTCCGGCGGTTTCGCCCGCGTGGAAGACGGGGACCTCGCGACGGACCGCGCCGGGCCCGGAGGCCAGGGCGGCCCGTGCCCGGTCGAGCACCTCGTGTTCCAGCACGCGCACCGCCAGAGCCGCCGCCGCGACGATTTCGGACTCGGGACTTCCCAGCGCGCGACCGAGCGTTCCGGCCAGCCCTTCGACCGCGCCGGAATCGGCGTCGAGGGACACCGTGGCGAGTATGCGGTGAACGAGATCGCCGAAGCGCTCGCCGCCCGGACGCCCCGCCCCGTCCGGCCCCTCGGCTTCCGGCCGCGGCACGTCGATCCACGCGACACGCGGGTCGGAGCGGGGCGGGTCGCCGGCGTCGGCCGCTTCGGCGGCGCGGCGCGCGATCGCCCGGGCCGTGGTCACCGACATCGTCCGGCGTCCCCCGGCCTTCAACCTCGCCGCGCGAGCCGCCTGCCACTCCCGGTGCGCGCCGCGCCCGGCCTCGACATCCAGAGTGGGTTGCTCCTCCCTCTCGACCTCGAGCAATCGGCGCTGGCGATCGCCCGCGCGCGGATCCGCGTCGAGATCGAGCGCGGCGGGGTCCCACCACACGACATCCGTGCCCGCCGCGGCGGTATGCAGCCCCGGCGCGACCGAGTCGCCCGGCGCCGGGCGCTGACCGCCCTTCCCATCCGGACGGTCCAGGACGGACTCATCGCGGAAATCCGGGGCTCCCAGACCCTCCGCGGAGGACGGTCGACGCCGCGCGCCGCGCGGCGGATATACCGCGGGATTCAGCGACTCGAGCCACCATTCGCCGTCTTCCCCGGAGAAGCCCCCGAGGCCGTCTCGACCGTCGCCAAGGGCCGGCACCACGAGCAGGTCGCGCGCCCGCGTGGCCGCCACGTACGCGAGCCGGTCCGCCTCGGCCATCTCGCGGCGGCGCTCGACCTCGGCGTTGTCCAGGATGTCGCGCGGGGTCGCGCCGCAGAGGCGCTGGGCCCAGAGGCGCCGCGGGGCATCCATGTGGCGCGATGGCGGCTCGTGCGCCGCGGGGCAGGCCATGTCCGCCAGGATCACGACCGGGAACTCGAGGCCCTTGGCCTTGTGTACCGTCATCATTCGCACGCCCTCGGTCCCCTCCTCCACGATCGGCGCCTCCATGGACTGCCCGCGCTCGGCTTCGTCATTGAGGCGGTCGAGAAACGCCCGGAAGGAGGGGCTGCCGCGGCGCTCGAACGCGCGCGCCCGGTCGACGAGCCGGAGGACGTTGGCCAGCGCCTGTTCGCCCGTCGGCCAGATCGCGATGCCCGCGTGGGCGCGCGCGGCCGAGAGCAGCCGCCGGACCGTCTCCGGGATGGGGCGCCGGTTCCGATGCCGGTGGAGGTCGCCGAGGAGCCCGAGCACCGTCGCCACGTCCCGCAGTTCGGGCTTCAGCGCCGTTCCGTCCTCCTTTCGCCCGTTTCCGCCGGCTTCGCCGTCCGGCTCCCACCCGGCGAGCGGATGCAGCGGACCCACGTCGACGCCGAACTCGAACAGCGCACGATCGCCGAGCGAGAAGAGCGGACCCCGGAGGGCGGCGTAGACCGCCAGCCGGTCGTCCGGCCACTCGATGGCCGTGAGCGCATTCCGGACGGCAAGCACCTCCTCGCGGTCGTGGTACGAACGGCCGCCGACCAGCACATGGGGTACGGCGCGGGCCTCGAGCGCACGCACGTAGGGGCGCGTCACATCCTCTCCCCACTTCTGAAAACGGCGGAAGAGGAGGCAGATGTGGCGGGCCTGGACCGGGACCGGATCCTCCGGGCGCTCCCGTTCCGTCACGACCCATCCCGACTCGCGAACCAGCCAGCGCACCATCTCTCCGACCGCGGCGGGGAGGGATTCCTCGATCTCGATTCCGCGGACCTTTCCGAAGCGTCCGTACGGCTTCGGAACCGGCAGGGCGATGACGGCTGGCTGGCTTCCGGCGTCCGCGCGGAAGGGCGCGAGCGGCACGTACGCCGCCTGGCTGCCGTCCTCGCTCGCCTTCATGCGTGCCCCGAACGCCCCGTTCACCGCGGCCTGCAGGCGCGGCTGCGACCGGAAGCTCGTGGACAGGTGCAGCACGCGGGCGTTCGCGTCCTTCAGGCGGCGCTTGGTCTTCTCGTACAGCGTCACGTCCGCCCGGCGGAAGCGGTAGATCGACTGCTTCGGATCGCCGACGACGAAGAGCTTGCCGCTCGCGGGCACGATGCGCTCCGGCCGCGTCTCCTCCGGATCCTCGCCGCACAGGAGGAGGAGGATCTCGACCTGCAGCGGGTCGGTGTCCTGGAATTCGTCGACGAAGAAGCGCGTAAAGCGCTGGCGGTAGTGCGCCCGGATCTCCGCGCTGTCGCGCAGAAGATCGCGCGCCCGGAGCAGGAGGTCGACGAAGTCGAGGCAACCGTCGCGCCGTTTGGCCCTCTCGTACCGCTCCGTCACGGGCCAGAGTTCGTCGCGGAGATGGGCCGCCAGGTCCGCGTCCGCCGTCCGCAGGATCTCCTCGGCCTCCGCCCGGACCTCGTCGCGGCGTGCGACGACATCGGCCTTCGCGAGTCCGCCGCCGAAATCCCGCGAGCGGAACCCTCGCCAGAACCAGCCTCGCCAGCGGGCGCCCACGAAGGACCGCAGCCAGGCTTCCAGGTAGTCGTAGTCGCGTCCGCGCGTCTTCTCCCGCCGTTCGATCTCCAGCACGCCGCGTTCGATGTGGCGCAGGTTCCGCGTGAGAAAGTCGTCCGGGCGGGAGGCCAGCGGAGCGAAGGCGGCAAGTTCCCCCAGGAGGTCGAGCGCGCGGTCGAGTTCGGCCTCCCGGTCCCACTCGGGTCTGGACCACGGCGCGTCGAAGTCGCGCTGGTCCACGAGACTGCCGGCCGCCGCCCGCAGTGCCGCGCGCGGACCGCCCGAATTCCGCCGATAGTGACGGCGCAACGCCCTCCTCACGCCGGGACCGGGGTCCGCCAACGCACCCTCGAACCAGCCCTCGAAGGCGCCATCGAGGAGACGTCCGGCCTCGTCGTCCGCGGCGACCCGGAACGCCGGGTCGACGCCGGCCTCGATCGGCCGCTCGCGCAGCAGGTCGGCGCAGAAGCCGTGGATCGTGC
>VXOJ01000009.1 GCA_009840115.1 Gemmatimonadales bacterium | reverse complement strand
CGCCGCCGGGACCTCGACCCGGATCGCTAGCCCGGGACGTTCCCGCGGGAACGTCCTATCCCGGCTCTCCGCGACCGGCGAGGCGCCTCAGGGGCTCGGCGTCCAGGCGGTGTCCGCCGGGATAGGTGTGGGAGGTGAAGGCGATGCCGGCCGCGCGTAACCGCGCCTCATGGGCTTCGATGGCGGCCCGGTCGTAGTACTCATCCTCATCGCCCACGACGAGGTGGAGGTCGGCGGCGGAGAGCGTGGCGACGTGTTCGCTCAGGTCGAGGTCGGGCGGGACGGTGGCGCCCCACAGGATCGCGCGGTCGATGCGGGCGCGGCCGAACGCGAGCCAGCGGCACAGGGTGTGAACCCCCTGTGAGAATCCGAGTCCGACGATCCTCGGGGGCGCCGACCCGCCTGACGTCTGTCGCGATTCCTCGGCGAGTACATGCGCGTGGAGCCGGTCGAGGTAGCCGACGTAGTCCTCTATGTCCGTGAGACGGTCTTCGCTCGTCATCCACGAGGCGCCCACCTTCCTCGAATCGTGGTCGACGTAGTGACGGTGCAGGCCCTCGGGGGCGACGATGCACCGGGCGTCCTCGTGAATCGGCTGGAAATAGCGTAGAAAGCGGTGGGCGAGCTGGTGGTACCCGTGCAGGGCGAACCAGATCTCCGTCACCGGCCGCTCGTGCGGCTCGAGCACGGCGAACCGCACCCGCCGCTCGATCGTGATGTGCCTCGGTTCAACCGCCACCGCGCCTCCCGGCCCGCCGACCCAGAGATCGCGGGCTGCCAGGGTCCGAAGGTGTGATAGATTGCCGCATGGCTTCCGAGTTCGTCTACACGCGGCGCGTGGAGTTCGCGGATACGGACACCGCGAACCTCATCCACTTCACGGCGCTCCTGAAGTTCATGGAGGAGGCCGAGCACGCCCTCTACCGGTCGTTCGACCTCGTCGGCTTCCGCTGGAGCGAGGATTCCGTGTTCGGCATGCCGCGCGTCTCCGTCTCGTGCGATTACCTGGGCGCCGTCCACTACGGCGACGAGGTCGACGTGAGACTTCGGGTGCGCGAGGTGCGCCGCAAGGCGATCCGCTACGCCGCCGAGTTCACGGTCGACCGCTCCGGAGGGAGGGAAGTCGTGGCCCGCAGCGACTGGACCGTCGTCTGCGCCCGCCGCGAACACGGCAGCCGCGACTGGCGGGGCATCGAGATCCCGCCCCCGCTCAAGAAGCGCCTCCGCGCGATGTCCGCCGTCACGGAATAGGCCGCCCGCCGAAGTCGCGACGGATCCCGTCAGACGGCCGCGCGAAGCGCCTGAGCGATCTCACCGGCGACCCTCATCCCGGAAGGCGAGGATCTTTTCGACGGAGAGGGTGCCGAACCGCTCGCGGAGATTCTTCAGCCTCGCGATGGCTGCGTCCACCACTTGGCGATCGGGAGTTTTCGGGGGCACGAGCCTCGTCATGGGCCGTCCTCGCTTCGTGATCATGATCGTCTCGCCAGCTGCTACCGATTCGAGCAGAGCCAGTTCCTTGCGGAACAGAGTCTTGGATCCATTATTGGGGGATTACATACAATCCTTGATTTTCGTTAGCTAGCCAGTAGATTACTTGTTGTGGACGGGAGAAAGGCCCCGTAAATCAAACGCAACAAGGGAGATACTGGACGGAACGATGGGTAGCAAGAATGTAGATATGGACAGGGCCGCACCGGGTCGGTCTTACAGGGAAGGCATCAGCTTGATGGAGTTGGCCGACCTGTTCCCCAATGAGGACACGGCGAGGGGTTGGTTCGAGTCGCTGCTTTGGCCTGATGGTGAGATGTGCTGCCTGAAGTGCGGCAGCGTCAATGCATATCGGGTGAAGAGCGGTAAGCCGCAGCCCTACAGGTGCCGTGATTGTAAGAGCTACTTCAGCCTGAAGACGGGCACGGCGCTGGCGGGGTCGAACCTTACGCTGCGCCAGTGGGCATGGGGCATATATCTGGTGGTGACGCATCTCAAGAGCATTTCGAGCATGAAGCTGCACCGCGACTTGAAGGTGACACAAAAGACGGCGTGGTTCATGTTGCACCGTATCCGGGAGGCTTTCGGTGACATGCTGACCGACCTTGAAGGACCGGTAGAGGTGGACGAGACGCATATCGGCGGCATCAAGGGCAACATGCACGCGAAGAAGCGCCGCACGTTGCCCGAGGGTCGCGGCCCGACGCACATGACGACGGTGGTTGGCATGAAGGATCGGAAGACGAACAAGGTGGTGGTACGGGTGATCGACAATGCAACGCAGGAGAGGCTTCACGCGTTTGTGGAGTCGCACAGGCGCGAGGGCGCGAAGGTGTACACCGACGAAGCGAGGGGCTACAAGGGCTTGAAGAACCACGAGACGGTGAAGCACACGGCTGGCGAGTACGTGCGGGATCAGGCACACACGAACGGCATCGAGAGTTTCTGGAGCATGTTGAAGCGAGCGCACAAGGGTACGTTCCATCACTTCAGCGTGAAGCATCTGGAGCGATACGCATACGAGTTTGCAGGTCGTCACAACATCCGGGATATGGACACGGTGGATCAGATGGCTCACGTTGTGATGGGTATGATCGGCAAAAGGCTACTCTACCGGGAGTTGGTGGCATGATGGCAACAGTGTTGACGTGGGCGGCGGAGCGGCGTAGGCTCGCGACAGGGGCCGAGCCGCCGAGCCGCCGAGCCGCCGAGGTTCAGTATCGATGTTTCGCGTTCGGTGGCCTGACGGATGCCGGACAATCGAGCATTACACGCGGCGATTCGAGCAAAGAAGGACGAGTTCTACACGCAACTTGGTGATATCGAGAATGAGTTGCGGTACTATCGCGAACATTTTGTCGGTAAGGTAGTCTACTGCAACTGTGACGATCCCACCGTCAGTAATTTCTACCGCTACTTCAAACTCAGCTTCAAGAAGCTACGTCTGAAGAAGCTGGTCACTACCTGCTACAAGAACCAGCAGCCCAATCTGTTCAGCCAGCATGACGCCGAGCAAGCGGTAGGTGTGGAGTATGATGGTGAGACTGAACGTGTATTCCACCTAGAAGGCGATGGTGACTTTCGCAGTGATGAGTGCATCGCGTTGTTGGAGCAGGCGGATGTCGTCGTTACGAATCCACCATTTAGTCTGTTCCGCGAGTATATCGCTCAACTGGTGGAGTACGATAAGAAGTTCCTCGTGATTGGCAACATGAACGCGGCAACGTACAAAGAGGTGTTCCCGTTGATTCAGGCGAACAAACTCTGGTACGGCGCGAGCATCAAGAGCGGCGACAGGGAGTTCGGTGTTCCTTCTCATTATCCGCTTACGGCTGCGGGGGCTCGCATTGATAACGATGGGAACAAGTTTGTACGAGTGAAGGGTGTCCGGTGGTTTGTCAATCTGGATCATGTCAAGAGGCACGAGGATTTGGTGCTTTTCAAGAGGTACACGCCAGATGAGTACCCGACATACGACAACTTCGATGCCATCAATGTGAACAAGACGGCGCACATCCCAGTGGATTACGCAGGCGCGATAGGTGTACCGATAACGTTCTTGGATAAACACAATCCCGATCAATTTGAGCTTGTGTGGACGACAGACAGGGGTGGAGATGGGATGCTTGATGACATAAAGTTACCGCATACCCGATACGATGCTCCGGTGGTAGATGGAAAAGGATTGTATAAGCGGGTTATCATTCGCAACCGGCGGTTGCTGCGATGAAGATTACGTTGCGCAAGGTGACGGTAGCGGAGCTTGTTGAAGGTTATCGAGACGACCGTGAGGGCGGCGTCTTCGGGTATGGTGACAAGCTGGACATACGACCGCCGTACCAACGTGAGTTCATCTACGGCCCGAGGGAACGTAACGCCGTTATTCATTCGATCTTGAAAGATTTTCCGCTCAACGTCATGTATTGGGCGGATCGCGAGGATGGCACGTTCGAGGTAATTGACGGCCAGCAACGAACCATCAGCATTGCGCAGTACGTGGAAGGCGACTTTTCGATCAACGAGCAATACTTCTACAATCTATTGCCGGATATTGAGACGACGATACTGGACTACGAGTTGATGGTTTACGTCTGCACCGGGACAGATAGCGAGAAGTTGGAATGGTTCCGAACGATCAACATCGCGGGGAAAAAGCTGACGCCACAAGAGCTACGGAACGCCGTCTACTCGGGACCGTGGGTGAGTGATGCAAAGCGATACTTCAGCCGCATTGGTCATGGAGCGCATGGCTTGGCTAGCGACTATTTGGCGGGCAGCGCAATCCGTCAAGAGTACCTTGAGACGGCCATCAAGTGGATCAGCGGTGGCGAGATCGAGGACTACATGGCCCGTCACCAGCACGACGCCGACGCGAAGGCGCTGTGGGCGCATTTCCGCAACGTTATCGACTGGGTGGACTCGGTGTTCAAAACCCGTCCAAACTTGATGCGTGGCGTGGACTGGGGCGGGCTGTACGACGCACACAAAGACGCTGAGATCGACAAGGAGTGGGTGGAGGCTGAGACCAAGCGGTTGATCACAGACGACGATGTAGAACGGCAGAGGGGCATCTACGGGTACTTGCTGGACGGTGACGAGCGACACTTGCGGATACGTGCTTTTTCGCCGACGATGAAGCGTAGGGCGTACGAGGCTCAGGGCGGCAAATGCACTGCTTGTGGTGACGAGTTCATGCTAGCGCAGATGGAAGCGGATCATATCACGCCGTGGCGAGACAAGGGCGCGACGGTACAGGAGAATTGCCAAGTGCTGTGTAGGGACTGCAACCGGAGGAAGGGTGCGAAGTGATCGAAAAGCGCCGGATGACCGCTCGTGAGAAGGCTGCGTGGCGGTATCTGGCGAAGGTGGTGTTCTTGTGGCTGATCGGGTTGGGTGCGGTGGGCGGTGTGTTGGGTGCGTTGTTGATGGGCGAGCGAGAGATGGCGATGACGCTGCCGTTCAGCGTGTTTCTGTTTGTGGTGGTATGGAAGAGCGGCCCGAAGGCTGCGGATTTTGTGCCGGAAGACGATAAGGTGGAGTAAGGAAGAATGAGCAAAGAGGTGGAGTTGCAGCGTGAGAGATCGTTTCAGGAGCCGTCCGGTACGGACGGTGCAGCGCCGCAGCCGGATTACGAGGCGGAAGCCTCGACGGTAGCGGACGATTTGCGTGTGATGTTGGACGGGTACACGCCTGAAGATGTGGCGTTTGCACTACTGCGACCACGAGACCCTATCAAGGATTCTATGTAATTCCCCATTATTGCGACCTTTCGGGTCCGTTTCCCCTCCCGGCAATCCGGATTGAAGTCGCTTGAGTCCTGCGGTGTGGATGGTGACATACGTGGTGGGCTGGTCCCGTCGTGTCGGCGTCGCGTTGTTCGCCGGCGGGATGTTCCTGATCCCAGGCTGCGGCTCCGAGTCCGGCGAACGCGTGACCGCAGACGCGGCGGGGCCGACTCTCGCTGCCGTCGACAGCATTCTGCTGCCGGAAGGCGACACGCTGTACATCGGCAACCCATACGCTCTGGTCGTCGACCCCCTGGACGGGTCCTTCTACATATCGGACATCTTTTCGGCGCGGGTCCTCCGGTTCCGCAGAGACGGCAGTCTGATGCTCGTGTACGGACGGCCGGGAGAGGGGCCGGGAGAGTTTCGCGGCGGGCCCAGAACTCCGATGCTCATCGACGATTCGACCGTAGCCGCCCAGACCACAGGGTCGCGGCGAGTGAACGTCTTCGACCGAAACACCGGAGAGACCATTCGGGTTGTGGACTTTCCCGCGCTGGGCGGAATCACTCCGCCGGTGGTGATCGGCCAGGACGTCTGGATGACGGATTTCGAGCTCCAGCGCGAAACATCGCTGACGCGGTGGCGGCCGGCCACGGACGAATTCGCGAGCATGGGCGGACTCCCGGAGCAATACGCCGCATCAGTCAGGAGCGGCAACTGGTCGTATGCGACCCTTTTTCGGATCGGTTCGCTTGCGTACGCCGACGGACGGTTTGTGCAGGGCTGGTCTGGACTGGACGAGATGTTCGTCTTGAACCTGCGGGGCGAGGTGGTGGACACGGCGGCCATCCCGGTGGCGAGGCGGAAGGGGGTCCCGGCCGACCTCAGGGAACGCATCGACATCGAGCGCATCCCGGGCCGCGAGCAGTTGGAGGAGAGTTCGCGACTGCGCCAACTTTTTCCGCGGCCGGGCGGCGGTTTCCTGTTCACCCACCACGACCAGACGGCACTGAGGATGGAGCCGAGGCCGGTGCTCACCGCCAAGACCTGGGTCGGGATCCTCTCGCCAGACCTCTCACAAGCGTGTGTGGACACCCTCGTGCCGCACGACTTTGAGATTCGACCGATGGAGACCTTCAGGGGCGATACGCTATTCGTCCTGGACCGGCGAATCGACGATTCGGAGAAACTTCAGACCTGGATCTTGATGTACCTGGTCTCGGACGAGGATTGCGACTGGATGAGCACACGGCCCGGAGGGTAACGCCGGATCACCCGTTTCCCTTCACTCGTCCGTGCCGAGGATCGCGCGACGGGTCAAGGAGGGAAGGCAGCCGCTTCGAGGACGGTGGCGACGTGGTGGGCCGTGGCGTGGGCGAGGTCGGCGACCTGGTGGCGGCAGCTTGTGCCGTTGGCGACGAGCCATTCGTCGTCGCGGAGTTCGCGGACGGTGGGGAGGAGTTCGAGTTCGGCGACACGGCGGGAGATCTCCGCGTGTTCAGCCTCGTAGCCGAACGAGCCCGCCATCCCGCAGCAGCCGGCCGCGATGGCTTCGACCTCGAGGTCGGGGATCCCGCCGAGGACTTCCAGCGTCGGGCCGTCCGCACCGAACGCCTTCTCGTGGCAGTGGCCGTGAACGCGGACGCGCCGGACGGGAAGGGGAGCGAGGTCGAGCCGGTCGAGCGCCGCCGCTTCGATGAGCCATTCGGTCAGCAGCCGGGCCCGGTCCGCGACTTCGGCGGCCTCGGGCCCGGAGTCCAGCGCGGGGAGTTCGTCGCGCAGCGTGAGCAGGCATGACGGTTCGAGTCCCACCACGGGGACCCCGCGCGCCACGAAGCGGCTCAGCGCCCGGACGGTGCGGTCGAGTTCGGTCCGCGCCTCCTCGACCAGGCCGGCGTTGAGGAAGGTCCGGCCGCAGCAGAGGGGCCGGCCCGCGGTGGCGGCCTCCTCCACGCGATAGCCCGCCCGCGACAGCAGTCGAACGGCGGCGCGGGCGTTCTCCGGCTCGAAGTAGCGCGTGAAGGTGTCGACGAAGAGCGCGACCCTCGGCCCGCCATTCTCGCGAGCGGAGACCCGGGGGCGCAGGGAAAACGGCTGGGACGACCAGCGCGGGAGCGGCCGGTCGGCCGCCAGACCCGCCATGCGCTCTCCGAGACGGGCGAGGGCGGGGACCCGGTTCCGCAGGTTCGCAAGCGGCGCGATGCGCGAAGCGAGCGGCGCATAGCGGGGCAGATAGGCGAGTGCCCGGTCGCGCGGCGAGAGCGGTTGCTCGGCGCGCAGGCGGTGCAGGAACTCCACCTTCATGCGCGCCATGTCCACGCCCGTCGGACACTCGCGGCGGCACCCCTTGCAGCCCAGGCAGAGGTCCATCGCCTCGTACAGCTCCGGCGATGTCCACGGGTCTTCCCCCAACTGCCCCGACAGCGCCAGCCGCAGGGCGTTGGCGCGCCCGCGCGTGGAATGCCGCTCGTCGCTCGTGGCGCGGAAGGACGGGCACATCACCCCGGGGCTCCGCTTGAGACAGGTGCCGTTGTTATTGCACATGTCGACAGCCGGCGAGAACCCGCCCCACGCCCCCCAGTCGAGCGCCGTCGGCAGCTTCCGGGTTTCCAGTCCGTATCGGGCCCGCAGCAGCGAGGCGTCGTTCATGCGCGGCGGGTCGACGATCTTCCCGGGGTTCAGGCGGTCGTCCGGGTCGAAACGGCGCTTGATCTCTCCGAAGGCGGAGACGAGGCGCGCGCCCAGCATCGGTTCGAGGAACTCCGACCGGATCCATCCATCCCCGTGTTCGCCGGAATGGGACCCGCCCAGCTCGCCTGCGAGCGCGAAGGCGTCCACCGCGATCGCGCGCAGCCGCTCCACATCGTCCCCGTCGCGCAGGTCGAGCGCCGGCCGCACGTGGAGGCAGCCGACCGACGCGTGCGCGTACCAGACCGCGTGGGTGGCGTGGCGGTCGATGATCTCCGTGAGGCGGCGGTACCACTCCGGCAGCCGGTCGAGGGGGATCGCGCAATCCTCGATGAAGGCGAGCGGCTTGCGGGCCGCGGGTTGGGACATGGAAATGCTGAGCCCCGCCTTGCGCATGGCCCAGATACAGGCCTGGAAGGCGGGGGATTCCGCGCGGGTGACGCCCACGGCGACCCCGCCCAGCGCGGCCTCGAGCCGCGAGAGAGAGGTCGAGACCCGCTCCGGATCGTCGCCGGCGAACTCGACGACGAGGATGTCGCGCGGCGGACCGCTCCCGTCCTCCCCGAGTTGCCGGAGCACCCGCTCGAAGCTCGGCATCCGCGCGGCCAGCCCGAGCACGGTCGCGTCGAACAATTCCACGGCCGTCGGTTCGAGCGCGACGATCGCCGGGACCGCGGCCAGCGCCTCGCCGGTCCCGTCGAAGCGGCACACGCCGAGCGCGCGCACGGAGGGAATGGGCTGAAGGTCGAGTTCCAAAGCGGTGAAGAGCGCGAGCGTCCCCTCCGAACCCACGAGGAGATCCGACAGCCCGGCGCCCTCCCGGCCCAGACGGTGCAGCGCATAGCCCGCCACGTGCCGCGGAACGTCCGGCACCCGCCGCGCCAGTTCGTCGGCCTCACGCCCGTAGAGCGCCCGCATGTCGGCCCCGAGCCCGTCCCCGGCTGCCCCGGACCCCCCGGACGCCGCGCCCGGCGTGGCATCGCGGCGGAACTCGGCGCGCCGTCCATCCGCGAGCACCGCCTCGATGCCCCGGACGTGCTCGACCATGTGTCCGTACCGCACCGACCGCGACCCCGCGCTGTTGTTCCCCGCCATGCCCCCCAGCGTGGCGCGGCTCGCCGTCGCCACGTCGATGGGGAAGAAGAGCCCGTACGGCCGCAGGAACGCGTTCAGCCGGTCCAGCACGATCCCCGGCTCGACCACGACGCGCCGGGCCGCCGGGTCGAAGTCGAGCACCCCGTCCAGCCCCCGGCTCGTGTCGAGGATCACCCCCCGCCCGATCGACTGGCCGCTCTGCGACGTCCCCGCCCCGCGCACGACGACCGAAATCCCGTGCTCGCCCGCGAGTTCCACTGCCCGCCGCACGTCGCCGGCCGATTCCGGGAACACGACCCCGAGCGGCTCGACCTGGTAGATCGACGCGTCCGTGCTGTACAGCCCGCGCGTGAAGCGGTCGAACCGGACCTCTCCCCGGAGCCCCGCCCGAAGTCGAGCTTCGAGCCGGGCCTCGCGTCGCGTGTCGGCTCCGGGCCGGGGCCGTTGCGAACCGGCGCGGTCGTGAGAGATTGGGCGGGTCACGAGCCAACTTGTATCGGCGGAAGCCCCGACCTGACAAGAGCGAGCCACCCTTGACCTACCGCAGCGGCAGACACTTCCTCCAGCTTCCGGGTCCGACCGCCGTGCCCGAGCGCGTATTCCGGGCCATGAACCGGTCCGTCATCGACCACCGCGGACCCGAGTTCGGCGAGATGACGCTCGGGTTGTTCGACGGGTTGAAGTGGGTGTTCGGAGACCCCGCGCACGTCTTCATCTTCCCATCCTCCGCCACCGGGTGCTGGGAGAGCGCCCTCGCCAACGTCCTTTCACCGGGCGACCGCGTCCTCCTCTGGAACAACGGGTTCTTCGCCTCGAAGTGGGGAGAGGTGGGACGGGCCCTCGGGCTGCGGGTGGAAGCCATCGACGGAGACTGGCGGCGCCCGGCGGACCCGGAGAGGATCGCGGCGCGGCTCGCGGAGGACACGGAGCGGCAGATCCGCGCCGTGCTCGTCGTCCATAACGAGACCTCGACGGGCGTCACCAGCGACATCGCCGCCGTGCGGGGGGCGCTCGACGAAGCCGGCCATCCCGCCCTCCTCATGGTCGACGCCGTCTCCTCGCTCGCCGCCACGCCATACCGGCAGGCCGAATGGGGCGTGGACGTGACCGTGTGCGGCTCCCAGAAGGGGCTCATGCTCCCGCCGGGCCTCGGGTTCTGCGCCGTGAGCGAGAAGGCGCTCGCCCGCCACCGCGCGGGCCCCGGGACGCCGCGGTCCTACTTCGACTGGACGGCGATGCTGAGCGACAACGAGGGCGGCTACTTCCCCTACACCCCGCCCACGACGCTCCTGTACGGGCTCCGAGTGTCGCTCGCGATGCTGCGAGAGGAGGGGGCCGACGCCACCTTCGCCCGCCACGCCCGCCACGCCGAGGCCACGCGCCGGGCCGTCGCCGCCTGGGGTCTGCGCAACTACTGTCAGGACCCGGAGGCGGTGTCGAGCGCCGGGACGACCGTGATGGTGGGAGACGGGGAGGACGCCGAAGCGTTCCGTCTCGCCGTCCTCGACCGCTTCGACATGTCGCTGGGGACGGGTCTCGGGCCCCTCAGGGGGAAGGTGTTCCGGATCGGACACCTGGGCGACCTCAACGAACTCACGCTGATGGGAGCGCTGGCGGGGGTGGAGATGGGACTGAAGACGAGCGGAATCGCGCACGAACCCGGCGGTCTGGCGGCCGCCGCCGACTTCCTGGCCCGGGCATGAAGCGGCCCGCGGGACGGACTCCGAAGCTCGCCGTCGCGTCGGTCGCCGCGGCGCTCACCGGCTTCGGGTGCGGCGGAGGGGGCGGGGAACCGGGGGTCGTCGAACTCTCGCTGGGCCACGTCGGCTCCCCCGGCTCGCTCTACGACGTGACGGCCAACGAGTTCGCGCGCCGCGTGAACGAACGGCTCGCGGGCCGGGCCGAACTCCACGTCTACGGCGCGAGCCAGCTCGGCGGCGACGACGCGATGCTGCAGCGGCTGCGGCTCGGCACGCTCGACATGTCCATCCCCTCCACGATCATGTCCTCGATGGTGGACGCGTTCGGCCTGTTCGAGATGCCCTACCTCGTCCGCGACCGCGAGCACATGAGGCGGATCGAGGAAGCCGTGGTGTGGCCCGAACTCGCGCCCCGCGCGGAGGAAGCCGGCTACCGCATACTCGCGGTGTGGGAGAACGGGTTCCGTCACATCACGAACTCCCGCCGACCCATCCACGGGCCGGAGGACCTGGACGGGATCAAGCTGCGGACGCCGCGCGGCGTGTGGCGCGTGAAGCTCTTCCAGGCGCTGGGCGCGAACCCCACGCCGATGCCCTTCTCCGAGGTCTTCGTCGCGCTTCAGACGGGGGTGATGGACGGACAGGAGAACCCGCTCACGCAGGTGACGAGTTCCAAGCTGCACGAGGTGCAGGACTACCTTTCCCTCACGGGACACGTGTACAGCCCGGCCTTCGTCACGACGGGCGCCGGGCGCTGGGAGCGTCACCCGGAGGACGTTCGCGCCGCGGTGGAGGCGATCGCGCGGGAGATGCAGGCGTTCGTGTACGAGACCGCCGCGCGCATGGACGAGGAGCTTCTCGCCGAGCTCGAGGCCACGGAGATGGAGATCAACGGGGCGGATCCGGCCCGCTTCGAGTCCGCCAGCGAGCCCGTGTACGAGGAGTTCGCCGCGACCGTCGAAGGCGGGCAGTCGCTCATCGACCGGGCGCGGGCCGCGGCCGCTCCGGAGGCGGGATCGGAGGCAGGATCGGCGGAGGCGGGCTCATAACCGGCCCGACCGCCGGGTCGCCATTCCCATGCTGAGGACGGGCGTCCGGCGCTTCCTCGAGGGGGCGGTGCTCGTCCTGCTCGCGGCGCTCGCCCTGGTCGTCGTCGTGGGGGTCGGGTTCCGGAAGGCGGGGGCGGCGCTCGTGTGGTACGACGAGGTGGCGTCGATCCTCCTCGCGTGGCTCACCTACTACGGGGCGGCGCTCGCCGCGCTGCGCCGTGCGCACATCGGCGTGCCCACGCTGACCGAGCGCCTGACGGGGCGCGCGCGGCTCGCCGTCGTGCTCGCGGCCGAGGGCGCCATCATCGCCTTCTTCGCCGCCGTCGCGTGGGCCGGCTGGCAGGTCGTCCGCGTGCTCGAGGGGACGACGCTCGTGAGCCTGCCCTCCGTGCCCGCGGCGCTCGCGCAGTCCGTGATCCCGATCGGGGCCGTCCTCTTCATCGTCGCGCAGCTTCTGGGGCTGAGGGACGCGCTTGCCCCGGGCGACGTCCGCTCGGAAGAGACGGTCCTGGCGAGCGAGGAGGAACCGTGACGCTCCTCGTGCTCTTCGTCGGCCTGCTGCTCCTCATCGCCGTCGGCGTACCCATCGCGGTCGCGCTCGGGATCGTCGCGCTCGTCGCCATGCTCGCCTCGGGCGGCGTCGCCATGCTCCCGAACGCGGGCCTCGTGCTGTTCGACGGGGCGACGTCGTTCCCGCTCATCGCCATCCCGCTCTTCATCCTCGCGGGCGCGATCATGAACGCGACCGGGATCTCGCGCCGGCTCATCGCCTTCGCCTCCGCGATCGTCGGGTTCATCCGCGGCGGCCTCGCGATGGTCGGCATCTCCGCCTCGCTCTTCTTCGCGGAGATCTCGGGCTCCGCCGTGGCCGATGTCGCCGCGCTCGGCTCCATCCTCATCCCCGCCATGAAGAAACGCGGCTACCGGACGCCCTTCGCCGCGGCCGTGACGTCCTCGTCGGCCACGCTCGCCGTCATCATCCCCCCGTCCATCCCCATGATCCTGTACGGCGTCATGGCCGAGGCCTCGGTCGTCGAGCTGTTCGTCGCCGGCATCGTGCCCGGGGTGCTCGGCGGGCTCCTGCTGATGTTCGTCGCCTGGCTCTACGCCCGCCGTCACGACTTCCCCGTGGAGGGACGGTTCGAACTCCGCCGCGTGTGGAGGACGGCGCGCGAGGCCGGGTGGGCCCTCCTCCTGCCCGCGATCATCCTCGGCGGCATCTTCAGCGGCTGGGTGACGGCAACCGAGGGGGCGGGGCTCGCCGTCGTCGCGTCGCTCGTCGTCGGCGGGCTCATCTACCGCGAACTCGACCTCGCCCACCTGCGCGAGGCGATGCTCGAGGGCGGCGTTCAGACGGCCGTCGTCATGCTCCTCGTCGCCACCTCCGCCCTGCTCGGCGACTACCTCACCGAACAGCGGCTCCCGCAGCAGGTCGCGGCCGGGATCATGGGGCTCACCTCGAACAAGTGGCTCATCCTCGCGCTGCTCAACGTCTTCTTCCTCGTCATCGGCCTCTTCCTGCACTCGGCCGCGGCGATCATCCTCGTCGTCCCCATCGTGATGCCGCTCGTGCGCGCGGCGGGGATCGACCCGGTCCACTTCGGCCTCATCGTCACCCTCAACCTCGGCATCGGCCAGCAGACCCCGCCGGTGGCGAGCGTGCTCGTGACCGCGTGCTCCGTCGCCAAGGCGGACATCTGGGAGGTGAGCAAGGTCAACGTCCGCTTCGTCGCCGTCCTCGTCGCCGTCCTCCTCCTCGTGACGTACGTCCCCGCCATCCCCCTCGCCCTGGTCAACGTCTTCTACCACTGATGTCTTCCACCATTGATGTGACGCCGGACTCCCTTGCGGCGTCATATGCTGGAGGCGTGTGTCCTGCTCGGGCGCACCCGCGCGGGACAGAGCGAAAGGAACGGCCTTGGGCGACGAACCCGGCGGTCCCCGTTACGAACCACGCCGAACGCGGCGCACGTGCATGACGTTCTGTTGCTTCCTCGCCGCGGTGCTTGTCCTGCCATCGGAGGCCCTCGCGCAGCGGATCAGCGGGACGGTGCGGGAGGCGGACGGGGGGCGCCTCATCTCGGGCGGTTTCGTCAGCTTGCTGGACCAGTCCGGCGTGGCCGTGGAGGCCGACTTCACGGCGGCAGCCGGCGCCTTCTCGTTCCGGGCGCCCGGCCCGGGCGAGTACCGCATTCGCGTTGAGCGCATCGGATACGCCGAATGGGTCACCGGGCCCTACGCCGTCGCCGCCGGGCAGGCCCTGGCCATCACGGTCGAAGTCCCGCGGCAGCCGGTGCGGCTCGGCGACCTTCGCGTCGAGGTAACCGGCGTCTGTCTCGACGATCCGCGCCAGGGCGAGGCGCTCGCCACCGTGTGGGATGAAGCGCGCAAGGCGCTCGAGACCGCGGTGTGGGCTGAGGATCGAGGCGAACTCACGTTCACTCTCACCGAATACGAGCGCACCATCGATCCGCGTTCCCTCGTCACACTGGGTTCCGAGACCCGCACGCGTCACGACGTGCGCCCACCGCCCTTTCGGAGCCTCTCGGCCCGGCAACTCGTGACCCAGGGCTACGCCGTCGTGGACCGGGACTCCTCCGTGTTTTATGCGCCGGACGCGAACGTCCTCCTGTCGGAGGAGTTCAGGGATGCGCACTGCTTCGGCCTGCGGCGCGATGAAGTGGAAGGCGAGGCACGACTCGGAGTCACTTTCCGCCCCAGTGGCGGGAGCAACGTGATCGGGATCGAAGGGACGCTGTGGCTCGACGAGGCGAGCGCCGCGCTGCGCGAGGTCGAGTTGCGGTACCGCAACGTCCCGCTGCCGCGGGGGACGGATCGACGCCGGGTCGGCGCGAACCTCTTCTTCGACCGGGTGCCTGACGGCCCGTTCTACGTCCGTGACTGGTGGATCCGCTTTCCGGTCAGAGGGCGTTCACTCCGCCCCGTCCTGACCGGTCTGACCGGGGACCCGGAGCCCGTGCTGGCGGCGTATCGGCAGACCGGCGGCAGCGTCGTAGAGGCCTTCGCGGGCAGACGCTGGTTTGGAACCGGTGAGGGCGTAGTCGTCGGCGTCCTGCGCGACAGCATCAGCGGCGAGCCGCTGCCCGGCGCGGACATCGTCCTGCGCGATTGGAACGACGCAGTAGCCTTGAATCCCCGGCCGGAGGCCGCCGAGGCGCCTTTCAGCGCGGTCACCGACGACGCCGGTGCGTTCCGCGTGACGGGGCTTCCGGACGGCGTCTATGCCCTCGGCGTTGACCATCCGAGGTTGCGGACGGCCGGTGTCCGGCCGGACGAAAGGCGCGTGGTCGTCGAGGACCGCAGCAGCGAGGCTCTGGAACTGTGGACGCCCTCCGCCGAGACCGTCTTCACGCGGACCTGCCCGAATCTTCCCTCCTACGGGAGCCGGGGCGCGGTGGTCGGGGTCGTGCGCGACCCCGATACGGGACTCCCCGTCCCAGGTGTTGCGGTCGAGGCCCTGTGGCGGACCTGGACGATGCGGATGGTGGGAGGGATGGTCGACGTCACCGAGCGGACAGACAGCGCCAGTGACGTGTCCGGCGAAGAGGGCGAATTCGCCCTCTGCCGCGTCCCGCTGGGCGAACCGGCCTTCCTCCGGCAGGCGGGGGCGGATGTGGGCGTGGAGTTGGAGCTGCTCACCCGCGTTGCCTGGCAGGATGTGCAGGTTGACCCGACACTGCCCGTCGAGTCTCCAGAAGAGACATCGACGCCGGCCGTCCAGGAAGTCGCCGGCGCACCGACTGAAGAGGACGTGATCACCCTCGAACCCGGACTGGTCCACGAAATCGAACTGCGGTCCCTGGGCGAGACGGAGATGGGACGGCTCCTCGGCCGGGTGCGCGATGCACGGAGCCACCGTCCGGTAACCGCGGCGGCCGTGTCCGTCGCCAATCGCCGGGAGGAGGTGCAGAGCAGTGGAGAAGTGCGGACCGACAGGAGGGGCCACTTCGTTCTTGGCGAGCTCCCCGTGGGCGAGTACGAGTTGTCGGTTCGGCACCTCGGCTACGAGCCGCTGACGCACGGCGTGACGGTTACCCGGAGCCGCACCACGGAGGTCGACGTACGTCTCTCCCCAGACCCTGTGGAACTCGCTCCCCTGGTGGCGACGGTCACGAGGCTCCGCCGGCTGGAGACGCAGGGATTCTACGAACGGAAACACTGGGGCGACCTGACCGGGCTGGGCACATTTTTCACCGCCCAGGACATCGAGCGACGAAACCCCTTCCGCGTCACCGACCTCATCGCGGACGCACCGGGAGTCCGCGTAGGCTGTCAGGGAGGCCGGTGCGGGGTGTTCAGCAGGAGAGTCTCGAACGGCTTCGGCGGCGCAGGCTGCGAACTGAACGTGTACGTGGATGGCGTCCTCGTCATCCGGTCCGGCGACGGCCGCTGGCGCGGCAACCCCGCGTCCGTAAACGACTTCATCCTGCCGATCGAGATCGGGGGAGTCGAGGTGTACAGCGGCGCGGCGGCGCTTCCGGCGGAGTTCTCAGGCTTCGACAGCCGCTGCGGCGCCGTCGTGATATGGACGAAGTAGCCAGGGATAGGAGGATGATCACGACTACCGATGCGAAGATGCGACCTGGGCGCGTCGCGGCCGCGGTGCTGATCGTCGCCTCCTCGCTTGCGGTCGCCTCCCGCCCGGTTGTGGCGCAGCAACGAGAGTGCGGCGACCGGGCGGCGCTCGTTGTCGTGGTGCTGGATGATGCCGGTACGGTGGTGTTGCCCGGGGCCACGGTGGTCCTGCGCTGGACCGACGCGGAGCGGATGCCGCTGCGGGAGGCGGTCGATGCCAATGGCCGCATTGTCGTATGCGTTCCCCGTGATGCGACGCAGGCGGTGCTGTGGGCTGAACTCGGGGATCATTCGAGCGGGCAGGCGGTCGTGACGCAACTCGAGCCGGGGGACGATCGCGAGATCCGGCTTCGGATCCTGAATTCGGAGAGGTCGGGACGTCTGGTCGGACGCGTGTTCGACCGCGCGACGGGTGGTCCCGTGGCGGCGGCGGTGGTGAGCGTCCGCGGCCGGCCGCTGGAGGCGGAGAGCGACCGGCAGGGCCGGTTCCGGCTGAGTGGCGTGCCGGTGGGGGAGCACGAGATCGAGGTGCGCCACATCGGCTACGCAAGGCTCCGTCACGCCGTCAGCGTGACCCGCGGTCTCACGACGGAGGCGGAGATCGGCCTCGTGCCGGAGCCGGTGGAGTTGGAGCCGCTGGTGGCGACGGCGACGCGGTCGAGGCGCTTGGAGATCAAGGGGTTCTACGAGCGCAGGCACTGGGGAGAGCTACTGGGTCTGGGCACGTTCATCACCGCCGCCGACATCGAGCGATGGCCGTCCAGTCGTGTCGATCAGGTGGTCACAAACCAGGTGGTAGGGATCAGCCGGGATCTGTTTAACCGGCGAACGGGGTGCGTGCTGCAGGCGTACCTTGACGGGATGCGCGTCCCAGCGAGTGAACTCAGACACCTCGTATTGCCGATCGAGGTCGCCGGCATCGAGGTGTACAGGGGCCCCGCGTCGCTCCCGGCCGAGTTCGGCGGCTCGAGTTCCCGGTGCGGCGTCGTCGCGATCTGGACGAAATAGACGTGGTGCGCCTTACACATGGCCCGGAGATGACAAGAGTGGCTCGGACCATGACGATCGCGGTGGTGTCGCTGCTGGCGGTCGCCGTTGCTCCGGCGACCGGACAGGACGGGGATGATTGTGGCGAGCGGGCTTCGCTTCGCGTCGCGGTCCTGGACGAATCCGGGACGGTCGCTCTGCCCGGGGCCACCGTGGTGCTCCGCTGGCACGAGGCGAGGCGAAGGCCGGTGCGCGAAGCCGCCGATACCCAGGGCCGCTTCTTCCTTTGCGTCCCTCGTGACGCACGAGAGGCGACGCTGTGGGCCGAGTTGGGGGACGGGTCGAGCGAGCAGGCGGTCGTCGCCTTCGAACCCGGGGACGTACATGAGGTGGAACTCCGGGTCCTCGTCGGGACGGTTCGCGCGGGGCGCATCATCGGCCGCGTATACGATGGCGTGACCGGCGACGCCGTGGCCACGGCCGCCGTGTCCGTCCGCGGTCGGGGCAGACAGGCGCAGAGCAACCGGCGCGGCAGGTTCGTTCTGTCCGCCGTCCCCGAAGGGCAGCATGAACTGGAGGTAGGACACATCGGTTACGCGCCGCTTGGCCACGCCGTGACGGTGACGCGCGGGCTCACCACGGAAGTGGAGATCGGGCTGGTGCCCACACCCGTCGAAATGGAGCCGCTCGTCGCGACCGTGACGAGATCCCGCCGCCTGGAAATCAAGGGGTTCTACGAGCGGAAGCTGTGGGGTGAACTCGTGAGCGGAGGCACGTTCTTCACCGCCGCCGACATCGAGCGCCGGCAGCCGCTGCACATCAGCCACATGATCACCGAGTTGTCGGGCATCAGATTGGGACCAAGCGGGAAGTTCCAAAGTACGAGACTGTCGGCCGGGTTTTCCGGCGCCGGCTGCAACATCAAGACCTTCCTCGACAGCGTCGACGTAAGCGACGTTCCGATCGACACCATCGTGCGCCCCATCGAGATCGGCGGCGTCGAGATATACAAGGGCCCGGCATCGCTTCCGGCCGAGTTCGGCGGCTCCGACACACGCTGCGGCGCCATCGTGATCTGGACGAAGTAGGGCGGGCTGTAAGGTTTTTCAGTCCGGAGGCGTTTGTGTTATCGGGAGCGCGTTTTTTCGTGCGCTTTCGGTAACGAACGACAAACCCCAAAGGAGAGAAACATGCGACCCGACCACGGCCGCGGCGTGATCCGTCTCGGTTAGACCCGCGCGCACGACGGCTCCGTCCGGAGCCACGCGAGGCGCACGGCCGGCCTGCCCCGGCAGCTCGGGGCAGGCCGCCGTGTGTCGCCCCACCGGCCGCAGGTGAGCGCTGCCGATGGTCGAGTTGGCACGTCATCCTCAGGGTGCCAACGGTAGCGAGCGCCTTCCGAACTTCGGTGTTCTCTTCCGAAACCCCCACACTTCTACCGCATTGTCATCGCTACGCTTAGCGATCCTCTAAGCCTCGTCAGAGGTTGGCCTCGTCAAGAAACGCCGGAGAGGCCCGATGCAAGTCTTGCCCACGGGCGGGATATAAGATGTAGAGGGAAGATCCACGGCGGCGGCAGCCGCTCCGGCGCAGGGACCCGACGACGAGAGAGAGACTCCCGTGGAGCGAGTCACTGGGACAGGCCTGGTTATGCGAGGTGGCGCGGCTTGATGACCGCGGCCCGGGAGAAGCGATTGTCGCGCAGGGCGGCGCGCGGCGATCGCTCGGCGCTGCGGTCCTTGTACGAGGAGTACTCGGACCAGTTGTTCGCCGTCGCGTACCGTTTGACCGAGTCGTCTGCCGATGCTCGAGATGTAGTACACGATGTCTTTGGTGACCTTCCCAGGCTGCTTCGGCGGTTCAATGGCAAGCGGCCGCGGGGCCCATGGCTTCGTTCCGTGACGGCTCGCGCCGCTCTCAAACACCTCCGGTCGGAGCGAAGGCGACATGAGACGACGATCGCAGTGGCGGCTCACGAAGGCGAGCTCGTCACGTCGCCGGAATTTCCCGTCTTGAACTCGATCGCAGTGGAACGCGCGCTGTCTTCACTGACGGAGGAACTGCGGACCGTTGTCGTTCTCAAGGAGATCGAGGGGTGCTCGCACCGGGAGATCGCCGAGCTTCTCCAGATCTCGCGCTCTACCTCGGAGTCGCGGTTGCACAGGGCGCGGAAGCTGCTTCGCGCCATGCTGTTCGAGCAGTAGGGAGCTGTACGATGGAATCCTGCACCCAGATCGACGATCAGACACTGAACCGCTACGCGGACGGGGTGCTGCCCGAACCGTCCGCCACTGCCGTGCGGCTACACCTTCGTTCATGCGCGGTCTGTCGGCGCGAGGTGCAGCTTATTCGCGAGTTGAGTGCGGCACTCCGCGCCGTTCCGACGCCGAAGCCACCCGATGGACTTTTCGAAGAGATTTTCCCCGTGGAGACGGAAAGTGCCGCTCCCATCCCTCTCGTCGGTGCGCAGGCGCAGCCGGTTGCGTTCTCCCGACGCCTGATTCTCTCGGGCGGGGCCTTCCTGATCGCAGGGATGGCGGCGGTCCTCGTGTTGACGCTTGGACCCGAGCGGGCCATGGCCGGTACGAGCACTCTGCGGTTCCACCGCGAGGAGCCGGGCGCGCTCACGCTCCGGTATGAGACGGTCTCGGCGCTGGCGGCGGAACCCGGCCTCCGGGCGCGGCTGCGATACTGGGTGCCGGACTCGCTCCGCTTCGCGCAGACCGAACCCGGATACCGCGTGGTCGAACTCTCCCGGGAGGAACCCGGCGTCTTCTCTGGAGCGGTCGCCCTGCCCCCCGGCACCGTCTACGCGGTCGCCGCCGTCGAACGCCTGGACGGAAACTACATCGACAGCGACTTCGGTCGGTCCTGGGAGTACCTCAAGACAGGTGGGGAGGGACGAGCGACCCTCGACGCCCGTCTGTATCAGGTTCTGGCCACCTCGCGCCTGAACCCCGTGAGGGCCGTCGAGGTGACTGAGCAAGCGCTGTCGGAGTACCCCGATCGACCCGAGCTATGGACAGCCCTACTCCTGTATGGGCGGGGGGCGCTGCCCGAGGATTCCAGGGGGATGCCGCTGGGCGTGCACCGCGAGCGCCTTGAACGGATGGATGCGGCTACGCGGCTTAGAGACCCCGGGCCGGGCGAAATGCACGCGCTGAGCCTCTACGCCCGTCTGCTCGGCCGGGAAGAAACTGAGGCCCATTGGCGGAGCGCACTCACCGCCGAACATCCCCGGCACGAGTATGCGTCGCAGGCGCGCCTGGAGACGATCCTGCTGTCGTCGACGTCGCAGGCGGAAAAGCTGGACGCGCTGGACCGAAGTTGGAGCCTCGCACCGATGCCCTCGGTAGCCCAGGTCGGACTGCAGCTCGCCCAAGAGGTGGCCGATCCGGCGCTTACCAGGATCTGGCTCGAGAGGTACGCATCCAACCCCGTGTTTCGAGACCCCCGGCTCGACGTCGAAGTGACGGAACGCATGGGTGAGGTGCCCGCTCTTGGGACCATCGCCGAGGAGTGGATCCTGCGACAATTGAGCGGGCAGCCGGACTGGCTCGGTCCGGATCGGCCGCTCGCCGGGAGGCGAGCCAACTTCGAAGCGGAGGCCGCCGAGAGTCTAGCGCGCCTGCATGTGCTCCTCGGACGGCTGCGGGTCGCCCGTGGCGACCGGGCAGGAGCGCTCGATGCCTTCGAGCGCGCCGCCGAACTCAGCTGGAACCCTCGTGTGTTCGTGGAGTTGGCCCGATTCCACGCGGAGGCCGGGTCGTCGACTCGCGCGGCCCAGTTGCTGGCGCTCGCGCAGGCCGACCCCGTCATCCCACTCGAACCCTACGTGCCAGAAGGAGAAGACTGGGCGACCGCACCGACGGAAGCCCGCTTGGCTGTGGCCCGCGCGGCATGGCGGGAGCACTTGGCATCGCCACTGCTCGATGAGTGGGTCAACGGGGGCGCCACGCTCGAGGCTGCCTCCGGAGAAGAGCGGACGTTGCACGAGGTGACAGGCGGCGACGTAACGCTGATCATCCAGACCCTTCGACCGAGCTACGTCCCCGCGGAGAGCCTGGATCTGCTGAGGGCCAATGGTCCGAAACTGACGGCGGCTGGTGCGCGAGCCTTGCTGGTGACCGTCAGTCCCGATTCCCGGAGCGGGGATCAGACCGCCGCTGAGGACAACAATCAGGAGATACCCCCGTTCCTCCATGACAGGCGATCCGAAGTCTGGGAAGCCCTCGGTGCCTGGAAGAGCGTGCAGTACTTCATCGTCGACTCCGCCGGCGTCCTGCGGTATCGCGGAGAAGCTCTGGAGACCGCACTCCGGATCACGATGATGCTGGGAGATGGCTCGTTGTCGTCGTTACCCCAATCCGAAGGGAGTGAGAGATGACTCTGAAGCGGTTCGTCATGATCGTTGCGCTCGCGCTGGTCGCGGCCACCGTTCCGGTCGCGGGCAAGGCGGATGGCTCCGCAGGACTGCGGCTGTCCACGGCCTCGTGCACGGAGGCAGACTGCGGCAGCATATCCAAGGTGGACTGCATCTGTCCGGACATGCAGGAAAGAAACCGACTGCCGCGCTGTGTTGAGCCCTAGTGGCGTCGTGATGAAGCGGTCAATGATCGGGCTGTCGGCCGTCGCGGCGTTGGCGGTCGGCGCCTGTCGCCAGGCGGAACCGGCCGCGCTGGACACCGGCAGCCCGGCCGAGTTGACGCCGGACGCCGTCTTCGCGGACGACTCGCTCGGTTGGATCGTCGAGATCGCCTTGGCCGGGGACCGTGTCGTCGCGCTCGACGCGATGCTGGAGCCGTCGGTTCACGTCGTGGATCTCGAGATGCCGGGGCGCCTCGGTTCCTACGGCCGTCAGGGCGACGGTCCGGGCGAGTTCAAGGATCCGGAACAAGTCGTGATCGGGGCTGCGGAATTGCCCGACGAGGTCTGGATCCTCGATGGCATCCATCAGCGTCTGACGCGGTTGTCCCTGCCGGAGATCGAAGCGGGGGCTGAGGTGAATCCCGAGACTGTCCCGCTGAACGGTCCGATCGCCGGTGCGCTCGTGCGCGCTGCGGACGGGACGTGGTTCGCCGGCGGATGGATCACGGAGGGTCGTATCGGTCGCTACCACGCGGACCGGAGCTACGACCGCACCATCCTGGGCTTCCCGCCCGACGTGGCGGAGGCGCCGGGAACGACCCTCCCGCAGGCGTACGAGAGTTGGGTCGTGGCCGAGCCCGAGGGGGGGCGTCTGGCCGCCGCGACGCTTCTCGGCGGGCTGCTCGAGATCTTCGACCATGACGGCATTCCGATCGCCCGGGCGGCGGTGCCAGACCCCTTCCAGCCCGCGTGGGCCCAGGGACGATCAAGCAACGGACGGGGCGTCATGGCCATCAGTCCGGAGACGCGTTACGGCTTCACGGACCTGGCCGCCACGCGACGCTACCTGTACGGCGTCTTCTCGGGGCGGAGGGTGGACGAGGACGGGCCCGTCTGGGCGTCATCGGAGGTGCAGGTCTACACCTGGGACGGCGCGTACGTGAAGACGCTGCGCCTCGACCGCGCCGCGGAGGCCATCGCCATCGACGCCTCCGACACGTGGCTCTACGCGAGCGGACTCGAGCCCACGCCGTGGATCGGCCGGTTCCGGCTCCCGGATCTCACGCAATGAAGACGGAGATTTCCTACGCCGACTGGCTGGACTGGCTCGCGTTCGAACTGACCTTCATCGAACTCTACAAGTCGGCGACTCCGCCCCAGAAGCGGGAGATGCGGGCGACCCTCCGCCGGCTCGCCGAAGGCATTGGCCAAGCGGAGCTTGACGCGTTCGTATCGCAGATCCCCAGCTTCGCGGAGGAGTTGAGCTGTTCTCGTCCGAGGAACGCGACAGCTTCGCGCGTCAGTTCAAGACGGCCGTCACCGAATTCGCCCAGTACCTGGCCAGCGTCGCCGGAAAACGGGATTGAGACCGCCCTCGGCTGTCGGCCACTGTTCGCTCACCCGCGGCGGGACCCATATTGAGTACGTGGGCGGATGTTCAGCGAGACGCGCCGGAAGAGTGCTTCCGTTTGGGTCAACACCCGCCCGCCCCTGCGATGTACCCGTATCCGCTCCTGACGGCTGGCGTAGTGCCGCGGCCGCCCCTTCACGGTCAGCATGATGTGTTCCCCCCGCGGGCAAGGCTCAAGAATGTTCCGGGACCCAGAGTGGCGTGGCCTAGTCATGGAGCTCGGCTTGTCCAAGCGCCAAGAGGAGATTGTTCGGCGGGTCTTCGATGATCTTTCTGAGGCCGCGATCGCTCACGATTTGGGCCTGGCTCCGCCTACGGTCCACACTTACCTACGACGGTTATACCGTAAGCTGCGCGTGAAGAGTCGTGGTCAGCTCCTCACGTTCATCTTTCGGGAGTTCTTGAGAAACGTTGAGCGATAATCGACCGTCGCTGAGACAGCGATGAAGCAACCCCCAATCCGGTAGTAGCGGCGCCCCGCCACCTGCTTCGATGACATCTCTTCGAATGTCACCTATTTGGACGCTTGTGGGCCATAAACCCGTAGTCGTACCGTGCCGCCCTAGTAAGGTACCGTAGTCGGTGATGCGGTCCCCCGGGGCATCGTTTCCCAGGGGGGAGAGAATTACTTCAACTTGGGAGGTGTCCACATGTTGCGCACGGCACGGTTCGTTCTACCTGCAGTCTCCGTATTCTTGTTGGCGATCTGCGTCGGGACCACAAGAGCGGCCGAACCAACACCCACCGGTGGTGCTCTCCCGGCTTGGTCCGTATGTTCCACTATCGAAGCCGTGAGCGAGGCGGCCAACGAGTGCAGCGACGAGGCCATCCAAGAGGCCTTTGATGCCTTAGGAGGCTGCGAGAGGCCGCACCGGAGCAACTTCTACCTTTCGTGCAATGAGGACGGTGGTATATCAATACTAATAGTAATATGCGACGTTTGGTAGTGGAACCGTTGCGATTCCGGAGAGTTGTCCGGGGTGTGGTGAGTTCTCGGTCCGTTTGCGTTGCCGTAGCCTCGGTTCTGCTGGCGGTGCCAGGGGTCGCATCCGGCCAAGTCGCAGGACCGGAGCCGGCACGGCCAGCGCCATGGGAGCCGTTCAGAGGTGTGGCGTACGATCTCTACCCCGGCGGACTCCAAGACGTCCTCGTCCAGGAAGGGAAGCTGGTCTATCCACCTGTCTCGGAGCGGCCCCATCCCATAATTGTCCTGGTCCGTCCATGTTCGCCTGGGGATGAAGCTGGTCTCCGGCCCGGGGATGTAATGCTGACGATCAACGGGCGGGATGCGCGGGAGATCCCCAAGCCGTGGCGGGAATCGCGGGTCGGAGTAGTGCAGGAGATCACGGTGCGGCGGGGAGAGGAAGTGATCGAAACGAGCCTGACGGAGATCGCTTTTGGAGATTGGGACGAGGACTGTGAGCGGTGACTCACCGTTACGGACGTAGTGAGAGATTCAGCACCAGTCCGGCCACGCGGTCGCCGCCGGCCGTATGCTTGTTCATCGTACTTGCGACGTCGGTCGCCTGCAGGGGGGCCGAGCGAGCGGGGGACGTGCTCGCGGATACGCTCCCGACGGGGCGAGTCGTCGTGAGCAACCCCGACCCCCGTGGCGCGGTGCCACTCCGCCTAGTCGAGGAGTTGAGGATCGGCTCAGTGGCGGTCGCCGGGCCCGATGCGTTTGGCAATGTGGGGTCGCTCGCTATTGACCAAACTGGATCTGTCTACGTGGGCGACCACATGGCCGAAGAGGTTCGATCCTTTGACGTGGATGGAACTTTCCGTCGTGTTGTCACTCGCCGTGGTCCCGGCCCTGGAGAAATCCCAGAGTCCTCCTTTCCCTTCAATCTTGTCTGGCAGGAACCGCGCCGCCTGTGGATTGGCGCCACACCAACGCTGTTCTTCGTGGACTCTCTGGGGACTGTCGGTAACGTGTCGTACAGGTTGCCTAGCAACGCAACTTGGGCTCCCCACGCCGACACCCTCGGAGGGATCTATGGGCGCCGTCTGGATTTAGTCGAGATGGACGCTTCCCGGCTCGTGTTCGAGTCGTCGGTGGAGGCGCTGGCGGTGTCAGCCGATGGTACCGTCTCCACGGTAGGGAGCCTCTCCCTCGGCAGGGTCGACTTTCGGGTTGGGCAGTCGGTCAACCGAGGTGGCGCACGCGGCACCTTGATGCAAGCCCGACCGATGCAGGGAGAGCTGCCGTGGACGGTCGATCCGGCCGGAGAGATTTGGCTGGTGGGGACTCCGGACTACGTACTTCACCGGATCACGGTCAGCGGCGACACCGTTCGGACCGTGAAGCTGGGCCGCACGCCGTCGCCGCTGACGGGCAGCGAACGCACTCGCATCGCGGAGTCGTCCCCCTTCTCGGCCCAAGACCTCCCGGCGCACAAGCCACTCATCCGAGACATCAAGGCTAGCCCTGATGGATGGTTGTGGGTGAGGCTCTGGAGTTCCAACCCGCACGACGACTCTTGGGACATCTTCGACTCCTGCGGGCGACACCTAGGGCAGGCAACGGCTCATGTACCCTTGGATGCCACGCCGTGGCTTCCCAGCCGTGGAGCTCGGTTGCTCGCCGTCACGAGGAACGCGCTCGATGTGGAGACCGTCGTGCGGTTCCGTGCCGAAACAGATAGTGGTGCTCCGGTGGTCACTTCCGACTGTGCGTCTTCCCAGTGAACGTTAGTTTTGCGGCGCTGTGAGAAAACCGCGTTCACGCAACCTCCAACGGAGAGCTGATCGTGAGAAGGTTACAGAATTCCTTCGTGGCGCTGTTTCCCACGCTGTCCGTTGCACTTGCCCTTACGTTCGTCCCCGTCGACAGCACTGATATGGCAGGTATCATTGGCGTTGCGCCGTTGTGCGCGCAGGAGGACCCGGTCTCGGCTTGCGTCGAAGCGTGGTACGAGATCACGTGGGACGCCTATCTGGACTGCGGCGGTCTTGCCGAATGCGCAGTCGGCTGCGATTCGTCTACCGGTGACGTCCTGTGGGCGGTGTGTGACTGTATAAACTGACACCCCCCTGATCCACCGCCCTCCACGGGCCGGGCATCGGCGTCCCTTCCGCAGTCGCCGTCCGAGGTGTTGCGCAGAACCGACGCGGAGCGAAGGCCGGTGCACCAGAGGGCCGATGCCGGCGGGCGATTCTCCCTTTGCGTTCCGCGGGACGCCCGACAGGCCACGGTGTGGGCGGAATTCGGCCACTCGTTGAGCCGCAGGGGAACCATGATTGCGGTGGCCCCGGCCTCGCTTCATGTCGTAGTCGTCGACGACACCGGGGCTCTGACAATCCCCGGAGCGATGGTATTGCTCCGCCACAACAGATTCGGACGCCGTCCGAAGACCTTTCCCGCAGAAGGTTCGAGCCGATGGGCGCCTGTCCCTTCGCACTCTCAGGGGCGCGCGGCAAAACTGCCTGTGGGCGGAGTTGGGCTACGCGTCCAGCCAGGAGGTCTTCGCGATCCAGCGAGCCGGACGCCATCACGCCTTGCCGACTTCGTGACCTGCCCGGCGTTTGCCACGTCCATACGTTGACATGCTGCATCCAATCGAGACGGAGCCGGTTGGCTGTAACGGGAGAAACGATATGGACCTTGAGCCGGGAAGAACTCGATCTTTCCACGCCACCATCGTCGCTTGGTGTGCATTGCTGACGACCGCCGCCGCGACCGGGGCCCAGCAGAGCGAGCCGTGCGGCGACCGGGCCTTGCTCACCGTCACGGTCGTCGACGAGTCGGGGACGATCTCGCTGCCGGGGGCCATCGTCGTCGTTCGGTGGTCCGACCTCGTCGAGAGACCGGTCAGGGACGCTGCCGGAGCCGACGGCCACTTCTTTCTCTGTGTCCCCGAGGATGTGGAGGGAGCCACGCTCTGGGCGGAGTTCGGTGACGACTCGAGCCGGCAAGCGGTGACGGCCTTCGAAGCGGGCGCGACTCGCGAAGTCGTGCTCCGCATCCTGACGGGGGGGATTCAGTCGGGACGCCTCATGGGTCAGGTCCTGGACGCGCTGACGGAAGCCCCCGTCGTCAGGGCGGCGGTGTCCGTGCGCGGCCGTCCGTCGGTCGTCGACACGAACCGGCAGGGACGGTTCGTCCTCACGGGCGTACCGGCCGGCGAGCACGAAGTGGAAGTGCGACGGATCGGCTATGCCCCGCTGCGACATTCAGTCACGGTGGATCGGGGACTGACCACGGACATGGAGATCGGCCTCGTGCCCACGCCGGTGGAGATGGAGCCGATCGTAGCCACCGTGACCAGAGCGCGTCGGCTGGAGATCGTGGGGTTCTATGAGCGCAAGCACTGGGGTGAACTGACCGGGCTGGGCCACTTCATCACGGCCGAAGAGATCGACCGCTGGCGCCCACTCACCGTGAGCGCGTTCGTTTCCATGATGGTGCCGGGAATGTCGGGGTTGGCGAACCGGCGGATGTCGACGGGATTCTTGAACCAGCCATGTCCGATGCAGCAGTACATTGATGGTGTTCTGCTGAGGAGCGGCGGGCTCGATCAGTATATACGCCCGTTCGAAATCGGCGCCATCGAGGTGTATAAGGGGCCTGCTTCGCTCCCGGCTGACTTCGCGGGGTCAGACGCCCGTTGCGGCGCCGTCCTGGTCTGGACCAGGTAATGGTCAGGACGGACCACGCTCGCCACCGACTCCGGAGAGGCCGCAAGCGCTGCATTCACCGCCGTCGACCGGGCCGAATTCGATCCTCCCACGGATGTGACCAAGGGGGACAGCGCACCGTCTAGTTCGCGACAGCGGTGAGGGGCGATGCGGCGCCCGGATCTTGCGGACTGGAGGGTGGCATGGCGAGGACACGCCTCAGGGGGCGCAGACCGTTGGTCGCCGGGGTTTCAGCGATCCTCGCTCTGGGGTCAAGCACGGTGCCCCTCTCGGGCCAGGGGCAGGATTGCGACGGGCGGGGCATCCTGCAGATGGTCGTTGTGGACGATTCCGGGACGATTCCGATTCCGAACGCGACCGTGATCGTTCAGTGGACCGACGCGGATCGCGCGAGGCAGCCTGTTCGTCAGGAGGTCGGACCCGCTGGAAACCTTGCTCTCTGTGCCCCGCGCGACGCCCGGCAAGCCACCGTCTGGGCCGAGTTCGGGGATGCCTCCAGTCAGGAGGCGGTGGTCGGGATTGTGCCCGACGCGACGCATGAGGTTGAACTCAGGCTACTGGTGGCGTCGGCGACGACGGGACGCTTGATCGGTAGCGTGCGAGATGCCGGCACGGAGAGGCCTGTCGTAGCGGCCACAGTCTCCGTTGTAGGGGGTACGGCCACGACGGAGACCAACCGGCGGGGGAGCTTTGTACTGAGCGGGGTTCCGGTCGGGGTCCACGAACTCGCGGTCCGGCACCTCGGGTATGCTCCTCTCTCCCATGTGGTTTCGGTCTCGCGCGGCATCACCACGGAGGTCGACGTCGGCATGGTCCCGGATCCTGTCGAAATGGAGCCCATCGTGGCGACCGCCACGCGGCCGCGCCGGCTGGAGGTCGGCGGATTCTACGAGCGCAAGTACTGGGGTGAACTGGTTGGCGGGGGCACGTTCTTCACGGCGACCGACATCGAGCGACGCGGACCGGTACTCATCTCACAGATGATCGCCGACGAGCCGGGGATTCGACTCGGTAACTGCCGCCTTCGGCGAAGCAGCTGCATACTGGTGAACACACGAGTGGCGTCGGAGTTCTCGCCCGACGGTTGCCCGCTGAGCTTTTACCTCGACAACACGCTGGTGAGAGGTCTCGGTGGACGTGACGGACAGACAATCGACGATCTGGTGAGACCCCACGAGATCGCGGGAGTCGAGATATACCGGAATGCCGCCTCTCTCCCCGGAGAGTTCGCCGGATCCGACTCCCAATGCGGCATCGTAGCGATCTGGACCAAATGAGGCGCCGGCTGGCGCTGAGGGACCTGAGCGTTGTCTAGCGATCCCCGCGACTAGAGGTCGTATCTGAGGCTGAGGGTCACTGTGAAGGCGCTCGTGTCCTGCGTTTCCACGGTGTACAGGAGGCGGGAGCCGCGACCGACGGTGGAGTCGTGGCTGCGGAGCTGATCCCACTCGCGAGGGTCGCTTTCGAACGGACCGAGCGCCTTCGCGTAGCGTATCCGCGTCCCGATCGTGAACCGGTCGGCGACGCGGTAGTCCACCCCCGCGAGCGCCTGGGCGCCGAACATGGTGTCGTGGAGCACCGCTGTACCGAGCGTCGTGGTCCCGGCCAGCTTCGCGCGGAGCAGGGGGTCCTCGAACGTGGCGATCCGCGCCGGATCGTTGTTTCGCTTCCACAGGCTGAGATAGTCGATGGCCATGCGCTGCACGCCGGCGCCGACCCCCAGGTACGGCGTCAGCTGCGCACCGCCCGCGCCGAGATCGACGGCGAGGTTCGCGAACACGCCGTGTACGCTCACGTCGCCGGCCCCGCCGATCGCCCTCTCGAGCTCCTGGTCGGCCTTCTGGGCGGTCACCACGTCGCCGATCTCCGTCGGCGCATGGTCGTGATATGGCGCGGCGCGGTACCGGTACTCGGCCTCGACCCGGAATCTGTCGAACCGGTATCCGGCCGCGATTCCCGTCGCGATCCCCGTCGTGCGGCCGGACTCGTTCACCCACTCGGTCGGTGGCGGCGGCGTGTCGCACTCCGATCCCGTCTCCACCCCGTCGGGGTTGATGAGCAGGTCGCAGCGCGTGCCCCAGTCGTTGTCCGTGCCCACGAGCCGCATGGCCGGAGCGAGCGTGAACCCCAACTCCGACCCGACGTACGGCTGCGCGACGACCTCGCCCGCCGCCAGGGCGAGCGCCAGCGCAACGATGGCTCCCCTCATCCGTCGCCGCCGTCCGCGTCCCCGGAACCCACCGCCCGCTGGAGAACCTCCTGGATGTCGAGGCCCAGCACCGACGCGAGTCCCTCCATCGTCCCGTAGGCGCCGCGCACCCTCTGGTTGAGCGCGTTGGACACGCCCTCGCCCTGGCCGCCGTCCATGACGACGACGCGGTCGATGTCCACGCCTTCCACCGCACCGACGGCGATCTCGAGCAGCTCGGGGAGCTTCTCGGCCATGAACACGGCGAACGCGGCCTCGCCTCCGGTCTGGACCTCGGCGTAGAGCCGCTTCAGGACCTCGACCTGGGCCTTTCCGCGCTCCAGGATCGGGGCCGCCTCGGCCTCCGCCCGCGCGAACGCGGCCATCTTCTCGGCCTTGGCGGGCTCGATCACGTCCGCCCGCAGGCGCTGCTCCTCGCGCTCGACGCGCTTCATCTCGAGGATCTTCTCCGCCTCGACCTCGGCCTCCTGCGCCTTCACGCGCGCGATCTTCTCGGCCGTGTCTCCCTCGCGGTGCAGTTCGGCCTTGCGCACCCGCAACTCGTTCTGGGCCTCGGCGATCTTGATCGAAGCCGCGGCCTCCCGCACCTCGGCGCGCCGCCTCGCCTCCGCCTGAGCCTCTCGCGTGTCGGCCTCCGCCTGCGCCTCGGCGATCTCCGCCTGCCGGATCGCCTCCGCCGACTTCTCCCGCCCGATCGCGTCGAGGTAGCCGCGCTCGTCGCTTACGTTCTGGATCTTGAGCACGTCGAGGTGGAAGCCCAGCGACGCCAGGTCCTCACCCGCATCCTCCGCCAGCGCCTTGGCGAAGCCCAGCCGGTCCTCGTTCACGGCTTCCGGCGTGAGCGTGGCGAGCACGCCCCGCAGGTTCCCCGTGAGCGTGTCCTGGGCGAGTTCCCGGACTTCCTCCTCCGTCTTCCCCAGCAGGCGCTCGACCGAGTTGTTGAACACCCACTCGGGCTCCGAGGCGATCTTCACGTTCGCGATCGCCTCCACGCTGAGCGGGATGTTTCCCTTCGAGAAGGCGTTGTTGACGGAGACCTCGATGGGGATGGTCTCGAGGTTCATGTGCTGGACCGTCTCGATGATCGGGATCCGGAGCGTGCGCCCGCCCGAGATGGAGCGGTAGCCGACGGCCTGGCCATCGGTCAGCATGCGGTTCCGGCCGGTGATCACGGCCGCGCGGTTGGGGGGAACGATCACGATCAGGTTCTTGATCGTGATGATCGCCACGAGTACGACGACGAAGAAGACGCCCGCCATCACCACGGGGGCGGCCAGGACATTCAGAAAGTCTTGCATTTCGACCTCATTCCTCGAGCAGCTTCATGTCTTCGGGATCCATGGGCACGACATCCGCGATGCCGTCCGTCATGCGCACGACGACGACGGACTGTCCGGCGCGCAGCGGCAGGTCGTCCGGGCACGTCGCGTCCATGCGGGCCCGCACCCTGAAGCGGCGCTCGCCGCGCGACACCTTCACCGTACCCGCGCCGTCCGGCGCTATTTCCATCGTGACTTCGCCCGTCAGCCCGGCCAGCGAACGCTCGCCGAGCGCGGTGCCGGCGCCCGAGCGCTTGATGTAGCGGAAGGCGGCGCCGATGAACGCCCCGGAGGCGAGTCCCGTGACGCCCGCGATGGCGGCCGTGACCGCGGGACTCGTGAACCAGTGAAGGATGGCGCCGGTCGCGCCGAACCCGAACATCGCGTAGACGATCGTCCGCAGCGAGAGAAGTCGCGCCACGTCCGTCGCGCCCCCCGCGTCCAGATCCGCGTCGACATCCACATCGATGTCCATGCCGTCCAGGAAGTCGCCGAACACGGACAGCGCGAGGAAGCCGCCGCCTACGAGAAGACTGAAGACGTATATCGTGAACATGTGTCGACCTCCTCAGCGCCAGGCGGCGACAGTCTCGGCCACGAAATCCTCGAACACGCGCGGCGCGTGGCCCAGCACGTGGCTCATCGTCGCGAAGTCCTCCTCCGTCGCGATGAGCCCGTCGGAGAGAAAATACTCCGACATGATCCGCAGGTCCCTCACGAGCCAGTCCGGCAGGCGCCGGGCCGCACGCGCCTCCCACGCGTCGAGGTCGTCGCCCACGTACTCGATCCCGCGGTCGAGGTGCTCGCTCCACGTGCGGGCGACGTCCGCGCTCGTCAGGAGTTCGGGTCCGACCACCGGATGCCGGATCCCCTCGTGGCCGTCGTCGAGGAGCGCGTTCACGGTGGCGTCGGCGATGTCGCGGACATCGACGCGGTGCAGTCCCACGCCGCCGAGCGGTGCGGGGTAGACCCCGGCTTCGAGCGACCGTCGCAGCCACAGGTCGTTCTGGAAATAGTGGTTCGGCTCGATCGTGGCCCACGGCACGCCGGAGGCCTCGAGCGCGGCGAGGATATCCATCTTGCTCGCGAAGTGGGGAATGTGGGTCGCCGCGTGCGCGCGGTGCGCGGAGTGGAAGACGATCCGCTCGACGCCGGCCTCCGCGGCCGCATCGATGGCCCCGATCCCGAGCTGCGCCTCCCGCGGGTGGAGCGCCGTGAGGAGGTGAACGCGCGACACGCCTTCGAGCGCCGGCGCGAGGGTGTCGGGCCGCTCCAGGTCGCCCTGCACGAATTCGACCCCCGCCTCCGACCCGCCGGCCCGGTCCGCCGAGCGCGTCAGGCACCGGACCGCTGCGCCGCGGGCCACCAGGCCCTCGACGACCCGGCTCCCGACGGTCCCCGTCCCGCCTACGCAAAGCACATCCGCCATCCACGCCTCCAGTTGCCCCGTGGTTCCGTGAGGTTCCGACGATACGTGGCACTTGGAGGGGAGGCGAGTGCCGCCCGGCATAGCCCCGCCGCCCGCCGTGACCCCGCCGCCTGCCTGCTGCGAGCGAGTTGATAGCTCGTTGATCGCTGGCCGGACTCTGGAGGGTGAATCTCGGAAGGCACGGGACGGAGGGTCCGCCCCGGAGCGTCGCGACGAGCGCGCCAACGATCGTGGCGGCCGCGACCACGCCTCCCGACGACCCGGGAAGGGGAGGGGACGATGAAGAGGACGAAAGCGGGACGCTGGGTACTCCTTGGCTTCAACCTGGTGCTGGCCACGGCCATCCTGGCGCAACCCGGCCAGGCCGCGTCCGCGCGCGGCGGCGACTGCGTGAGCGACTGTGGCCTGGCATGGTCGGATTGCGTCCTGGACGGTGGCTGGGGCTGCAACTACGAGCTCAGCGAGTGCGTGCGGGAATGCGCTCTTTCCATGTGGGGTCCTTCAGATCGCGATCCCTTTCGATGGTGATCACATGAGGCTGAATACGACGGGGGGCCGCGCGGGCCCCGGTACTGGACGACATTCGCGGCCGCGATGGTGGCTGCCGCATGTCTGGAACGGGACGACCGTACCGACACGATCGGTTCGGCGGAACCGGAAGCGGCCTTCAGAGCGGACCCCGCGCATCTTCGCGCGGGGCCGCCCCGCCTGCGGCTCGGAAGCGCGTCCGGGGATGGGCAGACGGACTTCCACGACATCGCCGCCGTCGTCGTGGACCGGCCGGCCGGCGTGCTGGTCGTCGCGAACCGGGGCGATGCCACGCTGCGCACGTTCACGCTCGATGGGGCGTGGCGCGACACCCGCGGCGGCGTGGGCGGCGGTCCGCGTGAGCTCGGGGAACTGGCGGCGCTCTTCGGATACCGCGGCGATTCCGTGGTGGTATACGACGCGGCGGGGGGAGGCGCGTCCGTCTGGCCGTACACCGGCGGAGGCGTGCGGCGCGTCGGGATCCCGATCCCTCCCGGGGACACCCTGCAATCCCCGCGATTGCAGGGCGCCATGGATGACGGCCGCCTGGCGTGGGCGGTGCCGAGGCCCGACCGGCGGGTCGACGAAATGGGCGAGTCTCATCCCCTGCAGGTCGTCGTCTTCCTGACGTCGGCCGATGGGACGGGGTTCGACCCCATCGCCGAGACCACGGGGACCCGCGTCTTCCGCTACCCCGGAGACTCATTCATTTCGGGCCAGATTCCGTTCTCGCCTCAGCCGTTCGTGCTGCCGCTCGATTCGGTCCTTCTCTTCGGGTCCACGGCACGCCCGCGCGCGGAGCGGGTGACGGGTGGCGGCCTACCGCTGGCTCCGATCGAGTTCGCCCTCCCGTCGGTTCCCGTGACGGCGGAGGACCGGGAGATGGCGCTCGCTCCCATGCGCGCCGAGATGAACCGCCTCCTGCCGACCCACATGCGGACCCGGATCGCGGCCACGCTCGACGTATGGGCGTTTCCCGACTCCCTCCCGCCTCTGGGAAACGTGATTGCGGGTGCCGACGGACGCGTCTGGGTGACGGGTTACCGGCCGCGAATCGATGCCGCGCCCGGCGAGGACGACGTTTCGGTCTGGAGCGTGTACGCCGGGCCGGGAAGCCCCGCCGTGAACGTCGAGTTCCCCGGTGGATTCGACCTGCTGTGGGCCGACGAAACGGAGGCGGTCGGGGTGGTGCGGGATGAACTCGGTGTCGAATACGTCCTGATCATCCCGCTGCCTGTCGGCGCGAGGACACCGGGGAGATGAAGCGGATCGGGATCCAGGACATCGGTCTCGCCGTGTGCCTCGTCCTCCTCGCGGTGATCGCCTTCCGTCCGTCGGGGGTGGTCGGCGGCCGTCTGCGGGAGTGGAAGGACGAGCGGAAGGTGCTCGCGCGCTACCGGGAGGAGTGGGGGGAGGCCGCCGCGAATCGAAGAAGTGTGCTCGGCGGCGGCGATGCCCCGCAGACGATCTTCGAGTTCAGCGACTACCGGTGCCCCTTCTGCCGCTCGTCTCACGAGACCGTGAACGGGTGGGTGGCGTCGGGCGAGGCCAGGGTCGTGCTCGTTCACGTGCCCCTTTCGGACCGTTCGGCCCAGGCGGCGCGCGCGGCGATCTGCGCGGAGAAGCAGGGAGCGTTCGTGCGCATGCACGACCACCTGATGACGAACGAAGACTGGGAGACCGGAGACGTGGACTGGGAGTCGGTCGCGATCGTGGCGGGCGTTCCCGCGGGAACGCTTCTGGTCCGCTGCCTGAACGCGGCCGCAACGACCGAGCGCCTCGCCCGGGACGCCGCGCTCGCCGACCGCTGGCGGATCACCGCGACCCCGACCTTCGTGTCGGAACACGCCCGAATCGTCGGCGCCGCGTCGGAGGCCGACCTGACGAAGCTGCTCCGCCGGTGAGCACCCGTCCGCGGCTGCCGGATGGATCGGGCGGAAGTGGTTCCGCCCCGGCTTACTCGGAAGGTCCTTAGGAAGCGGCGATGCGGGTCAGGGCGTCGCTCAGGTCGGCCATGTAGCGGTCCACGTCCGCCTCGGCGATCGGGGGGCCGTGGATCGGGGCGATCCAGGCCGGGGGGTGCCGCTCCAGCATCGCGTGCAGCGCGTCCATGACCCGGTTCGGGTCCGCATAGCGCAGCCAGGGCAGCGTCTGGGCGTGGAACTCGTGTACGCCCTCCGCGCGTCCGTCCTCCGGGATCCGGCCCCAGTCGATGTCGCAGGCGCCGGGGGCGTGGAGCGTGCCGAAGCCGTCCGCCACGAACAGGATGCGAGAGGTTTCGTCGTAGACCCACGTCGTGTGATTCCGGTCGGCGAGCGGGGGATCGAGCACCACGAACCGCCGGCCGAGGACGTCGGTGACGTCACCGATCTTCGTGCGGCGCGCGTACGGGAGGCCCTGGAGGTCCGCGTCCCCGCAGGAGGCGACGATCTCGAAGTCTCCCCAGTCGCGGCGAAAGGCGGGAATGTTCCCGGAGTGGGGATAGTCGGAGTGGGAGAGGACGATGGCGCCGATGCCGCGTCCGGCGGTGGCGTCGCTGATCCGGTCCGAGAGGCGCTGCCGGTGGTGGAAGGAGCCGGAGTCCATGAGGATCGCCCCCTCCGGCGCCTCGACGAGGTAGACGGAGACGTGGATGTGGCCGTCGGTCTCCGGGAAGCACTCGTGGACCCAGGAGACCCCGCCGCCCAGGCTGATCGCGCTCACAGGACGCCCCCGCGCCCGCTCGCCGCCACCCGCCGCACGACCTGGTTCATGCGCTCGTAGTAGGGGGCCGCGTCCGCCCCCGGGATCGGGAGTCCGTGCGCCGGTGCGAGCCCGTAGCCGGCGAACTGCACTGCGAGCGCGTCCGTCGCCGCCGTCACCTTTTCCGGCACCACGTACTGGAACCAGAACATCACCCGGCTGTGGAACTCCTCGAGGCGCCCCACGTCCACCACCGTGTCGATCTCGTCCGTGCGCCGCAGGCTCTCGCCGCTCTGGTGCGGAAACCCCATCCAGTCGACGGTGAAGAGCGTGCGGGTCGTCTCCTCGCTCATCCACGTGTGGATCGCGGCGTCGAGGAAGGTCGCCTCCGGGAAGCGGACCCGGAGCCCGCCGAGATCGATCTCATCCTCGGGCCCCACCTTCATCGCGTCGTCGAGGTGGTACAGCGCGTGCGTCTCCCCGGTCGCCGGCGCGACGAGGCGGCAGTCCGGATAGCGCCGCAGCACCTGCATCGTATTCCCCGCGTGGGGCACGTCCGGATGCGAGAGGGCGAGGTAGTCGAGCGGCCGCCCTTCCAGCAGTTCCTCGAGCGCCGGGAGAAGGATGTGGCCCGAGGCCGGAGAGAGGGTGTCCCAGAGCAGCGTCCTCTCGCCCGTCAGCAGGTACGCGTTCTGCGGGACGTAAAGCTCGTTCCCGGGCCTGTACCAGTCCGCGCCGCTCTCCAGCACCGAGCGCGCGATCCCGGCCCGGTGCCCGCCGCACTCCTGGATCCAGTGGATCCCCGGCCACACGTCGCGCCGCCAGCCGCGGCCCGTCGCCACGGTCATCCTCTCACCTGCGGGCTCGCTCATGCGGGGCAGTCTACCGAACGCCCGCCCGCCGCCACCAGCCCGGAAGTCCGCGCCCGCCGACCCTACCCCAGCCGGAAGTTCAGCGCCGCCGCCACCTCCGCCTGTCGTTCGTCGAGGGTGATGAACGAGACATCCGAAGGCCTCTGCGCCACGTGCAGGGCGCACGCCACGTGCCAGAGATCCGCGCCACGCAAGTAGCCGGCTCGGAGGGCGGTCCGCATCTCTCGCGACAGAGGCCGGTTTGGCTGAACCCAGCTGAATCCGGAGACCAGATCCTCCGGGAAGGGCTGTTCCTCTCTGGCGCAGACGGATCGGAGTTCCGCTTCCAGGAGATTGGATGACATCAGATCCCGGAACCCCCGCAATCGGCGGACGATCTCGTCCGCCCCCGCCTCGACGAAAGCGACCGAGACGATCGCGGACGTGTCCACGTAGGCGGCGCTCACTCTCCTCGGTCGGCCAGAAAGCGTTCCAGGGCGCCTGGCACCGGCGTTCCGAGCTCGATCGGCTTCCGATGCTTCGGGCGAGGCGTGAGAATCCCTCGCCGCTCCAGATCCGCCAGCCGCTCCTCGAGATCCGTGCTCTCGCGCCGAAGCGGACGGAGCTCGGCCACCGGGTCTCCCCGGTAGGATATGGTCACGGTTCGTCCCTCCCTCACATGGCGTAACACTTCGGAGAAACGGGCCTTCGCCTCATAGGTCGAGTAAAGCAGTTCCATCGACACAGCATAACTAGTCAGACCAGTCATATCAATGCCCTCCGGCCTCCCCGTGGCCTGTCCCGGACGAAGGTCTCACATTCCCTCCCATGAATGCCCGAGGATGGCCCGCTCCATCATCCGGACGTCAACGCGCGGCGGCCGCGGCGGCCCTGGCCGTGATGTCGTTGGCCGTGGTCGGGTGTTCGCCGTCGGGGGAGGAGGCGGCGTTTCCGAGCCGGGCCATCGAGATCGTGTCGTGGGCGACGCCGGGTGGACCGACGGACCTCCTCTCGCGGGCCCTGGCCGAGGCCGCGCCGCCGCACTTCGAGGGCCGGCGCGTCACCGTCATGACGCGGCAGGGCGGGGCGGGCGCCGCCGGCATGCAGTACCTGCAGGGACGGGCGGGCGACCCGCACGTGCTCGGCGTCTTCACGGCGAGCGGCACCGTGAACATGGCGACGGGGCGGATTCCGTTCTCTCCCGGGGACTTCACCCCCATCCTCCGCATCCAGATCGACCCCTTCCTGATCGCGGTGCGGGACGACAGTCCCTTCCACACGCTCGGCGACCTGTTCGAGGCCGCGCACGCGCGGCCGGGCGAGGTCTCGGTGTCGGGGTTCGGGGCGGCGTCGGCCCACTTCCTCGGCTTCGCCCGCCTGAGGGCGGCGGCGGGAGACCCGGACGTGCGCTGGATCGCGTACGAGGGGTCGGCCGACGCCGTGGTGGCGGCGCTCGGAGGGCACACGGACGCGGCGCACACGAACTACAACATCGTGCGCGAGCACCTGAGGGCGGGGACGATGCGGGTACTGGGGGTGGCGCTTCCCGTCGAGGCGCTCCCGGACACGCCGAGCTACGCGGAGCAGGGATACGACCTGACTCCGGTCCACTGGCGCGGGGTCGTGGGACCGCCGGGGCTGGATCCGGCGCTACGCGCGGACCTGCGCGCGCGGCTGATGGCCGCGATCGAGGACCCGGGGTTCCGCGAATACATGGAGCGGGCGGCGCTGGAATACGCGACGATGGCGGACGCGGACGCGTTCGGCGCCTGGATGGCCGAGGAGGTGGCGACGAGCCGGGACATGCTGCGGCGGCTGGGAATTCTGGATGAGTAGTTCCTCCGCGGGTGGGGCCGCGCGGCTGCGCCTGCTCGCGGAAGCCGGCGTGCTCGCCGTCGTGGCGGCGGGGGTGCTGCTGGACTCGCGCTCCTACCCGGGATCGCTGGCCGAGGGGGCGCCGGGTCCGGCCTTCTTCCCCCGGCTGCTCGCCGTGCTGCTCATGGGCTGCGCGGCCTGGCTCGCGATCCGGGCCGCGCGACAGCCGCCGGAGTCGGACGCGGGACGTTCCCGCGGGAACGCGAGGACCGGCTCGGGAGCCGGTCGCGGCGCCCGCCTGGGGCTGGGAGCGACGTGGATCGCCGTCTTCCTTCTCGTCTGGCCCCGGCTCGGGACCGTCGCGTCAGTGCCGCTCCTCGTCGCCGGGCTCATGTGGCTGACGGGCGAGCGCTCGCGGCTCGCGCTCATCTCCGTGCCGCTCGCCTTCGCCGCCTTCATCTATCTCGTGTTCATCGTGGCGCTCGGCGTGCCGCTCCCCTCCGGGTTCTGATCCACCGCCCGTGTCCGCCTTCTTCGACGGCCTGCTGACGGCGCTCCAGCCGGGGAACCTCGCGGCGCTCCTCGCCGGGAGCCTCCTCGGCGTGTTCGCGGGCGCGATGCCGGGGCTGAGTTCGACGGTGGGACTCGCGCTCGTCCTCCCCGTCACCTTCGCCCTCGACCCGACGCCGGCGCTCCTGATGATGGTTTCGATCTACATGGCGGCGGAGTACGGTGGTTCGATCACCGCGATCGCGATCGGCGTGCCGGGGAGTTCGCCCGCCCTCGCCACGACCTTCGACGGCTACGCCATGACGCGGCGCGGCGAGGCGGGACGCGCCCTCGGGATCTCCCTCTTCTCCAGCATGAGCGGCGGGCTCCTCGGCACCGTCCTCCTCGTCCTCGCGCTGGGGCCGCTCTCGCGGGCGGCGATCGCCTTCGGGCCGGCGGAGTACTTCGGGCTCGGCGTGTTCGGGCTCTCCATCGTCGCGAACCTCGTGGGTAAGGATCCGTTCAAGGGGATCGTGAGCGCGCTCCTCGGGCTCCTCTTCTTCATCGTCGGGCTCGACGTGCTCACGGGGGCCCCCCGGCTCACGTTCGGCACCAACGCGCTCATGGACGGTCTCGGGCTCGTCCCGATGCTGATCGGCTTCTTCGCGATCGCGGAGGCGCTGGAGGCGGTGACGGGCCGTCGGCGGTCGACGCCTCCCGGGGATGGAATCGCCGGCGCCCTCCCGAAGGCTCGCGAACTGTTCGGACTGTGGCGCACGATTCTCCGCGGATCCGCCATCGGGGGTCTGATCGGGGCCATCCCCGGGGCCGGGGCGACGATCGCTTCCATCGTGGCGTGGAACGAGGAGCGGCGGGTCTCGAAGACGCCGGAGCGGTTCGGGACGGGCCTGCCGGCCGGCATCGCGGCGCCGGAGGCCGCGAACAACTCCTGCGTCGGGGCGGCGATGATCCCGCTGCTCGCACTCGGGATCCCCGGTTCCGCCAGCGCCGCCGTCCTCCTCGGAGGCCTCACGGTGCAGGGCGTGGCACCCGGCCCGCTGCTCATGACCGAGCGCTCCGAACTCGTCTACGCGCTGTACGCGGGATTCGTGGTGGCGGTGCTTCTCATGCTGGCCGTGGGACGCCTGGGGATCCCCCTCTGGACGCGGGTGGTCCGGCTGCGGCCGTCGATCCTGATGCCGCTCGTCGTCGCGATCTCGCTCGTGGGCACGTTCTCCCTCCGCGGCAACGCGGCGGATGCGTGGGCCGCCCTCTTCTTCGGGCTCGTCGGCTTCGCTATGCTGCGGGGCGGATACCCGCTCGCGCCGGCGGTGCTCGGCCTCATCCTCGGTCCCATGATCGAGACGAACTATCGGCGGGCGTTGAGCCTGTCCTCGGGGTCGCACTCGATCTTCCTGGAGAGCCCGATCAGCCTGGTTCTGATCCTGCTCGCGGCGGTGAGCTTCGCGGCCCCGGCCGTCCGCAGCCGCCTGATCTCCGGGAGGACACGAGCGCCCGAACCCGACACACACGACGGACCCGACACACACGACGGACCCGACACACACGACGGACCCGACGCATACGACAACGAACCCCGGCACGAGGAACACGAGTGAGCGCAACGCGTGCGGTCATCGACTTCATACTCGAGACGACGATAGACGACTTTCCGGAGCGGCTGCTGTCCGAGGGACGGCGCTGCGTCACCGACGGGACCGGCGTGATCCTCGCCGGGTCGACGGATTCCTGTTCCCGCATCGTCCAGGAGCAGATCGCGGTACAGGGCGGGAACGCGCAGGCGACGATCATCGGTCCGCCGGATGCCCGCGCCCCGGCCTCGCTCGCGGCGCGCGCCAACGGAACGGCGGGCCACGCGATGGACTTCGACGACACGCAGCTCTCGAACGCGCCCGACCGCATCTTCGGCCTCCTCACGCACCCCACGGTCGCCCCCCTCGCGGCGGGATACGCGATGGCGGAGAGGGAAGGGGCCACGGGGGCCGAGTTCCTGGAGGCCTTCCTCGTCGGGTTCGAGGTGGAGTGCAAGATCGCCGAGGCGATCGACCCGCGGCACTACATGGAGGGCTTCCACTCGACGGCGACGATCGGCACGCTCGGCGCCTGCGCGACGGCCGCGAAACTCGCCGGCCTGCAGGCGGACGACCTCGCGATGGCGCTCGGGATCGCCGCCAGCCTCTCGTCGGGGATCCGGCTCGGGTTCGGCACGATGACAAAGCCGCTCCACGCGGGCCGGGCCGCGGAAAACGGCATCCTCGCGGTCGACCTCGCCGCCCGCGGCTTCACCGCCGGGCACGACGCGCTGGAGGCGCCGTGGGGCTTCTTCCGCGTCTTCGGCGGCGGCTTCGAGCCCGAGCGGCTGGTCGGCGCGCTGGGCTCCCCGTACACGCTGCTCGACCCCGGCGTCTCCGTGAAGCCGTTCCCGTCGGGGAGCCTCGGCCACCCCAGCATGGCCGCCATGCTCGAACTCGTCACGGAGCACGACCTCGCGCCCGACGACGTCGCGCACATCACGTTCCGCGCCGGACACAACATCCTGAACCCCCTCCGGTATCCCGTGCCCCGCAACGAACTCGAAGCGAAGTTCTGCATCCCCTTCGTCCTCTCGAGCATCGTCCTGCGGCGGCGGGCCGGGATCCGCGAGTTTCACGACGACTTCGTGCTCTCCGACGAGGCGGCGGACATGATGCGCCGCGTGACGGTCCGGTTCGACGAGGAGATCGACGCCCGCGGATACGACCGCATGCGGAGCGCGATCGACGTGCGGCTCCGCGACGGGACCGAGCTTCACACCGAGGCGGACACGTATCCCGGCGGACCGGAGCGGCCGCTCACCCGGGACGAGCTGCATGACAAGTTCCGCGACTGCGCGAGTCTCGTGATGGACGGCGCGCAGATCGACGGCGCACTGGACCGGCTCGAACGCGTGGACGAACTCGCACACATCGACGACCTCGTGGACGCGCTCTCGACGGCCCGCGCGGGAGTCGCGGCATGAGGCGCGCCGTCGCTGCCTTCGCCCTGCTGGGAGCGCCGTGGCTCGCGGCCTGCGGCGATGCGACCCGCTCCGGCGATGCGACGGAAGCGGCCCTGGATGCGGCGGCGGACGCGGCGGGGCGCGGCCCGTACGATGCTCTCCAGGTGGAGACGGATCTCATGGTGGAGATGCGCGACGGCATCCGCCTCGCGACCGACGTCTACCGCCCCTCCCGCGAGTACGAGCCCGTCGATGGGCCGTTTCCCGTCCTCCTCCACCGGACCCCGTACGACAAGACCTCGCGCGGCCTCGTGGACCAGGCACGCTGGTTCACGACGCACGGCTACATCGTCGTGCTGCAGGACACGCGCGGGCTCTACGCCTCGGAGGGCACCTTCCAGAAGTACCACGAGTTCGACGCGCCCGACGGCTACGACACCATCGAGTGGATCACGGAGCTCGACTACGCGGAGCCCTCCGTCGGCATGTGGGGCACCTCCTACGGCGCGCACACGCAGGCCGACGCCGCCAAGCTGAACCCGCCGGGCCTCAGGACGCTCGTGCTCACGATGGGGGGGCTCTCCGACGCCTGGACGCACAAGGTCCGCAACCACGGCGCGCTCGAACTCGGCCAGCAACTCGGCTGGGCCCACCTGCAGCTTGCGGCGGTCGCGGACGACCCGGAGATCCGCCTCCGCCTCGCCGAGGAGCCGCCGTCGGACTGGTTCCCCGACACGCCCTTCCGAAAAGGGGAGAACCCGCTCTCCGTCGCGCCGAATTTCGAGGACTACTACCTCACGATGCAGAACCACGGCGACTATGACGACTATTATCGCGGCATAGGCCGCAACTGGGTCGAGTACTACGACCAGACGTCGGACATCCCGATGCTGCACGTGGGCGGTTGGTACGACTCCTACGCCCCGGGCACGATTCAGAGCTTCGTCGAGCTCTCGCGGCGGAAGTCGTCGCCCATGACGCTCCTCATGGGCCCGTGGACGCACGGCGGGAACAGCCGCTCCCATGCCGGCGACATCGAGTTCGGGGCCGAGGCCGCGGTGGAGGATTTCTCGCGCGAGTTTCACCTGCGCTGGTTCGACCGGCACCTCCGGGGGCAGCGCGCGACCGACCTGTTCGAGAGCGACGACCGGCTGGCGGGCGGGGCGGCCGGCCCGGTCACGATCTTCGTCATGGGAGGCGGCGACGGCCGCCGGGACGAGAACGGACGCCTCTTCCACGGCGGCGAGTGGCGCACCGCGCCGACGTGGCCGCTCGAGGATACCGAAGCGACGCCCTTCTACCTCCGCGCGGGCGGCGGACTTACGCGCGAGCCCCCGAGCCGCGACGAGGGATCGACCGCCTATACGTACGATCCCGAGCACCCGGTGCCCACGATCGGCGGGGCCTTCTCCGGCGCGCTGAAGCGGGGCGGCTACGACCAGCGCGAGCGCACCTTCCGGTCGCTCGAGGGCGGCTCTGAGAACGGCTTCTTCGCCTCCGAGGTCGATGGCCGGCGCACCGCCGACCGGCCCGACGTGCTCGTGTTCGAGACCGGACCCCTGGCGGAGGATCTGGAGGTCATCGGCCCGGTCACCGTCACGTTGTGGACTTCGTCCAGCGCCCCGGACACCGACTTCACCGCCAAGCTCGTCGACGTCTATCCCCCGAACGACGACTACCCCGACGGATTCGATCTCAATATCACGGACGGCATTCTCCGCGCCCGCTATCGGGATTCCCGCGAGCGCGAGACGTTGATGACGCCCGGAGACGTCTATGAAACGGAGATCCGGCTCTTCCCGACGGCGAACCTGTTCCGGGCCGGTCATCGAATCCGGCTCGAGATCTCGAGTTCCAACTATCCCCGCTTCGACGTGAACCCGAACACGGGCGAACCGCTCGGGCGCCACACGCGCATGGTCCCGGCGGAGAATACGATCCATCACGCCGGCGCCCGTCCGTCGGCGATCCACCTCCCGCTCCAAAGGAGATAGACCATGCAAGACGTCAACTGGCTCGCCATTCTGGTCGCCGGAGTCGTTCCGCTGGTCGTCGGCTTCCTGTGGTACGGCCCGATCTTCGGCAAGCGGTGGCTCTCGCTCATGGAGACCACCGCGGAGGAGATCCAGAAGGACTTCAATCCGGTGAAGACGCACGGCGTGAGCTTCGTCCTCTCGCTCGTCACCGCCTACATCCTGGCGCAGCTCATCGCCGTGATGGGCGGCTCCGGCGCCATGATCGGGGTCCACGTGGGGCTGCTGGTCACGGTCGGCTTCGTCCTCAACGTCGGACACCAGGGCGTGGCCTACGAGAACCGCAAGCCCGGGATCTTCTTCCTGAGCCTGGGCTACAACGCCGTCGCCCTCATCGGACAGGCGGTCGTGATCGCCGTCTGGCCCTGACCTGCGTCAGATCTCCTCGGACGCCCCGGGCGATCTGGACGATTTCCGGGGCTTGAGGACGAAGCGGTAGATGAGGTAGCCGGCGACGCCGAGCACGAGGACCGTCGGGATCCAGCCCAGGAAATTGAAGATCGTGCCCGCGACGACGGCGGCCGCGATCCCCTCGATGCGTCCGACGATCCGGTGTCGCCGGCGGGCCTTGTCCAGTTCCTGCCGGGAGTAGAGTTCCGGCAGAAGATCCGAATCCACGTCCTTCATCAGGCTTCCCTCCGGTCCGGGGGCTGGAAGATCCTACGATGGCGGGCCGCGGACCGTTTCCGCCACCGCCCCCTCCGAGCCCTCTCCCGCGTGCCGGCGATTCGGTAGGTTCAGGCCGTTCGACATTCCAACGGAGATTCGAAATGCGCGTTTCGACACCACGCTTCCCGGGCCCCCGAGTGCAGTCCGCCGGTCTCCTCTCCGCCGGTCTCCTGCTCGTCCTGTCCGCGGCTCCCGGTCCGTCGCAGGCGGCGGCTCAGTCGGCCATGCCACCGGACGGCGGGTTTGCGGATGCCCAGCGGACGGATGGGGCGATGCCCGTCATCCTCCCGCTGCGGGAGCGGGCCGCCGTCATCGACCGCTGGCTGGAAGGGCGGCTCGAGACGGTGGCGCCCGAGATCATGCGCCGTGAGGGGGTCGACCTCTGGATCGTCGCCGCCCGCGAATACAACGAGGATCCGGTCATCGAGACGATGCTGCCCTCCACGTACATGGCGGCGCGGCGGCGCACCGTCCTCATCCTTCACGACCGGGGACCGGGGCAGCCGCTGGAACGGCTCGCGGTGGCGCGGTACGACATCGGTCCGTTCCCGCGCGCGTGGGACCCGGACAACGAGCCGGACCAGTGGGGGCGGGTGGCGGAGGTCATCGCCGAGCGCGACCCGCAACGCATCGCGGTGAACCGCTCCTCGACCTTCGCGCTCGCGGATGGGCTCACCGGGACGGAGTACGACGCGCTGATGGCCGCGCTCCCGGCGAAGTACCGCGAGCGGGTGGCGGGGACCGAGCGCCTCGCGATCGGATGGCTGGAGACGCGGACGCCCGAGGAGATGGAGGTCTATCCCCAGATCGTGCGGATCGCGCACCGGATCATCGCCGAAGGCTTCAGCGCGAAGGTGATTCAGCCCGGCGTGACGACGACCGAGGATGTCGTGTGGTGGTACCGGGAGCGGATCCTCGAACTCAAGCTCGCGACCTGGTTCCAGCCCAGCGTCTCCGTGCAGCGCCATGAGAAGGCGGGCGGCGCGAGGGAAGGGGAGGGGGATTTCTCCGCGCCTCCGGACGAGAACGTCATCCGCCCGGGCGACCTGCTCCACGTGGACTTCGGGATCAAGTACCTGCGCCTGAACACCGACACGCAGCAGCAAGCGTACGTGCTGAAGCCGGGAGAGGACGCGGCGCCCGCGGGTCTCGTCCGCGCGCTCGCCGTCGGGAACCGCCTCCAGGACATCCTCACGGAGAACTTCGCCGCGGGGCGTTCGGGAAACGAGATCCTCGCGGGCGCGCTGGAGCAGGCGAAGGCCGAGGGGATCGACGCGACGATCTACACGCACCCGATCGGCTTCCACGGCCACGGCGCCGGACCGACGATCGGTCTCTGGGACAACCAGGGCGGCGTGCCGGGGCGGGGCGACTATCCGCTCTTCCCGAACACGGCGCACTCGATCGAACTCAACGCGGCCGTCCCCGTTCCGGAATGGGGCGGACAGACGGTGCGCATCATGCTCGAGGAGGATGCGTTCTTCGACGGCGAGCGCACGTGGTACATCGACGGCCGCCAGGTCGATTTCTGGCTCATCCCGCGATGATCCGAAGACTCGCGACGGGGGCGATCCTGGCGCTTGGAGTCCTGGCCCCGGCGACCGGCGGCGACCTCGCCGCGCAGATGCCGGACGCGTGGGTCCTCGTCGGGCAGGACGCCGCGGACTATCGCCTCAGGCTCGACCCCGAGGTGGCCCATTCCGGGTCTTCGAGCATGCGGCTCGAGGCGCGGGGCAACCGGCGCCGCAGCCAGTGGGCCGCGAGCGTGCAGCTCGTCGACGCCACCGCCTACCGTGGCAAGCGGATGCGCCTCCGCGGACACCTCCGGTCCGACGACGTGGATTCCGGCGGCCTCTGGGTGCGGGTGGACGGCATCCTCGAAGGGAAGTACGCCATGCTCGCCCTGGACAACAGCGAGGACCGGCGCGTCGAGGGAACGCAGGATTGGGAAACGCGCGAGATCGTGGTGGACATCCCGCCGGAAGGCGTTACGATCCTCATCGGGGCGATGATCACGGGCGATGGAGAGCTGTGGGTGGACGACCTCTCCTTCGAGGCCGTCGCCGAAGATGTGCCGCTCACGACGGAGCCGGAGGTCGTCATCACGGACCAGCCGTACGCTCGCCCGCCCGGCGTCTTCCCCACACCCACGAACCTGGATTTTGAACGGGAGATGAAGAGCGCGATGGAGAACCTGGAGTCGAACCGATGAGGCGCGCCGCGCTGGGGGCCTTGGCCCTTGCAACTATCGCGGCCGGGTGCGGCGGGGGTGAACGCGATGGAGCGGCCGGGGACGCCGCGCGGGCCCCTGAGCCGGCCGAGCGCGCGCCCGCCTCGTACCGTCCTCTCCCCGCGCTCGAGGTGACGCACCTGGACGGCCGGCCGGCGGACCTCGACCAGTTCCGAGGCCGGGTCGTCGTCCTGAACCTGTGGGCGACGTGGTGCATCCCCTGCCGCGACGAGATGCCCGAGTTGCAGCAGATGCATGCGAAGTACGCGGCGGATCCCCTCGAGGTGGTCGGGATCTCCATCGATGAAGGCGACGTGGCGCTCGTCGAGGGATTCCTGGAGGAGTTCGACATCACCTATCCGAACTTCCTCGGCGATGGTCCCGGACTCACGCAGGCGCTCGACCTCTACCCCGGCGTGCCGCACACGCTGCTGGTGGACGCGGAGGGCCTGATTCGGGGGTATTGGGGCGGCCGCTTCCATCCCTTCGAACCGGCAACGACGGCGCTCGTCGAGAGGGTCCTCTCGGAAGCCCAGTAACCCGCCATGGTGAAGGCGCCCCCGCGTGAGACCGGCGAACGACCCGGATGACAGCGCGTTGACGAGCCCGGCCATCCTTGAGATCCGCTCGCTCATTCACGGGGACTGGGAGGCGGTGCGAACGATCTACGAGGAGGGGATCGCGACGGGGGACGCCACCTTCGAGACGGAAGCGCCCGGCTGGGAGTCGTGGGACGCGAACCATCTCGACGGCTGTCGGCTCGTGGCCGAGCGGGAGGGGCGGGTCGTCGGGTGGGCGGCCCTGGCTCCCGTCTCGGGACGCTGCGTGTACGGCGGCGTGGCGGAGGTGAGCGTCTACGTCGACGCGGACGCGCGCGGGGGCGGAATCGGCCTCAGGCTCCTGAACGCGCTCGTCGAATCCTCCGAGCGGGTCGGGCTCTGGACCCTGCAGGCGGGAATCTTCCCGGAGAACGTCGCAAGTCTCCGCATCCACGAGCGGGCCGGCTTCCGCCACGTGGGGCGGCGCGAGCGGCTGGGGAGGCTGGACGGGCGGTGGCGGGACGTGCTTCTGCTCGAACGGCGCAGCCCTCGCGTGGGGACGGAAACGGGCTGAGGTCGGTGCGCCCCTTGACGTTTGACGTCCGGCAGGCGATCATTGCGCGCGTTCGGACGGCCCCGCGACGCCGGGTACGGCCGAACTGAGAAGGCAGGATCGCAGGATCGGGGGGGCCTCTCAACAACGGGTCGCCCCTTTTTCTTTAGTTTCCTGCGTGGCGGATGCCACGACCCTGGCGCGGGGGAGACCGCGTCGAACAGGTCAGCGGTCGGCAGCTACGGGTTTCCCGAACTCCGACATGACTAACGAAGGAGTAGGAAATGCGTACGAGAGGTACCGTGAAGTGGTTCAACGACCAGAAGGGCTTCGGGTTCATTACCCCGGAAGAGGGCGGTAAGGACTGCTTCGTACACCACACGGCGATTCAGGCGGATGGTTTTCGCACTCTGAAGGAGGGCGAGGCCGTCGAGTTCGACGTTACGGACGGGACGAAGGGCCCGGCCGCGGAGAACGTGACCCGCGTCGCGTGATTTGCCGACCGCCACCAGGCGAACGGTGACTCAAGAGGGGCCGCCCGGCGACGGGCGGCCCCTTTTTTTCAGCTTATTCGAAGGCGGCTCAGCGTGATCGGGGCGTTGATGCCTCCGATGGTGACGGTGACCGGCCCGCTCTGCGCATCAAGCACGCCTTCAGCTTCGCTGCAGACGATCTGACCTGTGATCCAGATCCCGTTGTCCCCCGCGGTTCCTTCAATCGTGCAGTCCGAAACGAGATCACCGCCGCGAGCCTCCGGGAGGTGGGCCGACCAGCGGAGGAGCACGTCGGGATGGCGATGATCGCCACTCGATATCGGACCCGTTACGGCAAATCCGATGCTGACCGGCATGCTGTAGTTGCCGGTCACGACCCCGGGGGGCTGCTCGCGCAGCTCGAGCGTGAGCCGGCCTGACGGGAGTACGGCGTTCCAGGTACCCGTAATCGATGGTTGGTCCGGATCCACCTGAGTGACGCCATCGCTGTCGTCACCGCACGCGGCCAGACCGAGAAGCACGATGCCGATACACCAGCGTCGACGGGCAATCTCGTACACGGCGTTTCTCCTTTCGCGCATTCGGGCGGTATCAGCGGTCTCAGGGACCGGATTCCGGTCGGTAGACCTGCTGCAGCGTTATCGGTGTTGCGGTCCCCGAGTCCTGGCCCGTTAGAGTTCCGCTCATGGTTCGGCCGCTTATCCGACCCTCGAACCGTCGTGGTTCAGCCCGCTGGCCCTCTGGCCACTCATACGGTCGTTCCAGCGTGAACGAGATATCCGGGTGATCGAACAAACCGAGACTGACGGTGCCCAACGATTCGAACTCCCCGTTCACCATGTCCATCCAATCCCCTGCAAGTCGCTGGGTTTGGGCTTCATAGGCCTCATGTTCCAGACGCACGAAGAAGCCCGAGGTGGGGTCCTCGGCCACGCTCAGCCATAGTCCGGCGGCGCTCGGCGGCGGCATCTCCGGTTCTACCGGCGTCTCCGATCCGCAACCCGCCAGCAACGCACCAATCAGGACAACGTGCCGGAGTTTCATCGGTTCTTTCCCCTCGTCCTCGGTTGGGAACGCTGGAGCTCCAACCAAAGACTGGGCGTGCCGGCGTCGGGTCACATCCGGCGATCGGGTGGCGCTGTTCCGATACCGCCGTTTCCGGCTATGATCCGCAGGGTCCGTTGCCGATGCCACCTCATCCATGCCCCAGCCACGGAGAGTGTCAGATGACCGCCCCGCACCGCCGTATCCGAATCTCCGGTCCGCTGTTCGCCGCCACCGTCCTCCTTGCGGTCGCCGTGCCGGCGGTTGCGCAGGCGGGGGCCGAGTCCGGCCCGCTTCGCATGGAGGACATCTTCGAGGTCGAGATCGCGGGGGACCCGCAGATCTCGCCGGACGGCCGCTGGGTCGTCTACGTCCGCCAGCGCGCCGACATCATGACGGACGGCCGCTTCTCGAACCTCTGGATCGTGGGGTCGGACGGGTCGGGCCATCGACCGCTCACTTCGGGCGACTTCTCGGATAGTTCGCCGCGCTGGTCTCCCGACGGGTCGCGGCTCGCCTTCATCTCGAACCGCAGCGGGAACGCGCAGATTCACGTTCGCTGGATGGACTCCGGGGAGACCTCGGCGATCACGAGCGTGACCGAGCCGCCCCGGTCCTTCGAGTGGTCGCCGGACGGGACGCAGATCGCGTTCGGGAAGCTGGTGCCGAAGCCGGCACCGACGATCGGCGGCATGCCGACGCCGCCGGAGGGCGCCGAGTGGGCCGAGCCCGCGCAGGTCGTCGAGCGGCTGGTGTATCGCTTCGACCAGTTGGGCGATCTTCCGCACGGGTTCGTGCACGTGTTCGTCGTGCCGGCGGAAGGCGGTACGGCCCGCCAGATCACCAGCGGCGACAACCACTGGGCCGGGAACGGGATCGGCGGAACGCACTTTGCGTGGACGCCGGACGGAGGCTCCCTCGTCATGTCACGCGACCCCAGGGGCGGGGACACGGAGAGCGTCTTCGTAGCGGACACGGAGGTGTTCGAGGTCTCCGTCGCCGACGGCACGACCACGCAGCTCACGGATCGCCGGGGCCCGGATGACGGGCCGATCGTCTCACCGGATGGCCGCCATATCGCCTACTTCGGGATGGACGACCGCTTCCAGGGCTACCAGCTCACGCGGCTCTACGTGATGAACCGGGATGGGAGCGATCCGCGTTCGCTTTCCGGCGGACTCGACCGCGAGGTGTACGGGGCCACTTGGGCGCCCGATGGGTCGGGGCTGTACGCGCTCTACGACGACGAGGGGATGACGAAGCTCGCCCTCTTCCGCCTCGACGACGACGGGAGCGGCCACCGGGTGCTGACCGACAACGTCGGCGGGGTCGCCCGCGCCTATGCCGGAGCGACGTACTCCGTGGCCGACGACGGCAGCTTCGCGATGAACTACACGACGCCCGCCGTGATCTCCGAAGTCGCAACAGGTCGCCCCGGAAGCGATGTCCGCGTGCTCACGGGGATCAACGACGACCTGATGGCCAAGCGGGAGATCGGGGAGGTCGAGGAGATCTGGTACGAGTCCTCGCACGACGGACGCCCCATCCACGGCTGGATCATCAAGCCGCCCGGCTTCGACCCTTCGCGCGAGTACCCGCTCATCCTCGAGATCCACGGCGGCCCGTTCTCGAACTACGGCGCGCGCTTCGACCTCGAGAAGCAGCTCATGGCGGCGCAGGGCTACGTCGTCCTGTACACGAACCCGCGCGGCAGCACGAGCTACGGCGAGGAGTTCGGGAACCTGATCCACCACGCGTACCCCGGGGACGACTTCTACGACCTCATGTCCGGCGTCGACGCGGTCATCGACGAAGGGTACGTGGATGAGGAGCAGCTGTACGTCGTGGGCGGGAGCGGAGGCGGCGTCCTCACGGCCTGGCTCGTGGGCCGGACGGACCGCTTCCGCGCCGCGGTGTCGTGGTATCCCGTCATCAACTGGTACAGCTTTGTGCTCACGGCCGACATGGCCGCCTACGGCGTCAACTACTGGTTCCCGGGACTCCCCTGGGACCACGTGGAGCACTACGAGTCGCGCTCGCTCCTGAGCGTGGTCGAGAACGTGACGACGCCGACGCGGATCGTGACGGGCGAGGAGGACTGGCGCACGCCGATGTCCGAATCCGAGCAGTACTTCAAGGCGCTGAAGCTGCTCGGGGTGGAGACGTCGCTCGTGCGCTTCCCCGGCGAGCCGCACGGCATCCGCCGCCGCCCGAGCCACCACATCGGAAAGATGCTGTCGACCCTGGAGTGGTTCCGCCGCTACGCCGCCACGACCTCGTGATGCGTTAGCGGGCGACCTGGAAGGGGACAGTTGCGACCTGGTCGTCCCACCAGATCGTGAACACGCCGCCCTCCTGCGTCATGTCCATGAACGAGATCGTGAGCTGGTCGGCCGACATCATGATCGCGTCCACGTCCATGCCCGTGCGCAGCACGTCGCGGTCGGGCGTGTAGCCGTAGGCCCCCCAGAGCGCGTCCGGGTTCTCCTCGCGGAAGCTGTCCTTCGCGCCCCAGGTCGAGAAGATCAGCGTCCACTCGGACTCGGTGAGTTCCGCGAACACGCTGTACTCGCCGGCCGGAAGACGCTCTCCGCCGAACATGAGATCCGTCTCGGTCATGAAGCGGGTGGACTGGTCCGCCCCGACGCGCCACAGCGGCGCCCCGCGCAGGAACTGCTGGCCGTACTCATCGCCCGAGCCGAACAGGTCGCGGCCGCGCAGGATGGGGCGGCCGTACGTCACGACGACCCAGGAGCCGCCCTCGTAGCCGCCGTCCGCGTTGAACGAGCCTCCGACCTGGGTGGCGGCCTCTCCGCGCGGGCTCATGCGCCGGTCCTGGGCCTCCGCGGCCGTGGCGAAGGCAAGGGCGAAGCCGAGGGCGATCGCCAGGCAGGGGATGGCGCGGAACATCTTCTTCATTCGTACCTCCAAGCAGGTTCAAGCGCGGCATCGCCGGCCGGCGATGCGCGAACAAATCTCAACAGCGACGGGCATCCTACGGTGGCGCGCGCGAACCCGAAAGCGGGGCGCGTCGCCGCGGCACGCGGGCTCCGATACAATATCGACCCATGAAAAGAACACGGCCCGCGAGAGGAACGCTTCGGTTCATCGTTGCGGCGGGCGGCCTGGTCGCGGCGGCGGCGTGCGGAGGCCGGACGCCGGAGGCGGGGGAGACCGGAGGGGCGGTCGCCGACGAGGCGGTGCGCGCGGAGATCGAACGCGTCACGCGGCGCTGGGAAGCCGCGCTGATCGCGGGAGCGCCGGACGACGCCGTCGCCGACGTCTTCACGCCGGACGCGGTGCGGCTGCCGTCCGGAGAGCCGGCGGTCCGGGGGCACGAAGCCATCGCTCGCGCGCTGGCCGGTTCCGTGCCGCTGCGCGAGGCCCGGTTCACGATCGAGGACATCGAGGTGGACGGGGACCTGGCGTTCGCGAACGGGACGTACCGGGTGCGCGGCCCCGACGATGTCGAACTCGGCGGCAAGTTTCTCGAGGTGTGGAAGCGGCTCGAAACCGGGTGGCGTATCCACCGCGTGATGTGGGACTGACGAAAGACGGGAAAGACATGAAGAACTTCGGGGATGGGAGAAGGGCGGCGTCCACGGACGCCGTGCACGCGGGCGAACAGGAGCCGAGGCCCGAGGGGGCCGTCGTCACGCCGATCTACCAGACGGCGAACTACGAGCTTCGGGGCGAGGACTACCACGACATCGGGTACATCCGGCTCAGCACGACCCCGAACCACCGCGTGCTCGGGGAGCGCATCGCGGCGCTCGAGGCGACGGAAGCGGCCCTCGTCCTCGGCAGCGGGATGGCGGCGATCTCCGGGTCGCTGCTCACGCTGCTGTCCGCCGGCGACCACGTGCTCGTGCAGGACACGCTGTACGGCGGCACGGCCGCCTTCCTGCAGCAGGACCTGCCGCGGTTCCGCATCGGGCACACCGTGATCGACCCCCAGGACCCGTCGGGTTGGGCGGCCTCGCTGACGCCGACGACGCGCGCCATGTACGTCGAGACGCTCACGAATCCGCTCGTGCAGGTCGCGGATCTGGAGGCCGTCGTGGCGTTCGCGCGCGAGCACGGGCTCGTGACGCTGATCGACAACACGTTCGCGAGCCCGATCAACTTCAGGCCGGCGGAAATCGGCTTCGATCTCGTGCTGGAGAGCTGCACGAAGTACATGAACGGCCACAGCGACATCGTGGCCGGGAGCGTGGCCGGGCCGGCGGACCTCGTGCGCCGCGTGAAGGTGATGCAGGACCATCTCGGCGGCTCCCTCGACCCGCACGCGGCGTTCCTGCTCGAGCGCGGGCTGAAGACGCTGAGCGTGCGCGTCCGCGAACAGAACGCGTCGGCGGGCCGGCTCGCCGCGCGGCTCGAAGCGCACCCGGCCGTGTCCGTCGTGCACTATCCGGGGCTGGCGAGCCACGCGCAGCATGAACGGGCCGCGCGCCTGTTCGACGGCTTCGGCGGGATGATGTCGTTCGAACTCGAGGGCGGCGTCGACGCGGCCGAGGCCTTCATTGCGGCGCTCGAGATCCCGATGGTCGCGGCCAGTCTCGGGGGTCCGGAGTCGCTGGTGGTGCGCCCCGCCGCCGCCGTCCACGCGGGCATGTCCGCCGAGGAGCGGGCGAAGGCGGGCATTCGGGACGCCCTCATCCGCTTCTCCACGGGGCTGGAGGCGACGGAGGATCTCGCGGCCGACCTGGATCGGGCGCTGGCGAGCCTGCCGCGGGCGGTCGCGGGCCTCACCGCGTGAAACCTCCCGGTCTGCCGGAGATCGAGGCGGCGCGGGACCGGGTCTACGCGGCGGCTCTCCGCTCGCCGCTCATCCGCCTCGGCGTCGACGGGGGGCCCGAGATCTGGCTCAAGCTCGAAAACCTTCAGCCGATCGGCTCGTTCAAGATCCGGGGGGCGGCGAACGCGATCGGCCTGATTCCGCCCGCGGAGCTGGCGGCGGGGGTATGGACGGCGAGCGCGGGGAACATGGCACAGGGCGTCGCCTGGAACGCGCGGCGTCTCGGCGTCCCGTGCTCGGTCGTCGTTCCGGAGACGGCGCCGGGGCTCAAGCTGGACGCGATCGCCCGGCTCGGCGCGACGGCCGTCAAGACTTCCGTCGCCTCGTGGTTCGAGGTGTTCCGTACGCAGCGCTTCGACGGAATGGACGGACGGTTCGTCCACGCCTTCATGGACCGCGACGTGATGGCGGGGAACGGCACCATCGCGCTCGAACTGGTCGAGGACCTCCCCGACGTGGACGCGGTGATCGTCCCCTTCGGCGGCGGCGGACTCGCCTGCGGCATCGCGGCCGGCATGCGGGCCGTCGCGCCGGACGTGCCCGTCCTCGCATCCGAGGTCGTGGGGCAGGCCCCGCTCGCCGAGTCGCTGCGCGCGGGACGGGCCGTCTCGGTCTCCTATACGCCCTCGTTCGTCGATGGCATCGGGGGGCCGCACGTGGAACCCGCGATGTGGGAACTGGCGCGGGATCTTCTCGCCGACTCCGTCGAGATCACGCTCGCGGACACCGCGGCGGCGATCCGACGGCTCGCCACCCGCAACCGCGTCGTGGCCGAAGGGGCGGGCGCCTCCTCCGTCGCGGCCGCCCTGTCGGGCGCCGTGGAGGGGGACAAGATTGCCTGCATCGTGTCCGGAGGAAATCTGGATCCGTCCACCCTGGCCACCATCCTGGCGGGCGACGTGCCATGAACGACATGACCGAGCCGCCCGCCCCCGACGAACCGCCTGCCCGCGACCCGCCCGCCAGGAT
>VXOJ01000058.1 GCA_009840115.1 Gemmatimonadales bacterium | reverse complement strand
GGTTTCGTCGCTCAAGCGCCCGTCGAGCGCCCGGCCCGTGCGGTCGTCCACGGGCCGCGGCGGCGTGGGGGCGGCTCCCTCGGCCGTCTCGTCGGGACCGGAAAACGACGAGGACAACAGCAGCCCGGCCACGAGCACGGTGATCAGGGCGATCCCGGCCTTGGTGACGAAGCCGCCGGGCAGCGCGCCCTTCGGCTCCTTCATCCACTGCTTCCAGCGGCTCATCGCGCGTCCCTCGGCTCGAACCGCCACCCGGCTCGCTTGTCGCCGATCTGGAGCCACCCGTCGCCCAGGACACGGCGGGCGACGTAGAGGCCGTCCTCGGTGAGATCGAACGCGACCAGGCTCGGTTCGCCGTCCCGGAGTTCGTAGAGCGCCGGAGACTCCTGTGCGCGCGAGCGGAGATAGGTGAACTCCCCGTCGTGCCACATCGCCTCGATCCGGAACGGCCGCTCGGATGCCTCCCGGTCCAGCCGGTACTCGAACCGCAGCCGCTCGGGGTAGGAGGCACGGAACGCCTCGATCTCCGCTTCGGTCCGGCCGCGCGCCTCGGCGATCCCCGCCTCTGCCTCCTCGCGGGCCACTCCTGCGGCCTCGACAGCCTGGGCGGCCATCTGGCGGTAGGCGGCGACCTCGCTCCGGGCGACGAACCCGGGAGCGCCAGCCAGGGCCGCGGCCTCCGCGCCCGCCTCGACGCGGACGACCAGGTGGGGCGGCTTCTCGCCGTGTTCCGATACGAGGAACGAGTAGATGCGCCCCGACTCGCAGACGAGCGCCACGTTCGTCGCCGCGTCCTCGGCAAGCGGCTTCAGGTACGCGACATTCGCCGCGCCGGTCAGGTGCCAGTACTCGGAGTCGCCGGTCACGAAGTCGAGGATCCGCTCCCCGGCCGGAAGCACGATGACCGTTGTATGGCGCACGCGCGCGCGGAGCCGGGGGATGCGCTCTTCGCCTTCCTCCGGCACCGGCACCCGAAGGTAGGCGGGATCGGCGCTCGCTTCCTGCGCGGCGGCATCGCAGGGAACCACGGTCAGAAGCAGCGTCAGCAGGACTACGACGATCCCCAGCAGGATCGCAGTGGTTGGAGTAGGCTTCATGGTGTTCACGTCCTCTCGGTTGGTGGGGTGGGATGGGTTCGGCCCGCGAGCGCTTCGAGCGCCCGGGCCAGACCGTGCCTCGCCACGGCTTCGGCGCGCCTCTCGGCGTCCAAGGGCGAGGAGGTGTAGAGCCAGTAGCTCTCCGGATCGACTTCGAGACGCAGCACCGCCGCCTCGTCCGGGCGGCGGAGATAGAGTTCGCGCTTGGGCGTGAGCGCCCGGATCCGGGCCACTTCCGATTCGTTCAGCCGGAACAGTGCTCCGGCCTCGTCCGGTAGTTCGGCGTTGGCGAGGAACAGCTTGGTGGGGATCGATTCGAGAAGCGCCGAGGCGCCCGGCGTTCCCGTCACGTCCACGGCGGACTGCGTGGCGAGCACGAGCGCGGCGTTCTTCTTGCGCCACGTCTTGGCCGCCTCAGCCAGGTAGTTCAGCACGGCGGGGTCCTGCATGTACCGCCACGCCTCGTCCACGACCATCAGCTTGAGCCGCGCCGTCTCGGCCGGGTCCTCGATCTCCAGCCGCATGCGTTCCAGCAGGTACGAGAGCGCCGCCTCGCACAGGTCCGCGTGCTCGGCCGCGCCCGCCAGGTCGATCACCTGCCAGTCCCGGAACTCGATGTCCGTGCCGCCCGATGGCGCGTTGTCGAAGAACGCGCCCCACGCGCCGCCCTCCGTCCAGCGGCTGAGCGCGGGCCACATCGCGGACGGGAGTGAACCGGCCAGCACGCTCAAGGTCCGGCGCCCCGTCCCGAGCGCGTACAGGTCCTCGATCCGCGCGCGGATCTCGCTCGTGTCCGCGCCGTCGGCCTCGAACCCGCCCAGCTTGAGGAGCCGGAGCACCCAGCCGGTCAGGAACTGGAACGAGCGGGTGGTCGCGGGCAGCGCGAAGGGCGTGAGCCGGAGCGTGGGCTCCGCCTCTCCGGGCGCGAGCTCCAGATACCGGCCCCCGAGGAACCGGGTCAGCCAGCGGTAGGAGCCGCCCAGGTCCAGGATCAGGATGCGCGGATCGTACTTGAGCGCCTCGACCAGCAGGAAGTTGAGCGTAAAGCTCTTGCCCGAGCCCGTCGCCCCCAGGATCAGCGTGTGGCCCACGTCGCCCGCGAACAGGTCGTAGCGGTACGCCGTGCGCCACGGCGTCTCGAACACCGCCAGCGGCTCGCGGTCGAGATGCCGGCTCGTTCTGTTCCCTCTCGGCGGCCCGAACACGGGCGCGAGGCACGCCGCGAGGCCCGCCGACACGAACACCCTCCGCACCTGCCGCTTGCGCGGCTGGGCCGGGAACCGGGCGAACCACGCGGGCATCTGGCCGTAGCCCTCGCGGATCACCTTCGCGTCGTGCGCGGCGAACAGGCGGCGCACGTCGCCGTCCAGCCGTTCGATCCCGTCGAGGTCCCCATGCAGAGCGACGGTGAGCGACGCCTCGCCGTAGGCCACGCCATCGGCTTCGAGTTCGACCAGCGCCGCGCCCAGACGGTCCGACTCCGCGGCTGCCGCCGAATCGACCATCGCCGCCGCCGTGCCGTGAGCGTCCTGCGCGTGCGCCATCATCGAGTAGCGCCGCGAGAAGTAGTGGCGCTGCGCGCTCCGGATCCGGCGGCGCGCCGCCTCAACCGTCCACGGCCGCCATTCGAGCGAGACCGTCGTCACCGCGTCCAGGCGGTAGAGGTCGCGAAGGAGGTTCGCGTGGGCTTGCCCGGGCGGTGACAGCAGCGAGTAGAGGATCACCGGCTCGCCGTCCAGCCGGAGGTGCGACCGCTCCGCCTCCAACTCCGACAGCGCGAGCCGCCAGTTCATGCCGCTGCCCGTCGCGCCGTCCCAGAACGTGCCGGGGCGGTTGATGAGTTCGGAGAGGAGGCGGGAGCCTTCCAACGCGTCCAGCATCTCGACGGGCGTGTGCTCGGCCACCAGCGAGCGGCCCGCGTCGATCATCGCGCGGAACCGGCCCGCAGCCGCCTCGATCTCCGAGGCCAGGTAGGTCCTTGCCGTCTTGCCGCCGCGCTTTCGGAGCCACTTGAACCGCGCCAGCGGTCCCGGCCCGGAACTCCCGCCCGCCGGGCGGAGACCCGGGTCGTGCGACCAGACCACGAAGGCGTCGAGCCGCTGGACGCGCTCGGCGAGGAACGCGCCTCGCTTGCGGCCCGAAAGTGACGCGATGTCCGAACCGCCGTCGTCCGGCCCCTCGGCGAGGCCGGGACGGCGGAGCATGTGGAACTGGAGGCGCGTGTCCGAACTCAGGCCCGACATCAACCGTTGCCAGAGGCCCAACACCCGGTCGATCTGCTCCGGCGTGCGGCCATCCATGGCTGCGGGACGGATCCGGCCCACCGCGACCAGCTCGCCCGAACGGGTCAGGCAGGTGCGGCCGTCGTCGAGCCAGCCCCAGTAGGGCAGCTCCTCGGCCAGCGAGCCCGCCGCCTCGTAGGCCCGGCGTTCCTCCGCGACCCTCACTTCGAGTCCGTCCGGATGCGGAGATGCCAAGGCTCGTCCGCCCACTTGCCCGGATCGATCCGCGCCGGATAACGGGCGGCGGTCCGCAGCACCGCGAGCATGGCCGGGTCCCTCCGGCCCGCGAGCCAGCCCGCGCCGTAGCAGCCCGCGAACACCAGGCCGCCCGCCACCAGCGAGGCCGTCGCGTTCCACACCGCGACCGCCAGCGTCGCGCCCAGCAGAAACAGCCGCCGCTCCACGCCCAGCACCGTCAGCGGACGGTTCAGAGCCGCGTAGCCCGCCCATCGCGCGAGGCCCCGCATCAGAACAGCCAGCCGAGGAAGTTCACCGCGCCCACGGCCATCCCGATCCCGAAGATGATCCCGGCCAGCGTGCGCTTGCTCCCGCCCTCGCCGAACGCGAACATCAGCCCGCCCACCACAATCGCGATCAGCGAGAGTCCCCTAGCGATCGGCCCGGTGAACTGCGTCTGCAGCTCGTTCACCGCGTCCACCCACGGACTCGTGCCCTGCGCGTTGAGCGCGCCGGGCGTCAGCATGAGCAGCACGGCCCAAGCGGTCGCCCGCATCGTCGTCAGCAACGTTCTCATCATTTGTTTCCTCTCCCTGAAGGGTCAGTCGCGACGGTCTCTCCGCCGCTACGGCTATCGGCGATCCTCTCGCGGCCCCACTCGTTGATCTCGGTCTCGATCCAGCCCACCGCGCGTCCACCCAGCGAGACCGACTTCGGGAAAGTCCCCTCGGCCATCCGGACGTAGATCGTCGCCCGCGCCAGACCCGTCCGGGCTTCCACCTCTGGAAGCCGCAGGAAACGGATCGGCTTGTTCGCCCCCTGTTCCATCGGTTGCTCGCTCTTCACTCTCCCGCTCTTCGTTTTTCTCGACCGCAGCGAAAGCTCCCGGAGCCGGCGGCGGCGGAGTGGAGCCCGGGCGCCGCCCGAACCCCCCTCGTGACGGTTGATGAACGCCAGAACCTGGTCCGCCGTCCTGAGCGTGACCGAGCGGCCTGCGGCGATCTCGCGGATCAGGTTCGGGTCGCCCACCGCCTTCATGCCGAGGGTTGTCGCTCCGATGCCCGTGTCCCTGAGGAACGCGCTCACTCGGGAGTTGAACTGCTGCTCCAGAGTCTCCATGGCCGAACTGCTCCAGCGTCTTCATGGCCAGAACGGTGAAAGGTTGTTCGCGAGGAAGACAACCGTTAGGGAATTCCCTAAACGCTCGTAACGTCTATGGACGTCTCGTAAGGGAATCAGCCCACCGGATCGCTCCGCCAGTGGGGCCGAAAACACCCCCGTTTGCCAATTGAGACCGATGCTCCGGAGGCGATAATGCGAGGCTCGACCGAGGCGGCGGCCTCCCAGCGGGACGCGACGTGGCCGGACGGGTCGGCCGGCGGGTCCTCGTGCCGAGTCAACGCGAGTTACGGGCGGGACGCGTTCCCGGAGGGCTGTTGGAGTCGCCCCTCCGCGACCTCATCTTATATTGATTGGATCGACCGACTTGCGACGGAGAACGCGAACGCGATGAACAGCCTGCCCGAGCGGATCATGGAGTACGCCGAGGCCAAGCCAGAGGCCACGCCGATACAGGCGGAGGACCTCCTGCACCTCGGCGACCGTGCCGCCGTGACCAGATCGCTCTCCCGCCTCGCTCGTTCGGAGGGGCTCCTGCGGATCGTCCGTGGCCTCTACATGCGCCCGATCCCGACCCGTTTCGGCCTTCGCGCCCCGCGCCGTGAGAAGGCGCTGGCCGCCCTGTCCGCACTCTGGGACGAGACCATCGTCCCGAACGGGGGCGACGCGGCGAACTGGCTTGGGCTGACGACGCAGAACGCGGTCAGGTCCGTCTACCTCACCTCCGGCCCCGACCGCCTCTTGCACTTCGGGGCTCACCGGGTCGAGTTGCGGCACGCTCCAAGCTGGCAACTGGCAGCGCCGCACCGAACTGCCGGCACCGTCATCCGCGCGGTCGCTTGGCTTGGCCCCAACGAGATTGAGCAGAGTCTCGATGCCGTGCTCCCCAAGCTTACGGTGGAAGACCTGAGTGAACTCTTCGCGGCGCGAACGACCATGCCAACTTGGATGGCCGAACCGCTCGGCCGGCGGTTGGCTCATGGTTGAGGTCCGGTACGGACGCCTCTCGGCAGCCGAGAGGCGCGACGCATTGGAGGTGGCGGAGCGGCGGTGCGGGCAAAGGACCTACCTCTTGGAGAAGGATACCTGGGTCGTCGCAACCCTTCGCGTCCTGTTCGAGGCTCCGTTCGGACGGCATCTGGTGTTCAAGGGAGGCACGTCGCTGTCCAAGGTGTGGCGGGCGATCCGCCGGTTCTCCGAGGACATCGACATCACCTACGACATTCGAGGGTTCGCACCGGATCTGGTTGCGGGCGGCGACGATGAGGCGATGCCGCCGACGCGCAGCCAGGAGAGGCGCTGGACACGCGCGATCCGCCCCCGCCTCGCCGATTGGGTTCGCGACATCGCGGGCCCGCTCGTCGCGGAGGAGCTTGAGCAAGCTGGATTCCCGGCGCGAGTCCGTGCGGAAGCCGAGCGGCTCTACGTCGCCTACGAACCCCTGTTCATTCCGCTCGGACCCATGCGGCCCGACGTCCAGGTCGATTTCGGAGCACGCTCCACGGGCGAGCCGCACTCCGTCCGCCCCGTCGTCTGCGATGCGGCGGAGCACCTTCCCGAGCTTGTGTTCCCGGAAGCTCGGCCAGCTGTCATGCTGGCCGAGCGAACCTTCTGGGAGAAGGCGACCTCAATGCACGTCTATTGCCTCCAGGGGCGCATCCGCGGCGAGCGTTGGTCCAGACACTGGCACGATCTCGTCCGCTTGGACGACGCCGGGATCGCGGCGCAGGCTCTGGCGGATCGCGAACTCGCTCTGTCGGTCGCCCGCCACAAGGCGATGTTCTTCCGCGAGAACGATTCCAACCGCCAGCGGATTGACTACCACGCTGCGGTCTCGGGCAACCTCAGGCTAGTGCCTTCCGGAGCCGCCCAAGAGGCGCTTGCCGCCGACTACGCCAGCATGCTGGTCACGGGGATGTTGCTCGACGAGGACGAGCCGTTCGGCCCGCTCATGCAGCGGTGCGCTCTGATCGAGGAGAGGGCCAACGCGCGCGTGTAGGCCGGGAGATCAACGACCACGCGCAAAGCCACGCGTCGCTCCCCCCCCGCTCGGTCGCCGTCCGACGGCGTCGGGTCTCGGCGACGCAAGGCCCGCTAGACTTGCCGCGTGGATACCTACTGAAAGTAAGCCAAGGCCGCTGGTTCTACCGCTCGTAGTCTAGCCTTTGTCCGGGGGCTGCGCCCAGTAGCAGCCGTAGAGACGCTGCGTCGGGGGGTCTTCCTTCCCGTCGTTCCGGAGCGCCCGGACGCAGGCCAGCGGTGCGCCAAGGTGCTCCACTTCGATCCAAGCCAGATGCTCGACCGGGGGCGCGAAACAGTCCGTGTCCGCCCGCTCGAAGGGTTGGTAGCCTTCCGATCCGTGCGCCATCAGCGCGCTCGTGTAGCTGCACGTCTCCGCGCTCGCCGGGTCCTCGCTCTTCGGGATCGTGACCACCAGTTCGCCCGGCAGAATCTCGGTCGCAAAGCGCAGCGTCGAACGGTAGTCGTCCCACACCACGGCCGCGCGCACCCGGTGCGCCCCGGCCTCGTGCTCCACATCCTCGACCGCGACCCACACCGGCATTGCCGCGCCCCGGTAGGTGGTTGTGTCGGGGGGCGTCTCCTGCGCGGCCGCCGGAAGCGCCAGCACCGCCGCGAACAGGGCGGCAAACGTCGTCTTGGTCCTCATTGTCTCCGCTCCTTTCGCTAGCTGCTGCAAACCCGCTGGGTCTGCCACTCGCCCTTCGTCACCGGGCGGTAGTAGACGCGAACCACCGGCACGTAATGCACCCCGGAATCCGACGGGTTGCCCGGATCGTTCGCGTTCACGTCGAACGGGTTGCCGGGCACGGCCACCCATTGCCCCGTGGTCTCCTCCACCCGCTCCCACTCCGTCCACGTCACCCACACCTGTTGATCCGTGCAGGTCGGCGTCGTCGGCTCCTCCGGTGTCTCGCCGCCCCCCTCGGGATCGTCGTCGTCTTCCTCCAGTGATATCGACGCGCAACGCTCCGCGTCTTCGGCGTCCGTCCCTTCCTCGGTCTCCTTGTGGACCCAGTGCCAGCCCTCGTGCAGGAGAAGGTTCAGCATCTCGTCGTCGGAGCGCGATCTTTCCCAGTTGAACACGCTGAGAAACTCGACCACGTTGCCGTCGGTGGCCCTTATCGTCTGGCCATCCCTGCCGAACTCGTCGTCCATGTTGTCCACGGCCCAGTACATGGGCGCGCCGTTGTAGAACTTCTCCATGTCCAGCTGGTGTTGCCCGCAGTCTATCCCGCTCACCGTGCTCCACTGGGCTTTGTCGAGAAGATCGCGCCACCGCTTCAGGTCCTCGTCCTCCCGCGCCGACAGGTAGGCCCAGTGTTGTCGAGCTGTTTGATGGGACCCCAATTATTGTCCCTCATCGCCTTCTCGCGGGCCGGGGCAACCCCCTGGGCGTGAAGCGCGCCGGGGAGGAGGACCGCGCAGGCCAGGACGGCGAGCCGCACCCCGGTCATCTGCGCACCCCCGAATAGTAGTCCGGCCACGCAAGCGTGTTGGGCGGCGGGTCGCCAATCTTTCTGTTCGGGTCGCTCGGGGGCCTGCCGGTGTAGTACTCGACCTTGCCGTGATACTCCGACGGCAGCTCCGGTTCGAAGTGCCGCATCGACTCCCTGAACCGGACCCGAAAATGGCCCATGTACACGTAATTCCGCTCGTCGTCGAACTCGAACTTGGCCGCGTACACCCGGTCGCCGACGAGGTTCAGGGCGAAGTGGCTCCACGGTGTGGTTTCTGGCCATCCACGGGCGCGGATTGGAGACCAATATCCGCTCCGGTCCACGACCGGCCCCGGCCACGGCAGGAGGAATTCGAGTTTCAACCGACGCCGTTCCTCTAGGGACACGCGGTCGCCGATCTGGAGGGGCCAGCCGTCGGGGGCGTAGACGGCCGGGTCTCCGGGGGCGGGTTCGGGGACGGCGGCCACGCCGGAACCGTCTTCGGCGCATCCGGCCAAGGCAAGAGTAGCGGCGAGCGCGGCGGTGGTGAGTGTCCAGGTTTTCATTGTCTGAGCCTCTGGCGCAGGGGGGGCTTGAGGGTCGCCGGAGTGCGTCAGGGGGACGGCGAACTGCGACAACCGGGGGGAATATGATCTGGAGAAGAATATGTTACCAAATACTGTCGATAATCGCAACCTGCTTGGTAGTTCGATTATGACGCCGAATCGTTCTGCCGGACACCCGGGGCGTGCCTTGACAGTCTTCCGCCGTACGCTATTATCCCAGACCTTGCGTAGTCAGTGGGACTTCGGTTGCGGATACTCCCTCTCGGTCTCCGCTGATCCAGACGCCGTGGCCATCGACTGGCGCGAGCGCCCAGAGCGTGGCGAATAGTCCTGAATGCGTCGTCGCCCCGAAGCCAGCGTTGCCGCAACCACGGTTCGCTCGCAATCTCGGGGGG
>VXOJ01000050.1 GCA_009840115.1 Gemmatimonadales bacterium | reverse complement strand
CCCGCGACCCGCCCGCCCGCGACCCCCCGGCGACGCTGACCGCGGCCCAGGTCTCGCAGATCCTGAAGCGGGCGGCCGAGATCGACGCCAGGGGCGATTCGATGACCGTCGAGGAACTGGAGCGCATCGCCGGCGAGGCCGGGATCGACCCGCGCGCGACGAGGACCGCGATCGCGGAACTGGTCACGGAGCAGATGCCGGTTCCGGCTCCCGCGCCGCCACCGCCGGCGGTCCCCACGACGCGCGCCGGCAACCCCGCCTCCCCCTCTCCCGGACGCATCATCGCGGGCGGGGCCGTCGGCGTAGCCTTCGGATTCCTCTTCGCGAGCTCGCTCGGGGGCGCCATCGCGGGATCCGGCGCCACGGCGATCTATCTCATACTGCGCGCCGTGCAGGCCATGAAGCGCGGCAGCCAGCTCGACTTCCAGCTCCAGAACTTCACCCTCTGGTTCGTGTCGACGCTGATCATTGCGGCCGGGCTCGGGCCCGAGGGGTTCGCGTTGACCCTGCTCTGCTGGATCCTAACCTCGGCCATCGGCGGCCTCCTTATCCGCTTCGGCCCCCGCGAGGAGGAACCGGAGGAAGAGGTCCCACAGCTCGAATCCGGAAGCCCCTGACGCATGACCGATCCACCGCTGAAGCTCACCACGTCGCAGGTCTCTCTCATTCTTCAGCGCGCGGCCGAGATCGACGCCCGTGGCGACACCCTCAGCGTCGAGGAACTGGAGCGCATCGCCGCCGAGGCGGGGATCGACGTGCGGGCGACGAGAACGGCGATCGCGGAGTTCATCGCCGAGGAACTGCCCGCTCCCGATCCGGAACCCGGCCCTCCGGCGGCGCCCCAGGTTCCGGCCGTCCCCCGGACGCGCGCCCGCGCGTCGAGTTCGCCGTCGCCCCTGCGCATTCTCTCGGGCGGAGCCGTCGGCGTCGCGTTCGGGTTCGTCCAGGCGCTCTCCGAGTCGGCCGCCTTCCTCGGTTTCGGCGGTGCAGTGCTCTACCTCGTGCTGCGGGCGGTGCAGAGCATGAAGCGCGGCGACCAGCTCGACTTCCAACTCCAGAACTTCGCGCTCTGGCTCGGCACTCTGATGGGTACCCTCGCCACGGATGTCCTCGAGGGGGACGAGGTCACGGCGATCGTCCTCCTCGTCTGGCTGATCACGTCGTTCCTGGGCGGACTCCTCGTCCGCTTTGGCCCCCGCGAGGGGGAGCCCGAGGAAGAGGTTCCACAACTCGAATCCGGAGGCCCCTGATGCTCACCTCGGTTGACGTCCGCTTGCGTTATGCTATCATCATGATAGCGGATGCGGAATCGGAGGAGGTCGAACATGGGGAATCTGACCGTAAGGAACCTGGACGACAGTGTGATCGCGCGGCTTAAGGCGCAGGCGAGACAGAACGAACGCTCGCTTGAGGGTGAGATTCGGCATGTGCTCAAGCGAGAAGTGTCGGGACCTCGCCGCGCGGCTGAATTCTTCGCGCGGGCCGATGAGCTGGCGGCGACGACGATCGGCACGCGGCAGACGGACAGTGCGGCTCTGATCAGGGAGGACCGAGCCCGGTGAGGGTCACCGTGGACGCGAGCGTCGCGGTGAAATGGTTCGTCGAGGAGGACGGCCGCCCCGAAGCCCTCACGTTGACCGGACCACGAATCGAACGGCACGCACCGGACCTCATCTTACCCGAATGCGCCAACGTGATCTGGAAGAAGCATCGCCGCGGAGAGATCGCCTCGGCGCAAGCGTTCGTCGATGAAGTCGCCCGGATGTCGGAAGCCGTCGCTCTTCTCCCCGGCGCGGAACTGGTTCGGGAAGCGGCGAAGATCGCTCTGGAGGCCGGTCACCCTGTGTACGACTGCTTCTACATCGCATGCGCCAAGCTGACGGACTCGATTCTCGTCACGTCGGATCGAAGACTGCCGAATATCGTAACGCGGTGGGCCCCTGCCGTGACTGCCGTCACTCTTGAGGACGAGAAAGCGATGGCCCGGATCGAAGCGGCTGGTGTTCGGTTCATCATCAGCCCGGCGAAGGTGGAGGAACTGATCGAAGCGTGGGATCGCTTCATGGCCACATGGGACAGTGTACTGAAGGACACTTTCTCGTCGGCATCAACAGAGAGACCCCGGATCATCAGCCACGAACACCGAGATCTTGCCAAGAACCTGGTACAGACATCCCCGACGTACCGGCGATTGATTGAAATGGTTCAGAATCTGGATCAGGAAGAACGCGTGGATCTGATCGTGCTCGCGTCGGCCGGAAGGGGCGAGCGGACGACACGACGACATCTCCTTGATCGGGCGCTCCACATGGTCGACGAATTGGACATCATCGATATCGTGCATCTGGGTGTCGACTGGCGCGAAGGTCGCGCGCGCCTGGCCGGGTAGGAACCATGCGAGGCCGCCGACACGCCGCAGGAATCCCGGTATGGCTGGTCGTTTGGACGGCCGCTTGCGGTGCCCCCGTCGACGAGCGCGGGGGAGAGGGCCGGTCCGCGGGTGCTTCGGCGCAACTGGCGGCGCTGCTGGACTCGGCTTGGGTCCGGGATCTGGAGACGAATCCCTTCGTCCGCCTGCGCGAGGGGGTGGACGTGGAGCGGCTCCCCGCGCTCGACTACGAGGCGGCGGAGGAGCGGGCGGCGTTCTCCCAGCGGCAGCTCGAGCGCGCCCTCGCCATCGACGCGGCGGCGCTCTCGGCCGATGAGCGCGTCACGCTGGAAACCCTGGTCTGGCAGGCGGAGATGGCCGTCGAGGGGCACCGGTACTTCTGGCTCCGGAGCGTCCTCACCCCGTATTCGAGCGTCCTCCGCAGCTACAGCCAGATCTTCCCGCTCCTCCCGCTCGAGGATGACGAGGATCTCGATCGTTTCGTGGCGCTCGTGGAGCAGGTGCCGTCCCATGTACGGGGCCTCGAGGACTACGTGCGGGGGCAGTTCGAGCGCGACTTCATCGTGTCGAGCCAGAACCTCGCGCCGGTCGTCCAGCTCGTGCGGGCGACGGCGGGCGAAGCGGAGGGCGGTCCGTTCGCGCTCCCCGCGGAGCGCGCCTCCGGGCTGGACCCCGCCCGCGTCGCGGAGGCGAGGGCCCGCATCGGCGACATCGTGCGCGATTCCATCAACCCGGCGCTCGAGGAACTCGCCGCCTTCCTCGAAGGGCCCTACGCGGCGCGCGCGCCGGCCGGGGTCGGCCTCTCGCAGTATCCCGAAGGTCGCGAGTACTACCTCTACCTGACCCGCCTCCACACGACGATGGAGGTCACGCCGGAGGAGGTGCAGGCGGCCGGACACGAACTCCTCGCCGAGTTTCGCGCACGCATGGCCGAGATCCGCGACCGCCTGGGCTGGGAGGGGAGCGCGGAGGAATTCCACGAACACCTGAAGACGGACCCGCGCTATTTCCCGGCGTCCCAGGAAGAGGTACGCGAGCGCCTGCTGGCCTCGTCGACCCGGATGCTCGAGCGCATCGACGCCTACTTCCTCGGCGTCCCCGAAGCCCCGTGGGATGCGAGGCGGCTGGCGCCCGAACTCGAGCCGGCGATGACGTACGGCTACTACTCCGCGCCCACCGCGGCCGAACCGACCGGCATCTACTACTACAACGGCTCGAACCTGGATCAGCGGAGCTGGCTCGGGCTCGCGTCGATCTCGCTCCACGAGCTGATCCCCGGCCACCACTTCCAGATCGCGGGCCAGCGCGAGAGCGAGACCCTGCCGGACTATCGGCGCAACACCTCGTACACCGCGTACACCGAGGGATGGGGCTCCTACGCGTCCCACCTCGGGTTCGAGGCGGGCGTGTACGAGGATCTGTACAGCGAGTACGGCTTCTACATCCTGGAGAGCTTCCTCGCGACGCGGCTCGTGGTGGATCCGGGGATGAACTACTTCGACTGGACGAGAGAGGAGGCGCGGCGGTTCATGCGCGAGAACACGCTCGAATCGGAGACCCAGATCGCGACGGAGTCGCTGCGCTATTCCACGGACCTGCCCGGGCAGGCGCTCGCCTACCAGATGGGGAAGCGGAAGCTGCTCGAGCTGCGGGCCCGGGCCGAGGATGCGCTCGGCGACGGGTTCGACCTCCGCGGCTTCCACGATGTCGTGCTCCGGACCGGGTCCGTGCCCATGGTCGTGCTCGAAGGGCAGGTCGATGCGTGGATCGGCTTGAGCGGGTCCGGGGGCGACGGACCATAGCGCTGCGGCGATCGCGCCCCGGCTGGACGGGCTGGATGCTTCTCCTCCTCCTCGCGACCGCGGTCCTGCTCGCCGCGTGGGCATTCTGGTGGGAGCCGGGCCGACTGGTTCTCCGCCGGGCCGACCTCGAGGTGCCGGGGTGGCCCGAGGGGGAGGAGACCCGCATCGCGCTCATCGCCGACCTCCACGTGGGCTCGCCCCGAAACGGCCGGGACAACCTGCGCCGCGTCGTGCGCCGGGTGAACGAGACGCTCCCGGACCTGGTTCTCATCGCCGGCGACCTGACGATCGACAACGTCGTGGGCGGCCGCTTCGTGCCGCCCGAGGAGATCGCCGAGGACCTCGCCGCCCTCGATGCCCGCTACGGCGTGTTCGCGGTGCTCGGCAACCACGACCGCTGGCTGTCCGCCGAGCGCGTGGAAAAGGCGCTCTCCGGCGCGGGCATCACCGTGCTCGACAACCGGGGCCGGCGGGCGCGCGTGCGGAACCACGACGTCTGGATCGCGGGCGTGGCGGACTTCTGGACGGGCCACCCGTCGATCGACGATGCCCTCGACGGGGCCCGGCCCGGGGAGCCCGTGATCGTCGTCACGCACAACCCGGACATCTTCCCCGAGGTGCCGCCGCGGGCCTCCCTGACGCTGGCGGGGCACACGCACGGCGGACAGGTGCTCATCCCGTTCGTGGGTCCCGGAATCACCCCGTCCCGGTTCGGGGATCGGTATGCGGCGGGTCACGTGGTGGAGGACGGACGACACCTCTTCGTGACGACCGGCGTGGGGACGAGCCGGCTCGGCGTGCGCTTCCTCGTGCCGCCCGAAGTCGTCGCGCTCCGGCTCACGCGCTGCGAATCCTGCGAGTCGCCGCCGGAGTGACTATCATGCCGCCCACGGGCTGCCCGCCCGCCGTTGGAACCTCGAACCGGACCTGAAATCGGAGTGACACCGAACATGCCGTCTCCTTCGAACCTGCGCTCCCGCCGGGAGCACGTCGCGGGTGCCGTGCGGCGCCTCGCCATCGCGAGCCTGGCCACCGCGGGCCTGTTCCTGCTCCCGCTCGCCGCCGCCGCGCAGGAAGACCAGCTGCCCCCGCCCGAGGGCTGGCTCGCCCGCAGCGACCACGGGGGGGACGGGGTGGAAGCCCTCCAGGAGATGCCGCCCGGCTGGCACGTCACCACGGGGCCGGCCGGCATCTTCTACGATCCCGAGACCCGGGCCGACGGCGACTTTCGCGTCGAGTCGACCGTCTTCCTGTTCGACCCCGAAGGACGGAACGAAGGGTACGGCGTCTTCATCGGCGGCGCGGATCTGGAGGGAGACAGCCAGGTCTACACCTACCTCCTCATCCGGGCGGACGGGAGCGTGATCGTGAAGCGCCGGGACGGCGACGAGACGTCCACGCTCCTCGACTGGACGAAGCACGAGGCGGTCGTCACCTGGGCGGCGCGGGGCGAGGACGCGGCGACGGCGAAGAACGTCCTCTTCGTGGAGGCCGAGGGGGAGGACGTGATCTTCGGCGTGAACGAGCAGGAGGTGTTCCGGACGGCGAGAGCGGGGCAGCACGTCGACGGCGTCGTGGGGCTGAGGGTCAACCACGGCCTCAACCTGCACTTCTCCTCGCTGGAGGTGACCGATGGCTGAATCCGACGCGGGGTCCGCGGGCTCCGGCCCGGCGCGGCTCGAGGCGATCTGGCTCAAGTCGGCGCGGAAGGGCCCCATGGAGCCGGTGCCGGAAGCCACCCTCGTCGCGGGGAAGGGGCTGGAGGGGAACGTCGACCGCGGCGGCTACCGGCAGGTGACGCTCCTCGACGCGGACGCCTGGGAGACGGCGACGCGGGAAGTCGGCGTCGACCTGGCCCCGGATGCCCGCCGGGCCAACCTGCTCGTGCGGGGCGTCGACTTCTCCGAGACGGCGAACCGGGTGCTGCGGATCGCGGGCTGCCGCATCCGCATACGGGGCGAGACGCTGCCCTGTGCGCGCATGGAGGACGCGGCGCCCGGGCTGAAGGCGGCGCTCGCGCCCGACTGGCGCGGCGGCGCGTACGGGATGGTGCTCGAGGGCGGCCCCCTCGCCCTCGGCGATGCGGTGGCCTGGGAATCCTGACCGGCCCCCGCGCGCCCGTCGTCGTCGCCCTCACCGTCCTCACGGCGTCCATGGCGGGGTGCGACGCTCCCGCCTCCGAGGCGGGCCCGCCGACCCGGGCGGGCTCGCTCTCCGTCTTCGAGGCGGAACTCTTCTACCAGACGGTCGGGGCCGGAGAGCCCGTCGTCGTCGTGCACGGCGGCCCGGGCCTCGACCACTCCTACCTTCGGCCGTGGTTCGGACCACTGGCCGAGACGCACCAGGTGGTCTTCTACGATCAGCGGGGCCTCGGGGCGTCGCGGGCCGTGGTGAACGCGGCGAGCCTCTCGATGGAGCGCTACCTCACGGACATCGACCGGATCCGGGAGCACGTCGCGCAACGCGAGAAGATCACGCTGCTCGCGCACTCGTGGGGCGCGATTCCGGCCCTCCTCTACGCCATGGAGCGCCCGGAGCGGCTGGCGGCGCTCATCCTCGTCGCGCCCGTCGAACCGGGCAGCCGGTTCCGGGAACAGACCGATGAGAACCAGTTGGCCCGACGGGATTCGGCCGACCTCGCGGCCATCGACTCGATTCGGGGGACGCCGGAGTTCGCGGCGCGCGAGGCGGGGGCCCTCAGCCAGGTCTTCTTCCACGTCTTCCGCGGGACGTTCGCGGACGCCGGCGTGGCGGACAGCCTGCTTCGCCTCTCCCTGCACGAGAGGACGGCGAGCCAGGGCCAGCTCGTCGCGAGCCTGCTCATGGCGCCGCTCCAGGGGCTCGACTTCTGGGACCGCCTCGGCGCGATCGAGGTTCCGGTGCTCATCGTGCACGGCGCGCAGGATCCGATCCCCATCGAGATGGTGCAGGCGATGAACGACGCCCTGCCGGACAGTCGTCTGATTCGGGTCGACGGATCGGGACACTTCCCGTTCATCGAGCAGCCGATGCTGTTCTGGACGGGCGTGCACGCGTTCCTCCAGCAGCGGCCGCGGGAAGGGCCGTGACCGCGGACGCCCCGGCGCCGGGCCCGATCCGCGACCCGACTCCCCTGCGGGGCGCCCTCTCCCGTCTGAACGAGGCGCGGCTCGCCCCCGAGCGCAGTTCCGCCCGCCTCGGCGCCCTGCTGTCGGGGTTCGAGCAGCTTGCCGCCGCGCTGCCGGGCGAGGACCGGCTGCCGAGCGAGGACCGCCGGCCGGGCGAAGACCGCCGGCCGGGCGCGGCGGGAGCGCTGGCGGAACTCGAAGGGCTTCTGGCCGAACCGGGCTTGGAGACCGGCGCCGCGGCGTTGCGCGAGTACCTCGAGCCGATCCTCGAACGGCTGATCGAGGCCCTGCTCGACCACCCGGAGCGGCGTCTCGCCGTGTACGGGTCCCTCCTCCCCGGCGAGAACAACCATCACCACGTGGCGACGCTCGTCGGGCGCTGGGTGGCAGGCACCGTGGAGGGCACGCTGCACGACCGGGGCTGGGCGGCGCGACAGGGCTATCCCGGTTTCGTCCCCGGAACTTCCGGCGACCGGGTCACGGTGAAAGTGCTGGAAAGTCTCGGGCTTCCCGATGCCTGGGACCGGCTCGACGCCTTCGAGGGAGAGGCCTACCGGCGGATCCTCGCCCCCGTCGAGATGAAGAAGACGGGGACCGGGGCCGGAAGCGAGACCGTGTGGCGGGTCTGCAACATCTACCAACTCACGGCCCGCGCCCGCCCGGCCCGCGCGCGGGATCGCAAGCGCGACCCCGCCTGAGCGGCTGCGGCCGCCGCGGCGGCGAGCCTGCCGGGGCGGCTATTCGTCGGCTTTCACTTCCTCCCACACGGCGTCGAGCGTCGCGAGGTCCGCGTTCTTCCAATCGAGGCCGCGGCTCTCGGCCCGTTCGATCATGCGCCGGCAGCGGCGCTCGAATTTCTCGACCGCGCCGAGGAGCGCGTTGGCCGGGTGCACGCCGGCCCACCGCGAGGCGTTCACCACCGCGAAGAGCAGGTCTCCGACCTCCTCGACGACCTCCGGGCTCGCTTCCCCGATCCGGGGCGGCGCCGCCGGCGCGGTAGACCCGGACGCCTCCTCGGCCGCCGCGCGCTCGAGTTCCGCCGTCTCTTCGCGCACCTTTTCCACGGGTCCCGCGAGATCGGGCCAGTCGAACCCGAACCCGGCCATCCGCTCCTGCACGCGCGCCGCGCGGCTGAGCGGATCGAGTCCCCGCGAGACCCCGTGGAAGGGGTCGTCCGGAGACTCGCGTTCCGCGGCCTTGAGCGACTCCCAGTCGGGCGGGGCGTCCGCGTCGCCGTACACGTGCGGGTGGCGGGCCTCCATCTTCGCCTCCAGCGCTTCGACGACATCGGCGGCCGCGAAGGCCCCGCGCTCTTCGGCGAGCACGATCTGGAAGGCGACGTTCAGGAGCAGGTCGCCGAGTTCCCCCCGCAGGCCGGCGTCGTCTCCGGCCCGGATCGCGTCCGCGACCTCGTGCGCCTCCTCGAGGAGGTACGGACGGAGCGTCTGCGGCGTCTGCTCCGCGTCCCAGGGACAGCGGAGGCGCAGGAAGCGGACGAGCGCGAGGGCGCGGGCGAGGGCATCATCCCCTTCGCGCGCTTCCTCCGCGTGAAGCGTCTCGATGTCGGCGGCGGCGGTTGGCTCTTGCATGACGGCGAAGGTATCATCCCGTGGCAGGACGCCGCTGCATTCCGACCCCCGAACCCCCGGCGACGCTTGACCCGCAGCCGCGAAGATCCCCCGTACCGAGCGTGGCTCGAGGTCGATCTGGCCGCGCTGTCGCGGAACGCCCGGCGCGTGGCGAAACATGCGGCCCCCGCCCGCTTCGTCCCCATGGTCAAGGCGGACGCCTACGGCCTCGGCGCGATCGAGGTCGCCCGCGCGCTGGACCGGCTGGAGCCCTACGCCTTCGGGGTCGCGACGCCGCCGGAGGGCGCCGAACTCCGGCGGGGCGGGATCGAGCGCCGCATCATCGTCTTCGCCCCCTCGGCCGCCGCCGAGATCTCCCAACTCCTCGAGGCGCGGCTCGAGAGCGCGGCGCTGAGCCTGCCGTCGTTCGCGAAGCTCGAAGCCGGTGCGCGGGCGGCGTCCACCCGGATCCCCGCCCATCTCGAAGTCGACACCGGCATGGGACGCGCGGGCCTCCCGGCGGCCGAGGCTGCCGGGTGGGCGCCCGAGGTCGCGTCGATCCTCTCGCGCGGCGGCGTCTCGCTGGCGAGCGTCTACACGCATTTCCATTCCGCCGGGACGGATCCCGCCGCCACATCCCTTCAGTTGACCCGCTTGCGGCGGGCCGCATCGATCCTGGAGGAGGCGGGGGTCGAGGTCCCCTTCCTGCACGCGGCGAACAGCGATGCGGTGATGACGGATCCGCAGTATCATCTGGGGCTCGTCAGGCCGGGGATCTACCTGTACGGGGGCCGGCGGGGGGCTGGCGCCGCGGGCGCCCTGGCGGACCCGGAGAGTGTGGCGCGGGTACGCGCGACGGTGCTGGAAGTCCGTGACCTGGCGCCGGGCGCGACCGTCAGCTACGGGGCCACCTACACGACGAGGCGCGGCGAACGTCTCGCCACTCTGGGGATGGGGTACGCGGATGGGTTGCCGTGGCGTCTATCGAACCGTGGACAGGTGCTCATCGGCGGCAGCCGGGTACCGATCCGGGGCGGTGTCTGCATGGATGTGACGTCGGTAGACGTTTCCGGCGCGCCGCGTGTCGAAGCTGGGGACGTGGCTACGCTTCTGGGCCGTGACGGAGGGGAGGAGGTCGCGCTGGCGGACTTCGCGAAGGCCGCCGGGACGATCGAATACGAAGTGCTGACGGCGATCGGACGCCGTCTGCCCCGACACTACGTGGGCGGGCGGGCCGACGCCGGAAATGGAAGCCGATGACCGAGACTCGAGGGACAGCCGGAGCGCCGCGCTCGTGGGAAGATCTCGCCGACCGGGCGAGGGCCGCCCGCGAGCGCGCGTACGCCCCGTATTCCCGTTTCCTCGTCGGCGCGGCGCTCGAGGCGGAGGACGGCCGGGTCTTCGCCGGGTGCAACGTGGAGAATGCCTCGTACCCCGTCGGGACGTGCGCGGAACGCGTCGCCCTGGGGCACGCGGTCGTTTCGGGGGCGCGCGCCTTCTCGCGCATCGCCATCGTGACGAGCGGCGCCGTCCCGGCCCCGCCGTGCGGCATGTGTCGCCAGGCGCTGGCCGAGTTCGGCCGGGGACTCGAGGTCATGAGCGTCGGAACGAACGGGGAGTCCGTCGTCTGGCGGCTGCGCGACCTGCTGCCCGCGAACTTCTCGCTCGAGCGGATGGCCGCGCCGGCGGAGACGGGCTCGTGAACGGACGGCGACTTGCGGTGCTCGTCGTGACGGTCTTCCCGCTGCTGCTGGGCGCCTGCGCGGAGGACCCGCTCTCCCTGGGCTCCGAGAATGTGCCGGGCGCCGGCGTGGTGACGCGCGACGTCACGATCTCCGTCTCCGAACTGTCGACCTGGCGGGACACGACGCTGACCGGCTTCGCCCGGCCCTCCACCGCGCCGTTCGTGTACGTCTCGGCCGGGACGGACCTGTCGAGTCGCGGGCTTGCGCGCTTCAACGTCCCCGACACCGTCCGGACGTTCGTCGATACGCTGCCGGTCGCGATGTTCGAGGAGGTGGAGTTCGAGCTCCGCCTGGACACGATCCGCTCGGAGTTCACGGAATTCCCCATCACCGTGAAGCTCGTCGAACTCGGGGAGCGTTTCGAGCCTCATCGCGCGACGTGGCAGGAGGCGGCGCCCGGAATCCCGTGGACGGAGCCGGGGGGCAGCCTCGGAGTCGAGATCGCGTCGGCGGTGCTGGAGGCGGCCTCGGATACCGTCCTCATGAGGCCGGCCGTGGCGGAGGACTCCCTGATGAAGGCGTGGCAGCGGGAGGACGGCGGCAACGGCTTCGCCATCGTGGTGGACGGTCCCGAAACGAAACTCCGGGTCACGCAGATCGTCCTCCGGTACGATCCGACCCTGGTCGGGCGCAGCATCCCGGTGCCGCAGTCCCAGTTCTGGGAGGATCGCGCGTTCATCCTGGATCCGCCGCCGCCGCCGACGGGCACGGCACTTCGCGTCGGCGGCCTCCCCGCCTCGCGCATCTACTTCGAGTTCGTGCCTCCGGGCCTCCTCGGGGAAGCGGGACTCGAGGGGGCGACGGTCAGCCAGGCCGAGGTCATCCTGTATCCGCTGGCCGCGCCAGATCTGTACGCGGCGGAGCGCACGATCCAGGCCCGCAAGGTGAGTCTGCTCGGCGACCCGTTCGAGGTGGGCGAAAAGACGCCCATCGGGAGCGGGGACCTGGCCACGACGACGCTCGATCCTGCCAGACTCCGCGAGGGTGAGCCGGTGCGCCTCGACATCACGCGCCTGATGGCGCAGGCCGTCCAGGATTCGCTGAGGCGCATCCGGATCGGCTTCCGGGCGGATCCGGATGCGCAGGCGCTGGGCTACTGGGAGTTCGGTTCCGCCGAATCGCCGCCGGAACTCCGGCCGCGGATCCGCGTCGTGTTCAGTTCGGCACCCGACTTCACGGTGCCGTGATGCCGACCGTCCGAGGGTTCCGGGGGTGGGTCCGGGCCGGGTTGGCGCTGGCGGCGCTGGCGGCTGCGCCCGTCGCCCTCGTCGCCCAGACGCCGCTCACGGCGCTCGGCCTCGGCTATCCCGTCGCGCCGGTGGATGGCCGGTCGGCGGCGCTCGGCGGTTCGGGCTCCGGCCTGCTCGGCGGATCGTACAGCGTCACGAACCCGGCGGACCTTCTCCTTCACGCCGAACCCGGCTTCTCCGTCTCGCTGGCCAGCGAGGGCGTGACGCTCGAGGGCGGCGGCACGTCGCTCAACACGGGACGCGGGCGCTTCACCACGATCCGCGCGCTCGTCCCCTACAACGACTGGGCCTTCAGCCTGGCCTTCGGCGGCGAGTTCGATCAGGACTGGTCCAACATCCTGCAGGACACGCTGCGGCTGAACGACGGCGCGGTTCCCTACGAGGAGACGCGGGAACACAACGGCGGGATCAGCACGATCGACGCGTCGCTTGCGCGTCGCCTGGGGCCGCTGGGCCTCGGGGTCTCGGCGCAGCGGCTGACCGGCTCGCTGCGGCAGTCGTTCTTCCGAAAGTTCGACGATCCGATCGGAGGAGCGCCCGCGCTCGGCGGCATCGTGGGGGCGAGGGAGCTGTCGTGGCGAGCCTGGCGCTTCCGGGCGGGCGGGTCGATTCAGCTGGGAGACCGCGTCGTGGCGGGGGTGTCGCTCGGCACGGGAGGAACGCTGTACGCGACCCCCGAAGCGGCGGAAGAACCCGAGGCGGAGTTCGACCTGCCGACCTCGATCCAACTCGGCGGCAGCGTGCGCGTGACGGACCAGTTCCTCGTCACCGCCGGCGGCGGCCGGGCCGGGTGGTCGGCCGTGGGGTCGCGTACCGCGGCGGCCGGCTCCGCGTTCCGGTCGCACGACATCGCCTGGCTGGGCGGCGGGATCGAATACGGCGCGCTCTCCCTGCTCGGCGGCAGGTTGCCGGTTCGGGCCGGATGGCGGCGGACGGGCCTCCCCTTCAGCCGGGGCGCCGAAGCGCTCGAAGAGTCCGCCTTCACCGGCGGCTTCGGCTGGGAGTTCCAGGAGGGACTGGCCGTATTCGACCTCGCCTTCGAGAGCGGATCGCGCGGCGACGTCGCGGCGGCCGGCTTCGCGGAGAGCTTCCGGCGCGTCACCGTCTCCTTTTCCCTCCGGCAGCGCTGAGCCGCCCATGGAGGGGACGAAGCTCGTCACGCTGAAGACGCCCGGCGCCGATCGCCCCCGCGACCCCCGCCCGCTCGGGGGGCGGGTCTACATCGAGACCTACGGGTGTCAGATGAACATCAACGACACCGAGTTGATGGAGGGGCTGCTCGTCGACGAAGGCTACGTGAGCGTGGACGCGCCCGAGCGCGCCGATGTGATCCTCGTGAACACCTGCGCGATTCGCGAGCACGCGGAACAGCGCGTCCGCGGCCGAATCGGTGAGCTGCAACGCCACCGCAAGCGGCACGCCGGCCTCGTGCTGGGCGTGACGGGGTGCATGGCGCAGCGGCTGGGCCCGCGGCTCATCGAGGAGGCGGCGGGCGTCGACCTGGTGGCCGGACCGGATGCCTACCGCGCCCTCCCGGACCTCATCGGTTCGATCCGGGCGAACGCGATCGAGCGCGGACAGACGCTGCTCGGGCTCGACGCGGAAGAGAACTACGAGGGCGTGGACAGCGTGAGGCGGGAAGGCGTGAGCGCGTGGATCACGGTCCAGCGCGGCTGCGACCACCGCTGCACCTTCTGCATCGTGCCCTATGTGAGGGGACCCGAGAAGAACCGGACGCCCGAGGCGGTGCTGGCCGAGACCCGGCGCGCCGCGGATGACGGGTTCAGCGAGGTCGTGCTCCTCGGACAGACCGTGAACTCGTACGAGTCCGGAGACTGGAACTTCGCGACGCTGCTGCGGGCGGTGAGCCGCGTGGACGGCATCCGCCGCGTCCGTTTCACCTCCCCCCATCCCAACGACGTGACGCCGGAACTGCTCGGGGTGATGGCGGGGGAGCCGACGGTCTGCCGCCAGCTCCACCTTCCCGTTCAATCGGGCTCCGACCGCATCCTCAAGCGCATGGTCCGGCGCTACACGAGTGAAGGGTTTCTCGAGAAGGTCGAGACCGCGCGCCGCGAGGTGCCCGGCATCGCCCTCTCCACGGATGTGATCGTCGGGTTCCCCGGGGAGACGGAGGCGGACTTCGAGGCCACGCTGGATCTGATGCGGGACGTGCGATTCGACGACGCCTACCTGTACAAGTACTCGCTGCGCGAAGGGACGCCGGCCACGCGCTTCCCGGTCCCGGATTTCGTGCCGGACGAGGTGGGTTCGGAGCGGCTGGAACGCCTGATCGGCGAGCACCGCGCGATCCAGCGCGAGATCAACGAGTCCGAGGTGGGTTCGCGGCGCGAGGTGCTGATCGAGCGCTCCGCGCGCTCGCCGGGCGACGTGCTCGGCAGGACGGAGCAGAACAAGGTCGTCGCCTTCCCCGGAGACCCCTGTCGGATCGGTACGTACGCGCAGGTGCGGCTCACGGGGACGACCGGCGCGACCTTCATGGGGCAGCCCTGCTGATGCGCTTCGTGATGCGGCTCCTCGCCTTCGTCGTCGTCATCCTCGCCGCGTTCTGGTTTTCGGTGCGGAACGGGAGCGAAATCGTCAACGTCGTGCTGCCCTTCCTCCGCATTCGCGCGCCGCTCCCGCTCGTCGTCTTCGCCTGCATCCTCGGGGGGATGGGCCTCTCGGGCCTGCTCGCGTGGCGGGCCGAGCGCCGGGCCCGGCGCCTGGCGGACCGGGCGGCGTCGGCGCGCCGCGCGTACGAGCCGCCGGTCGCGGCGGAGTTCCCGCCCGAGGTGGAGTCGCCGGCCGACGTGGAGTCCCCGGCCGCGGCGGAGCCCGCCGACCCGCCGGAGCGATCGGAGCCGAGTCCCCTCCTTTGATGGACGGTTGACGCCCTCTCCGAGCGTAGGGGTGTACCCTGCGCCCGGAGGCTGATCGACGTCCCACTCGCTGTCGCCCCTGCTTCTGACGGCCCTGGCGCTCGCCGCCGGGGATGTGGCCGGCCTCGCGCTCGCCCGGGCCGACGCCGTCGCTCTCCACGCTCCCGCGGCGATCGTGGCGGGACTCGTTTGCGTCATCGTCGGCCGGGCCGCGCTGCGGGCCGCCGGCGGCGCGCCGCGCGCCACGGTGGGCCTCTCGTTGGCGCTCGCCGCCGTGGCCGGGCTGCTGGCGGGTCTGCCGGTCGGGGTGGCGGCGCGGGGGGCCTGCGTGACCACGCTCGAGGCGGGGGCGCCGGCCGCGGCGGTCGGCACGCTCGCCGACGCGGTGCCGGCGCGGCAGGCGGGCCGGGGTGCCGGCCCGGTCCGGGTGTCGATCCGCGACGTCCGCATCGTCTCGGGGGGGCGGATTTGCCGCCTGGACGCGGTGCGCGCCTTCGTGCGGCCCGGAGCGGGGCGGGAGGCGGGCGCGGCGGTGCTCGCCCGGGGCACGTGGCGCACGGCGGGCGGGACGGACCCGGATGCGGGACGGGCGCGGCTGCCCCGTCTGCCCGCGACGCTGGGCTGGATCGGCGGCGCGACGCTGGAGCCGCTGGATGTCCCCGCGCACGCGGTGGGCCCGCGCGGCCCCGGCCGCTGGATCATCGAATGGCGCGCCCGGCTGCTCGCCCGGCTCGACGCCCGGCTCGCGCCCGGGCACCGGGCCATCGGCAGGGCCCTGCTGCTCGCCGACCGCAGCACCCTCGACCCCGCGACGAGAGAGGCGTTCGTCGGGGCCGGGATCATCCACCTGCTCGCGATCTCCGGGCTCCACGTCGGCCTCATCGGCGCCTCGCTCTCCTGGCTCATCGGCCTGCGCGTGCACGGTCCCCGCCGGCTCCTCTACGCCGCCGCCTGCACGAGCGCGTACGTGTGCCTCATCGGTGCGCCCCCGTCGGCCGTGCGGGCGGCGCTGATGTTCTGGGGCTGGGCGCTCGCCTTCCGCCGGGCCCGCCCCGCCCGCATCGGCGACCTCGCGGCGCTCGCGGCGATGCTCGCCATCCTGGCCGACCCGCTCATCGTCACGGACGTGGGCTTTCAGCTCTCGTTCGCCGGGTTCACGGGCGTCGTGCTCGGGGGACGCGCCCCGCTGCCGCGTCCGCTCTCCTCTCGACGCCTGCGCGGCATCGGGCGGGCGCTCGCCGTGAGCTGCGGCGCGTTCCTCGTCACCGCGCCCATCGCGGCCTTCCACTTCGACCGCATCGTCATCGCCTCGATCCCGGCCAGCGTGGTGGCGGGCGCGGTCGTGAGTCTCGCGCTTCCCGCCCTCGCGCTCACGCTGATCCTGCCGTGGGGTCTCTGGATGCTGTTCGCCGGCGCCGCGGACACGGCGCTCGCCGGCCTCGCGGCGATCGCGGCCTTCTTCGCGGGGCTCCCGCTGAGCTGGACGGGCCCCGGCCTCGGCCCCCGCGCGTGGGCGGTCGCGGCCGCGCTCGGCGCCCTCGCGCTCGACCGGACGCGCGCCCGGCGCGGCCTCGGCCTCCTCTCGGTCGGCGCCGTGCTCGCACTCACCGTCGCCTGGCCCCTCGTCCGGGCCGGCCTCGACCGGGGCACGGCGCTCGTCTGCACCCTCGCCGTGGGGCAGGGCGACGCCGCCGTCGTGCGGACCGGCGCCGGCCGATGGCTCGTCTTCGACGCGGGCCCGGGCTCGGCTTTCGCGACGGCCGGCACGGCATCCGGCCCGCCGATGGCCGACGCGGGAAGCCGCGTCGTCGTGCCCTTCCTGCGCGGCAAGGGCGCCCGGACCGTGGAGCTGCTCGCGATCTCCCATCCCCACCTCGACCACTTCGGCGGCGCCGCGGCGGTGTTCGAGGCCTTCCGGGTCCGCCGCGTATTCGATCCGGGCGTCCCGGAACCCAGCGCCTCCTACCTGGCCTTCCTCGAACGGCTTCAGGAGGAGGGCGCGTCCTGGCACGCGCCCCGCGCCGGAGACCGCCTCCGCATCGACGATGTCGAACTCGAGATTCTGTGGCCCCACGGCCCGGCCGGCTCGGACGCGAACGAGGGCTCCCTCTCGTTCCGTCTCACGATCGGCGGCTTCCGCTACGTGAACACGGGCGACGCAGGCGTCGACGTCGAACGCGAGATCCTGGAGCGCCTCACGCCGCGTCGGCCGGAGGCGGACCTCCTCAAGCTCGGCCACCACGGCAGCCGGACCTCCAGTTCCGTCGAGTGGCTGGAGGCGACGGACCCTGACATCGCCGTGATCTCGGCGGGGCGAGGGAACCGGCACGGGCACCCGCACGCCGTGACGCTGGCGCGACTCGACTCCGCCCGGGTGTCGCGGGTGTGGCGGACCGATCTCGCCGGCCCCCTGTGCATCGAGGTCGACGCGCGCGGCTGGAGGATCGCGGACCCGCCTTGACGCGAAAAACCGCCCCCCGGTAACCTCTCAGCCCACCCCCCCGACTTCCGCGGAGCCACCTTGACCGGATCCATCGTCACCGTCGAGCACTTCATCGCCGAGCAGGAGCGCGAATACCCCGAAGCCACGGGCGCCTTCACGGACATCCTGCTCCAGATCAACCTCGCCGCGAAGGTCATCTCCGCGGCCGTGAATCGCGCCGGGCTCATCGACATCCTCGGCGTGATCGGGAGCACGAACGTGCACGACGAGGAAGTGCAAAAGCTGGACGACTACGCGAACGACGTCCTGCTGAACCTGCTGCGGCGCTGCGGCAGCCTGAGCGGCATGGTGTCCGAGGAAGAGGAGGGGTTCGTCCATGTCCCCGAATCGCGCGACCCCGGACCGTACATCATCGCGTTCGACCCGCTCGACGGGAGTTCCAACATCGACGTGAACATCTCGGTGGGGACGATCTTCTCCGTCTACCGCAAGCGGAGCGACGGGACCAGGGTGCGGCGGCGCGACCTGCTTCAGCCGGGATCCGAACAGGTCGCGGCGGGCTACGTCCTCTACGGCTCCTCCACCATGCTCGTCTTCACGACGGGGAGGGGCGTGCACGGCTTCACGCTCGACCCGGGGATCGGGGAGTTCCTCCTCTCGTACCGGAACCTGCGCATTCCCTCGCCCGGCAAGAACATCTACAGCATCAACGAGGCCTACTTCGACAAGTGGACGCCGGGTCAGCAGCGGCTCGTGGAGCGGCTCCGGCAGCCGCCCCCCGACGCGCCGTCGTTCTCCGCGCGCTACGTCGGGTCCATGGTCGCGGACTTCCACCGCACGCTCCTGCGCGGTGGGATCTTCATGTACCCGGGGACCGTCGCGAAGCCGGAGGGGAAGCTGCGCCTGCTGTACGAGGTGGCCCCGATGGCCATGATCTGCGAGCAGGCGGGCGGCCTCGCCACCGATGGCCGCCGGCGCATCCTCGACATCGAGCCCGAGGGGCTCCACCACCGCGTGCCGACCTTCCTCGGCGCCCCCGACCTCGTGGAGATGGCGGGCCGCTACCTGGCCGACGACTGACCGGGATGGCGAACGGCCCCGCCGGCATCTGCCGACGGGGCCGTTTTCCGTTCGAGTCCCGGATCCCCTCCGCTAGAACGTGACCTGGAACCCCACGTTCAGGTTCCGCGGATAGCCGAGGAAGACCTCGGCCGAGTCCGCATCGTGAACGTCGCCGTCCTCGAAGTAGCTGTTGAACTGCGAGGCGTCGGTGGCATCCTGGATGTAGGTCGCGTCGAGGAGGTTGTACACGTTGGCGAAGACGCGCACGCCCGCCCCGCCGGCGATCGGGATGATGTCGCCGAGCGCATACGAGAGGTGCAGGTCGAGGACCGAATAGCCCGGGGGCTGCCAGGACTGGATGCCCCTCTCGCCCGGATCGCTGCGGTTCAGGTGATTGAACGCCGCGTAGTGGTTGCCGAAGAACTTGCCGACCAACGACACGTGGGCGCCGTCCGACGGATAGACCGACGCGCTGAGGGCCAGCTGCCGCTGAGGCGCATCGGCCACCTTGAGACCTTCGATGTAGAAGTCGACGTACACCGACTCGGTGGTTCGGTCGTCGGCGCGGTAGAAACCGGTCGCGTCCTCCAGATACGTCCAGTTGCCGATCGAGAGCGCGCCGTCGAAGCGCACGAAGTTGCTCGGCTGCCAGGCCGCCTCGGCTTCGATGCCCATGTGCCGCGCGTCCACCCCCAGCAGGGTGACCAGCCCATCCACGCCCTCGACGCCGCCCAGGTCGCGGACGAAGCCCCTCTCCGTCCGATTCCTCCACGTGGTGTGGTAGAGGTTGACGTCCAGCGAGACCGCGCGGGTGGTGGAACGGAACTGTGTCCCCACCTCGAACGAGAGGAAGTCCTCGTTCTGCGGATCGTCGTGAAGCGTGCCGTTGTTGTCGTCGATCACGCCGTCAAAGATCGGCACCTTGGAGACGATGCCCGCGTTCCCGAACACGGACCACTCGTCGTTGAGATTGCGAACCGCGCCACCCTTGATCTGATAGCCGGAGAGATTGCCGCTCTCGAGCTGGAGGTTTCCGCCGCTGGGGTCGGACTTGAAGAAGTCCACGAAGGTGTAGGAATTCTGGGCCCATCCGACCATGCCGTAGAGTGACCCCCCGCGGGAGGTCTTTTCGGCCTGTGCGTAGGCGCCCAGCCAGTCCACCGTGTTCTCGTTGTGATAGTGGATCTTGTCGCCGAGATTGCGGTTGTGCTCGGCCTCGGTCCAGAAGTCGGAGGGGGTGCAGCGGTTTCTGCCGGAGCACTCGAAGTGGGTGCCACCCAGCAGGTCGCGCACCTCCCGGTAGTGCGCGATGTTGGCCGTGCGCCAGTCGACGCCGACCTCGGTGGTCAGGCCCCCATCGAAGGTCTTCCGCAGCTTGGAGATGGCGCCCCAGGTCGACTGGTTGTTCACCGAGTTGCGAAGGATGCCCCGGGATCCGTTGGCTTCATCCCGATTCCTCGCGATGGTGGCATCCCAGTCCGGGATGCGCTGGCCGTAATCGAAGTTCCACCTCAGCGATCCGAGGGTACCCGTACCTCCTCCGGCGCCGCCGGAGAAATACCCCACGGTGGTCAGGCTCAGTCCATCCCCGAAGTAGGAGTACCAGTTCAGGTTGACCTGCGGCTTGTGGAAGTAGTTCTCGCGCTCGTTGATGAAGTTCTCGGCGAAGCGGCCTCTCCGTCCCGAGTCCGGGCCCGTGCTGTTGTACTGGGTGCCGCTGTAGCTGCTGCTCACCGGGGCTACGTTCGGGCTCCGGCCCCTGCCCACCTCGGGGAACTTCTCGAACGCCCCGGCGTCGAATCCGTCGAGCGAGCGCGCATAGTCCGCGTCGAGGCTTGCCAGGTTGAGCTTGTAGATGTTCTGGCCGTGCCGCTGCGGCGCGCCGACCGCGTAGGCCTCGAGCCGGTTGTTGGCGTTCACCTGGAACGACGTGGCCAGGTAGTAGGCCCAGGCGTCGGTCCACGTGGCGTCGCCGCCCACGAAGCCCCTGTACATCCCGCCCCCGGTCTTGCGCACGACGGAACCCGTGGCGGCAAACGCTCCCATCGGCCCCGTGTTCACGACCACGGTCTCCTTCAGCATGTTGCCGCCGAGCCCCCAGCCGCCGTCGTCGTTCAGGCTGCCGAGCCCGAACTCCTGCTTGTACGTGAGCCCCGCACCCTCGGCCGCGGGATCCGTGATGACGTTGATCGTGCCACCGATCGACGGCGTGGCGAGGTTGACCGCCGAGAGGCCGCGCTGGAGCTGGATGCTCGTTGCGGCATCGCCCAGGCCGTCCCAGTTGGACCAGTAGACCCACCCGTTCTCCATGTCGTTGACGGGCACGCCGTTGATCATCACGGCGGTGTTGCGCTGGTTGAAGCCGCGCACGTTGATGCGCGCGTCGCCGGCACCGCCCCCCTGCTGGGTCGCGTAGACGCTCGGGGTCACGTTCAGCACCAGCGGCAGATCCCTCGAGCCCAGCTGGTTCTGGATCTGCGTCTTGCTCACGTTGGTGAACGCCACCGGCGTCTGCCGGTCCTGTGCCCGGGTGGCGAAGACCTCGAGGGCATCGAGGGCGATCGCCTCCTGGCTCAGGCTGAAGTTCAGCGCCAGGGACTGGCCGGCCGCCAGCGAGACTTCGGTCTCGGACTCCCGTCCGTATCCGATCAGGGTCACCGAGACGGTGTACGGCCCGCCGGGACGAACGCCCTCCACCTGGAACGCGCCATCGCTCCCGGACAGCGCGCCCGTCTGGACCCCGGTCAAATCGTGCGTGACCACCACCGCCGCACCGGCGACGCCGGCGCCCAGGTCATCGGTCACCCGGCCCGTAACGGTCGCGGTCTCCTGTGCCGCCAGATTGGCGGCGGAAAGGATGAAGAGCGCGGCGCAGAGCGCCTTCAGACGAATTCCGCGTGACATCTGCTATCCTCCGATTCATGGGTGCGTTGGATGCGAACAAATGTAACTTCGACCGGCGTTTTGCGTAACGGTTCGCGAACGGAAAAACGGGCGGCTATTCGTACCTCAGCGACTCCACCGGATCGAGCCGGGCGGCCTTGCGCGCCGGGAGGATGCCGGCCACCAGGCCGATCGCCATGAGGATCCCCGCGCACACCGCGGCGATGGGGGCGGAGAGCTTCGGGTTCACGATGTACTGCAGGGCCGGGTCGTCGATCGGCAGGGCGTCGACCCCCGTCACGAGGAGCGCGGCGATGGCGAGCCCCGCGAGCCCCCCGCCGACGGCGATGAGGATGGCTTCGAAGAGGAACTGGCTCACGATGTGCCGCTTCCGGGCGCCGACGGCGAGCTTGACGCCGATCTCCCGCGTCCGCTCCCGCACCACGACGTACATGATGTTCGCGACCCCGACGCCGGCCACGATCAGGGTGAAGGCACCCACCAGTCCGAGGAAGATCTGAATCCCGAGCCCGATCTGGCCCACGATCTTCTCATCCTCGATGAAGTCCCAGATCGCGAGCGCCCGCTCGTCCGCCGCGTCGAACCGGTAGCGGCCGCCCAGCACCCGGTACAACTCCGCCTTGGCGACCGCCGCGTCCCTCACGTCGCGAGGCCGCAGGAGCAGGTGGTTCACGAACTCCTGGCCGTAGATGCTCCGGAACGTGGAGGCCGGGATCACGGCCCGGTCCTCGTCCGGCCCGTTGTTGCTCGAGTCCTGGAACTTCGACTCCATCACGCCGATGACGCGGAACGGAAGCCCGTCCAGCGTCACCGTGCGCCCCACCGGCGGCGCGTCGCCGAACAGGCGTCCGGCGATCCCGTCTCCGAGGAAGAGCACGCGCCGCTTCTCGTCGATGTCGCGCTGGTTGATGAACCGGCCGCCGGGGGCGGGGAACATGCGCCGCAACTCGGAGAAGACCGGGTTCACGCCCTCCATGTACGTCGTCGTCTGGCTCTCCTCCACCTTCAGGTGCGTCCGGCCCCGGCCGTAGGAGGGACTGCCCATCTCGAACTCCGGCACCGCGCGCAGCAGCAGGTCGAGATCGTCCTCCCGCAGCCGGATCCGCCGTCCCTTCGACAGCCCCTCGTGCTCCACGCTCGTCTGGCCGCCGTAGACCATGAAGATGCGTTCGCCGGCGTTGAGCAGCCCCACGGAGAACTGGTTTCGAAGCCCCTGCCCGAAGGCGAGCAGGAGGACGATCGAGATCGTCCCCCACACCACGGCGAAGATCGTGAGGAAGGCGCGCGTCTTCTGGGCCCGCAGGTCGCCGAGGAACTCTTCGAGGAGGATCTTCCACATGGGTCAGTCGCGGAGACATTCGACGGGGTCGAGCGCCGCCGCGCGGCGGGCCGGGAAGAACCCGGCCAGCATCGCGATGAACGCGAGGAGCGCCAGGGTCACTCCGGCCACCTGCAGCGAGATCGTCGGCGTCCCGACGAACTCCTGCATCGGGACCAGCGACATGACCTTCACGACGCCGAGGGAGACGACGACGCCGAGCACCGCGCCCACGACGACGATGAGCATGCTCTCGGTGAGGAACTGCCACAGGATGGATCGCCGGGTGGCGCCGAGCGAGCGCTTGATCCCGATCTCGTTCGTCCGCTCGCGCACCACGATGTACATGATGTTCGCGACCCCGATCCCGCCCACGCTGAGCGTGAAGCTGCCGACGATCGCGAAGAAGATCTTGAACCCCAGGAAGAGGAACCCGAACATCCGCTCCCACTCGGCCGTGTCCCATACGGCCAGCGCATCGTCGTCGGCCGGGTTGAAGCGGTACTTGGCTCCCAGAACCTCGTAGACCCGCGCCTCCACGTCCTCCGTCCGCGTCGCGTCCGCGGTCCGGTACACGAGGTTGGAGACGAAACGCGAGCCGAACAGGGCCGCGTGCGTGCCGGCCGGGATGAACACGCGGTCCTCGTCCCTCGAGTTGTAGGACGAGTTCTGGACCTTGGGCTGGAGCACGCCGATCACGGTGAAGGGCGAATCGCCGATCCGGACCTGCTCGCCGACGGGATCCGCCTCCCCGAACAGGACGCGGGCGACCTCGTCTCCGAGGAACACGACGCGTCGCCGCTCCCGCTGGTCGCGCTCGTTGATGAAGCGGCCGCCGGGGAGGGGGATGATGTTCCGCATCTCGCCGTAGATGGGGTAGATCCCGGTGATGTTCGGGTTCACGCCGTTGCGGCCGTAGCGGACCGGCGCCGTCCGCGTGGAGTACTCCGGGCTGATCATCGCGATGTCGGGGATCCGCCGGGCGAGAACCTCCGCGTCGGTCTCCCGCAGCCGGATCGACCGCCCCTCCCGGAACCCCGCATGCGGCATCGTCGTGCGTCCGCCGAAGAGGATGACGATCCGGTCGCCGAGGCCGTGAAACCGCTTGATCGTCTGCCGCTCGAGGCCGACGGAGAAGGCGAGCAGCACGACGACCGCCACGGTGCCCCAGGTGATGCCGAGCACCGTGAGCGCGGTCCTGACGCGCTGGGCCGAGAGATCGGCCCACAACTGCCGTCCGGCGTCGAGCAGTCTCACGGCTGCTAGGTGATCTCGCGCCGCGGGGGCTCCAGCACGCGCTCGCCCTCCGCCAGGCCGTCCAGCACCTCGACGCTGATGCCGTCGCTCAGGCCGGTGCGGATCTCGCGTTCCTCCGTCTCCTCGGGTCCCAGGCGGACCGTGACGAGCGTGCGCTCGTCCTCGAACCGGACCAGGCGCTCGGGGATGACGAGCACGTCCGACCGGCGCTCGATGATCACGTGCGCGTTGGCGGAATAGCCCGCCCGCAGCGCCGCGCCGTCCAGCGGGAGCACCGCGATCTCGACCGGGAAAAGGGTGGCGTTCTCCTCGTCGCGGCCCTTGAGCGAGATCTTCGTCAGCCGGCCCTCGATGCGCGCATCCGGGAGCGCGCCGATCGTGATCTCCACCGGCATGCCCTCGGTCAGCCGCCCCACGTCGATCTCATCCACCGTGCCGCGGAAGAGCAGTTCGTCCATCTCCGCCATCGTCATGAGGGCGGTCCCCTCCTGGAACGTCGTCAGCGGGACGACGGGATCGCCGATCTCCACCATCTTTTCGAGGATGAAGCCCTGGATCGGGGAGGTGATGACCGCCTCGACGGCTTCGTCGCCGATCGTCACGCGGCCCTCGGAGAGGAGGGCCAGCCGTTCCGACGCGATCTGGACCTGGAGCGAGGCCTCGTCGTGCTGGCGGGCCACGGTCTCGTATTCCTCCTCGGACACGAATCCGCGGCCGCGCAGCGCGGCGAGCCGGTCGCGCTGCCGCTCGAGCTGCTGGAGTTCGATCTCCCGCAGTTCCACGTTGCGCCGCGCCTCGACGAGTTCGATCGGGGTGGGGTTGGGCTGGACCTCGAGCAGGGGCTGGCCCCGCTGGACGTACTCGCCGGGCTCCTTGAACATCTGCCGCACGACGCCCGCGAGCTGCGACTTCACGCTCACCTCGACCAGCGGCTCGATGCGTCCCACGGCGAGCGCCCGGTCCACGATCTCGCCGCGCTCCACGGCGACGGTGCCGGATTCGCCGTCGTCGCTGTCCCCCGCGCTCGACACCGCGAACGCGGTCGCTCCCAGTCCGCCGATGAGGACCGTGGAGACCAGTATCTTCGTGCCTCGCTTCATGCGAACCCGCGCTCCTCCGCCGGGATTGGAACAGGTCGGCCGTCCGCCCTGCCGGCCGCGGAGCGGGGACGGCCCTACGCGTGGGCCTACGGAGCGATGGGCGTTTGGTTTCGCCGCCGCCGCCCTCGCGGACGGGATCGGCGGACCGCTACGGACTCAGGGCGCGGGAGATTCGATCCAGCGGGGGGCGCGCGGAATGGGGAGGGGCTGCGGCTGTGCTTCCAGGTAGGCGACGAGCGCCTCCAGATCCGCGACTTCCAGGGGGTCGATGACTTCGGCTTCGGCGAAGGTGGTGTAGCCGCCGCCCCCGGTCGCGATGAAGTCGTTGGCCGCGACGACGTAGCGGCCCTCGGGCCGGAGCGGCGATCCGTCGTCGAACGTCACGTCGAGAATCCGCTCGCCCGGGGGGGCGGCCGGATCGTAGCGGACGACGATGCCGCTCGCGTGCAGGTCCACGTCCCCGCCCCGGGCCGAGTGCTCGAGCGTCAGCAACAGCTGCGCGCCGGTCATCGTGTGGCGGACGAGCATGTTGTTGAAGGGCTGCAGTTCGAAGAGGTCGGCGAAGGTGATCGGTCCCGCCGGTAGCGACCGGCGGATGCCGCCGTTGTTCATGAGGGCGACATCGGCCCCGCTCGCGTGCCGCTGCGCGTCGGCCACGATGCGGCCGAGCGGGAAGTCGCCGTCCCGCGGGGCGGAGAGCGCCTCCGGCAGGTCCACGATCACGCGGTCCACGATGGCCGCGATCTCGGCGCTGTAGGAGGCGACGAGCCGCTCGACGTCCGGGTCCGGCGCAATCTCGTCCGCCCACGCCTGTCGAACGCCGAGGCGTTGCGCGCTTACCGCGCCCTCCGCGCTCCGGTCGATGCGGCCGAGTCCGTACGCCGTCGTGTTCGAGTACGACTGGATGACGGGAACGCCCCGAATCTCGGTCTCCAGGCGCGAGTGCGTGTGCCCCGTGACCGCGTAGTCGAAGTGTTCCGTCGTCGCGGCCAGCGCCTCCAGAGCCGGGCCCCGGCACCCGCCTCCCGCCGCATCCCGCTCCGCGCCGACGTCGCAGAAGGCGCCTTCGTGCATGACCGCGACCACGAAATCCACGCCCGCCGCCCGCACCTCCGGGATGTAGCGGTCGAGCGCATCGGAGATCGACCGGAAGTCGAAGTCCGCGACGAGCGAGGGCCGGGCGACGACCGGCGTGGACCGCGTCGTCGCGCCGATGAAGCCGACCCGGATGCCGTCTCGCTCGACGATCGTCCAGGGCCGGACCCAATCGGGGTGCCGGTCGGTGCCCTTGAGGTAGATGTTCGCGCCGAGCATGGCGAAGTCCGCATCGGCGATGCGCTCCACGAGGACGTCGACACCCCAGTCGAACTCGTGGTTCCCGATCGCGACGGCGTCGTAGCCGATCCCGTTCATGGCCTCGATCATCGAGCGCCCGTCCGTGAAGTTCGAGATCGGCGTGCCCTGCATGATGTCGCCGCCGGAGACGACGAAGAGCGGACACTCGGGCGTCGTCGAGCGCTCCCGCGCCACGTAGGCGGCGAGCGCGGCGGATCCGCCGACCGGGCGTCCCTCCGACCAGTTCTGTTCCGCCGGCAGCAGCCGTCCGTGCGAATCGTTCGTGGAGAAGATCAGCGCGCAGGCGGCCGGGTCCTCGGGCGCGCACGCGGGAAAGGCCGCGATGCCGGCGCAGAGGAGGGCGGCGAGGGCAGGCTTGAAGCGGGCGGAGGGGCGGCGCGGCATCAGACCGTCTGCAACGCCCGCGACCGGTCCAGGTCCACGAGCGGCGCGGCGTAGTTGCCGGTCCAGCAGGCGTCGCAGAAGGGACCGTGATCCGCGACCGCGTCGCGCATGCCATCCATGCTGAGGTAGCCGAGCGACTCCACCTGCAGGTGTTGCCGGATCTCCTCGACCGTGTGGCTGGAGCCGATGAGTTCCTCCTTCGTGGGCATGTCGATGCCGTAGTAGCAGGGAGAACGCACCGGCGGGGAAGCGACCCGGAAATGCACCTCCCGCGCCCCCGAGTCCCGGAGGAGCCGGACGAGGCCGCTGCTCGTCGTGCCCCGGACGAGCGAATCGTCCACGACGACGATGCGCTTGCCGTCGACGAGTTCGCGCACGGGGTTGTACTTCACCCGCACCTTGAAGTCGCGTCCCCTCTGGGTCGGATGGATGAAGGTCCGGCCCACATAGTGGTTGCGGATGAGCGCGAGTTCGAACGGGAGGCCGCTCACCTCCGAGTACCCGAGCGCCGCCGAGTTCGACGAATCCGGCACCGCGAACACGCAGTCGGCATCGGCCGGGTGCTCGCGGGCGAGCTGGCGGCCGAACGCCCGCCGCGCCTCGTCCACGCTGCACCCCCACACGCGCGAGTCGGGACGCGCGAAGTACACGAGTTCGAACAGGCAGGCGCTGGTCTCGGCGGGGGGCAGCGGCCGGAGCGATTCCACGTGGCCGTCGCGGACCTTCAGCACCTCGCCCGGCTCCACGTCGCGCACGTAGGCGGCCCCGATGATGTCGAGCGCGCACGTCTCGGACGCGAACACGACGGCCTCGCCCAGCCTGCCCATCACCATGGGCCGGAAGCCTCGCGCATCGCGCGTCGCGTACACCGTGTCGCCGATGCAGAGGAGGAGGGAGAAGGCGCCGACCAGCTGCGAGAGGGCGTCGTCGATCTTGCCGTCCAGGTCGCGGTGCCGGGAGCGGGCGATGAGGTGGACGATGACCTCCGAGTCCGCATCCGTCTGGAAGATCGAGCCGTCGCGGGCGAGCGAGCGCTTGAGCTGGTTCGCGTTCGTGAGGTTGCCGTTGTGCGCGAGCGCGAGCGGCTTGTCCTCGTACTGCACGAGCAGCGGCTGGGCGTTGCGGAGGCTGGATCCTCCCGCCGTCGAATAGCGGACGTGCCCGACGGAGAGCGTCCCCTCGAGGGCGCCGAGCACCTCGTCGTCGAAGACGTCCGCGACGAGGCCCATGCCCTTGTGGACCCTCGACTTGCCGGACTCGTCGACCGTGACGATCCCGGCGGACTCCTGCCCGCGGTGCTGGAGCGCGTACATGGCGAGAAACGCGAGTTCGGCGGCCGCGCCCGAGCCGCTGACCGCGACGATGCCGCACTCCTCCCGGGGCTTGTCCAGCTCAAACACATTCCTCATGACGTGATTCCCGCCTCCTCGCTCATGCGGCGCGGGATCGCCTCCTCGTAGATCCGCGCCAGTTCGGCGGCCGGCGGGGCGATCGCGTGGCCGGCGCCGGTCAGCCGGCACGGGCTGTCCGGCCCGTCGACGGTGCCGATGCGCGCCACGGGCACGCCGTGACGCCGCCCGTGCGCGGCGATCCGCTCGCCCTCGCCGGGCCGGCACGTGAGCACGACGCGCGAGTGCGACTCGCCGAACCAGCGCGCCGCGGCCGACACGTTCGCCCCGGCGGGCGCCGCGCCGAGATCGACCGTGCAGCCGAGCGGCCCGCCCGTCGCCCGCACCGCGCACTCCGCAAGCGCGACCGCAAGCCCCCCGTCCGAGCCATCGTGCGCCGAGGCGAACGCCCCGTCCGCCGCTCCCTCGACGAGAAAGTCGATCAGCGCCGCCGCCGCTTCCAGCTCCACGGCCGGCGGCAGGCCGGCGACGAGGCCGTGGCAGGCGGCGAGGTACTCCGACCCGCCGATCTCATCGCGGGTCACGCCCGCGACCCAGACCTCATCGCCTTCGCGCTGGAAGGCCGAAGGGACGCGCCGTTCAAGGTCCTCGACCACGCCGAGCATGCCGATGACCGGCGTGGGGTAGACCGGCTGGCCGCCCGTCTCGTTGTAGAGCGACACGTTGCCGCCCGTCACCGGCGTGCCCAGCGCGCGGCACGCCTCTCCCATCCCCTCGACGGCCCCCGCGAGCTGGAAGTAGACCTCCGGCCGCAGCGGGCTGCCGAAGTTCAGGCAGTTCGTCACGGCGAGCGGCCGCGCCCCCGAGCAGGCCACGTTCCGCGCCGCCTCGGCGACCGCCGCCCGGCCCCCCGTGCGCGGGTCGAGCCAGGTATGCCGCCCGTTCCCGTCCGTGGAGGCCGCGAGCGCGCGCCCCTCGGCGGGCAGCCGCAGCACGGCCGCGTCGGAGCCCGGTCCCTCGAGCGTGTTCGTCTGCACCGTGGTGTCGTACTGCTCGTAGATCCAGCGCCGCGACGCGATGGACGGGGCGTCGAGCAGCGTCCGCAGCGCCGCGTCCACCTCCCGGTCCGACTCGAAGGAAGCGTACGCGCCGAGGTCCGCGGAGCGAGCTTCGGCCACCGCCGGGCTCATGACTCCCTCGCGGACGTACGTCGGACAATCGTCCACCAGCGGCTTCACCGGAATCTCGACACGCACGACGCCGTCTTCCCGCACGCGGAACATCCCGTCGTCCGTGACCTGTCCGATCGTCGCCGCCTGCAGGTCCCAGCGCTCAAGCACCTCGCGCACCGCCCCCTCGTGTTCGGGCTTCGCGACGAGGAGCATGCGCTCCTGCGACTCGGAGAGGAGCATCTCGTAGGGCGTCATCCCCTCCTCCCGGACGGGGAGGTACGCCACGTCGATATCGATTCCGGAGCCCGAGCGCGCCGCCATCTCCGTCCCGCTCGAGGTCAGCCCCGCCGCCCCCATGTCCTGGATGCCGACGAGGAGGTCCCGCTCGATGAGTTCGAGACTCGCCTCGAGCAGCAGCTTCTCGGTGAACGGATCGCCCACCTGCACCTGCGGCCGGCTGTCGACGGCCTCTTCGTCGAGTTCCTCCGACGCGAAGGTCGCCCCGTGGATCCCGTCCCGCCCCGTGCGGGCGCCGACGGCCATCACCGGATTGCCGACGCCCTCCGCCTCGCCCCGGATGAGGCGCTCGAGCGGGAGGACGCCGATGCACATCACGTTGATGAGCGGGTTCCGCTCGTAGGCCGGGTCGAAGATCGCCTCGCCCCCCACCGTGGGGACCCCGACGCAGTTGCCGTAGTCTCCGACCCCGCGCACGACCCCATCGAAGAGGTAGCGCGACTGCGGCGAGTCGAGCGACCCGAAGTGGAGGCTGTCGAAGATGGCGATCGGCCGCGCCCCCATCGTGAACACGTCGCGCAGGATCCCGCCCGACCCCGTCGCCGCCCCCTGGTAGGGTTCGACCGCCGACGGGTGGTTGTGGGACTCGATCTTGAACGCGACGCCCCATCCGCCGCCGACATCGATGACGCCGGCGTTCTCCCCCGGACCCTGAACGACGGCGGCGCTCTCCGTAGGCAGCGTCCGCAGCAGGGGCCGCGAGTTCTTGTAGCCGCAGTGCTCCGACCACATGGCGCTGAACACGCCGAGCTCCGTGAAGGTGGGCTCCCGTCCCATGAAACCGAGGATCTGCTCCCACTCCTCCGGGCTCAGCCCGTGCTCCGCCACGAGCGCGGCGCTCATCACCGGATCGCCCGGCCGGGCCTCCACGCGTTCGAGTGAGGCCCGCGTCATGACGACACCCCCGCACCAGCCACCGCTCCGGCCGCGAACTCCGCGGCTTCCGGCGGTGCAGGGTCGCTTCGACGCCCCCTCCCGCCGGCGACGGCCGCGAGCAGCGACTGGAACACCCCGAGCCCGTCCGTGTTGCCGAGGACGGAGAGCGAATGGCGCTCCGGGTGTGGCATGAGTCCCAGGATGTTCCCCTCCGCGTTCACGATCCCGGCGATGTTGCGCGCCGAGCCGTTGGGGTTCGCGGCGTCCGTCGCCCGTCCGCGCCGGGCGACGTAGCGTAACACGACCCGGTCCTCGGCCTCCAGTTCGTCGAGCGTCGAGGCCTCCCCGACGAACTGCCCCTCGCCGTGCGCGATCGGGATGTGGAGCAGATCGCCCTCGGCATAGGCCGACGTGAACGGCGTCCCGGCGTTCTCCACGCGGAGCCCGACGTCGTGGCAGCGGAAGCGAAGGTTCCGGTTCCGGACGAGGGCCCCCGGCAGGAGGTGCGCCTCGCACAGCACCTGGAATCCGTTGCAGATCCCGAGCGTGAGCCCTCCGGAGCGCGCGAAGTCGATCACCTCGCCCATGATCGGGCTGAAGCGGGCGATCGCCCCCGCCCGCAGGTAGTCTCCGTACGAGAACCCGCCCGGCAGCACGACGACGTCCACGCCCTCGAGGTCCGTCGACTTGTGCCACAGGTACGTGGCGCTCTCTCCCAGCCCCTCGGTGACGGCCCGGTACACGTCCGCATCGCAGTTCGAGCCCGGGAACCGCACGATCCCTACCTTCATCCCCACCGTCATCCGTTCACCCCTCCCGCACGCGCACGACGTAGTCTTCGATGATCGGGTTCGCGATCAGTTGTTCGCACATCTTCTCCGTGGAGGCCCTGGCGGCCTCCGCCCCGTCGGCTTCGACCTCGAGACGGATCAGCCGCCCGGCGCGCACGGAGTGGACGCCCTCGTAGCCGAGGTTGCCCAGCGCCCGGCGGATCGTCTCGCCCGCCGGATCGAGGATCCCCTCCCGCGGCGTGACCCGGACATCCACCGACCAGACCCGGCTCATGCGGGCGCCTCGTAGAGTTCGTGGCCCGCGATGCGCCGGAAGGCCTCCAGGTAGCGCTCCGAGGTCGTGCGGATGACCTCCCCCGGGAGCGCCGGAGCCGGCGGCGTCTTGTCCCATTCCCCGCGCCCGACGATCTCCTGCAGGTGGTCGCGCACCGGCTGCTTGTCGAGCGAGGGCTGGCCGCCTCCGATCCGGTACGAATCGGCGGGCCAGAAGCGGGAGGAGTCGGGGGTCATCACCTCGTCGATGAGGATGATGCGCCCGTCCGCCCCGCGCCCGAACTCGTACTTCGTGTCGGCGAGGATGATGCCGCGCTCGCGGAGCGTGTCGCGGCCCGCGGCGTAGAGCGCGAGGCTGATGTCGCGCAGTTCCTCCGCGAGTTCCGTCCCCACGATGTCGCACATCCGGTCGAAGGTGATGTTCTCGTCGTGGAGCCCCTGCTCGGCCTTCGTCGAAGGGGAGAAGATCGGCTCCGGATACTCCTCGGACTCCTGCAGACCCTCCGGGAGGGGTTCGCCGGCCAGCGTCCCGTGGCGGCTGTACTCCTTCCACGCGGAGCCGGAGATGAAGCCCCGCACGATGCACTCGACCGGCAGGGGCTGCGCCTTCTCGACCAGCATGGCGCGGTGTCCCCACGTGTCGGCGGTGGCGGCGAGTTCCGGCACCGCCTCGGCGATGGCCGCCGGCTCGCTCGCCACGCGGTGGTTGCCCACGATGTCGGTCGTGCGGTCGAACCAGAACGCCGAGAGCTGGGTGAGCACGGCCCCCTTGTGGGGGATCGGATTCGGGATCACGCAGTCGAAGGCGCTGATGCGGTCGCTCGCGACCATCAGGATGCGGTCGTCGAGGTCGTACATCGAGCGCACCTTCCCCTTGCGGAGAAGCGGCAGCGGGAGGTCGATGTCGTGCAGCGCGGCCGGCGCGTCCGCGCCGATCGTGGTCAGTGTCATGGTGTCCTTTCGAGTGTCCTTTCGGGGGTCACGGGGGTCGCGTTCCCGCGGGAACGCCGGGTCATACGCGGACCTCCTCGGCGGGCCGCGGCGCGTCCGCGGCCTCGAACAGCGGGTCGATCCTCGTGGTCAGGAAGCGCTCCACCTGGTGGGCGGAGCGGCCGACGAGGCGGTGCGGGTCGGCGAGCGCGTGCAGCTCCTCCATGCCGAGCCCGAAGGCGCCGTCGCTGGCGATGCGCGCGAAGAAGTCGTTGTCCTCCGCGCCCTCGTCGAGCCGCTCGCGCGCGGCGAGGGCGTGCCCCCGCACCCGTTCGTGCAGGTCCTGCCGGTCGCCGCCCCGCCGTACGCCCGCGATGAGGATCTCCTCGGTGACCATGAACGGGAGGGCGCGGCCGAGGCGGCGCGCCACGACGGCCGGGTGGACGACGAGCCCCGCGCTCACGTTGCGCGCGAGGATGAGGAGCGCGTCCGCCGACAGGTAGCCTTCGGGGAGCGAGATGCGGCGGTTGGCGGAGTCGTCGAGCGTGCGCTCGAACCACTGCACGGAAGCGGTCCACGAAGCGTCGAGTTCCAGCGTGCAGAGGTGCCGCGCCAGCGCGCAGATCCGCTCGCTCCGCATGGGGTTGCGCTTGTAGGGCATCGCCGACGAGCCGATCTGGTGCTTCCCGAACGGCTCCTCGATCTCGCCGAACGCCTGCAGGATCCGGATGTCGTGGCCGAAGCGCGCCGTCGAGGCGCCGATGCCGGCCAGCGCCGCGAGCGCCCGGTGGTCCACCTTCCGCGGGTACGTCTGGCCGATCACATCGTACGTGCCGGCGAAGCCGAAGCGCGCCGCGAGCCGCTCGTTGAGCCGGTCCACCTTCTCCCCGTCCCCGTCGAACAGTTCGAGGAACGTCGCCTCCGTCCCCGTCGTGCCCCGGGCGCCCCGGAAGCGGAGTTCCGCCCGCACGGCTTCGATCTGCTCGAGGTCGAAGAGGAGGTCCTGGAGCCAGAGACAGGCGCGCTTCCCGATCGTCGTCGGCTGGGCCGGCTGCAGGTGCGTGTAGCCGAGCGTCGGCTCGCCGGCCTGCGCACTGGCGAAGGCCGCCAGGTCTTCGATCGTCCCCAGCAGCCGGTCGCGCACGATGTCGAGACCCTGCTGGTGCTGGATGAGGCCGTGGTTGTCGCCCACGAAGGCGCTCGTCGCGCCGAGGTGGATGTACTTCCGGGCCTCCGGGGCGACCTCGCCGAAGTGATGCACGTGCGCCATCACGTCGTGACGGAGGTCGCGCTCGATGACGGCGATCCGGTCGAGGTCGATCTGCTCCCGCGCCGCGTGCATCGCGACGATGGCGTCGTTGGGGATCTCGACGCCGAGCGCCCGTTCTTCCTCGGCGAGCGCAATCCACAGGTCGCGCCAGACGAGCGCCTGCATGCGAGGGGAGAAGATCGCCGCCATCTCGCTCGAGGCGTAGCGGTCGATGAGAGGATGTGGGTAGTGACGTTCCGCCATCAGGCGCGTAGTCCGGATCCAGCGGCCCACCCGGGGCGACCTCGGTCGCCGTAAGGTCGCAGTCTAGCCCATGACCGCCCCGCGCAAAAGCCCCGGAAACCGGCGGGTCAGCGAACGCGGAAGGGCTGGAGGTAGCCGATCTCCGTGCCGCGCGCGATGTAGAGTTGCACCGTGCCGTCGCGGGAGCGCGCGTAGTAGTCGAAGAGTTCGCCCGCGTCCTCGGCGGAGCGCACCTCGTTGCGGTTGATGCTGAGGATCACGTCGCCCTCGCGGAGCCTCGTCCCGCGGGCCTCTTCGCCGACGGAGGCAATGAGCGCGCCGGCGTCGACCCGGAGGTTGAGTTCCTGCTGGATCTGCGGCGTGACCGTGATCAGCCGGAGGCCCGCGAGCACCTCGATGCGCTCGGCCCGCCCCGTGGGCACCTCGTCCAGCCGGAAGCGCGCCTGGAGTTCACGTCCCCCTCGCTGGAAGGTCACGTCCACGGTCGATCCCACCCCGGCGTCCACCAGCCCCACCTGCCAGTCGAGATCGTGGTTGATGACGCGCCCGTTGAGGGTCACGATCTCGTCCCCCGCCCGCAGTCCGGCGTCGGCCGCCGGCGCCCCCTCCAGGACCTCGACCACGAGCGGCCGGCCGAAGACGGACTCGGGGTCCGGCCGGTCGGTGAGCACCTGCAGTCCCGCCCAGGGCCGGCGCACGCGCCCGAACTGGAGGAGTTCGGAGGCGACGACGAGCGCCCGGTCGATGGGGATCGCGAAGCCCATCCCCTCCGATCCCCCGGAGCGCGAGAAGATCGAGCTGTTCACGCCGATGACGTCGCCGTCCGCGTTCGCCAGCGGACCGCCCGAGTTGCCCGGGTTGATCGACGCGTCGGTCTGGATCATGTCGGCGTAGAGCACCTCCTGGCCGCCGGGCGCCTGGATGTCGCGCCCCACGCCGCTCACTACGCCCGAAGTGACCGTCGCCTCGGTGTTGCGGAGGGCGTAGCCCGACGGATTCCCCAGCGCCACCGCGGGCTCCCCGATGAGAAGGTTCGAGGACGAGCCCAGCGGCGCCGCGGGCACCCGGCCCGGAGGGACCCGCACGACGGCGAGGTCGGTGAGTTCGTCGAAGCCGACCACTTCGGCCTCGAACCGCTGTCCGTCCCGGTCCACGACCTCGATGCGGTCCGCGCCGCTCACGACGTGCGCGTTCGTGATGATGGTGCCCGCGTCGTCGATCGCGAACCCGGAACCCAGGCCGGCCTCGACCCGGGAACGGCCGCCGCGGTTGAAGAAGCGGGTGAACATGTCCTGCGACTGGACGGTCCGCTCCGTCCGGAGGCTCACGACCGAGGGGAGCACGCGGACCGCGGCGATGACCGTGGGCGTCCGCCGGGCCCCGGAGATCTCGGCCAGCGACTGGGGCGCGGGCCGGTTCGCGGGGTCGGCCAGCGAGGTGCGGGCGAACGGGTTGTCCGCGGGCCGGCTGTCCTCCGGCGGGGGACGTCCGTTTCCCAGCGTGGTGACGAGCGCCCCCACGCCAAGGCCGGCGAAGATCAGGACCGTGGCCGCCACGAACACGCGCGCGGCCGACACCAGGATCCTCCTGACCCGATTTCCCTCGTTCATGGACTGCGCCACCTCATGTCGCTCGTCAGATCTTCAGGCCACACGATAACTGTACGCCGAACCACCCCGCAGGGTTCACGTCCGATGCCTCTCGGCCGGGAGCCAGGGGATCCCGGCGCCGGAATTCCATTCACCGCCGTAGCGCACGCCCGTCAGGTAGAGCCCGCCCGGCGGGGCGGGGAAGACCGGTCTCGACGCGGTCTCTCCCGCCAGCAGGCGCTCGAAGTCCTCGAACGGGCGGCGCCCCGCGCCGATCTCCACGGACGTCCCCACCAAGTAGCGCACCATGTGGTGGAGGAAGCGGTCGGCGACGATCTCGAAGGAGACGAAGGGCGGAGGGTCGAAGCGCCAGGCCGCGCTCGCGACCCGGCAGCGCGTCCCGCGCTCCGGCTGCCCGGCGCGGGCGAAGCGCTCGAACGACCGTTCTCCCGGGATGGCCGCCGCCAGCCGGGAGAGCGCGTCGCGGTCCAGCGGCCACGTCGGGATCCAGGCCCGGTCGCGCAGGAACGGTCGCCTCCGGCCGCTCTCGGCGACCACGTACCGGTAACGGCGCCTCTCCGCGTCGAAGCGCGGATGGAAATCGGGCGCGGCGTCCCCCACTCTCCGAACCGCGACATCGTCGGGAAGCACCGCCCCGAGCGCCCGGGCCAGCTCCTCCGGATTCCAGGCGGAGGGCGCGCCGAACGCGACCTCCTGCGCCGTCGCGTGAACCCCCGCGTCGGTGCGGCCGGCGAGGTCGATGCGGACGGGCCGATCGAGGAGTTTCCCGAGCGCTTCCTCCACCTCGCGCTGGACGGTGCGCACCCCGGGCTGTAGTTGGGATCCGTGGAAGGAGGTCCCATCGTACTCGATCGTGGCCCGGAAACGGGCGGGCGGGGCCGTGGAATCCGACATGCGCGAAGACTAGCCGTTTTCGGCTTGCGGGGGAAAACCACCGGAAACCAGGAGGAATCGAGGTGACGAACACGATCCGGCGCGTCCTCTCCGGAGAGACCCTGGATGCCGCCACGGCCGAAGCCACGTTCGACCGCTTCATGAGCGGCGAGGCCACCCAGGCCGAGATGGCCGCACTCCTCGCCGCCCTCAGGATGCGCGGGGAAACGCCCGCCGAGGTCGCCGGCGGCGTCCGCGCGCTGCGGAAGGCCATGATCCCGCTCGCCCTGGACGACGACCGCATCATCGACACCTGCGGGACGGGCGGGGGCACGCTGACCACGTTCAACATCTCGACCGCGGCCGCCTTCGTCGCCGCGGCCGGCGGTGTCCGCATCGCGAAGCACGGCAACCGCTCGTTCACCTCCAGGTGCGGCAGCGCCGATGTGCTGGAGATGCTCGGGATCCCCATCGAGCTGCCTCCCGAGGACGAAAAGCGGATGTTCGAGGAGACCGGGTTCGTGTTCATGTTCGCTCCGGCCCACCATCCGGCCATGCGGCACGTGGGCCCCGTCCGCGCCGCGCTCGGCGTGACCACGATCATGAACCTGCTCGGCCCGCTCGCGAACCCGGCCGGCGTCCGGCGGCAGGTCGTCGGCGTCGCCCACCCCGATCTCCAGCGCCTCGTCGCCGACACCCTCCTCGAACTCGGCCACGAGCGCGCGCTCGTCGTCCACGGGGAGCCCGGCATGGACGAACTGAGCCCCCTCGGCCCGACCCGGGTCTTCCGCATCGAGAACGGGACGCTGTCCGAGTTCGAGGTCGTGCCGTCCGACTTCGGCTGGCCGGAGTACGCGCCCTCCGATCTGGCCGGGGGCGAACCGGAGGAGAACGCGGAACGGGTCCGGCGCGTCATCGATGGCCGCGAAGCCGGGGCCGGCCGCGCGGCCGTCGTGCTCAACGCCGCCGCCGCCTTCTGGGCCGCGGGCGCCGTGGACACCCTGGCGGCCGGCGTCGCCGCCGCCGAACAATCCATCGATTCAGGCGCGGCCGAGGCGCACGTTCGATCCCTGCAGGCGTTTCGACCGACCGCCTGACCCCGCCGATTCGTGGCCCGGAAAGCGGGTAAGCGAAACTGCGGCGTCGGTCGCAGGATGATTTCGTCCGCTTTCGGCAAATATCGTCCCACATTGGCGGATTTTGTCCCTTCCCGGCGGCTGGACGGTCCCCATCTTTGAAGGCAGCGAGAGTCGCCGTCTCGGCGGCCACCCACCTCCCACCAAAAACCGTCGGGGCGGCGGCTCTCGCTTCCAGCCTCTGCCGGGCCCCGCCGCAGCCTGGCGATCCACGGCGGGCAGAGGAACTCCGAACGGGTCCGGCGGGTAGTCGGCGGCATGAAGTGGGAACGGCACCGGGGTGTGAAGGGCACTTGGGGAGGAGGCGGCCGAAGTGATCCAGGTCTTCGCGGATACGCCTCGTGACGCGGACAGGATAAGGCGGGCGGTCGACGGCGACGTCCAGGTCGTGGAAAACGCCGAGGAACTCGCCGCGGACCCCGGTTGCGACCACAGCGGCCTCGACCGCGACCACCTCGAATACGACCACGGCCGCCTCGACTGCGTCGTCGTCGGCTGCCACACACGTTTTCTGCGCGAGAGGATCGGTCTCCTCGCTCGACTCGAGCGGGAGATGCCGTGGGTGCCGGTCATTCTGGTCACGGACCGCGACGCGGATGCCGCGAAGCTGCTGGCCTCCACGCGCTGCTCCGCCCTGGTCTGGTTCGACGATCCCGCCGCTCGGCTTCGCTCCCGAATCGAGGCCGCCTGCGAGACCGCGGCATTGGTGCAGCTGGCCGAGAGGATCCGCCGCTCCGCACTGCCGCCGGCTCTTCGCCGCGCCCTGGTCCACAGCTTGCGGCAAGCGGGAAGCGACCCGGTTCACAACGTCGGAGCGCTGGCCGCCGCCATGGGCAGTTCTCCGGTCACGCTCTCCCACGAGTTCACGGCCCGCGTCAACGGCGGGGCCACGCTCTGCCGGTTCCTGAGCGCGCTCGTCATCCTCAGGGCCCACCAGCTTCGTCTGTCCGGTTCCAGTTGGACGAATGCGGGCGGCCGCCTCGGATTCCCCCGCCGTACCCTGAACCGGAAGGCGCACACGTGGCCGGGGCGCTCGCTCGCGGATCTTGAGCGCATCACTCCCGACCGGTTGCTTTCGGCATTCGTCGAGGAGTACGTCCGGCCGCTCCTGGGCCAGGACGTGTTGTAGCGGCGGGTTCCGGAGACGGGAACCTCCGCCCCGACGGTTTTTGGTGGGAGGTGGGTGGCCGTCGGGACGGGAACTCTCGGGGAGGCGAGAGCGGTCCTCCGTCAACTGAAGTTGGTTTCTCCTCCGGACGTCAGTAGCGCCGGATCACTCCGATCACGACGCCCTGGATCGTGACCTGCGATGGGTGCAGGTAGATCGGCGTGAGCGCCGGGTTGGCGGGCTGAAGCCGAATCCGTCCCTGCTCCAGGTAGATCTTCTTCATGGTGGCGTTCTCGCCATCGACGAGCGCGATCACCATTTCGCCGTTGTGCGCGGTCTCGCGTGACTGGACGATGACGTAGTCGCCGTCGCGGATCTGTTCGTCGATCATCGAATCGCCGCGCACCCGGAGCACATAGTGTTCGCTCAGGGACCCCGCGATCATGTCTTCGGGAACGGAGACCGTCTCCTGCTCCTGGATGACTTCTATCGGTTGACCCGCCGCCACGTTGCCGTACAGCGGCAGTTCGACCGCGGCGACCTGGAGTTTTCCTTCCACCAGTTCGACCGACCGGCTTTCATTGTAGTTTTTTCGTATATACCCCTTCGCCTGCAGGTTCTGGAGATGTTCGTGCACCGTCGCGAGCGAGCGGTAGCCGAACTCCTCCGCGATCTCCTCGAAGCTCGGGGAATACCCGCGGAACCGTATGAAGCCCTCGAGGAAGTCCAGCATCTCGCGCTGTCGCTTCGTAAGCGCCATCGTTTTCCCGCTCCCGCTCGCAGCTTCCGCACTGCGCCCGCCGCAGTCGCTTGCGACGGGCCGAAGGATTACCGAACATACCCGAACATGCACCGAAGCGCAACCTTCCACGCGAACCGCCACCGTCGCCGAGGTTTTGCGGCGGGATAGCGGCGGTCGCAGCTTGGCGCCCATGGCACACGACACGATTCTCGAAGAGATCCTCGCAGCGAAGCGGGAGGAGGTCGCGCGGCTCCAGTTGTTCCGGAGCGCGGTTCGCGCGCAGGCGGATGAAGCCCCGCCCCCGCGGGGTTTCGAGGCATCTCTGCGCCGGCCCGGGGAAGTCTCGGTCGTCGCGGAGTTCAAGCGCCGTTCTCCGTCCGCCGGCGACATCAACCCGTACGCCCAGGCGGCGGGCGTGGCGAGCGTGTACGCCTCCGGCGGTGCGGCCGCGATCTCGATCCTCACGGACGAGCGCTACTTCGGCGGCTCGCTGGACGACCTGAGGTCCGCGAAGGCCGCCGTCGGGGTCCCCGTCCTCCGCAAGGACTTCACGCTGGATCCCGTCCAGTTGTACGAGGCGCGGGCCGCGGGCGCGGACGCGGTCCTGCTCATCGTGCGCGCGCTCGGCGACGCCCGGTTGCGCGAACTGCTCGAAGTCGCGGACGACCTCGGCCTCGGGGCGCTCGTGGAGGCGCACGACGAGGAGGAGGTGGCGCGGGCGCTGGAAGCCGGGGCCCGGATCGTCGGGGTGAACGCGCGGGACCTCGCGACCTTCGAGGTGGATCTCGAGCGCTCGCTGCGCCTGATCGAGGAGCTTCCCGCCGATGTCGTGGCCGTGGCGGAGAGCGGGATCCGGTCCGCGGAGGACGCGGCGGCGGCGGGCTCGGCGGGAGCGGACGCGGTGCTGGTCGGTGGCTGGCTGATGGCGGGCGACCCGGCGGCGGGCGTCGAGGCGCTCGTCGGCCACCCGCAGCGGCCCCGAAGCGGCCGGATGCAGCCGGCGGGCGCCGACGCGGCGGGCGACAGCGACGGCGCGCCGTGAACCGGGTCAGAGTGAAGATCTGCGGTCTCCGGGAGCCGGGACACGCCACGGTGACGTCCCGCGCCGGCGCGGACTACGTGGGCGTCGTGTTCGCGGGCCGGGTGAGGGAGATCACGGCCGGGGAAGCCGCCGGGGTCGTGGCGGCGCTCGAGGGCGGCACGCGCGCCGTGGGCGTGTTCGTCGACGCGGGGCCGGCGGAGATCCTCGTCAAACGGGACATCGCGGAGTTCCACGTCGCCCAGCTCGCCGGCTCCGAGCCTCCCGAACTCTGCGACCGCCTGCGGGACGAGGGATTGGATGTCTGGAAGGGCCTCCGGCCCACGTCGAGCGACGCCCTGGCCCGAGGGTGGGAGGAGTACCGGGAGGTGGCGGACGCGATCCTCCTGGAAGGGTTCTCGCCGCACGGACCCGGAGGCACCGGGACCGCCTTCCCGCACGAGTGGCTGGCGGGGCTGGAGCGCGACGGGTGTGCGCTCGCGCTCGCGGGCGGGCTGAACGCGGACAACGTGGCGCGGGCGATCCGCGACGTGCGTCCCGACATCGTCGACGTTTCCTCGGGCGTCGAGCGGGCCCGGGGTGAGAAGTCGATCGACCTGATCCTCGAATTCCTGGCGGCCGCCAAATGAGCCGCCGCGAAATGAGCAGTCCGGCCCCCGGCTGGTTCGGCGACTTCGGCGGGCAGTTCGTGCCCGAGACGCTGATCCCGGCGCTCGACGAACTCACGGTGGCCTGGGCGGAGGCCCGCGACGATCCGGCCTTCCGGGAGGCCCTCGAGGCCAGCCTCGCGCACTACGTCGGGCGACCCACGCCGCTCTACCGCGCGCCGCGCCTCGGGGCGGATCTCGGGCTCGACCTTTGGCTGAAGCGCGAGGACCTCAACCATACGGGCGCCCACAAGATCAACAACACGGTCGGCCAGGCGCTGCTCGCGAAGCGCATGAACAAGGCCCGGATCATCGCCGAGACCGGCGCGGGCCAGCACGGCGTGGCGACGGCCACCGCCTGCGCCGCGCTCGACTTCGAGTGCGCCGTCTACATGGGCGAGGAGGACATGCGCCGGCAGGCGCTCAACGTCGAGCGCATGGAAATGCTCGGTGCCGAGGTCATCCCCGTCTCCAGCGGGAGCCGGACGCTCAAGGACGCGACGAACGAGGCGATCCGCGACTGGGTCACGAACGTGGACACGACGCACTACATCATCGGCTCCGTCGTCGGCCCGGCGCCCTATCCCGCGCTCGTGCGCGACTTCCAGCGCGTCATCGGCGACGAGACGGTCCGGCAACTCACCGACCACGGCGTGGAGCCGGAGGCCGTCTTCGCCTGCGTCGGCGGCGGCTCCAACGCGATCGGCATCTTCACCCCCTTCATCGAGCGCAACCGCGAGGTCCCGGCGGAGGCGCGCGTCGCCCTCGTAGGCGTGGAGGCGGCGGGGCACGGCGTCGAGACCGGCCGGCATTCCGCCTCGCTCACGGCGGGCGAACCCGGAGTCCTTCACGGCAACTACAGCTACCTGCTCCAGGACGAGGACGGCCAGGTGGTTCCTGCCCATTCCGTGTCCGCCGGCCTCGACTATCCCGGCGTCGGCCCGGAGCACTCGTGGCTCAAGGAGACGGGACAGGTCCGCTACGGATCGGTGACGGATGAGGAGGCCCTCGCGGCGTTCCGGGATCTGTGTCGGCTCGAAGGGCTGATCCCCGCGCTCGAGAGCGCCCACGCGCTGGCGGGCCTGCGGCGGGAAGCCGCGCGCTGGGCGGGGTGTCGCGTCGTCATCTGTCTCAGCGGCCGGGGCGACAAGGACGTGGAGGAAGTCGCCCGCATCCAGGCGGCCGGCGGCGGACCCGGCACCGACCCCGGCTCCGAAGGGCGCTGACCGTGGCCTTCATCGACTACCCGGATCCGGCGGGGATCCCCGAGGAGGACCGCGTCGCGGACGATGACAACATCATCCGCATTCACGGCGTCCACAGCCGCGTCATCCGGCTCCACTACGATCTCTACCGCGAACTCATGTACGGACCGGGGCCGCTGACCCGGATCCAGAGGGAGATGATCGCGGTCGTCGTGTCGGGCCTCAACGCCTGCCGCTACTGAATTGTCCATCACGGAGAGGGTCTCCGTCGTCTGCTCGACGCGGCCGGGGCCGGCGGTTCCAACGAGGAGAACGAACGCCTCATCGCCGCCCTCGCGACGGACCATGCGACGGCCGAACTGAATGAGGCCGACCGGGCGATGCTCGACTATGCCGCGCGGTTGACGCTCGACCCGGGCGGCGAGCACGGATCCGCGGTGGACGGATTGAAGGCGCACGGCTTCGATGATCGCGCGATCCACGATATCTGCGCGGTCACCGCCTACTATGCGTTCGTGAACCGGATCGCCGACGGGCTCGGCGTCGAACTCGAAGACGAGGGAGGCTGACGGAAGTGGCCATGCTCCCGCCGACACCGCCGCCGGGCGGACCGGGCGGACCGGGTGCCCCGGGCGCCCCCGCCGTTCCGCCGAATCTCGACCATCTGCTGCTGGGCGCCGCCGACCTCGAGGAAGGGGTCGCGTGGGTGGCCGAGCGGCTCGGCGTCGAAGCCCCGTTCGGCGGCCGCCACGGCAACTTGGGCACCGCGAACCATCTCCTTTCGCTCGGGGGCGACATCTACCTGGAGATCCTCGGTCCGGACCCGGAAGCGCCGCCCCGGGACGAACCGCTGCCGTTCGGGATCGAGGGACTCGCCGAGCCCCGGCTCGTCACGTGGGCGGCCCGCGGGACGGACCTCGCGGCGCTCGTCGCGCGGGCCTCGGGCCGGGGCGTGCCGCTGGGCCCGGTGCGGCCCGGCTCCCGGCTCCGGCCGGACGGCAGCGAACTGAGCTGGGAGATCACGGCCTTCACGTCCGTCCTCCACGACGGTCTCGTACCTTTCTTCATCGACTGGGGAACGACGCCGCACCCGGCCCGCGCGACGCCGCCGGGCGGGCGGCTGATCTCGTTCCGGGCCGAACACCCGGACCCCGCCGCGGTACGATCCACCCTCGAGTCGCTGGACCTGGCGCTCGAAGTGGACGAGGGGCCGGAGCCCGCGCTCGTGGCGAGGATCCGTACCCTGGACGGCGACGAAACGGAGTTGCGATGAAAATCGAGAATCGAGCCGGTCGGGCGACCGGCCTTGCGGCAGGCTTCCTGACACTGGCCCTGGTCGCGGCCGGGTGCGTGGACGACCCGGCGGACTCCACCGGGCCGGAGCCGGGCTCGGACGGCACGCCGATCACGCTGGCGGCGGCCATCTCCGAGAGCGGGCGGCACGGCGTGGAGGGGATCGAAGTCGTGCGCGGGTACCGTCTCGCGGTCGAAATCCTCAACGAGAAGGGGGGAATCCGCGGCCGGCCGGTGCAATTGGAGATCCGCGACGACGGGAGCGATGCCCAGGCGAGCGCGCGCCTGTACGCGGAATTCATCGCCTCCGGCACGGTCGACGCCCTGCTGGGACCCTACAGCAGCCCGATCACGGAAACCGTCCTCGCCGTCAACGAGGCCGCCGGCGTGCCGATGGTCGCGGCGATGGCGGCGGCGCCCTCGATCTGGTCCGAACGGCAGCGACAGTGGAGCGTCCAGTTGCTGACGCCGGGACCCGCCTACCTGCAGGGTTCCGTGGAGGTGGCCGTGTTCGGTGGGGCCCGGACCGCCGCGATCGTGTACGAGAACAGCTCGTTTCCGGCATCGGTGGTCGAGGGTGTGCGCGAGGCGGTCCGCCGTCACGGGCTGGAGATCGTGCTGGACCGGTCCTATGAAGTCGGAGCGGCCGACCACGAAGCGATCGCCGCCGCGGCCCGGGACGCCGGCGCGGACCTCTTCATCGGCGGGGGCTACACGGCCGACGCCGCCGGCTTCGCCACCGCCGCGCCCGCGGTGGGATACCGGCCGGTCCTCATGAGCCTGATCATCGGGCCCGGCCAGCAGCACTTCGCCGAAGACGTGGGGCAGGCCGCGCGGTGCGTCGCCGGCAACTCGCCGTGGCACCCGGCCATCGAGACGGAGGGGTTCATCGCGGACAACGCCACCTTCGTCGGCCGCTACGAGGCGGCGCACGGAACGACGCCGGGCTACCACGCGGCGGGCGGCTTCGCGGCCGTGGAACTCCTGGCCGAGGGGCTCGACCAGACGGCCGCCGGGGCGGGCGGAACCAACCGCGGCGCGCTCCGCGACTACCTGTTCTCGGCCCGGACCGGGACCATCGCGGGTCCGTACGAGGTCTCCCCCATCGGCGACGCGGAGGCCGGGGCTCAGCGAGCGCTCAAGGGGTTGCAGGTCCAGTGGCAGGACGATGGCGCCGGCGGACTCGCCCTCCGGATCGTTCACCCGTGGGCCGCCGCCAACGCCACCCCCTGCTACATGCGCTGACCGACCCGGTGGACATCGCGCTGATCTCCGTCTCCATCGACCTCGGCGCCGGACGCCGGGGCGTGGACATGGGTCCCTCCGCCCTGCGCATCGCCGGGATCAGCCGGGAGATCGAAGCCATCGGCCACAGCATCGTCGAACTGGGCACCGTGACGGCCGGCGGGCTGGAGACCACGGACGCGGGCGAGCACGAGTTGCGCTTCCTGGACGAGATCGTCCACGTCGCGGAGGAGACGCGGAAGCTCGTGCGCGAAGGACTGGCCCGGGGCTGCACGCCGCTCGTGCTCGGCGGAGACCATTCGCTCTCGATCGGATCCGTGGCGGCGGTCGCCGACCACCACCGGTCCCGGGGGGCGTCCATCGGGGTCATCTGGGTGGACGCCCACGCCGACATGAACCGCCCGGACACCACGCCCACCGGGAACATCCACGGAATGTCGCTCGCCGTGCTGCTGGGGCACGGGGAATCGCAACTGACCCGCGGCGCGGCGAGCGTCGTGCCCGACAACGTGAGCGTCCTGGGCGCGCGGTCGCTGGATGGGGGCGAGAAGCGGCTCATCCGGGAGCTGGGCGTCCGCGTGTTCACGATGTCGGAGATCGACGAGCGCGGCGTGGGGGCCTGCATGGACGAGGCCGTGGAGCGCGCCGGCGCCGGCACGTGCGGGTTCCACCTCTCGTTCGACGTCGACGCGCTCGACCCGCGGATCGCGCCGGGTGTGGGGACGCCCGTGCGCGGCGGCCTCACCTACCGCGAAGGGCACCTCGTGTGCGAGAAGGCCGCGCACTCGGGAAGGCTGCTGAGCCTCGAACTCGTCGAACTCAACCCGATCCTCGACCACCGCAACCAGACGGCCGAACTCGGAGTCGGCCTCGTCGCCTCCGCCCTCGGCGCCGCCATCCTCTAGCTTCGTCCGTTGACGGGGACGCGGCGGCGACATTAAGACAATCGCATTGACAGTCAACGACATTGACTCAATGTACAAGCGATCCCGGAGAGTCTCGAGTCATGGATCAGATCACCGCGCGCGTCCCGCACGAGATGGTCGAAGCCCTCGATGCCGCGGCGTCAACGCTGAGGCGAAGCCGGGCCGAGGTCGTTCGCCAGGCCCTGGAGCGATACCTGGAGGATTTCGACGACCTGACGGTGGCCGTGGAGCGGCTGCGGGATCCCGGCGATCCCGTACTCGATTGGGATGAGGTCAGGGGTGGCCTACTCCGTTCGGATTAGGCGGAGCGCGGTCAAGGCGCTTGGCCGAATTCCGAAGCACGACCGCGTGCGCATCGTGGACGCCATCGACGGGCTGGCGGAGCATCCACACGTCGGCAGTTCCCTGAAGGGAGGTCTGCGCGGGCTTCGGCGCATCCGCGTCGGCGGCTACCGCGTGGTGTACGAGGTGCAGGAGGCGGCGCTCGTCGTCCTCGTCGTACATCGCGGCACCGTCTATCGTCCGCTCTAAGCTGGCCGCTCCTTCGCGGATTTCCGATAATTACAGGTTCGACGCCGGGCCGGTCATGAAGCCGAAGGAGCGAAGGATGAACACGAAGTTCGGAAGCGCCGTCCTGCTGACGGCCGTCGCCGCCGGAGCGCTCGCCGCGGACGCGGCGGCCCAGACCCGCCGGCTGTCCCTCGACCACTACATGGACATGGAGTCGGTCTCCAACCCCCGGATCTCGCCGGACGGGTCCAGGGTCGTCTACACCCGCGGCTGGGTGGACAAGGTCAACGACCGCCGCGAGTCGTCCCTCTACATGATGAACGCGGACGGCAGCCGGAAGCGGGCGCTCGTCGAGGGCGGCGGGGCGCGCTGGTCCCCGGACGGCACGCGCATCCTGTACACGGCCGCGGGCGAGCCCTCCGGGAGCCAGATCTTCGTGCGCTGGATGGATGAAGAGGGCGCCACGACCCAGGTCACGCGCCTCGAGAACGGCCCCTCCTCCCCCCTCTGGTCGCCCGACGGAGAGTGGATCGCCTTCACGAGCCGGGTAAACGACCGCGCGGACTTCGCCGGCGTCGATCTCCCCTCCCGGCCGGACGGGGCGACCTGGACCGTGGGGCCGAAGATCGTCGAGCGCGCCGGCTACAAGCGCGACCGCCAGGGGTACGTCGACACCGGCTGGACGCACGTGTTCGTCGTCCCGGCCGACGGGGGTTCCGCCCGCCAGCTCACGACCGGGGACTGGAACCACGGCGGGATCGCCTGGAGCCCGGACGGGAGCGAGATCTACTTCTCCTCCTATCGCGCTCCCGACTGGGACCGGCCCGAGCACTGGCAGGAGTCGGAGATCTACGCCGTCTCCGTGGCCTCCGGGGCCATCCGCCAGCTTACGGACCGGCGCGGCCCGGACGGGGGCGCCGTGCCCTCGCCGGACGGCCGCCTCATCGCCTACACGGTGGGAGACGAGCACCGCGACACCTACCGGAACAACCGGATCCACGTCATGAACCGGGACGGGTCCGGCTCGCGGCTCATCTCCGGGGACTATGACCGGCAGTCCGGCGGCTTCCAGTGGGCGCCCGACGGGAGCGGCCTCTACTTCAACGTGAACCGGGAAGGGTACCGGCAGCTCCACTTCGTCTCCGTCGACGGCGGCGTCACCCAGCTCACCGAGGGGGCGCACCTCTTCTCCCTCTCCTCCTTCTCGGACGACGGCACCGCGGTCGGCACGATCTCCACGGACCACGAGCCCGGCGACCTCTACCGCTTCTCCCTCTCGGACCCGGGCCGGACCACCCGCCTCACGGAGGTCAACGCGGACGTGCTCCACGGCGTGACCCTCGGCGAAGTGGAGGAGGTCTGGTACGAGTCGACCGACGGCTTCCGCATCCAGGGCTGGATCGTGAAACCGCCCGACTTCGACCCGAACCGCGAGTATCCGCTCATGCTCGCCATCCACGGCGGGCCGCACGCCATGTACAACGGCGGGTTCAACTTCGCCTTCCAGGAACACGCCTCGAACGACTATGTCGTCCTCTACACGAACCCGAGGGGAAGCACGGGCTACGGCACGGAGTTCGCGAACGCGATCAACCACGACTATCCCGGCGCGGACTTCCCGGACCTCATGGGCGGGGTCGACGAGATGCTGCGGCGTGGCTACGTGGACGAGGACAACCTGTTCGTGTACGGGTGCTCGGGCGGCGGCATCCTCACCTCGTACATCGTCGGGAACACGGACCGCTTCCGGGCCGCCTCCGCGAACTGCCCGATCGTGAACTGGATGTCCGCGATGGGGACGTCGGACGCCATCGGCTATCTGCGCACCTTCGAGCAGCCCTTCTGGGAGGACCCGGAGGAGTGGATGGACCGGTCGTCGATCTTCTACGTCGGGAACGTGACGACGCCGACGATGCTGATGACGGGGGAGATGGACCTGCGGACGCCCATGGGTCAGACCGAGGAATTCTACCAGGCGCTTCACTACGAGGGCGTGCCGACGGTCATGGTGCGCTTCCAGGGGGAGTGGCACGGGACGAGTTCGCGGCCGTCGAATTTCCTGCGCACGCAGCTCTACCTGAGGAAGTGGTTCGAGCAGTGGGGGACGCACCGGCCCGCCGTGACGACGGAGGAGGACGCGGAGGCCGCCGGCTCTTGAGCGTGATCGCGGGCGCGTTCGAAGGTCGGGACGGGGCGGCGTTCATCCCCTTTCTGTCCAGCGGCTTCCCGCGGCCGGCGGACACGCCGCGTCTGCTGGAGCGGCTGGCGGCGGACGGCGCGGACATCATCGAACTGGGGATCCCGTTCAGCGACCCGCTCGCGGACGGACCCACGATCCAGGCCGCGAGCTGGCGCGCGCTGGAGCAGGGCGTCACGGTCGAGTCCACGCTCGACCAGCTGGCCGGGATCTCGGCCGACCTGCCGCCGGTCGTCGTCTTCTCCTACCTGAATCCGATTCTCCGCATGGGCGTGGAGCGCTTCCTGGCGCGGGCCGAGGCCGCGGGGGCGGCGGGCCTCCTCGTCACCGACCTGCCCGTGGGCTCGCACCCGGCGCTGGAGCGGCGGCTGGCCGCCGGTTCGCTCGACCTCATTCCGCTCGCGGCCCCCACCACGCCGCGGGCCCGCCTCGAGACCATCCTCGGCCACGCCTCGGGGTTCCTGTACTACATTTCCCGCCTCGGCGTGACGGGCGCGCGGAAGGCGCTCGACGCCTCGCTCGAGGACCAGGTGAGAGGGCTCCGGAAGATGGTGCGGCTGCCGGTGGCGGTGGGGTTCGGGATCTCGACTCCGGGGCAAGCCGCCGCGGTCGCGGGCATGGCGGACGGCGTCGTCGTCGGTTCCGCGCTCATCGCCGCCCTCGGCCGCGGCGAGGCCGCCTTCGAGGAACTGTCCGCCGCCCTCGCCGCCGCCGTACACGAAAACGACTCTTGCAGGAAGGCAGAATGATGACTCGCTCGCGGCACCTCGTATGGGTTGCGCTGTTCGCGTGCGCCGGCGCCGGACCGGTGGCGGGGCAGGACGGGTTCGGGGCGGCGGTGTTGGCGCCGGCGCCGGACGAGATCCTCGTCCTCAAGCCGGCGTTCGGCCGGGGGGCCGCCTCGGTGCTCGTGTTCGAGAGGGGCGGCTCCGGCTGGTCGCAGGTCCAGGAGCTGTGGTCGGCGGGTTCGCTGCTCGGGGAGTCGTTCGGCCGCACGATGGCGCCGGTGGAGGGCGGATTCCTCGCGGCGAGCGGGGACCCGCAGGTAATGATCGGCGCGTACGGGTTCGCGCGCGGGGCGGACGGAGCCTGGGCGGAGTCGGGCGCCCTGCCGCTCCGGGCCGAAGCCGCGGCGTCCGCCGAAGAGATGAGCATGGGCCGGGTGATGGCGATCCTGCAGCCGCCGGCACGCGTCGTCGCGGCGGACGGGGATGTGGCGCTCGTGTCGGCGCCGGGCGGGCAGGGCGCCGGCACCGAGGTGCGGATCTACGCGCGCGGGGCGGACGGCACGTGGAGCGCCGCCGGCGCGCTGGAGGCCGGAGACCTGCGGGCGAACGCCCGGTACGGGGCGGCGATGGCGGTCCGCGGCGGGCTGGCGGCGGTCGGGGCGCCGGGGCAGGGAAGCTCGGGCACGGTATACCTGTTCGCGCGCGGGGCCGACGGCGGGTGGACCCGCCAGGCGGCGCTCGCGACGCCCGCGCTGGGCGGCGGCGCCGGGCTGGGCTCCAGCGTCCTCTTCACCGGAGACGACGAACTCGCCGTGGGCGCGCCCTCCGCGGATGGGTCGGTCGGCCGGGTCGTGCTCTTCGCCCGCGGACCGGGGGGCGGCTGGTCCGAGACGGCGATCCTGCTCCCGAGCGCTCCGGGGTCGGGCCAGCGCTTCGGGACCGCGCTCGCGGCCGCGGGAGACGAACTGATCGTCGGGGCGCCGGGGGCGGAGGACGGCCGGGGGAGGGTCGACGCCTTCACCCGCGTGGATGCGGACGGAGGCTGGCGCGCCGCGCACGCGTTCGCGCCCGGGGAGGCCGGCCTCGTGGCGGGTTTCGGATCCGCCCTCGCCCTTCGCCCCGGCCTCGCCGTGGTCGGCAGCCCGGCATCCGAGGGAAGCGCCGGGCTCGCGGCCGTCTACGAGGCGGCGGAGGACGGTTCGTGGTCCGGGCCGGTCTGGCTGCGCGCCGGGGCGCCGCCCGTCGCCGTGACGTCGGCGGAGGTGCGCTGCGAGGATGACCGCGCCGCGGGCTTCGACTGCGCGGACGTGGACCTCCAGGCGTACCTGCCGCTCGCCTCGATCGGCGCCGAACCCGGGGAGCGCGTGAGCGACGCGTGGGGCTGGACCGACCCCGAGACGGGCCGCGAGTACGGCCTCGTGGGCCGTTCCGGCGGGGCCGCGATCGTCGACGTCACCGACGCCGTCAACCCCGTGTATCTCGGCGTCATCCCCGCGAACCGCAGCGGCGCCCGCGACCTCAAGGTCTACGCCGACCACCTCTTCTTCACCGGGGACGGGGCCGGCGCCCACGGCCTCGTCGTGTTCGATCTCACCCGCCTGCGCGACGTGGCGGATCCCCCCGTGGAGTTCGCGCCCGACCTCCGCTGGGACGGCATCGGGAGCGCCCACAACCTCATCATCGACACCGGCGCGGGCACCGCCTTCACCGTCTCCACGAGCGGGGACGGGCACACCTGCGGCGGCGGCCTCGTGATGATCGATATCCGCCAGCCGCTCGCGCCCGAGTTCGCCGGCTGCTACACGGATACCGAGGGGCTCATCTTCCAGGGGCGGACACACGATGCGCAGTGCCTCGTGTACGACGGGCCCGACATGGACTACCGGGGCCGGGAACTGTGCTTCGCGTCGAACGAGACCGCGCTCCGGATCGTCGACGTCACGGACAAGTCGGACCCGCGCCCGATCTCGGCCGCCGCGTACCCCGGCGTCGCGTACATTCACCAGGGGTGGCTGAGCGACGACCGGCGCTACTTCTTCCTGGACGACGAACTCGACGAACTCGTCGGCACGACGGACCGGACGAAGACGATCGTGTGGGACGTGACCGATCTCGATGACCCCGTCGTGATCGCGGACTACTACGGACCCAACAACGCGACGGACCACAATCTCTACGTGAAGGGCGACCGGATGTACCAGGCCAACTACCAGGCCGGCTTCCGCGTCATCGACATCAGCGACCCCGAGAACCTGCGGGAGGTCGGGCACTTCGACACCACGCCGTACGGAGCCGATCCCCCCGGCTTCAACGGGGCGTGGACCGCGTTCCCGTACTTCGACAGCGGGACCGTGCTCGTGACGAGCATGCTCGAGGGCGTCTTCCTCCTCAAACCGAGGCGAACCGAACTCGTCCCCTGACGGCGGACCCAACTGCGACGGAGATCGAATGACGGCAAACGGATGCATCGTTCACTGCGGCGGCGACGGCCCGCTGCTCGTTCGGAGTCCGCTGCGCGTGCGCACGGCGGGAGCGGAAGACGGGATCGCGAAGCCGAAGGCCGCGCTGTGCAGGTGCGGGAAGTCGGCGAACAAGCCGTTCTGCGACGGGGCGCACCGCGACGTCGAGTTCCGGGCCTCCGGGCCGATCGACACGAGCCGCGCGACGTCGGAGTCGGAGGCGGAGGCGCCACCCGGGTCGTCCGGCGACGAGGCCGGGGAAGCGGTCGTCACGGCGCACGCGAACGGTCCGCTGCACGTCGACGGCGTCGTGGAGATCAGCGGGGAAGGGCACGAGGGGTCCGCCCGCTTCCTGCAGCCCTGGCTGTGCCGCTGCGGCGCGTCGGGCAACAAGCCGTTCTGCGACGGGTCCCACAAGGAGATCGGGTTCGAGGCGGAGGGCCTCTAGCCGCCCATGGCCGAGCCGCGGTCGCTCGCCTTCCATCCTCTCCTCTATGTCGCGTGGGCCGATGGGGAGCTCGCGGCCGAAGAACTCGCCATGCTGCGCGGGCACCTGCGCGGGACGGGGCTTCCCGAGGAAGCCCTCGCGGAGTGGCTCGATCCCGACGCGCCACCGCCGGCGGAGCGGCTCCTCCACCTTCTCGATGAGGTGCGGCGGCGGGCGGCGGAGGTCTCGCCCGAGCGAAGGCGATCCCTCACCGAACTCGGCATCGCGATCGCCGAGGCCGACGGCGCGTACCCCACGCGGGAGGAGCGCGCGGCCATCCTCCGCATCGAGGAGGCGCTGGGCCTGGGCGGTCCGGACGCGGTGGCCACGCTCTTCGACCCGGCGCGGCCGATCGCGCCGCTTCCCGACGTCCAGCCCCGGTTCGACGCCGGCGCGATGGCGCGCTTCCTCGGCGGCCCCGCTCCGGAGATCCGGCAACGCGTGCGTGCGCTCCTCTCGGACGGCCGGTTCGAGACGGTGGCCGGCCTCTCGACAACCGACTACCGGGCGCGGGTCTCGGAGTGGTGCCGGGTGCTCGCCGACGAGGGACTCGGGGCCCTCAGCTACCCGGCGGAGTTCGGAGGCGGCGACGATCCCGCGGCCTTCATCGCCACCTTCGAGACGCTCGCCTTCTTCGACCTCAGCCTGCTCACGAAGTTCGGCGTCCAGTTCGGGCTCTTCGGCGGCAGCATCCACCAGCTCGGGTCGCGGCGGCACCACGAGAAATACCTGAGGGACGCGGGCACGCTGGCGCTCCCGGGGTGTTTCGCGATGAGCGAGACGCTGCACGGGTCCAACGTCCAGGACATTCAGACGACGGCGGTCTACGACCACGGGACGCGGGAGATCGTCGTCCACACCCCGGTGCCGGGGGCACGCAAGGACTACATCGGGAACGCCGCGCGGGACGGCCGGCTCGCCACGGTGTTCGCGCAACTCGAGGTCGAAGGGGAAGGGCGCGGCGTGCACGCGATCCTCGTCCCCATCCGCGGCGAAGACGGGGCGCCGCTGCCCGGGGTGACGATCGAAGACTGCGGCGAGAAGCTCGGCCTGAACGGCGTGGACAACGGACGGCTGCACTTCGATCGCGTGCGCGTGCCGCGCGGGAACCTTCTCGACCGCTTCGCCTCCATCGACGACGAGGGGGCCTACCGGAGTCCGATCGCGAGCCCCACCCGGCGCTTCTTCACCATGCTCGGCACCCTCGTGAGCGGCCGCGTGGCCGTGGCGAGCGCGGCGCTCAGCGCGACGAAGGTCGCCCTCACGATCGCGGTCCGGTACGGCGCGCGGCGCCGGCAGTTCGGTGTGCCCGGCGAGGCCGAGCGCGTCCTGCTCGACTATCCCGCCCACCAGCGGCGGCTGCTCCCGCGCCTCGCCACGACGTACGCGCTCAACTTCGCCCTCCACGACCTGCAGGCCGAGTACCTGGCCGCGGTGACCGCGGAGGCGGAGGGCTCCGGCGAATCGGAGGCCGGGCACGTGGCGCGGCGGCGACGCCTGGAGGCGGCTGCGGCCGGACTCAAGGCCTGCGCCACGTGGCACGCGACGGACACCATCCAGGCGTGCCGGGAGTCGTGCGGGGGCCGCGGCTACCTCGCGCACAACCGCTTCGCGGCGCTCAAGGCGGACAGCGACGTCTTCACGACATTCGAGGGCGACAACACCGTCCTCATGCAACTCGTGGCGAAGGATCTCCTCACGGGCTTCCGCCAGCAGTTCGGGGATCTCGGCGCGCTCGGGATCGCGCGCTTCGCCGCGGCCCGCGCCCGCCGCGCCATCGCTGAGCGCAACTGGGTCATCGCACGAAAGACGAGCGAAGCCCACCTGCGCGATCCCGGCTTCCACGACGCGATCCTCGACGCCCGCCGCTCGGACCTCGTGCTTTCACTCGCCCGGCGGGTCCGGCACCGGATCGCGCGCGGGATGACCGCGTTCGATGCCCTCACGGACTGCCAGCACCACGCGCTCACGGCCGCCCGGGCCCACGTCGAGTGCGAGATCCTGCGCTCGATGATCGCGGCCGAGCGGCGGACGCCGAGTTCCGGCGTCGCGGAGTGGCTCGAGCGCCTGCGCTGTCTCCACGCGCTCGCCGCGATCGAACGCGAGGCCGCGTGGTTCCTGGAGCGGGGCTACCTGGACCCGCCCAAGAGCAAGGCCATCCGCCGCACCGTGACCGCCCTCTGCGCCGAGATCCGCCCGCAGGCCATCCCCCTCGTCGACGCCTTCGACGTCCCCCGATCCACCCTCGAAGGCTCGATCGGCCTCTAAGGCGCGGCGGTTCGCACCGCAACTTCGGACACACACTCTCGGGAGGAAGCATGACAGAAGCAGATCGACCACCTCCGACCGCGTCACCGTACCAGATCTTCATGCTGGTCTGCTGCGTGCTCGTGCTCGTGGCTCTCATCGTGGAACTCGCGCTGTCACTGGATCCCGAGATCCTGCGCATCCTCTTCTACGCGGATACGGCCTTCTGCATCGTCTTCTTCGCGGACTTCCTCCTCTCCCTCGCGCGGGCCGAGGACCGCAAGCGATACATGATCACTTGGGGCTGGATCGACCTTCTCTCCAGCCTGCCCGCGATCACGGAACTCCGCGCGTTCCGAATCGGCCGCGTACTGCGGATTCTGAGGTTCCTCCGTGCGGCGCGCGCCGCGCGGGTCGTCGGCTCATTCTGGATGGGACGGCGGGCACAGACGACGGCGCTCGTCGCCGTGTCCGTCGCGATCCTGACGGTGGTGGGCGCGCCATCGGTCTCGCCCTGATGACGGTCGGCGCGGCACTCGTCGGGACGCTGACTGCCACGCTGGTGTCCTGGGTGATCCGGCCCCGGGAGGACGCGAAGGATCGCCAGTTGAACGCGATCCGCGAGGAAGTGGCCGCGATCCGGGCGCTCCTCGAGGCCCGCTGACCCGATGCGGGCGCGTCGCGTGGCATACCTCCGAGATACTCCCGCAAGAGCGTCGGCCGTCCTGTTGATGGACGAGCGGATCTTGTCGGAAGAGACAGGATCCACTTGTCGGTCGAGGGGGTATGCCGAAAGTCAGGGAGGCGATACGGTTGATTGAGCAGGATGGGTGGAGATTGGTCAGGATTCGGGGAAGCCACCGACAGTACAAGCACCCCGAGAAGGTCGGACGAGTAACCGTTCCCGGAAACGTGAACGATGATCTGGCCGTCGGGACGTGGAAGAGTATCCTGAAGCAGGCCGGGCTCACGGGCGGAGGCCAACGATGAAATACGCGGTGGTCATCGAGAGGGCCGGAAGTAACTATTCGGCATACGTTCCGGACCTGCCTGGCTGCGTCGCGACCGGGGACACGAAACGGGAAGTTGCCCAGAGGATTCAAGAGGCGATCGCCTTCCATCTCGACGGTCTGCGAGAGGATGGGGTGCCGATTCCCAGCCCGCAGACCGCCACCGAACGTCAGCGCGTGGGGGATCCCGGGCGCAGGAGTTGAGTGGCGAGGTTGAGGGCGTCGGTGGGCCAGTAGGTCCCGGGGCGGGGGCGTTTGACGCCGGGGCGGCCCGCTTCGGGGCGGCAGTGGAGGACCGCACGGGTCCAGCGCGCGGGCACCGCCTCCAGCCCGTGGACCGCGCCCAGGAGCGCCCCGCAGATCGCGGCGTTCGTGTCGGTGTCGCCGCCCCTCATCACGCTGTCGATGACGCCCTCCTCGAGCGATGGGGCGTGCCGCAGCTGCCACAACGCGTTGCGGAGCGCGATCAGGACCCAGCCCATGTGCGTCATGTAGTCGTCCGGCGGCCCGGCGGCGGCCGCCGCGACACACTCCCGCACCGCCGCGCAGACCTCCTCTTCGTTCGCCCACGCCGCGATCCGCTCGTACAGCTCGCGCGGCGCCGGGCCGCGGTCGATGGCGTACGCGATCGCCATCGCGAACAGCGCGTTCGCGTCGAGACAGACGCGATGCGGGTGCGTGAGGCGGGCGTCTTCCCGCGCCCCGCGCGCGACGGCGTCGAGTCGATGGCGGGAGCCGTGGATGCCCAGCGGGCTGATGCGCATCAGCGCCCCGTTGGCCTGGCTCTCGTGGCGCGGACTTCCGAGCAGGCCGTCGCGGATCGTGAGGCCGCAGTCGAACGGGTCCGAGTCGAGCCACTCCCGGTAGGCGCGGTTCGCCGCCTCCGGGTCGTACGTACCGCGCGCGACCAGCGTGCGGGCCAGCGCCAGCGCCATCTCGGAGTCGTCCGTCGGCTGTCCCGCCAGCGTGTCGAACGTGCCCCCGTCCTCGAGGTCGCGGACGCCGTCCGGGTAGAGGAGGAGGATGTCCTCGGGCGACTGGAACTCGACGAGGCTGCCGAGCGAATCGCCGGCGATCTGGCCGATGAGGCAGCCGCGCGCGCGGTCGAGCTTCGCGTCCTCGCCGCGGGACGTTCCCGCGGGAACGTCGGCCGGCCCGTTCATGCTTCCTCCGTACGCCGAAGCATGGCCTTCACGAGGTCCGGATCGGGTTCGACGAAGATCGTTTGCACGCGGTCCGGGGTCACCGTGCCCGGAGGAGACTTCCGCGGCTTGCGGACGTACTTGCGGCGGGTCCAGACGACCGGGGCCGTGCGATTGTGGCGCGCCCCGCTGTGGACCGCCGCCACGGTCGCGGCTTCGAGCAGGTCGCGCCGCGGCGGATTCTCGTCCCTTCGCCCCCAGCGCAGAATCACGTGCGCGCCCGAGGCCTGGGAGGCGTGCAGCCAGATGTCGTCCGGCGCGGAGTGGCGGAAGGTGAGGTCGTCGTTGTCGCGGGCGCCGCGTCCCACCCGGATCTCCAGCCCGCCCGAGGACCGGAGCCGCGTGTAGGGCGCCCGGAGTTCCGGGCCATCCGCCCGTCTCCCGCCCGAGCCGGCGCGGACCGGTCGTCCGCCGGCGGCCGTCCACAGGGCGTCCGACGGACCCGACTCCGCGAGCCGCTCGAGGTGGGCGTCGTACTCGGCCGCGCGCTCCCGGGCCGCCGCCACCGCGTCGGGCAGCCGCTCCCGCGCGCGCTCCCGCCGCCGGGCCTCGTCGAAGAAGGTCTCCGCGTTGGCGACCGCATCGCGGGCGGGGTCGAGCGCGATCTCGCGCGGAGCGCCGTCGAAGTCCGGCAGCGTCACGGCGGAAGCGCCCTTCGGCACCTCGTCCTTGCGGGCGAGGAGGATCTGGCCGAGCAGGCGCGGCTCGTCCGGCGGACCGGCCGCGGCCAGTTGCCGCTCGAGCGCGGCGGCCCGGCGCAGGTGCCGTTTCCGGCGGGCTCGGAGTCGTTTCCGGATCTGCCCCGCTTCGTCCCCGGCATCGTCGTCGTCATCGGCCGCGGGGAGCGCCTGGAGGGCGGGGGCGGGGCCGCCGCCCTCCAGG
>VXOJ01000040.1 GCA_009840115.1 Gemmatimonadales bacterium | reverse complement strand
CGGCGTAGACGAAGACGGCGCGCTCCGTGTCCAGCGCGATGGGCAGCCCGAGCGGAAAGAAGCGCCGGAGGCCCCCGAGCGCGCCCCGGTAGACCCGTTGGGGAAGGAGTCCCCGCTCGATCCCGAGCGCCTCGAAGGCGGCCACCCGGTCGGCTTCGGTCGGAAGCCACGGCAGGCGGGGATGTTCGAGCACGTAGTCGAGCCCGAGCAGGCGACGCATCACCACCTCCGGCGATGTGATCCTCCGGCGGCGGCGGTCTCCCAAGCCGAGCGCCTTGTAGATCGGGCGGCCGTGGATCCGGCAGATCCGGCCGATGCCCTTGATGCCGGGCGGCTTCTCCTCGATGGCCACGCCCTGGGCGACGAGCTTGCGGACGGCGCGACCGACCTTTTCGTGGTGGCACCCGAGGAAGCTCGTCCACTGCACGCGGGTGAACACGCCGCCGTGGCAGCAGGCCAAGGCAATCCATTCGGCGCGGCGTCCCTTCCAGCCCAACGGCTCCAGCGCCCTTGCCCGTTCCTTGGCGACGGTCCCTGTCGCCGTCGGACCGAATCGTTGTTCCGGCGTATCCATGTCTGAAACGGTGACGAACCGTTTGCGGCCGAGTCAACCAGCGGGCAGTATCCCATGCGCGGTAACGTACCGGGGTGTCCAATGCCGTATGCGTCCTGCCGGACGCCACCGCCACCCTGTCGGCCCGGCGTGCAGGTCCTCCACCGATCTCGACCGCCAAGACACCCGGTTCCGGGAGATTCTCGCCGACCTCCAGAGCGCTGTCCCTGAGTCACAGGAAGGTCACGTGCAGCCTATCTCAAGTCGTCAGGTGCTGCGCGAGAAACGAGGACACCCCTGCGTGCATTTCGACGACATCCGATTTCGAATACTCGGAGAACTTGCCATGATCTGCGGAGTTTCGGACATCTGTCCACACCGCCAATCGCTTTTGGACCAGCTTGGTGTAGACGCCTTTGGCCGCCAACTTCTGGTTCAGGGTGCTGAGATCATCCTTCTTTCGGACTCTGACGCCCCGCTTGGTGGCTATCATGCCGAGACCTTGTTCCAGCACCGCCCCGCAGAGGGAGGCTGCGGGGTCCTTGTACTCGTGCTCAAGGAGGTGACCCGCCATGTCAAGGAAATCCGTGAACACATCCGCGGAAACAAGGGTTCGCACGTCCGTCAGGAATCCGTCTTGAAGATCCTCCTGCACAGCCCTCAGAATACCGATTCCGGCTTCCACGCTGCCGGTGAACCCGCTCTCGACTTCTCCCTTGAAGCTGACAACGTATGTGTGTTGGATACCGAGGAGGTTCGTCAAGAGCGCAAGGCACTGCGTCCGCCATTCGGTGAACGCCCCGGGATCCAGCGTCGGGAAGCCGATAACGTTGGGGGGATTGGGCGAATGTGTTTCGAGAACTGCGCTACCCTTCGCAAGAAGTCGCTTGATTCGAGCCTGGAATCTCTGTGAATTGTCCATGCTATCGGCGGTCTCTCCTTACATTGGTGAAACAGCCCCAGGGCGGGACGGCGCGAGCGTAAATATCGTTGACGTGGCGGCGTGGAGTCCAACTGGATGGCGCAAAAGGGGCATCCCGAGTGATCTGGTCATATCGCGGCACCTGACGGCTTGAGTTCCTCGGCGATGGCTTGAAATGCTTCCAACGCAGCGTGCAGGTCCTCCACGATCTCAGCGGCCAGCACCTCCGGTTCGGGCAGGTTCTCGCCGTCCTCCAAGGCGCTGTCCCTGAGCCACAGAAGATCCAGATTCAGCTTGTCGCGCTTCGCCAGTTCGTCGTACTCGAACGCCCGCCAGCGGCCGCCATCGTTCTCCGAGCTCCACGTCGGCTTCCTCTTGTGGCGCTCGCCCGGTCGGTAGCAGGTCACGAAGTCGTCGAGGTCCGCTCGCCGGAGCGGCTTCATCTTGAGCGTGAAGTGCTTGTTCGTGCGCAAATCGTAGACCCACAGCCGCTCCGTCCACGGCTTCTCGCGTGCGGGCTTCGCGTCGAAGAACAGGACGTTCGCCTTCACCCCTTGGGCGTAGAAGATGCCGGTCGGGAGGCGGAGAAGGGTATGCACGTCGAATGCTTGGAGCAGGTTCCGCCGCACCGTCTCGCCCGCGCCGCCCTCGAACAGGACGTTGTCCGGCACCACGATGGCGCAGGTGCCGTGCATCCTGAGCAGCGTCTTCACGTGCTGGAGGAAGTTGAGTTGCTTGTTCTTGGTGGTGGTCCAGAAGTCCTGACGCTCGTAGGTGTCGGACTCCGTCTCCAGTTCGCCTTCCTCGTTCACGATCCGGACGCTGCTCTTCTTCCCGAACGGCGGGTTGGTGAGCACCATCGAAAAGCGGTCGTTGGGATCGTTCGCCAAGCTGTCCACTCCCGACCGGATCGGGGACTCGTCCGGGGCGATCCCGTGCAGATAGAGGTTCATGATGCAGAGCCGTGCGGTGGCGGGCACGATCTCCCAGCCCTGTACGAAGTTCGTCCGAAGGTGCGCCTTCTGGTCGGGGTCGAGCGTGCTCCCGTGCTCGCGAACCACATGGTCGTGCGCGGCGAGCAGGAATCCGCCCGTTCCGCAGGCGGGATCGCATACGGTGTCGTCCGGCCCCGGCCGCACGCAGTCCACGACCGCCCTGATGAGTTCGCGGGGCGTGAAGTACTGGCCCGCACCCTTCGGCGACTCCTGGGCCGACTTGGCCAGCAGGCCCTCGTAGATGTCGCCCTTCACGTCCGCGCGCATCGACATCCAGTCCTCGGGTTCGATCAGGTCTACGATCAGGCGCTTCAGCGTCGCGGGGTTCTGGATCTCCTGACGGGCCTTCTTGAAGATCTCCCCCAGCATCCCTCCCCGTCTCGGAAGCTCGGTCAGGATGCGCCGGTAGTGGGTCTCCAACTCCTCGCCGTCGCGGGCGAGAAGGCTCGGCCAGTCGAGTCCGTCCGGGACGATGGGCGGGCGGTTCCACGGCGGCTGGGTCCGCTGGTGCGCCATCTTGAGGAACAGCAGGAACGTGATCTGCTCCGTGTAGGCCATGTAGGACAGGCCGTCGTCGCGCAGCAGGTGCGCGAAGCTCCACGCCTTGTTGACGATCTGCCGGGTGTCGTTCGGCATCAGGGGACTCGGCTCTTGGGTTGGCGTTTTCGTTGGCTGGGACGGCGTTTTCTCCGGTTCCGTTCCGCCGCCCGTTCGGCCCTGATCCGGTCCACGAGGACCGAAGCGGGCTCGTCGGCGGGATCCTGCGGGACCAAGCGGCCCTCGAAGGCGCTCTTGAGGATGGATTGGCGGAGGATCGTTGCCCGGCTCAGTTGGCGGGTGAATTCCGTGCCGGCGGCTTCCGCACTACCCAGCTCATCGGCCAGCCTCCGAACGATATGCTGCTGTTCCCGAAGTGGCGGAAGTGGAACTGGAAGGGATCGCAGAACCGTCTGGTTGATCGAGGCCAGATTCACGGACTGTGTCGCCCGTCGAAAGAACCACTCCTGCCCTGCCGAATTGCCGTAGTGCGAGAGGAACTCCGAGGGGTAGTCTCGAAGAAACGGCCTGACGCGGAAGACATGGTTCTGATGCAGGCACTCCGCAAGACCTCCAGACCACACCCAGCCCCGCCCGAGCTTGTCTCGATCTCCACCTTCATTGAAGAGCACATCACCGGACTTCAGAGAATACCGACGAATCTCAGCATCGGAAGCAAAGATCGTCTTGATCACGCGCAGGTCGAGGCGACCCCTTTGTACGTTGGCGACACGAAGATAGGGGACGGCCCTGCGGATCGCGTCACGCTTCTTGCCACCCTTGGTAATGCCGCTTCCGACCTTCCCGACTTGATCGACCGTAGCCCAACACCACCCCTCTGGTAGTCCCCGCAATCCGCTCGTGTCCGGTGCCACGGGCTCCTTGTACTTCGCCCTCCAGTTCCTCGGGGGCTTCCTGCCGTTCGCCTCGAACTTGGCGAGTTGTTCGGCCTCCCAGCGCTTCCGCCGCTCGGCCAGGATGCGCCGAAGCAGGTCTTCGCCGGTCTCTGCGGGCGGGTTCTCCCGCCTCCATTCCTCGGTCAGCCTGCCTTCGACCGCCGCCTTGAGGACCGACGCGCGGTAGCGCTCCAGATTCGTCTCGGCGCGCTTGAGCGCGGCCACGCCCTCATCCAGCCTCGCGAACAGCGACTCGATCTTGGCGACGATGCGGTGCTGTTCGGGGAGAGGGGCCAACCCGAAGCGGTACTCGGCAAGACGCTTGGCGGAGATGCGAGGCAGGTTGACACCAGCCGAGTTGGCGCTCGCGTACGCGACGAGATCGCTTGAGGACAGCAGGCGCATCAGGAGGCCGTTGACGAGCGCTTGGCTCTCCTTGAACACGAGAAACTCGGTCGAGGCTACCCCGGCGAAAGATGGTCGAATCACCTTGTTGAGATATGGGCGGAGCCGTCCATAGAGGACATCGCCCTCAGAGAAGACCGCCACTGCGCTCTTCACGCCGTCCGACCGCCCCGCGCCCGTGATTCGATTGGTTCCACCTTCGACATGCTCAAGCCCGATGTAGTCGGTCCGTGTGATCGCGTCGGGCCGAGCCCGAGCCCGAGACTCGTGCCACACCTCCCCCAACTCCACTTCCGCCCAACCCTTGGGCAGTGCCCTCATGCCGCGAGCCTCTCATTGAGTTCGGCCAGCAGCGGGTTCAGGTCGTCACCGAACGCCCGGTACACTCCACCGATCCCACCCCACTGGTTGAACGGCACGTCCTCGAAGTCGTCCGGGCCGATCCGCAGGCTGCTCGCGATGTGGTCCTTGATCGCGTCGAGCCATTGCCGCTGGCGGGGCGTGAAGGTCTGTCCGACGTGCTCCTTCTCCGCGAGCCACTCTCGGTAGCGGGCTTCCACCTGCTCGGCGACCGGGACGAGCGTCCCGCCGGGCTCGATCGCGTGCCTCACGATGGCCACAAGGTCCACAAGCGCGTTTCCGCCCCTGCCTTCCACCTTGTCCGGCTCCAGCGCCTCGTAGAGCCGCCACAACCCGTTCTCGGGGTCGTGGATCCCAACTGGCGGACTCCGAAGCGCGTCGCGAAGCTCCTTGACGTGCCGATACCGGAGCCCCGCGCGGTACGGACGGCTGTACAGAATGCGGAGCGCCTCGATCTCGTCCTTGTTCTCCTCGATGAACCGCTTGAAGTCGTCCAGCTTGGATCGGGCGCTCTCGACGGCGGCCTCGCTGTGCCCGAAGTCGAGGAGCACGTCGATGGCCGCCTCGTCGATGATCTGGTAGAGGCTCTGGGCGATCTCGACGATCGCCTTCCTCAGCCCCGGCTTGGTGAACGGCTTGAGCGCCTCTGCCATGCGCTCCTGCTCCACTGTGTCCAGTTGCTCCGGGGTCGGTTCGTCGTCCTCGGCGAGCCCGAACCGCTCGACGGCGGCCATGCGCGTGCCCTGAGCGTCGATGCTGGTCAGCAGCGCGCCCGTGAGCGCCGCGAGGCTCGCTCCGCCCGCCTCCTTCGCGATCCGCGCCGCCTGGCTCTCGTCCACCCGCCGCCCGAGCCGGGCCAACCGCGAGGCCAGGCTCGAAACGAGGTCCGCGTGCGCCATCCCCATCGCCGCCATCTGAAGCAGCCTTTTCATGCTGACCGACGGCTGGCGCTCCAGCGGCGGCGACACCGTCTTGTCGCGCTCGCACACGCCGACCGCGTCGAAGATCACGAAATGCGTCTTGTGCTCCGCGTCCGGGGTGACCTTCCGGAGGTCGCCCGGCTCGATGACGCGCACGCCGCGGCCCTTCATCTGCTCGAAGTAGCCCGCCGAGTTCACGTTGCGCATGAACAGCAGGCATTCGAGCGGCTTCACGTCGGTGCCGGTCGCGATCATGTCCACGGTGACGGCGATGCGCGGGTTGTAGGAGTTGCGGAAGCTGCTCAGCAGGTCCTCCGGCGAGGCACCGGTCGTCTTCGATGTGATCTTCCGGCAGAACTCGTTGCCCTTGCCGAACTCCTCCTTGAGGACCTTCACGATGTCGTCGGCGTGGCTGTCGGTCTTCGCGAACACGAGCGTCTTCGGAACCTCCGTGCGACCGGGAAAGATCTTCGTGAACAGATGGTCGCGGAAGGTGCGCGCGACGAGCCGGATCTGGTCCGGCGCGACCACGTCGCGGTCGAGTTGGTTCGCCGTGTAAGTGAGGTCGGCCTCAAGCTCCGCGTGCGTCGTCTCGCGGGTGCGCCGGTCGCGCTTGGGCACGTACGTCCCGGCCTCCGACAGCACCGCTCCGCCCTCTTCGGTGATCTTGGTCTTGATGCGGTAGATGTCGTAGCCGACGTTGATCCCGTCCGCCACGGCCTTCATGTGCGAGTAGTCCTGCACGACGTTGTTGCGGAAGAACCCGACGGTCTGCGGGCTCGGGGTCGCGGTCAGCCCGATCAGGAAGGCGTCGAAGTACTCGATCACCTGCCGCCAGACGTTGTAGATCGAGCGGTGGCACTCGTCGATCACGATGAAGTCGAAGTGCTCAGGTGGCAGACCCGGCGTGTACTCGACCGGGACGGGCTCGCCGCCAAGCGGACCGCCCGACTCGAACAGCGACTCGTCCTCGTTGGCCGGGTCGTACTCGGGATCGCCCTTCAGCATCGAGTAGAGGCGCTGAATGGTGGTGATGACCACCTTGCTGGACGCCTTGATCCTGTTGCCGACCAGACGCTGGACCGGGAACTCGTCGGAGAAGGTGTACGCGGAGCCGGGATCCCGGAACTCCTGGAACTCCCTCAAGGTCTGCTTGCCGAGGTTGTTGCGGTCCACGAGGAACAGGATGCGCTCGGCCCCGGCGTGCTTGATGAGCCGGTGGCAGGCCGTGACCGCCGTGAACGTCTTGCCGCTGCCCGTCGCCATCTGGATCAGGGCGCGTTGACGGCCGTGGGCCAGCGACCGCTCAAGCTCTTGAATCGCCTCGTGCTGCACGTCCCACAGGCGGCCCTTGGGCAGGCCGGGCATTCGGCGGAGTTTGGCGCGCAACTGCGCGTCTCCCAACCCTTGGAGCCGGAGAAGCTCCTCCGGGCGGTGGAACGCGAAGATCTCCCGGCTGCCGGGATCGGGATCGAGCCCGTTCGTGAACTGCGTGACCTTGCCGGTGGACTCGTAGGCGAACGGAAGCGGGCGGCTCCAAGCCGGAACCCGCTTGTCCAGTCCCTCCGTGTACTGCTCGGACTGGGGCAACACGCCTTCCAGGGTGTGTCCGGCGGGCTTGGCCTCGACGACGCCGATGGCGCGACCGTCGGCGTAGAGCAGGTAGTCGGCGGAGCCGGACTTGGTCTCCGCGCCCGTCTTCCATTTCAGCGGGTACTCCCGAACGGCCACGCCGCGCCCGGCGTGGATGTCCATGGACGAGAAGTCCTGAACCGTCCACCCGCAGGCCTCAAGCTGCCCGTCGATCTCCTCGCGGGCTTGCTGCTCGGGCGTCAGTGGCATGGGGCTCTTGCCGGTTGGTTGTGGTCGTCAGGCCACGGCGAAGCGCTCGACCGCGATCTCGCCCGCGCGGCCCCGCGCCTCCCAGAGATCGTAGGCCATCTGCATCCCCAGCCACGTCTCCGGCGTCGAACCGAACGCCTTCGACAGCCGGATCGCCATATCGACCGAAATCCCGGTATGACCGTTCAACAACTCCGACAGCGCCTGACGCGTGACGCCCAGCCCCTCGGCGGCACGGGTCACCGTCAGCCCCAGCGGTTCGAGGCACTGCCGCCTCACGATGCCGCCCGGATGCGGCGGGTCGTGCATGGCCATGGTTTTCCTTCTCCTCAGTGGTAGTCCACGTAGTCCACATCGGCAGCAGCGCCGTCCTCGAACCGGAACGTCACGCGCCAGTTGCCGGACACCGAAACCGCGTAATGCCCCTTGAGCCGTCCCTTGAGCGCGTGAAGCCGGAATCCCGGCAGGTCCATGCCTTCCGGTCCCGAACTGTGGTCCAGCGCCGCGAGGATGTCCCGCAGCTTGCCCGCGTGCTCGGGCGCGACTCTGCGCTCCGTCCTGCCCTCGTAGAACGCCTTCAGCCCCCGGTGGCGGAACGATGCGATCATCATCCAAGTCTAAGGCTGTCGCCCGCCGGACGACAACCGGCGAACGCCGCGAGCGGCGTGAGGCGGCACCTTCCCGACCGGAATCGGACGCGAACTTGACGAAAGGGTGGTGCGGAACCGCAAGTTGTTGGTGGACAATGACAAGACTCTTCCACATCTCGGACGTGGAGAACCGACATGACCAAAGCCGATCTCGTCGAACGGGCCGCCGATGCGGTCGGCCCAAGGGTCACCAAGAAGGACTGCGGGCTCGTCGTCGACGCTTTCCTCGACGCCGTGAAGGACGCGCTTGAGCGGGGAGAGGGCATAGAGATCCGGGGATTCGGGACCTTCAAGGTGCGACGCCGAAAGCGCCGCACCGCCCGCAACCCCAGGACGGGGGAACCGGTCGAGGTTCCCGCCCGCGCCGCGCCGGTCTTCCAGCCCTCGTCACTCCTTCGCGACCGGGTGATCGGGGGGAACGCCTCCGCGTAGGCACGGACATGCGTTCGGTATTAAGGTGGGATGGTTCCGGGACGGATTTCGACTCCCGCAACTTCCCGGGAATTGGGGCGGTTTTCCCGCTTCAGCGGCACGGTCCAGCAAAGTCCAGAGAAAAGGCAGGAAGCGCAGATCGTGCTGTCCTGTAAGTAGTTAGACGATTTCCTGCCGTGATTCTTCTCTCCGTAGAGGCGCTACTGCGACGGGATCGGCTGCAACGCCTCCACCAAGACCGCGCTCAAGCTCCTGGGCCTGGGGTTCGAGGTGCGCGAACTCATGGGCGGCCTCGACTGGTGGAAGCGTGACGGGTACGCGACCGAGGGCGAGGAGGCGCGAGTCGGGACCGAGATCGTCTGCGGCTGCTGAGCCCATCTCGGGCGCGTTCTTGACAGAGTTGTGGGTGGTTTTGGATAATGTCGCCTTAGATATGCATAATTTCCCATAACTTTCTTGCAGAATCGCATGGATCCTGTTACCAACCCCTTCGCGCCCGGCGCGGGATCGAGGCCCCCCGCCCTCGCCGGTCGAGATGAGTTGCTCCAAGCGGCGGACATCGCTCTGCGGCGAATTCAAATCGGCCACCAAGCCCGGAGCATGATGCTCCTCGGCCTTAGAGGCGTGGGGAAAACGGTTCTCCTGGTCCGGATTGAGGAACTCGCGGAAGACGCAGGCTACGCGACGGCATTGATCGAAGCTCCCGAGGGGCGGCGCCTCGCCGAACTTCTGGTCCCGAAGCTCAGTCATCTGCTGTACCGACTCAGCGGCGTCGAGAAAGCTCGGGTTCTCTCCAACCGAGCCCTCGGCGCCCTTCGCAATTTCGCCAGTGCCTTCAAGGTCTCATATGCAGGCGTGGAAGTCGGCGTGAACCCGGAACCGAGTGTCGCCGCATCGGGAAACCTGGAGACCGATCTGACGGACGTTCTCGTGATGGTCGGTGAGGCTGCTGCTGCTGCCGACCGGCCCACCGCCATCCTCATCGACGAGGTCCAGTATCTGAACCCGGAAGACTTCAGTGCCCTTATCGTGGCGCTCCACAGAATCAGCCAGAAGGCTCTGCCCCTCATCACCTTCGGAGCGGGCCTCCCGCAACTCGCGGCCTTGTCGGGAGAGGCCAAGAGCTATGCGGAGCGTCTCTTCGATTTCTCCAACGTCGGACCGCTCGATGAGAATGCGGTGGAGGCGGCCATTCGAGTTCCGATCGAGAAGGCGGGAGTCCGGATCAGCGATGACGCCCTGTTGGAGATCGGTGAGCGCACCGAAGGCTATGCGTATTTTCTCCAGGAGTGGGGAGCACACTCCTGGAATGCCGCGCCCGCGTCACCCATCACGCAGGAAGATGTTGTCTCTGCCGGGGCCAAGGCCGTGACAACTTTGGACGAGAGTTTCTTCCGCGTGCGCTTCGATCGCTTGACGCCCAAGGAACAGGAATACCTGCGGGCGATGGCGGAATTGGGCCCGGGCCCGCACCGTTCCGGGGAGGTGGCCGCGGCGTTGGGCATGGCGGTTACTCACGCAGGGCCCCGACGCCACGACCTGATCACCAAGGGAATGATCTGGAGCCCTTCGCACGGAGTCACGGCCTTTACGGTCCCCATGTTCGATCAGTACATGCGGCGCGCGATGCCCGATTGGCAACCGGCCGACAGCTAGCCACCGCCGCGTTCCCGCGGGAACGTCTGCTGAGCGGACGGGCGGGACGTTGACGGCCGTCGGGGCGTCGCGTGAGTCGGCGGACTACGATCTTGTCGTGGTGGGGGCCGGGTTCGCGGGGCTCGCCTGCGCGCGGCGGGCGGCGGAGCGCGGGCTCTCCGTGCTCGTCCTGGAGCGGCAGTCGGAGCCGGGGGAGCGCATCCACACCACCGGGATCCTCGTCAAGGAAGCGTGGGAGGAGTGGGCCGCTCCGGCGTCGCTCGTCCGCCGGATCCGGCGCGTCCGGGTCTACGATCCGCGGCACCGCTTCGTCGAACTGGAGCGGGACTCCTACTTCTTCATGGCGACGGATACGGCGGGGCTTCTCCGCCACATCGTCGATGAGACCCGCCGCTCGGGGGCCGAAGTCCGGTTCGGCGTGCCCTTCGAGGGCGTGGCGTCGACGGCAGGCTCGATGCCGCTGACGCTCGCGGGCTCCGGTGCGGCGTCCGGCGTGACCTGCCGTTTCCTCGTCGGGGCCGACGGGGCGCGCTCCAGGGTGGCGGAGAGCTTCGGGCTGGACCGCAACCGCCGGCTCCTCAAGGGCGTGGAGTGGGAGTACGAGCCCCGCAGCGGGGACGGCGACTGCCTGCACTGCTTCATCGATCCCGAGTGCGCGCCGGGCTACATCGGGTGGGTCGTGCCCGGCGTCGGGGCCACGCAGGTCGGGCTGGCGCTTCATCGCGACCGGCGCGCCGACCTGCGCCGGTTCAGCGAGAAGGTCGACGGGCTGTTCGGGCTGTCCGGGAGACGGGTGCTGGAGAAGCGCGGCGGCGTGATCCCGATCGGCGGCCGCCTGCGGAACTTCCATGCGGACCGGGTTCTGCTCGTCGGAGACGCGGCCGGCATGGTGTCGCCGCTCACCGCCGGCGGCATTCACCAGGCCTACCGGTTCGGCAAGCTCGCCGCCGACGCGATCGCGGATCACCTCGATGGAGGCGGCTCCGACGCTGGCGCCCCGCACCCCGGTGACGTCGTGCGCCGCGCGTATCCGAACCACACCCTGAAACGCGCCGCGCGCTGGGGGTTCGACCACCTCCCGGTGGCGCCCGCGCTGCAAGCCGGACTCCTGAGCTGGAACGTGTTCAGACGGCTGGCCGAGACCGTATTCTTCCACCGCTCCCGGTAGGCTTCCGCTCCCGGCAGGCCTCCCACGCGGACGGCAGGATGGAGCCGCCCATGACACGTTCCCGCGGGAACGCGAACGGCAACTCAAGCCGGAATCCGAACGAGCACGCGAAGTGCGTGATCATCGGGGCGGGGATCCACGGCCTCTCGACGGCGTGGCACCTGGCGTCCGAACTCCGGGCTGCCGGGCGCGGCGGGGGCCGCGACATCCTGGTCATCGACAAGAGCGGGATCGGGGCCGGGGCGTCGGGCATCGCGTGCGGCGTCATCCGCAACAACTACTTCCAGCCCGCCATGCGCGAGCTGATGGCCCACTCGGTGGACGTGTGGGAGAGCGACCCCGCGGGGTTCTCGTACCACCCGGTCGGCTATCTGCAGATCAGCCACGAGGCGATGCGGGAGGACGTCGCCTCGATCCACGAGCAGCAGCGGGCCATCGGCTACGACTCGACGTTCATCGAGGGCGCGCGGGCCTCCCACGCCTACATGCGGCGCATCTTCGACGACTGGCAGGCGCGCGGCATCACCAGCGTGCTGCACGAGCACCGGGGCGGATACGCGAACAACATGGCGTCGCTCCGGGGCCTGTGGGCGAAGGCCGCCGCCGAGGGCGTCCGTCTCCTCACGGGCGTCGTGCACGAGGGGTTCGAACGGGACGCCTCGGGCGCGGTCACCGCCGTGGTGACGGACCGGGGCTCCATCGCCTGCGAGCGCGTCGTGGTGGCCACCGGCCCGTGGGTTCAAAGGCAGTGGGCGATGCTCGACCTCCCCGCCGTCACCCGGGTTCGGGGCTCCGACGGCGCGCGACACGACGTGCCCACGTGGAGCTACTGGGCGCTCCAGGAGGGCACGCTGGACGTCGACCCCGGCACCCTCACCGACAACGACGGCCGCCTGCCGCCCGTCGTGCACGTCGACACCGATGTCCCGCTCCGTGACGAGCGCGGGCTCGTGAGCGAAGGCCCGTGGGGGATCTACTACAAGCCGGACTTCCATTTCGGCGGCGTGCAGGGCGGCGCGATGCCCTACCAGATCGACAAACCCGGCTCCGAGGTGGCGGTCGACCCCTACGGTCCGCGCTCCCCCGACTTCGTCGTCGGCGAGGAGTTCTACCGCCTGTGGACCGCAGCGCTCGCCTTCTGCCAGAAGCGCTTCGAGGGCCGGAACCATCTCATGAAGCGGGAGCCGTCGGGCGGCATCGGCAGCTTCACGCCGGACAGCTTCCCCGTGTTCGACACCTTCGCCGACAACGTCTACTTCATCGCCGACTCCAATCACGGCTACAAGATGATCGGCGTCGGCGCGCTGGTCGCGAAGGAACTCATGGGCCGGCCGCAGGCGCTGCTCGAACCCTTCCGCTACGCACGGTTCGCCGAAGGCCGCCTCCACCCCGCCAGCCACTCCCCCTTCCCCTGGAGCTGACCCGCGTCCCCTGGAGCTGACCTGAAGCGATTCGTGACGTTCCCGCGGGAACGCCCGTCAATGAGATGGGGTGGCGGGGACAACCGGAGGAGTGGACGGCAGCGGGGGCTTCGCGAGGGGCCGCCGGGAACCGGGAGGTGATTCTGATGGGAGACACCGGCATTCGGCTCACCGCGAACGACAGGTTCAAGCGCGCCAGTACGAACTTCACACGGATCGGCTTGCTGGTCGCCGTCTTTCTCCACCTCGGGCTCTTCGTCCTCGTGCAGCCGTTCGAGGCCGCGGACATGGGGTCCGTCACAAACGAGATCGAGTCGATCCGGCTCCCGCCGGAGGTGAGGATTCCGCCCCCGCCGGAAACGATCGCGCGTCCCGCCATGCCACGGGTCTCCACCGTCGACATTTCCCCGGACATCACGATCGCGCCGACGACCCCGGACCGGGTGCCGAGGGGTCTGCCTCCGCGTCCCCGGGCCCCCGACCCGTCCGAGCCTCCGATACTGATCCCCTACGACACGCCCCCCGTGCTGCTGAACGTGGGGGAGGTCCTGCAGGTGCTGGAACGGGAATACCCGCGGGCGCTGAAGGACGCGGGCATCGAAGGGCGCGTCCAACTGTGGATCTACCTGTCGGAGGAGGGCCGGGTCGAGAAGTCCGAGATCAGGACATCCTCCGGTAACCCGCTGCTCGACGAGGCGGCGGGCAGGGTCGTCCCGGCGATGCGGTTCAGTCCGGCGATGAATCGCGACCGGGTCACCGCGGTGTGGGTCTCGCAGTGGGTGACGTTCCGCGTGAACTAGAATAAGATTTGGCCCATGTCGACCCACTGGGCCATCGATCTCGGTACGTCCAACACCACCATCTGCGAGGACCGGTCCGGCCGGCCGCACATCGTGAACCTGCCGGACCTCGCGAAGCTGGAGCCCGTCACGCAGACGCCGGTCATCCCGTCGTGCGTGTGCGTCATGGACGGGGACGGCGAGGACGTCCTCATCGGGCAGGCGGCCGTCACCTACAACTGGGACGGACAGGCCACCGGCTTCGCGCGCGGCTTCAAGCGCTACCTCGGCACGGAGAGCGGCCGGGCGCTGGCGCGGGCCGGCGGGAGGGCGTTCACCGCGCAGGACGTCGCGGCGCTCTTCCTGCGCGAGGTCATCGGCGCCCTCGAGACGCAGTTCGGCGAAGAAATCACCGACATCACGATCGCCACGCCGAGCGGCTTCTACGAGACGTACCGGGCCGAGCTGCAGGCGATCATCCGGCGCCTGAAGCGCCGCGGCTGGTGGGCGCGCATGTGGGCGCGGCTTCGGCGGCGGCCGGCCGGGATCGTATTCCGCACGCTCGACGAGCCGGTCGCGGCCGCGCTCGGCTACGGCGTGGATGTCGGACGCCCCACGACGCTCGTCGCCTTCGATTTCGGCGGGGGATCGATGGAAGCCGCGGTCGTGAGGACCCACGGCGCGCAGACCGTCGAGACCGGGCGCGCGGAGGTGCTCGCGAAGCAGGCGGTGGAGCTCGGCGGGGACGACGTGGACGGCTGGATCCTGGAGCGGTTCGTCCCCTCGGCCCTGCACGACTGGCCCGAGTGGGAGGTCGCGCTGCGCTGGGAGGCCGAGCGCGTGAAGCTGCTCGCGAGCGCGGGGAACGAGGGCGACTTCACCTTCCGCAACGAGTCGTACGGGAAGCTGGACTATCCGGTTCTGAGCGACCTTCTGGCGGCGAACGGCCTGTACGTCCGGATCCGGGAACTGCTCGACGCGCTGCTCGCCGAACTGCGGACGCGGCACGGCGTCCTCGCCGACGGCATCGACGACGTGATCCTCGAGGGCGGGTCGACCCTCCTGCCCGAGGTGCGGAACGTCGTGGGCGACGTGCTCGGCCGGGAGAAGGTGCGGGAGTGGCTCCCCTTCGCGGCCGTCGCGCGCGGCGCATGCATCTTCGCGGGCGGCGCGCACGTCGAGGACTTCATCTACCACGACTACGCGCTCCGCGTCCTGCCCGACGACGACGACGACGCCGAGTACGAGCTGCTCATCCCCGGCGGCACGTGCTTCCCCACCGTCGACAACTTCGCGACGCGCTACTACGCCCCCGGCAGAGACGGCCAGCGGCACATCAACCTCTTCATCTGCGAGGTCGGGCGGGTGGCCGGGCGCCCGATCGACTGGACCGAGCGCAGCAACGGCTCCAGCTACTTCGTGCCCCGCACCGCGGGCGAACGGGCGTTCTGCCTGTGCCTCAACGAGGCGGACCCGGCGCTGCCGCTGGACCCGCCCGGCCAGGGCACGGCGCCGCGGCTCCGCGTGACGTACTCGGTGGACGAAAACCGGTGGCTGTGTGTAACCGTACATGACCTGCACCGGAAGACGGACCTGAACGTCAAGCACCCCGTGGTGAGATTGCGATGAACTTCCTCAAAGCCCTGTTCGGACCGAGCCGGAAAGACGTCTGGCGGCAGCTCGCCGACGAGGTGGACGGGCAGTGCCACGAAGTAGGCCTCTTCAATCCGTTCGCCGTCCAGGCCCGCACGGGCGACTGGACCGTCACGCTCGACACGTACACGTCGGGCGACGGCAAGACGAACCAGACGTTCACGAGACTCCGTGCGCCCTATTTCAACCCCGAGGGGTTCCGGTTCGACATCTACCGGGCGGGCGTCTTCAGCGGGTTCGGGAAGGCGCTGGGCCTGCAGGACATCGAGGTCGGCCATCCCCGGTTCGACCGGGACTTCGTGATCAAGGGCAATGCGCCGCGCCGCCTGCGGCGGCTCTTCGGCAACGGGAGGGTCCGTCGGCTCATGCAGGCCCAGCCCAAAATTCAGCTCACCGTGAAGGGGCGCGACGGTTGGTTCGGCAGGTACCCGGACGGGATGGACGAACTTCACTTCCAAGCACATGGCGCGATCAAGGACCTCGCGCGGCTTCGGAACCTGTTCGACCTGTTCACCGAGGTTCTGTGGGAGGTCTGCCACGGGGGGAGGGCGCACGAGGACGATGTCCCGTTCCACGTCCGCCGCCTGAGCGCCCCCGGGGGCCGAATCACCAACAAATATGTCCTCTGGGAGGGCGACCGACCGCGCCGCGACGCGGCCGCCGCACTCGGACGGCTCGAGGACCCCGCCGCGATCCCGGCCCTCGCGGACGTTCTCTGGGACGAGGACGCGGTGCTCCGGCTGCGGGCGGTCGAAGCGTTGGCCGAGATTCGGCACCCCGGCGCGATCGGGCCGCTCGTCCCGCTGCTCGGCGACGCGCGGAAGGCAGCCGGCCTGCAATTCCGCGACGGGGTCGCCGAGGCGTTGCGGCAACTGGGCGAAGGAGAGCTGGTCGTGACCGTGGGTGCGGCGCTCGGCGGCGATTTCGGGCGTCTGAAGACCTACGACGGCGGATACAGGGCGGAGATCATCGCGGCACTCGGCCACGCGCTCGAGGGATCCTCCGGCGCCCACGCGGCAAACGCGCTCGCCGAGATCCACGCCGTGGAAGCCCTCCCCCGGCTTCGCGAAGTGCGGAGGAGCCTCGGCACGCGGGACGCCACGGGTCAGGCCGTCGCCGCCGCGATCGGGAAGCTCGAAGCGCGGGCCTCACTCCCGCGCGCCGCAGCCGCAGCCGACGTCGAAGTCGACACGCTCCCACGGTCCGCCCAGGCACCCGGCCCCGACCCCGGCACCCTCCCCCGCGGCTCCCAGGCCCCCTAGCGAGGAGACGGAGATGGACAGGACGGAGATGTTCGAGGGGTTGGAGGAGTTCGATCTCGGGCAGTACCAAGACGAGGTGGAGCGGCGCTGGGGCGGGAGCGAAGCCTACGCGGAGTCGATGCGGCGTACGCGCGCGTACGGCAAGGACGACTGGACGCGGATCACCGAGGAGGGCGAGACGGTGGTGGCCGGGCTGGCCGAGCTGATGGCCGAGGGCGCCCAGGCCGCCGGCCGCGCGGCGATGGACCTGGCCGAGGAACATCGGCGCCACATCGACCGCTGGTTCTATCCGTGCAGCCACGGCATGCACCGGAACCTGGCCGAAATGTACACGGCCGATCCGCGCTTCGAGGCGTACTTCGAGAAGCGCGGGAAGGGGCTCGCCGTGTTCGTCCAGGACGCGATCCGCGCCAACGAAGCCCGGTGGAGGAACCGTGAGCGTGAGTGATGCACGGGCCTCGCGTGACAGGGGGCGATAAACCGTTATCATTACGGGTCCAACTGCGCGGGGGGTTACTTCCATGCAACGAGATACTCGACAACGCCGGGCGATCCGCCGCGTGTTCATGAGCGCGGGGCGCCCGCTCACGCTCGACGAGATTCTCCAGTACGGCCAGCGGATCGTGCCGTCGCTCGGGGTGGCGACCGTATACCGGAACGTGAAGACCCTGGTCCGCGAGGGGTGGCTGTCGAGAGTGAAGCTCCCGGGCGGCGGGCTTCGGTACGAGTTGGCCGACCGTCCGCATCACCACCATTTCCTCTGCAACTCCTGCGATCAGGCGTTCGACGTCCACCGGTGCCCGGACGAAGTCGAGACGCTGGCGCCGGACGGCTTCCAGGTCGACAGCCACGAACTGATTCTCTTCGGCCGCTGCGCGGCGTGCGCGTGACGGACGTCTGACCCGGCCGCTCCCCGCGGCCCCCGCGGCGGCCTGATCGGAGGTCGTCGGCTCACCCCTTTGCTCCTTAACGATAAGCCGTTATCATTAGCGGCCAAGCGCAGGCAAGCCTCACCTCCACCCTCGCACCAGGCCCACACGATGATGTCCAGACGCTCCTACATCCTCCTTCTCCTCCTCGGGATCACCCTCGCGGGCGTGCCGGCCCCCGCCGCGGGCTCGACGGCGGTCGCGCAGCAGGTCGAGCAACAGGCCGAGCAGCAGGCAGCGGACACCGTCGAGGTGGCCGCCGAGGTCGCCGCCATCACCCTGCCGGACATCGTCGTCACGGCGGTCCTGAGTCCCACGGCCGTGAGCGAGACGATCCGGCCCTCCGCCGTCTTCTCGGACGAGACGCTGCAGCGGCAGCTCGCGGGAACCCTCGCGCAGACGGTGGAATCGGTCCCGGGGGTCACGGTGACGAGCATGGGGCCGGGCACGTCCCAGCCCGTCATTCGCGGCCTGAGCGGGGACCGCATCCTCGTGCTCGAAGACGGCCAGCGGGTGGGGGACATCCTCAGCAGCGGGCCGGACCACGCCTCGGCGCTCGCCCCTTCCTCGGCCCGGCGGATCGACGTGATTCGCGGACCGAGCGCGATTCTCTACGGCAGCAACGCACTCGGGGGCGTGATCAACGTCATTCGGGAAGAGGTCCCGCAGGCGGTGCCTGACCGCGCGACCGGGTTCACCTCGCTCCAGGGGCAGGGGGCGACCCGCGGCATCGGGGGGAGCAGCCAGGTCACCTTCGGCGTCACCGAGAACATCCCGCTTCGCGTCGAGGTCTCGAAGCGCGAGGGAGGGGATCTGCGGACGCCGATCGGACGCCTGATCGGCACGCAGACCGACGTGCGGAGCGTGGCGGCCGGAACGTCGTGGGTGGACGACTGGGGCTACGCGGGCGGCTCGTTCCGCTACTTCGCGAACGACTACGGGATCCCCGGAGGCTTCGTCGGCGGCCACACGAACGCGGTGCGCACGGAGCAGGAGAGAGCCGCGGGCCGGTTTCGCAGCGTCATCCGGCCGGAAGGAGGCTTCGAGGCGATCGAACTCGATGCCGGCTACACGTGGTACCGGCACCACGAGAGGGAACCCCCGGATATCCTCGGCGCCCAATACGATCGCGAGATCGTGAGCGGAGAGGCCCGGGCGCGGCACGCGGGCTGGGGGCCGTTCGCATCGGGGGCCGTCGGGGCGAGAGTCTCGTGGGAGGACTTCGGATTCGCGGGCGCACTGTACACCCCGAATTCCCGGCGCAGGACGCAGGCCGCGTATGTCCTCGAGCAGATCCAGCTCGATCCGGTCACGGTCGAGGCCGGGCTCCGTTACGACCGGGTCGAGCTTGAACCGGATCAGGAAGACGCGTCCTCCGACATCGGGCATATCCGCGCGCGTTCCTTCGACGCGGTCTCCGGATCGCTGGGCGCGCTTCTGCCGGTGACCGGGCAGTTCACCCTCGGCGGGAGCGTGGGCCGCGCCTTTCGCACGCCGGACGTACACGAACTCTACTCGGAGGGGCCGCACCTCGCGGCCAATTCATACGACGTCGGCAATCCCTCGCTCGGGACGGAGACGGGACTCGGTATCGACGTGTTCGGGCGCGTCACGGGACAGCGCTTGAGCGCGGAGGCGACGTGGTTCCGGAACACGATCGCGGGCTACATCTTTCCGCAGGCGACCGGGGAACTCAGCCGCGTGCGGCTCCCCATCTACCAGTTCGTGGGAGAGGACGCGGTGCTAACCGGCTTCGAGAGCCAGCTCGAGTGGTCGGTGCCGGCCGGACTCAGGCTGGAGGCCGCCGCGTCGTACGTGCGCGGCACGATCCGCGCCAGCGACGAACCCCTCCCGTTCATGCCCCCGCTCCAGGGTCGCGTGGCGATCGGCTATTCGCCGGTGAACTGGTTCGTGGAGGCCGAGACGCGGCTGGCCGCAAGCCAGGAACGGACGGGGCGGTTCGAGGAACCCACCGATGGATACGCGATCCTCGGCCTCTCGGGCGGCGTGCGTTTCACCTTCGCCGGGCGGCCGCACGTCATCACGCTCCACCTCGACAACATCGGCAACACCGAGTACAGGCGTCACCTGTCGCGGGTGAAGGAGATCATGCCCGAGGCCGGGAGGAGCCTGAGCGTGACGTACCGCGTCGTGTATTAGCAAATCCCGTCCAACCCGCTATGCTGAGGCGCGATTCAGGGTAGGCTCTCGACTCGGCGGGGAGACATGACGGTTTTCGAGGCCCACAGGGAGGGCTTCGCGCGGGCGGAGGCGTTCTGCGGCCGGGTGGCGGCGGGGTTCGCCGTGGCCGGCGGCGTCGGGCTCGCGGTGCTGCTCGGGATCACGGTGGCCGAGGTTTTCTGGCGCTACGTCCTCAACGATTCCCTGCTCTGGATCGAGGACGTCTCGACGATGTCGCTCACGGTCGTCGTGGCGGCGGCGGTCGCCTACGGCGCGCGCGAAGGCTCGCACGTGTGCGTGAACCTGCTCGCGCGCCTCGCCGGCCGGCGCGTCACGAGGCTCACGGACGCCATCGCGCGGCTGCTCGGCGTGGGCGCCACCGCCGTGGCCGCGTACGCCCTGTTCGTGCACGGCAGTTGCGGCCTTCCGTGCGGCGACGTCACCGGCAGCGTGTCGATCCCGCACCTGCCGTTCTACTACGCGCTCGGCGCGTCGCTCGCCGCCTACGGCCTGCTGCTCCTGTCCCAACTCCTCCTGGGGTTCGCGGCGTGGAACGCGGAAGACCCCAACGAGCCCGCCGAATGAACGGGCTGGTCGAATGAGCGGGCAGACCGAGTGATGGACGGCACCGCCATCGCGCTCCTGGGCTTTCTCGCCCTCTTCGTGCTGCTCCTCATCCGGGTGCCGGTGGGGCTGGCGATGCTCGTTGTCGGCATAGGCGGCATCGCCGCGATCCGCCCGGGCGCCGTCACGGCCGTGCTGGCGGGCGAGATCTTCGCCGTGGCGTCCCGCTATCCCCTCACCATCCTGCCGTTGTTCATGCTGATGGGGAACCTCGCCGTGGTCTCCGGGATGAGTCAGGACCTGTACCGCGCGGCCCACAGTTGGCTGGGCCGCTTCCGCGGCAGCCTGGCGTCCGCCTCGATCGTCGCCTGCGCGGGCTTCTCGGCCCTCTCCGGGTCGTCGCTGGCCGCCGCGCTGACCATGGGCCGCGTGTCCCTGCCCGAGATGCGGCGGTTCAGGTACGACGACTCGCTGGCGACCGGGGCCATCGCCGCCGGCGGCACGCTCGGCTTCCTCATCCCGCCCTCGGCGGGACTCGTGATCTACGGGATCGTCACCGAGGAGAGCATCGGCCGCCTGTTCATGGCCGGAGTGGTGCCGGGGATCGTGCTCACGCTCCTCTTCGTGCTCACCGTCTGGATCGTCGTCCGGCGCGACCCGGACAAGGCACCGCACGCCACGACGTCCGTTCCGTGGCGGGAGCGCCTCCGCGCCACCGCGAGCGCCGCGTGGATCGTGGGCATCGTCATCGTGACCATCGGCGGCATCTACGCCGGCGTCTTCTCCGCCATCGAGGCGGCCGGCGTCGGCGCGTGCCTGACGCTGGTCGCGGCCTGCGTGCGGCGGGCGCTGAACCGGAAGACCGTGATCGACGTCGTCAACGGCACGCTGAAGGCGAGCGGCACCGCCTTCCTCATCCTGTTCGGCGCGTTCGTATTCAAGGTCTTTCTCGGACTCACCGGAATCGCGTTCGTCGCGGCGGAGTGGGTCGGCGAACAGGGGTTTTCGGGCGCCCAGGTCGTCATGCTCGTGCTGCTCATGTTCATCGTGCTCGGCACGTTCCTGGACGGGTTCGCGATGCTCGTGCTGACCGTTCCCCTCGTGCAGCCGATTCTCGAGTCGCTGGGCGTCGACATGATCTGGTTCGGCGTGATGATCGTGATCACGCTCGAGATGGGACTGATTTCGCCGCCCGTCGGGCTGAACATCTTCGTCGTCAAGGGCGTCGCCCAGGACGTGCCCGTGCGCACGATGTTCCGCGGCATCCTGCCGTTCTGGGTCGCGATGCTGGCGGCGCTGGTCCTGATCGCGCTCTTCCCACACATCGCGACGTTCCTGCCGAACGCGATGTACGGGTCCTAGATTGAAGCCACTGCGGTCGGGGCCAATCTCGCGGTCAACGCCAACCTCGCGAGCAGGGAGGACGATGGACGCACGGGAGTCCGGCGCTTGAGGCGACGCTCCAACGAGGATCTGCGCTACGAGGTCGAGGACCGGCTTCCGCGGCCCGTCGCCCTGGGGCTCGGCCTGCAGCTCGCCGCGATGGGCATCAACAGCGTCGTGCTGATGCCGACGATCGTGTTTCGGGCGGGAGGCGCCGAGGAACTCGTGTTCTGGGCGGTGTTCGCCTCCGTGCTGGCCTGCGGCGTGGCCACGATCCTCCAGGGCGTGCGGGCGCGACGGATCGGCGCGGGGTACGCGCTGCCGCACGTCAGTTCGGCGATCTTCATCGCGGTCTGCGCGGAGGCCCTGATCGCGGGGGGACCGGGGCTGCTCGCCACCCTCGTCGTCATCTCGGCGCTCGCCCAGGCGGCGTTTTCCGCCCGGCTCTCGTTGCTGCACCGGGTGCTCACGCCGGTCGTCACGGGGACGGTGGTCATGCTCCTTCCCGTCACCGTGATGCCGATCCTCTTCGGCATGATCAACGAGTTGCCGCCCGGAGCCCCCCTGCCGGCCGGGCCGGTGAGTGCGATCGTGACGATCGTCGCCGTCCTCGCGGTCGCGCTCCGGACGAAGGGGACGTTGCGCCTCTGGGCGCCGGCCATCGGTATCGTCGCCGGTTCCCTGGTCGGCGCGGCCTTCGGCATCTACGACACCGCCCGAGTGACCGACGCCGGGTGGATCGGCATCCCGCCCGGCCGGCCCCCGGTGCCGGACATCGGCTTCGGCCCGGAATTCTGGGCGCTGCTCCCCGCGTTCCTGTTCGTGGCGCTCGTAGGCACGACCAAGTCCGTTGCCGTCGCGGTCGCCGCCCAGCGCGTGTCGTGGCGCCGGCCGAGGGCGGTCGACTTTCGCGCGGTGCAGCGCGCCGTGGCCGCGGAAGGCGCCGGGAACCTGCTCGCGGGTTTCGCGGGAACGATGCCCAACACGCTCAACGTGAGCGGCGTGGCCGCCATCGAAGTCACGGGCGTCGCGGCGCGCCGGGTCGGCATCGCGGCCGGACTCGTCTTCTCCGTCCTCGCCTTCGTCCCCAAGGCGCTCGCCGTCATTCTCGCCATACCCGGCGCCGTCGTGGCCGCCTCCATCGCCGTGATCATGGCGACGCTGTTCACCGTCGGGATGCGCGAAGTCGCGCGGAGCATCGACGCGAACCCCCGCAACGGCCTCATCGCGGGCGTCTCGTTCTGGACGGGCGTCGCCCTCGAGTTCGACCTGGTCTTTCCCGCCTATTTCGCGGAGTTCGCGAGCGGGCTGTTCAGCAGCGGGTTGACGTCGGGCGGCCTGGTGGCGCTGCTGCTCACGGGGCTGACCGCACGGCTGAAGCGCCGGCTCAGGGGCACGCTGGACATGGCCGAACTGCCCCGGATCCGGGAGTTCATCCAGGCGTTCTCTGCCGGGCACGGGCTCGCGGAGGTCAGGGACCGGCTCGAAGCCGCGAGCGAGGAGGCGCTGCTTACGCTCCTGGAGTCGCGGGAGGCGGCGAAGGAGGCGGGCGCGGCGGACGGCACGCCGGACGAGGAGAGACACGAACTGCTCCTGACGGCTAGCGAGGACGATGACGAGGCCGTCCTGGAGTTCAGAGTCGGCGCGGCGGCGGCGGACAGCGACGACCTCAACCTCCAGGATCGGCTCGCGTGGCTCGAGGCGGACACCCGGGCAGCCGACGTGGAGCAGGAGATCTCGCTCCGGCTGCTCCGGCACCTCGCCTCGTCCGTCCGGCACCAGCAGTTTCACGACGTGGACATACTGACCCTCCGCGTCTCCGCGGTGCCCGAGCGTGAGTCGTAGAATGACGCGCCTGAGGCCGATGCTCGTCCTCGGACTGCTCGCCGCAAGCGGGGTCGCGGGCGGATGCGGGGAAACGTCCGACACGGGCGGCACCCGGGAGCTGTCGCTGGCGCATTTCCTGCCGGCGGATCACGTCCTCACCGATGGCGTGTTCACGCCGCTGGCCGAAAAGCTCGCCGAGCTATCGGACGGCCGACTCACCCTCAGGCAGTTCCCCGCCGGCGCGCTGAACTCGTCCGCGCCGGCACAGTACTCGATCCTGCTGAGCGGCGTGGCCGACATCGCCCTCGCGATTCCCTCCTACACCGCCGACCGCTTTCCGATGACCGACCTCATCGGCTACCCCGGCATCTGCAAGAGCCCGGAAGACTGTACCGAGGCCCTGCTGCGCGCCCGGTCCGTTCTGGAGCGCGAATACGAAGCGAAGGTGCTGGGGATCTGGGCCACGTCGGCCCCGGTGCTGCTCACGCGCGACACGCCGGTGCGGACGCTGGAGGACATGCGCGGACTCAAGATCCGGGTCTGGTCGCGGAGCGCGATCCCATTCATCGAAGCGCTGGGGGCCAGCGCCGTCATGCAGCCGGCCACGGTCGTCCATCAGAGTCTGACCACCGGCGTCATCGACGGCGTCGGCGTCGCGCCCTCGGGAATCGCCGCGTTCCAGTTGCACGAGCCCGCCGTCTACCTGACGAACTGGCTCCCCGCGTCCGGGCTGCCGTTCGTGCTGCTGATGAATCAGGGGGTCTACGACGCCCTGTCCCCCGAGGAGCGGGGCTGGATCGACGAGGCCGCGGACACCGCCATGTCCATGGCCGGTGGAGCCGCGTACGGGCGCGCCGGCGCCGAGGGGTTGCGGCTGGCCGTCGAGGCCGGCGTCGAGATCATCGATCTTCCCGAGAGCGAGAGGCGCCGCTTCGAACAGGCGATCGCCTCCGTCCGCGCGGCGGGCCTCGCGCGCCAGGTCGGCGACATGACCGCCGGCGACGTCATCCGCCTCTTCCGCCCCGTCCCGTAAGCGACCGCCGCGCCACGGGCTTGCCGAATCCAGGCGCGGCGCTTGAACGTAGAGTCCTCATCGACCTCATCGTTCCGGAGACCGGGAGGGCGTGAGCGCCATGGGCAAGTTGTCGCACAGGTGGTCGCCGAAGTACTGGCCGAAGTGGTATCGCGTCGCGCTGGTGTGCTGCGGCGCCGGGGCGGTGTTCGGTGGAATGCTGGCCTGGTTCGGGCCGGGCTGGGGGCGTTACGTCGCGCTCGCGGGCGTCATCGTGTGCTTCATCTGTCTCTCGATCTGCTTCTCGCTCCTCCAGCGCCTGCTGCAAGAGGGCCCCGACCGCGTGTTCGGCGACGACTGATTCAGTCGGCGCGCCAGCCGACGCTTGCCGCCCATTCATCGCGGGCCCTTGCGTACGCCTTGTGATCCGGCGGCGGCTGCTCACCCTCGGAGGCCGCCCGGCTGCGCGCTTCCTCCATCTGGTCGGCCAGCGGCGGGAGTCCGACGGCACGGCGCCGCTCATCGAGCCCCTGCGGGTCTTCCACGTCGCCCGGCGAGAGGTTCCCGTCCGCGTCCCAGTCGAACTGCGTCCCGTAGCGCTGCGGCCGGCCCTCGAAGAACCGGATCCGGTCCTCCAGCATGGCCGCGTGCCCGGGTGACGCCCTTCCGTCGCGTGCCGCGGCCTGCAGGAGCGGCAGCGCCCGCCGCAGCAGATCCGGCTCCCCGATCGCGTGCTGCAGGACGATCCACGCGGCCTCCGCCCCGTCGGCGCCGACGACGTCCGCCCCCGGCCACCCGATCGACTCGATGATCCGACGAAGACCCCGCGCGTTCCGCTCGTGGACGAGCGCCATCCGAGACTCGTAGCCGCCGAACAGTTCGCCCGATGCTACGAGCTCGGCGCGCACCGTCCGGTCCCGCCGCGCCATCTCCAGCAGTTCGTCCCTCAGCGTCTCGTTCATCCGTCCCGTCCGGCGAATCCGCGCCGTCCCCGTCGAAACGTTCCCGCGGGAACGTCTTCAGGGGGCCTTGGCGGGCTCATTGTAGCGGAAACTGGGGCGGCTCACCGGGCTGGACGGGCCGCTCACGGGCTGCCATACTGTATTTGATCTGAATAACGTATGGGAGGGGCCATGCACCGCACTCAGGACACGTACGCGTTGAGCCATTTCCGGCAGCGCACGAGCGAACACCTGGAACGGATCCGGGATGGGCGCGTCGAGACCATCACCCAGAACGGCGAGGCCGCGATGGTCGTGATGAGTCCGGAGCGCTACGACTTCCTGATCCATTCGGCCGAACGGGGGCACCTGTGGCGCGAGGCGCTTCAGGCATACAAGGCCGGTGACCGAGGCGTCCCCGCCAAGGAAGCCATCGAAACACTGGCCAATGAACTCGACGTGGGCTTTTGACGCGCTAGGGGAGCCAGCGGAGGGTGGCGGTGAGGGAGTGGTGGCGGAGGTCGGCGACGGTCGGGTTGATGGGGATCCGCCGGAGTTGGCGGCTGCCGTCCTGATCGTAGCGGACGACCTCGATGTCGCCGGCGGCGGTGCCGATGCGTCCGGCGTCCGTGTAGCGGTATCCGAAGTCGAGCAGCAGGTCGTCGCCCAGGGGGACGGTCAGGCCCGCGGCGAGCATCCACGCGAAGCCGTAGCCCGTGCCCTCGGGAAGAGACGTGGAGGGCACGTCGCCGCCGGGGCCCCTGCGGAGGCGGCCGGAGGGATCGTCGGGGTTGGGGAACCGCTGGATGTAGTCGGTGAGGCGGTAACGGTTCGCGCCCAGTCCCCCGCCCACCCACAGGTGCCGCCCGCCGGGATCCCCGAACGCGTAGAAGCCGGACAGGAGCAGTCGGCGGGCAGTCATGCGTGCATCGGTCGGCTGCACCGGCCCGGCACCGCCGTAGTTCGACTGGCCCTCGTAGGCGAATTGGCCCGTGACCCCTAGCTCCACCTGGGCGCGAAACGCGCCGAAGCGGTAACCCGCCGCGAGACCGTACTCCAGCCCGGCCCCGAGCGTACCGGCGTCGGACTGGTCGTCGCCGTAGAGCGCCGCTTGGCCCGCTTCGTCACCGTCGACGAAGCGGACATCGGCCGGGAGGACGGCAGCGACGCCGACCGTGAGGTAGACCGGGCCGAGACCGGCGGGCGTCTGGGCGGCGGTGGCGGACGGCGCGGCGGAGAGGCACCCCAGCCCGAGCAAAAAACCGGGCAGGGCGGCAATGCGGCGGCGGTTGTCGATGCGAGTCATGGGCAGAAGGTCTCGGGCGGGGCTGCTTTTGCCAACCATTCATTTTGTGGCGCAGGGTTGCCGACGGCGTACCGGCCGGTTCCGTTGGGGACGACCCACCCAATGAGACGGAGTGGCGGGTTCTTGCGACGGGTTTCACGATGGCGGGGATGAGACACGACACAGTGGCGGATACGACCTCCGAACTCGCGGTTGGCGACAGGCTCGAGATGTCCCCCGAGGCCATGCTCGAGCTGGCGCGGGAGGCGGCGGAGATCCTCGTGCGGCGGCGGGGGGAGCTGGCCGGAGAGGGCGCGTGGGACGGGGAGTTCCGCGATGCGCTCGAAGAGCGGCTCATGGAGGATCCGCCGGAGGAGGGGCAGCCGGCGGCCGACGTCATGGATCGGGCCGTCCACGACGTCCTGGGGCTCGCGCTGCGCCTCGATCATCCCGGCTGCTTCGGCTTCATCCCCTCCTCTCCCACGTGGCCCGGCGTCGTCGCCGACTTCCTCGCCTCCGGGTACAACCTCAACACGTGCAACTGGCTGGTGGGGAGCGGCCCGAGCCAGCTCGAATGCGTTGTCATCGAGTGGTTCCGGCGCTGGCTCGGCATGCCGGAGACGGCGGGCGGGCTGCTTACGAGCGGAGGGTCCGCCGCGAGCCTGGATGCGCTCGTGGCCGCGCGGGAGGCCGCCGGCTACCCGGAGCGCGCCACCGTGTACATGAGCGACCAGAGCCACCCCGCCCACGTCAGAGCCGTGAAGATCGCGGGCATCCGTCCGGACCACGCCCGCATCGTGCCGAGCGACGGCCGCTCCCGCATCGATCTCGACGCGCTCGCGCGCATGGTGGCGGAGGACCGCGCGGCCGGGCGAAATCCCATCGCCGTGTGCGCGAACGCCGGCGCCACCGCGACCGGCGCCATCGACCCGCTGCCGGAGCTCGCCGATTTCTGCGCGGCGGAGGGCATCTGGTTCCACGTGGACGCCGCGTACGGCGGGTTCGCCGTCGTGACCGAACGCGGCCGGAGGCTCCTCGGCGGCATCGAGCGGGCGGATTCGGTCGGGCTCGACGCGCACAAGTGGTTCTTCCAGCCCTACGAGGTCGGCTGCCTGCTCGTGCGGGACGTGTCGACGCTCGAGGAGCCGTTCGGAGTGCAGCCGACCTTCCTCCAGGACTCCCTGTGGGGGTCGGGCCACCCGAACCTCACGGACCGGGGACTGCAGATGAGCCGGTCCGCCCGTGCGCTCAAGATCTGGATGTCCGTGCAGACGTTCGGGATGGCCGCGTTCCGGGACAGCATCGCGAACGGGCTGGACCTCGCGGCCCGCGCGGAAGCCTACATCGACGCGAGCCCCGCGCTCGAGTGTCTGAGCCCGGCGACGCTGAGCATCGTGTGCTTCCGGTTCCGGCCGGCCGGCGCGGAGATCGCCGAGGAAACCCTGGACGAACTGAACCGGGAGGTGCTCGCGCGCCTGTTCTGGGAGGACCCGGCGTTCGTATCCTCCGCCGTCGTGTCCGGCAAGTTCGCGCTCCGGGTGTGCATCGTGAACTACAACACGACGTGGGACGACGTGCGGGCCGTGCTGGAGGCGACGGAGCGCTTCGGCCGGGAGGCCCTCGACAAGCTGTAGCAGACAGGAGATCCCCATGATGCCAGCGTCCCTCGGCCCCGCTCGCGCGGCCGCCCCGCTGCTCCTCGCCGCCGTGCTTGCGGCCGGTTCCGCTCCCGCGCCCGCGCTAGCCCAGGAGCCCGGGCTGACCGGCTTCACCGCGGCCCGCGCCGCCACGCAGCTCACCTGCGAGGCCCGTTTCCTGGATCTGCCCCGCGCCGAGTCGTTCCGCGAGCACCTGCGCACGATCACCGAGAACCCGCACCCGGCGGGGTCGGAGGCCCAGGTGCGGGTCGGCGAGTACCTCGCCCGGGCCATGGAGCAGGCGGGGCTGGCGGTGAGCCGCCACCCCTATGACGTCTACCTGCCGGAGCTGACCGACGATGTCGAGGTACACATCGTGACGCCGGTCGCGATGCAGCTCTCCAACCGCGAGCCCGCCCTTGCCGAGGACCGCTTCTCCGACCACCCCGACCTGCTCAACGGGTGGAACGCCTTCTCGGGCTCGGGCGACGTCACCGGCGAGGTCGTCTACGCCAACTACGGCCGCCGCGAGGACTACCTGGCGCTGGACGAGATGGGCGTTTCGCTGGCGGGCAAGGTCGTGATCGCCCGCTACGGGGGGAACTTCCGCGGCTACAAGGTGAAGTTCGCCGAGGAGCGCGGGGCGGTGGGCGTCATCATGTTCAACGATCCCGGTTTCTCGGGACTCGACGCCTACCCCGAAGGCCCGATGATGAACGGGGAGACCATCCAGCGCGGCTCCGTCCTCACGCTGCCCTGGACCGGCGACCCGCTCACGCCGTTCGAGCCCGCGCTGCCCGTGGACGGCGACCGGCAGGTGGAGCGCCTCGACCCGTCCGAAGTGGCGCTGCACAACATCCCCGTCCTCCCCATCGGCTACGAGGCCGCCGCCGAGGTCCTGTCCCGCATGACCGGCCGCGAGGTCCCGCCCGGCTGGGCGGCGGGGATGGAGGTGGACTACCGCATCGAGGGCGGCCCCGACCTCACGGTGCGCGTGCGCGTCAACCAGCCCATGAAGCTGACCCGCGCGACCAACGTCGTGGGCACCGTGCGCGGCACCGAGTTCCCGGACGAGTGGTTCATCCTGGGCGCGCACTACGACCCCTGGGGCTTCGGCGCCATCGACCCCAACGGCGGCACCGCGATGCTGCTGACCCTCGCCGAGGCGCTGGGCGAGCTGTCGCGGGACGACGAGTGCCGGCCGCGCCGCTCGATCATGATCGCGCACTGGGACGCGGAGGAGTACGGCATCATCGGGTCGACCGAGTGGGTCGAGGAGTTCCGCGAGGCGCTGGAGGCGAACGCGATCGCCTACATCAACGCCGACGCCGCCGTGTCCGGCGCCAACTTCGGCAGCTCCTCCTCTCCGTCGCTCAAGGGGCAGATCATCGAGGCCACGAAGGCGGTGACCTACCCCGGCACCGGCGAACCGCTGTACGACTGGTGGCTGGAGCGCGCGGGCGAGGGGGCGATGGAACCCGGCCTCGGCAACCTCGGCGGCGGCTCCGACCATGTCGGCTTCTACACCCACGCCGGCGTGCCGTCCGGCTCGCTCACCTCCGGCAACCCCGGCGGCGTCTACCACTCCAACTACGACAACTTCGCGTGGTACGAGCGCTTCGGAGACAGCACGTTCGTCCACGGGCCGATGATCGCCCGGGCCGACGGGATCCTCGCGCTCCGCTTCGCCAACGCCGACGTGCTCCCCTACGACGTGGTCCGCTACGCGACCGACACCCGCACCCACGTCGAGACGCTGTACGAGGTCGCGGCCCAGCGCGGCCTGAAGGTCGACCTTTCGCGGCTCGTCGACACCACGCGGGCGCTGGACGAGGCCGCCGCGGTCCTGGTGGCGGCGCGCGAGCGCTGGCTCGGCGCCGGGGAGGTGGACGCGGCGCAGGCCGAGGCCGTGAACCGGGCGCTGATCGGACTCGAGAAGGCCTGGCTGAACGACCGGGGACTCCAGGGCCGGCCGTGGAGCCGCTCGATCTACGTCTCGCCGGACCCGTTCAGCGGCTACGCCTCGTGGATGCTGCCGGGGCTCCGCTACGAGATCGAGACGGACGACCGGGCGGACCTGCCCGGTTGGGAGCGCGTCTACATCGGCGCCGTGCGGAACCTGGCCGAGCGGATGCGGGCGGTGGCCGCAATGATGCCGTAGTCACTTCATGCCGAGCATTCGGCATGTCTTGACGTCGAAGTGCTTGAGGTACCAGAAGTCGGACGAAGGGTTTTGAGCCCACTCGCTGCGCACGTAAAAGCCGGTGCTGTAGCAATCGCTGTCGCCGAAATTCGTGCCTGCCGCTACCGCCACGTTGTAGACGTGAACGCAGCCTTCCTGCGAACCCTCCCTGAAGCTCACGATGGCAAAGGTCGCATCCCTCGTCTCGCCCACCGCCGTCACGGTTCCATGATGCGACTCTATGTCAGCTTCACGGTAACGGGCATCGGAACACACCGGGCCCGTGCCCCCTCCCCCTCCCCCACCCGGAGTCGTCGGTTGCGCAGGCGGAGTCGGAGCGTGGCACAGTCGCGGATCGGCGGGTCGTGGAATCCAGTTGCCGGGACAACCGTTTGACCGGAACGAACCGACATTCGTCCAATCGGTAAGAACCGAGTAACTGTTACCGGAACCTGAGTAATATGAATATTGAATTTCCTTCGCCTCGACCTGGTAGGTGACGGCCGGCCCAAGACCATGAATGGTGATTGCCTGATGAGATGGGTCTTTGGGCAGTGACTTTGCCTTCGTATGAGTGGTTCCGTTACGCAGCTGACCCCTGATGCGAATGCGATACTTCTTGGTGCCCGATGCCGCTATGTGAACATTGCGCCGCCGACGTTCCTTCTCGCTGGTGTTGTCCTGTGGAGTGAACGTCCAGGTCGTCTGCAGTGCGATGCCTGAATCGCCGACTCGCGGTGACTCCGCGGTCGACACGGGATCGGTGGGCACGCTCTCCATGCATGCCGCCAGAACGACGGCCAATAGAGCGATCGAGGCGCCTCTGAGCATTGTTTCCCCCTTATCCAGAGCCGCGCAATGCTCATGCGTGCCATTTAAATCTGCGCCGCGCCGGCAGGGCCGGACAGAGGCTAACCGTATGAGGTCGGGGGCATATCGGATGATTGGAGTACACATTGCCGGGCGCGAGCGGACTTGCGACGTTGGCACCATGGCTACCGAGCAAACCCGGAACATCTCGCTTTCACCGCAACAGGACGCGTTCATCGAGCGGCTGCTCGCCGGGGGACGCTACCGCACCGCGAGCGAAGTCGCTCGGCACGGATTGCGACTGCTGGAGGAAGCGGAGCAGCGGAGACTCCTTGAGAAGTGGGTCTACGAGGGGCTGAGCGACGACGAGCAGGACCGGATCCCGCCCGCACTGCTCGAAAGCGTCAAGGCGGATTTCCGTCAGCTCCTCGATGACGCGCTTCGCGAAGTCGCCGAAGGCCGCGTGAGCGACGGACCCGAGGCCATGCAGCGGTTGGTAGAGCGAATCGCGGACCGCGGCGGCGCGACCCAGGCTGTGGCGCGAGGACTTGCCGGGTGGACCGGGGGACGAAGATCGGATCATGCCGACCCCCGGAAGCCCACTGGGGTGCGCGGAGTCTTCCTGAAGAAGGAGACGCCCCCCGGACTGTGGGGATACCTGGCAAAGACCATCGGGCTTTGGCTGCTGGGAATCGCGTCTGTCGTGTGGCTGCTCTTCGGTCTCGCTGCGTGGGCAGGTGATGGGGAGCCGGGGGTGGCGCTGGGGTTGGCAACTATCTACGCCGTCCTGTTTCTCGTAGTTCGGAAGATCCCGACGCGAAAGCCGGAGGACTTCCTCCCGGAAGGGTACCTGGAGGAATACCAGGAGCGGAAGCGGAAGGCCCGAGACAGCTAACTCCACACGGATGGTCGAGGCGTTGCTCTATCTCATGTAGACGAACTCCACCTGGTGTTTGCAATCTTCGGCGATTCGCAGCGTACTGTGGTCAAGCTCCACCTCGTTCGTACAGCCCATGTCGTAGGTGAGTTGTATGCGCGATCCCTGTCCAATCCACGTTCCAGCGTCGTCACGCGTAGTAAGATCTCCGCTTACTGTATTGCGGAGCAGGAGGCTGGCCGTGAACGTCCCATCGCCGCTAATGATCAGCGTGCCGGCATCGATCTCAAGCAGGAACGCGCCTATGCTGTTGATCGGGACGGGCAGTGCGAGGCCCGCCACCTGGGCCAGCTGCCACGTGCCAAGCGGTGAGGGAGGGCCTACCGGCTCCATCGGCTCCGGCTCCTGATCTGAACATGCGATCAGTGTGACCACGAGCAATGCGGACCATGCTGGCCATCGCCCGACCGTACTCACCCGGCGCGCGGCAGTTATGACGGCCATTCCTCCACCGATCGTGATTCGTGGCAAGCGGGATTGGAAGCGTTGAGCGCCCTCCCTTATCACCGTCCAAACCTGCGCCCTGCCGGCATGGCGGCACAGGGCCTAACTGTATGAGATGAAAGGCATATCGGACGGTTGGAGTACACATCCGGGAGGTCGCGTCCAAGTGTTGGTCGGCACCAGGAGCACGCGCGTGGTCGTGGCCCTCACCATGCCTAATCCGCGCTGGGCTCGTGGACCTGCCGCGGGTCGGCGGGCGCGAGTCGGACGACGCGGGTTTCGGTGGGTGATTCGTTCTCGGGTAGCGGCATTTCTCCCTTCTTCGCGCCGATCTCGGCGACGCTCGAGAGGTCCGCGAACTTCTCGGCGCCCGCGAGGGCCGTGGCGTCGCCGTCGTAGTAGTCGAACCACGGCAGGCCGGCGTCGGCGTACTGCTTCGCCGTCGGCGGCGTGGTCGGGGGCTTCTCGCCGGTCATCGCCATCCACTGCCCGGAATTGGCGATCGTCACGAAACACCGGCTCGCGTGGCGCTGGTCCCAGGCATCGAGACCGTGGGGGTCGTCGTAGATCTCCAGCCGCATGCGTCCGCCGGGGGCGAGTCCCATGCCGGCCGGCGAAGCTACGAAGACGCTTTGGTGGAACGCGTCGACGGACTCGTAGACGCGCTGCCTGGCCTCGTGGGCGGCGAGGATCGCTTCGTAGCGCTCGGCCTTCATCGGGTAGGCGATGATCTGGATGCCGCCGTGCTCCGTCCAGTTGTCGCCGGTGACGGCGCACACCTTGCCGGTGGCGATCTTCACGGCGAAGGGGTAGTCGGGAGCGCTCGAATGGGGGCGGGAGCCGAAGCTGATCCACATCGCCTCCGCCTGGTGCATCGGCATGAGCACGCCGCCGCGCCGCAGCCACTCCGCCGGCAGTCGGGCCTTGTAGTGGTCCACGTGCCGCAGCGGGAAGTTGCCCAAGCCCGGCGGCAGATGGTGCGGCGCGCCGTCATCCGGGATGCGCAACGTACCGCTCCCCGTCCCTCACCTCCCGCACGACACGGAGGATCGCGTCCTCCGGCGCCTCCTTCAGCTTCCTGATCAGCTCCGCGAACGACTCCGGATGCCGGCGGATGATCTCCTGGAGATCGCTGGAGACCTTCCCCGCCAGCGCGAGGAGCCAGTCCCGGTCGACGCCGAGTTCCTCTGCCAGCCGGCCCGTCGTCGCTTCCGATGGCGGCGCCACGTCGCCCCGCTCGATCTTGCTCAGGTACGCGGGCTCGATCCCGACGCGCTGGGCCACCTGCCGCAGCGAGAAGCGGGGATCGTCCTGCCGAAGCTGCTCGCGGAGTTCTCGAACCGTGCTTCCAAATCGTGTCATGTGTCGTAAATACTATACACTCATCACACTGTCAACTCCGCGGTTATCCCCGGGGCGACTCGGCGACGACAGGAGCGTTACGATCAGGCGCGGGCGCCCCGCGGAGACGGCGGCCTCACGCGGTTGACGGCAACGGCCTCGCGGCGTGGCGGCACTCCTCGGCCGCTACGAGATCGAGACGGACGACCGGGCAGACCTGTCTGGGTGGGAACGCGGCTACATTCGCGCCGTACAGAACCTAGCGGAGCGGAAGGGGGCCGTAGTGATGATGCCCTGGGACGCACTGCGGCATCCCGATTCCTCCTTATCGGTCGGGGGCGGGCTCGCGGACGGGTCGCGGGCCGGCAGGCGCGAACCTGAAGACGGGCATTCTTGGGAGGAATTCGTTCTCCGGTAACGGTGTCTCCCCCCTTCTGCTCGCCGGTCTCCGCCACGCTAGGAAGGTCCGTAATACTGCCCGCGCCGGAGGCAGCCTCGGCGTCTCGTGAACGTGGCCGACCTGCTTGGCACCGGCTTTCACGACGCGGCCCGTGGTGTCGCTGAGCCCGGAACCGCACCCGGATGTCCGCTTTCGTCAGGTTCGCCAGCGCTCGATCCGGAAGCATGAGGTCGATCGGTCTTCCGCCCACGGCGCCGGGCGCAGTTTCCTTAACCCGCAGTTCGAGATACATCTAGCTTGGTGCTAGCTTACTTCCGATTCGAGTTCCACTCTCATCTCGGCGGTTGAAACTGACTTACGAGACTTCATCGCCACGCATACGCCCGCAGAAGATCCCATTGACTTCCTAGGTTCTCAGCTGCATACCACATGTCTTGAACGCGCCGCACTAGACGCGGCTACGCTCTCATCTCCGACGATCGACGATCTCCTCCCATACGTGGATTTCGCTGATCATTTCAAACTCATAAACCGTCACCGCAATCTCTTCCCCACCGGCGTCGCATCTCACATCAAGGACGTCACGCCAAAGCTCGAACGTCTCGCCGTGATCCGTAACCGGGTAATGCACTCTCGGCCACTCCACGGTGCTGACTTCCCCACGACTTTCGAGATCGTCGAGAGCTTCGACAAAGCACGAATCGGTCCCTGGAAAGAGGTCCGCGATCTCCTCCGGCGGATCCTCTCCGATCCCGCTCACATTTACGATCTTCGCATCCCCCTCCCCGTCGATGCCGTCGATCACCTCGCCCACAATCTACCAACTTTTCCATCAGAGGAAAGCAATCAACGGGGGGAGTTTCCATCACGCTACCCTCCTTCCCGGCGAGAAGCTAGTCGTAACGGTTACCGCTCCGTCAAGACACGTATATAAGCCCCGGAACAAATATGCCCGCTCAGGTACGCCGTTCCCAATGCAAGGACTCATGAAGTAGGGAATCAAGAAGGCGACTGTTTATGATGTCCGCTCCATCCAGCCCGGCTTCCAGTCGGTCGCAGAGGGTCATCAGTTTATCGACCTTGGTGACGATGCGACGTTGCTCGGCAACGGGAGGTAGAGGCAAGACAACTGTTTTTAGATGTCCAGTCGACACTCTAAAACGTGTAGCTCCCTTACCGTAGGCCTCGATTTGTGCCCGGGTCGAGGGCGCATTGATTGCCATCTCGATATATCTGTTGTATGAATTCTCGTCAGCTCGAAGAATGGCGACGTCCACGGCTGTAATGGCAGGTTGACCAACATCGGGGAAAATACACGCGCGACCAATTGGACTGGGCAATCTTGCAATCAGAACGTCACCTTCCGTGAGACGCGTGCAACGCAACCGTGCTTCAGTTTCCTCGGTGACGAAGCGTGCTGATTTGTTAAGGAAGGCGCCAACGCCAACGTCGGCAAGCTGGATCAACCTGACGTTGCCATCTTTGGATTGATCCTTTGTCTCGATCCAATCACCGTCAGTGAGCGTGCGAGGAGACAACTCGTCTAATCGTGCCCAACACCAACTGTGCGGTAAAGTGAACAACAACTGAGACGTGTCGAGGTCTGGAAGCCGTTTTGGTCTACGAATGACCTTAGCTTTGACCAGCTCTCGCTTTATTATTTCGATACGCTGCAGCGACTCCGACGCCGGTTCATCTGACGGATCCTGCTCCACTAGCCTACCGCACACGGCGAGATTGAGGATGGTCTGGCGTAGGTGCTGTACCTGATCGGCGCGGGAGGTCAGCGCGGGAAAGGCGTTGACGGCGAAGCGCACCCAAGGCCAAAACGTCGGAGCATCCGCGTCGGTTGCGGTGAGACGGAAATGGCTGGCTTGGGTAAGCCGGTTGCGGGTGTCCTCGCGTGCGGTTCGCGCTTCGTCCAGCCGGTCGCAGAGCGTCATGAGTTCGTCGACCTTGGCGACGATCCGGCCCTGCTCGCCGAGCGGCGGTACGCGAATGAGCTTGGCGTAGGCGTCTGCTCGGCTCAGGCCAGGTTTGACGCCTCTTGCTAGTTCGTTCAGGTCGAGCGTGGCGAGAGAAAGAAACAAGAATTCAAGATCGAAGAAATCCGGCGCCTCCACATAATACGCAACATCAGTGGTCCATGATGGCCCATCGCACTTGTTCAGTGCTCCTGCGGATCCCTTGCGGCCGACGATGACGGAAGGACGCGCAGTCAAAGGCTCTACGGTGTATCCCACGATGCCATTAGAACCGTAGACGGGCACCGGGCCATGCTCTTCACGATCACTCGCCTTCAAGCCCTTGCCGTACTTGAATTCGAGAATGTCCCCAACCGCCACGGAGCACCAGTTTCGCGGAAGATCGGAGTTGCTGATCCTGCTGCGTGCAACCGACTCGGACAGCTCGGACGCCGACTCATCCGTCGGATCCTGAACCACGAGCTTCCCGCGTACGGCGAGATCCAGCACGAACCGGCGGAGGCGGCCAACGGCGTCCGGTGCGTCCGCCACCCGGTCGTAGAGGGTGAGGAGCCGCTCGGCGTTCACCGCAACAGCGCTTCTGCCAGGATCGCCTTCAACTGATCCCGCACCGATACGACTTCCGCTTCGACGGTGTCCAGTTGCGCCAGAAGCGCTTCCGGATCGCCATGATCCTCTTCTTCGATATGCGGATTCTTGATGTCGAGGTTGTAGCCGCGCGCCTCGATCTCGTCGGCGCTCACCTTCCAAGCACGGCCACCCTCCTTCCGGCCCGTGCGCTCCGTTCCGCCCCACCAGTCGGCGCAGTCGTCGAGATGCTCCACCCGTATTGGCCGGGTCATGGAATACGCCTTCTGGCCCTCGGGCACGAGATGCTCCCAGAACCAGATGTCCTTCGTTGGTTCGCCCTTCTCGAAGAACAGCAGGTTCGTCCCGATCGAGGCGTAGGGGCGGAACACCGAGTTCGGCAGCCGCACGATCGTGTGAAGGTTGCACTCCTCCATCAGATGCTGCTTCAGGCGGGTCTTGACGCCCTCGCCGAACATGGAGCCGTCGGGTAGGACCACGGCAGCCCGGCCTCCGGGTTTGAGTAGCCGGATGATCAGGGCCAAGAACAGATCTGCCGTCTCGCGCGTCCTGAAGTGCTGCGGGAAGTTCGACTCGATGCCGTCCTCCTCCTTGCCGCCGAATGGCGGATTGGTCAGCACGATGTCCACGCGTTCGTCCCGGCCCCAAGAGATGTAGGGCCGCGCCAGCGTGTTGTCGTGGCGCAGGAAGGATGGATCCTCGATGCCGTGCAGCAGCATGTTCGTGACGGCGAGCATATGGGGCAGCGGCTTCTTCTCGACCGCCCGCAGGGAGGCCTGCATGCTCGCCTCGTCCTCGGGTCGCTTCACATACCTTTCGCGCATGTGATTGATGGCGCATGTGAGGAACCCTCCGGTGCCGCACGCCGGATCGAGCAGCGTCTCGCCCGGTTTCGGGTCGATCATCCGGGCCATGAAGGAGGTGACGGCGCGCGGCGTGTAGTATTCGCCTGCGTTGCCGGCGGATTGCAGGTCGTTCAGAATCTGCTCGTAGATGTCGCCGAAGTGCTGACGCGCAGCGAGATTGTTGAAGTCGATATCGTTGATCTTGTTGACGATTTGCCGCATCAACTGGCCGGACTTCATGTAGTTGTAGGCATCCTCGAACACATCGCGCACGACCTTCGCGCGGGGGCCAGCCCCGGGCGGGAGTTCCTTCAACTGCGGAAAGAGATCGCCGTTGATGAAGTCGAGCAGTTCCTCGCCCGTGATGCCTTCCGGGTCCGCAGCCCAGTGCCGCCATCGAAGAGGGGCGGGGACGGGCGAGCCGTAGTCGTCCTTGAGGAGTTCGAGTTCCTGGTCCTGATCGTCGATGATCTTGAGGAAGAACATCCAGCACAGCTGGCTGATACGCTGCGCGTCGCCGTCGACGCCCACGTCCTGGCGCATGATGTTCTGAATCGATTTAACCCGCGTGCTGACGGACATCTCTTAGGCAATCTCCCTGTAGAGTGCGGATTGAAGATCAAGCACGGCCCGCTCGAAATCTGGCTTCTCGCCGAAGGCTCGAACGAGCTCGACCGGCGTGCCGAGGCTGTCGAGCGGGGGGATCTTCAGCACGTTGGCGTCATCGAGATTGAGTACGCCTTCATCGGCGTACTTGTCGAGCAACGCGCCGAGCACGGCGCGGGCCTGACCTCCGTATTTTGTGAACACGTCGCGCTTCTTGACATTCTCCGCTCGTTCCCGGCGCGTCAGCGGTTTGGCGTCGAAGGCAACGTGACACACGAGATCAAAGGGATCGAGATCCTTGTTCAGTTCCTGGCCGATCACGGTCAACGGCAGACCCTCGGACGCTATCTCATCGATGAGCGCCTGCTTGCGCTCGGCTGCGTTCCAACGATTCAAGAAGTCGTCAAGGCTCGCGAACCGCCTGTGTAGCGCCTTCCTCGTATAGTCGTGCAGCGACTCCGTGACGAGTTTGCCCTCGCCGTCGAGGTATGTCACCCGCTCGGCGACGATGAGCGCCTCGACGCCGTCCACGTAGATCTTCTTCTGTGGTCCCGTCTCCGGAGGCAGAAGTGGATCCGGGCCATCAATGAAGATCTCGTCATCGCCGGTGCCGTCCCCGTTCGTAGACGGTACGTCAGGTGGGGCGATCGGATCGTCCTCCCCAGGTTCGTAGATCTGCACCGGCTCGCCGTCGAACTCGGGGTCCGCGAAATGACTCGTGGCCCCGCGGAAGTCGATAAGCGTGAAGTAGAACTTGCGTGTGTCTTCATGCACGCGAGTGCCTCGTCCGACGATCTGCTTGAACTCCGTCATCGACCCGACGGTTCGGTCTAGCACGATCAGCCGACAGGTCTGGACGTCAACGCCCGTGGACAGCAGGCGCGATGTCGTGACGAGAACGGGGTACTTCGATTCCGGATCGATGAAGTTTCCGAGCTCAGCTTGGCCCACGGTATCGCTTCCCGTGATCCGCATGACGTAGCGTGAGTTGCTCTCGACGAGATCGGCGTTCTCGTTGACCAACGCCTGACGCATTCGCGCGGCGTGTTCCTGGTCCACGCAGAAGATGATCGCTTTCTGGAAGCGGTCGCCACTCTCCTTCAGGAAGGCCGTGACCTTCTCGGCGACCAGGGCAGTTCGTCCGTCAATGACCAGCGTACGATCGAAGTCCGTGACATTGTAGAGTCGATCCTCAACCTCCTCGCCCTCGCGGTCGAGCTGGCCCCTCTCCGGACGGTAGCCCTCCACGTCGCGATCGATATGGACCTTGACCACCTTGTAGGGTGCGAGGAAGCCGTCGTGGATGCCCTGCTTCAAGGAGTAGGAGTAGACCGGTTCCCCGAAATAGTTGATGTTGGAGACGTACTTCGTTTCCTTCGGCGTAGCGGTGAGCCCGATCTGGGTCGCGGAGGAGAAGTACTCGAGGATCTCACGCCACGCCGAATCGTCTGCGGCGCTGCCCCGGTGGCACTCGTCGATCACGATCAGATCGAAGAAGCCCCGGGAGAACTCCCGATACGTCTTCTGGTGTTCCTCCGGACCCGTGATGGCCTGATACAGGCCGAGATAGACTTCGTAGGAAGTGTCGATGTCGCGCGAGAGTTTGGTCATCGTGCCGCTGAACGGGCGGAAATCGTTCGCCATCGTTTGATCGACGAGCACGTTGCGGTCGGCGAGGAACAAGATGCGCTTCTTGCGTTTCGCCTTCCACAGCCGCCAGATGATCTGGAAGGCGGTGTACGTCTTGCCGGTACCCGTGGCCATGACGAGCAGGATGCGGTTCTGTCCCTTGGCGATGGCCTCGAGCGTCGCGTTGATGGCGTTAGCCTGGTAGTAGCGCGGGGTCTTGCCGCCGCCATCCTCGAAATAGTCCTGAAGGACGATCTCCTCGGCTTCCGGCGTCAGGCCCCTCCAGGCCCGATAGCGCGCCCACAGATCCGTTGGTGACGGAAACGCGTCGAGTGGCAGGTTCGTCTCGAGGGTATCGCTACCTCCGGTGCGGTCGTGGAGCACGAAGCCGTCACCGTTGGAAGAAAACGCGAACGGGATCCTGAGGATCTCGGCGTAGTCCACAGCCTGCTGCATGCCGTCGCCGACGCTGTGGGAGTTGTCCTTCGCCTCGATCACCGCGATGGGGATGTTCGGTTTGACGAACAAGACGTAGTCGGCGCGTTTGCGCTTCCCGCGCGCGACGAGCTTGCCGCGCACGATGATGCGACCGGCGGTGAGCGTCACCTCCTCGCGAATCTGCGACATCTCGTCCCACCCGGCGTCACGCAGGGCGGGTGTGATGTACTTCGTGCAGATGTCCCGTTCCGACAGGCTTCGCTTATCCATGCCGCTCAGCGGCTTCCCGTTTCGTCGCGCTTTCAGGTTCGGTGCTGCGTGGCCGGAAGTGTATCCGGCGCATCAAGAGCATTCAACCGCTCGTTCCGCCACCCGAGGGCGGACACAGCTACCAATCGCCTCCGCTCGGCCACCGCGACCGGTTCAGGATCGGTGAGCGCGGCGCGTCAGGTGACTACCGTGCATCACCCGCTGCGCCTATTTCACCAAGCCGAAACCGTGAAGCCTCAGATTCATCGCCTCGGCCAGCTGTTCGTGTCGCTCCCGCAAGAAGTCATCGAGAGAATCAAATTGATGCAGCGATGAACGACTTGGAATGAACTGCTTTGCAAGTTCATCCGGGGGAGCGTGAACTTCCTCAAGCTCCAGATACGTCAAAGGTGGTTTCGAATTGATCTTCCGATTGGCTTTTGCGTCAACGACGGCGATGTTTCCGAACCAGTTGACTCGTTCGTCTTCGACGCCGCGCTTCTTGAGAAACGCCTTTGGGAAGAAGTGGTGCCACTCCGGCTTGAGATCGGGATCAAGAACGCCTCGGGCATCCTGCGTAAAAGAACGACCCCTGTTTCCTCCAAACCATGCCCTCGGATCGTTCGGAAACACCGTCATGAAGTACAGGAGTCGCAAGTAGCGGTTTCCCGCGCCGCTATAGGAAGCGCACAAATCATCCGAGTCGATCCTCCACGCGTCAGCTCTCATATCAACCCCGCCGCCCACGGCAGGACGCGGAGCGAGTCTCCCCACGTACAGATCTACCGCTTCATCAAATGAACCTGCCCGCTTGATGAGGCTTGCGTCCTCCCTGAACTTCGTGCCGGTAGAGCCCGCGTACCGCCCAGAAGCCGTCGCTGCTAAGAACATACGTCCGACCATCTCCTTCGCACCCGCACCGGCCTCGCGCATCGCCGCGATCAAGCACGGGAACAGCGCGTTCTTTGACGGCACTAAACCCAGAGGCACTCCGCAGGATTGCAGACTCTGCCGAACTGCTTCAATCGCTTTCTTGACCTCCTTCCATCCGTCATCGAGTCGGACGCGATCCTTCCAGACATCGGGCGGAATATTCCGAAGATCAGGGTTCTGGCCACAGGCAGTCACGAGCACGGGAATCAGGAGAGAAGGAGGAAGCCCCCAGCCGGCATCATCCATCTCGCCACAGAACGGCAGAAAATCGTCTCGTACCCAGCCTGGGTTATGCGCCTCAACCCAAGCTACCGTGACGTCGGTCTCACGGACCCGAGTGCCGGCTCGATTGACCCTCTCGAAGACTTCGGCGACGGACACCGGACCGAGGTTGATGGATTGACACGGCAATTCCGTCACGAGGACTCGACCGAGGCGTGTCAAACGCTTCTTTACTTCGTCCCGAGCCGTGACGTATTCTTCCACATCGCCCGGGATGTCCAGCTTCTTCGCGACCTCGTTGGCCGCTACGGAAGCGTGCTTATCAAGTACGTCTTCGAACTCTTCGTATTCGACCTGAGCTAGTTCCGCCAGAAAAGGATCAACCCTGAACCACTCTGAGCTACGGCGCCGGACGGGGTTCTCCAATTGAAACTCCACGTCCGCAGTAGGCCGCAGCCGAATCATGGGTTTCAGTCCGGAAAACCGACGATCCCAGTCCGCGTTATCTTTCCACCAGTACGGCTTTTGTCCGGTCAGCATGCATAGCGCCGTGGTCCTTTGTTGTCCGTCAATGATCCAAGTTGTAGGACCCCTTAACGTCGAGCTCCTTCCCGCGACCTGTCCCTCCGCTTCCGGCACCTTCCAGTTGAGAATCGTACCGAACGGATAGCCTCGAAAAAGGGAATCGAGGAGAAGCAAGATCTTCGGTCGCTGCCATACGAAACCGCGCTGAAACCCCGGGATGTTCCACTGTCCGGTCTTGGCGGAGCGAATGACCTCAAGGATCTTCGGTGAAGAAATGCTCATCTCGTGGCCTTCTTTCGTTTCGCCGGTTGGCGTTAGCGCTCATTAGCCGGATCGGGACCGGTATCCCGGCGCGGCCCGTCGCGTCGAAGGAGTCCTAGAAACTTCCAGATGGACCCTGGGAGATCGGTTCCGAAGTACCCATTAGGAATGGGGGTTCTGGTTCGGCGCCGATGGCGCCAGCATGCGGAAGCGCCAGCGCGGGATACGGTGATCGATTCGTCGTCAGTAGTGGGTTGCTCAGCGAGATGTCAACGTTCAGCAAACGAGCCACGTAAGTACGGCCCACCCACGGTCGCGGTCAAGCCCTGGCACCGTTCAAAACCGACCACCCCTGGGCCCGAGGAATCCACAGCCCGGTTGCCACCCTGCCGCGGCGAACAGTAGTGAGGTTCACTCGGCGTGATGCGTCGCCTCCTGCCCGTCGACCGCGTCAGTCGCTATCACGTCATCCAAGTGCGGTTCGACGGCGGCTCGCAGCCGGAGAAGGAGCGTCTCGAGCCGCTCTCGCACGGTTTCCAGCGCTTCCTCTGGACCCCAATCCCGCAGGGCGTCGAAGCCCTCCGTCTCCAACTTGATCCGCGAATTATGGTCTCCTTGGTGCCATGTGGCGGGGTGATCCAGCTTCGCTTCGATGTCCGCCCGGCACCGGCGGAGGGCATCGTACGTTCGTTGATGGTCCGCGCCTGTCAGGAGCAAGTTCGCGTGAGCCTTCCCCTCCTCACGATCAAGCGCGGTAGTGTAGATGGCATCGGGGTATCCGGTCTGGAACGAGCGGTAGCGACCCCTCCATCCCCCCTTCCCTACGGGGGGCATACCCGACCGGCGTAGACGCGCCGCGAGCGGCCGGTAGAAATCCCCGTAGCGGCTGCTCCAGTTTCTTTTCGCCGGAGGGGACACTCCCGGCGGCGTTTGGGCCGGTTCAACCACCGTCCGGAAATCCGCGGCGATGACGTCGCCAACCCGGTAAGCCTGAACGGTCACGGCGTACACATCGATCGTGTCGGCTTCATTCACCCAGTCCAGGATGGTTCGATGGTAGTCGGTGAAGTGTCGCGCTACCCATACGAGTATGTACGCCTCGGCGCCCGCCGCGTATCCAAGCAGTCGCAGGCAGTGCGAGCCGTCGGAGTCCCCCAGTTGGTTCTCGATCACCACCTTGGCTCCCGTCTCAGCCTGGCGGGCGAGGATGTCAACCTTGCCGACCTGGCCCAGCGAGACCTCCGTTCCCACCAGCTCGAGCTCTAGGCCCAGCGCATCGCCCAGCCGATCGAGGTGCTTCGCCAGCCAAGGGGTGAAGTCGTGCGCCTCATGCCGCCACACGTCTCGCAAACTAACGGGTCGCAGCGAGTGAATCGTCGCGGACATCCCTGTTCCTCCTACCCTGGAAGCTCCTCTTGCTCAGCGGCTGCCGCGAGCGAGGTGATCGTCCACTTCGGCCCTGAATGCCCTTCCTGAATTCGCTCGCCTCCGCCGCCTCGACTCCGCCGATCCACCAGCCGGCGCGGCTCATCATTCTTCCTTGCAGGGCTCCCGTGGCGGGGTTGACGCTCACGGTGGACCGGAACGCCTTGTACCGCATTGTGGCTTGGCCCTTCCGGCACAGACCCGCCTCCCACTGCTCGAGCTTGTGGTCCTTCGGTGCGGGCTGAGGTGATTTCGAAGGTGACTCGCCCGTCTGTGGCGACGACTCCGCGCCCGGCTGACGTTGCGCCCGGGACGGACCGATCGAACGCGCTGAGGCAGCTTTCATCCGACGTTCTCTCGGACCGGGGCTTCTGGTCCTGTCGCCGGCGCGCTGGCGCCATTCGTCCACGGCTGGAACTCCGGCGGAAGAATAGCAACGAGGGCGTGGGGGGGCATGCCGTAAACATCGTAGGTGCGTTCGAGTTGGTCGAGAACCCGGAGGAGGTGCCGCAGGCCGCCCGGCCGATCCCGGAACCCGCGCTTGGGGCGCTTGCCATCCGAGTAGAGGCCCAGAATCAATGGAACAACTCCTTGGGAGTTGAATATCCGCTGGGACTGAAAGATGCGATCCGCGATGTCACCGCGCGCCGTCGGCGGCTGATTCAGCAGAAACGCGGCATTGTCCCCATGTACTTCGTACAGCTGCCAAGCGGATCGCAGGCAGTGGCGGTGCTGACCTCGGAGGTTCTGGTCGTCGAGGGGGTCGAGGACGAAGGTCTCGTCCAACGGTGACAACTTCATGGCCCCGTCGACGATCCGAACCGTGTCTTCGAAGTGGAACAGGCCGAGCCACGACCACAGCGAGGTCCGGTCGGTGATCCTGGGGCCGAGCGGCTTCAGCTTGGGTGAGAGGTACTCGCCGATCTCGCGACGGGAGGCAAACGGTTGCTGTCTGCGGTCCACAGTGAGTTCCCCGCTAAACGAGCGCGTGTATTCCGACCCCTCCAGCAGGTCGCGAGGCGGACTCCGTCGTCCCTCGGGATTCTCTCGGACCTCGCCAAGGAACTGCCGAGCTCGCTGGATGCCCTTCGCCGTGAACTCGCGGGCCTTCACTTAGCCCTCCACGCTTCGCGGTATCTGTCCAAGGCCTTGACCTTGTCGGCCGAGAATGCTGCGACGACTCCTTCGATCCAGCGGTCTGCTTGCGCGATCTCGTCGTCCGGGGCGTCGTGGCTCACGGAAGGTGGATCACGATCCGGCAGGATGCTCCGAGCGAGGTCGAACCACGACGCCCAGCGGCCCTCCTGATCCCCGGGGTCCTCGTGCTCAACGAGCAACGCCCGCTCGAGGATCGACCGCAACACTTGAGGCATCACCAGACCGCGGAACGCGGGATCCGTACGGATGGTCCGGTCGAAGTCGGGCATCTCGCGGTTCACCTTGAGTACGACGATGTCGTCTCCCTGCCCAAAATCGAGCCGCCACACCTCGCCTCCAAGGTCCGCCGGCTGCAGTGGAAGCAAGGACTCGACAGGCAGCCGCGGCCGCAGCTTGTCGGCGAGCCCGAGCAGGCGGCCGGAATCGTCCGCCGCGATCACCGTCACGCGGAACTGACTCGTCTCCGGCACGGCCGTCAGCGTCCGGTATCGTTCGGTCGGTTCGGCCTGAGCGCCCACCCTGCCCCACTCCCAGCGCTGGAAGGCGTTGCCCCGCCAGGCCTCGACTCGCAACCGGGCGCCGGGCGGGAACGGATAGTCGTCCAGATCCAGTTTCAGGTCGAAGTACCACGTCGCTTCGGGGGCACCCGTCTTGGCTCCATTGCGGACAGCGTGTCCGTTTCCATCAAATCTCCGCAGGGTCACGGCGGCGCGACCGCTGGGGATCGAGATCCGTCCGGTGCGGTTGAACCGTCGAATCATGGTGCGCGCTCCTCAACGTCGCGGATCGTCGCGGCCTCTCGCTCGAGGGGCAGAACCCTTACGACCAAGTCACGTTCATCGAACCCCGTAACGCCCAGGGAGAAGTTCGGTGCCAGCACGCGAAGCCGGAACTCGTTGTCGGACCTCAAGTCCGTTTCACAATCTGCCGCCTCCAAGTCAAGCTGACCGTTCCGCAACGAGAAGTCCGGACATCCTGCTCTGAGTCCGGCATCGAAGCGGGAGAACGCCGTGTTCGTCGTTCCGCGAGCGACGTCGTAGGCCATTCGCACCGAGAACGTCCTCGCCGAAGGGTCGCCGTTACCGCCCGGCCGCAGGCGGAATCCACCCGGGACACGGTCAATGCGGAGCGGGGGCTTGTCGGGGCGGACGCCGGGGGGACGCTGGCGTCCCGGCCCGGGTCCACGCCGTCCACCAGTGTCGGCAGGGAAGAGGTCGGAGAGCGCATCGCGCCGTACATCGGCCGGTTTCTCCGCGAGGGCATCGAGTATGCGGGCGGCGGCGTTCTGCACCTCCCGTACACGTTCGGCCGCGTTCGGCCAGCCCTTCTCTTTCAGTCGAGGCGCATCGGCCCGCCACTTCTCGTGCGCCGGACCCTCCGCATCGCGTAACAGGTGCCCCAGATCGGACTTGTTGTCGACGACGACCAGCGCTCTAGCGTGATGCCGGGTCAGGTAATCCATCTGTGGGATGTGGAGGTGTCCGCGCACGTAGTAGTCGTGCCCTCCCGAGAGGTGATCGTCCTCCTCGAGGAACACCTTGAAGTCATTCGGCTTGCCACGAACCCGGGACCTCACGCGAAACGCAAGCCGCTCTCCCTCGCTGAGGCGGGCGCGGAGAGACTCGATGTGGTCGGTCGCAATCGCGGGTTGCTTCCGCCGGGCGTCTGCTTCGACGAAACCGTCTTCTTGTTGCCTTCCCCACCTCGCCAGTTCGATTACGCGTATGAGTGCTTCCGCGCGCTGTTCGGGATCTTCCTCGGCGTCGTCCCCCGTCCGAAGGGCTTCGGCAACGATGGTCTCGGCATCGATCCGACGCATGGGCTCGTCCGGAGTGACGACTTCCACGACGAGGTCTCCCGCGATGATCGGGTGGAAGTACTGCCGGATAGCGGCACGGGACAGGTTCTCCGGGTCAGTCAGCTCATCCTTGGGGTGAGGGATCACCACGGAGGTGCCCGGCTCACCGGTGGGCCGGAGCCCGAAGTCGGTCATCGCTTCATGGACAAAGCAGGCCTCGATGTCCTCGGGTGACGGAGCGCGGGTCGACCGGAGTCCCACCGACTCCACGGGCATCGGCAACCAGTCCTTATCGTCTTCGATCGATCCGGCGGCGAAGAACCCGACAGGTGGATACTTCCGGCCGGCGAGTTGGTGCAGCTTGAGCATCGTCTGGCCCATGAGCAGAAACCGGCGCTCGCCGGCACGCCGCGTGACGCCCAGGAAAGCATTCAGCTTCGAGGCGTCGGGAAACACCCACTTTCCTAACCCCCATGATCCGCCAGCGTCCTCTCCCTTCGGAGAGATGCCGATCGACCGAAAGAAACCCCAGAAGTCGTTCCCCTTCGCCTGGATGTCGTTGGCCTCGATGTCGCCCTGGAGTCCTGTCGTCCCGAAGTCCTCCACGACGAGAAACGGCAACGCTCCCCGCAGTAGCGCGCGGCGCCCCTCAAGCTCACCGCGCCGTTCGCTGCCCCTCTCGAGACTGGCGCTCTCGGCCCGCATGACGGCCTCGAAGTGACGCTGCAATCCGGTCAGATACTGGCCGGCTCGCCCGCTGGGCACAGCACCCTCCGGCCCACTGATCGTGAACCGAACCGTGACCGGCTCCCCCCCAGCCCTCGCGTCGAGCGAGTTCTGCACCGACTCACGAATGAACCGCTCTGGAAGGTCAGCGCTGAAGAACTCGCCCTGGATGGGGTTCTGGTTCGGCTCCGATGGAGCCATGGCGCGGAAGCGCCAGCGCGGGGGATCTGGTCGACTGGTCATCAGTGACTACGGTTGCTTACCGCACATGTTGGAATGGTTTCAGCAAAGAGCGACCACCGAAGTACGACACCGATAACGTCTAGGTCAACCCCGTGCACTGCGCCGTACACCCGTATCGGTGCTGGCACGTCTCTACAACACGACTCTCAGCTCAGCCGGATGTGATCAGCGAGAAGCAGTGCCAGAACGAGAAGTCGTACGAGCGGTTGTAGCGACCTTCCAATTCAGCCACGACTCGCGCCTTCTCTCCGCGAAACTCGAGCAGACGCGCGGGAGTGTAGGCCGTGAACTGCTCGGTGCCATCTTCAGAGATGATCGTGATCTGCCCGTGGGGTTCGTTCCCGAGTGAGCCGAGCCGGGCGCGCTGCCGTTCGGACAGCAGAGCGCCGCCGGGTCGATGAACTTCCATGATGTATCCGGACACGATCTTCCGACGATCCAGTTGCGGACTCACCGTCCTTGGATGTGGAGGTGGACGTCGCGACTTCCCGCATGCGTGCAACGGCCACGGGTGACCCAGTCGGTCAAAGTACACGCGGCTACCGTGGTCGCAGAAAAAAAAGAAGACGGTCTGCCTGCAGGACGGGCATGAAGTTCGGCGTGTCTCGCTGTTACATACGTCAGGACCGTGCGCTGGTCCGCCCCATCCCCAGATCAACCTCATGATCGACGCCTATCCGGCAGTCCATGCCTGACATCGCATGGAAAGATCTCTGGCCGCTCACGCACTCTGACCATCGACTGCACATGCCTCCCGCACGGCTGACAGGTTATTCGATAGCGCTTCGAGTGCCTTGTCGCCCTCTCGACACGAGGAGCCCACGCGCAGCGAAATCGAACTGCTGCGTCCTCGGCTCCACCCCCGAACCGTGACCTACTGGGGCCAGTGCTTCTGCCGGTACTCAAGCAGGGCCGGTCCCGAGAGTTCCTCCGTCGCGTTGTTCAGCCGCGCGAAGAAGATCTCTCGCGGCTTGCCCTTTCGCGCGGCGAACGTCGGCTGGCTCCCCCGACGTACGTCAATCCGCGCGATCGTCCGGCCGTCGATGGTGCAGTAGCCCACGCGGAGATCGGCGGCGGCTACGCTTCCGAGTGCGTTCTTGACCGTCGTGGTCATCCAAAGCTCCCAGCCATCCCGGTTCGCCCCCTTGACGTACGGGTAGTCCGGCTCGATTCCCACGGGGTCACCTCGATCATTGACACCGATCAATAGCGTGCCGCCGTCCGTGTTCATGAAGGCGGCAATCGTCTTGATGACTGCCCACGTGATTGCCTCATCACGCCCGTTGCGGTGCAGATTGAAGCGGGCTGTCGACTTGAACTCAACCTCCGTCGACTCACCGCCCTCGATCAATGACCGGACACCCGATTCGATGTCGATCGCTCGCTCGGCGAACGGGCTCTCGTCGCGTTCCGGCCGCCGATTCACCGGCTTGGACATCGCTCGTTCGATGTGGCCGAGCAGACTTTCGAACCGCTGGTTGAAGTAGTGTCCGAAATCGTCACGTCGAAGGGCCACCGGGTCGATGTCGTGGGAGCGAAGAAAGCCGTCGAGTACATGTGGCTGGATGCCATCGCCGGATTCGATCCGTGAGAGGTAGACGCTGGGCGCGGAGCCGCCGATGCGTCGGTTGGTACGTGCGTCGAGAGCCGTCTTGTTGACGATGCAGTTCGCAATTCCCCATTCGATGCCGTGCTTGTCACCGTTCTCGTGGCACCAGTGGCGAGGGAAAACGTGGTGGATATCGATCGCTTGCTCCAGATAGGCGTGGACATCGATCGGCTGGCCGGTCTTGAAGTCGCGAGCGCCCTGCTTCATCTGGAGTGCGTGGAGGCCCTTGTAAGCAGCACTGTTGCGCGTGCGCAACGTGAGTAGCCGCTCCGCTTGGAACTGCGCGGCTTGTACCGTGCGGGGCTGGCCGGAGTCGAGCAGCCCCTCGGTCCATGCCACGCAATCCTCCAAGTCAAGTGCAAATCGTGTTTCCGTCCCGCCGCCGTACATTTCGCCGAGGACACCGCACCAGAACCACCGCTCGAGCCGCCGAAGCGACTCGTAAGACTCCGCTCGGCCTTCCAGCCAGCCGAAGATGGCCGCCAACGGCACCAACTGCGTCGTGTATGGGATATCGCCGTAGCGGAACATGCACTGGCTGTGCAAGAACGGGACCGTGCGTAGCAGTCCTCTCTCGGCCCGATCTGCCCATTGCTCGTAGTCCGTCAGCGGTAGGCGCAAGACCTCGCGGCGCTTGCAAGAGATTCCCGGAGCCTTGTCGTCCTCTGGATGTGTCCGCAGATGCGACTGCCGTCGGTTGTAGGTGGCAAGCAGCGTAACGATCTGCAAGAACGCAGTGGCGTCGACCTTCTTCAGCAGTTCGAATCGGCTGAGTCGCTGCTGGCGGGCCTCCCAGTCCTTGCGCAGCTCGAAGTTGTCGGCGGCATATGTCGCCGTCAGCAGCTCGAAGACCGTTAGCGTAACGCCACCGGTGTTGACCTTCTCGAACACCTGGCACACGGCCTCCTTCGGTGTTGGCTTAGCCAGTTGAATCGTCGGCACATTGTATTGCTGGAAAGGCAGGACCACTTCCTCGTGAAACCGCATCCACTTGGCGAGCCGTTCGGCCATGTCACCGCGTCCTGAACCCAGATACGCCTGCTGCCAGACCATCGTGTCTCCTGCATCGAAAACGATGTCCAGCGGAAACATCTGTGCAGCGATTTCGTGCTCGCGCGTGGTAAGGTCCAGCTCGACTTTCCGGCCGAAGTCGCTCCGGATGATTCGATCCGCCGGAATGCCGACGATGCCCTTCTCTTCCCGGTCCACGGATGGGTCGATGCAGGCTTCGATCTCGGCATAGTAGTGACGGAGCAACTCTTTCCCACGGCTTGAGCGCGTGCGAACCGGGTCTCGGGACTTCAGGGCCTGAAACAGCGACGTTAATCGCTGCTGGCCGTCGAGCAGCAGCGTCTCGGGCTTCGGCCTCGGGTTCAGTTTGACCCCCTCGAGCAATCTCGCCTTGAAGTTCACTCCCGGATTGCCGGCGACAAGCGTCATGACCGCCCCGATCGGATACGACAACGAAATCGAGGCCAGAAGACTCCGGATGTGGTCGTCGTCCCACACCCATCCACGCTGGAAATCCGGCAGTTGGAGCTCACCGCTGGCCGCTTGATCCAGCAGGTCTACGAGCGGCACATCATCGCTGCTGAACTTCTTCTTCATCAGTTGCTCTCGTCAGATGTGGTGAGGTTGCCCAAACCCTTTCTGTGGGTTCGTGGACAACCCGCTAGTTGTGAAGGCTAAGGAGGTTCCTGGCCAGGAAGAGCATCTGGCCGTCGCTGGAGCGGGTGACCAGGCTCTTCCCGTACGGCGGGTTCGAGAGCATGAAGTCGAATTCGCGCGTGGGGAAGGCGTCATTGGAGAGCGTGGAGTGCCCCGGTCCGCCCACGATGTTGTCGGCGGCCTCCCCTTCCCCCTTGAGCAGGAGGTCCGCTTTGCAGATGGCATACGTCTCGGCGTTGATCTCCTGGCCGAACAGGTGCGTGGACACGTGCTTGCCCCGCTCCTCCGCGAGCTGCTGCAGCACGTCCTCGCCCACGGTCAGCATGCCGCCGGTCCCGCAGGCGCCGTCGTAGAGCAGATAGGTGCCGTCGTCGATCTCGTCGGCGATCGGGAGGAAGACCAGCTTCGCCATGAGTTGCACCGCGTCGCGCGGCGTGAAGTGCTCGCCCGCCTCCTCGCTGTTCTCCTCGTTGAAGCGCCGGATCAGCTCCTCGAAGATCGTCCCCATACCGTGGTTGTCGAGCCCGGGATGCCGGACCGAGCCGTCGGTGTTCATGACCGGCTCAGGACCTAGGTTGATGTCCGGTGAGGTGAGCTTCTCGATCAGCGTACCCAGGGCATCGGCCCTGGAAAGCCTCGGGATCTGATTCCGGAACTCGAAGTTGTCGAGGATGTCCCGCACGGAGGGCGAGAACCCGTCGAGGTAGTCCTCGAAGTCGGCCCGGAGCTGCTGCCGGTTGGCCCGAGCTCTGAGGTCGTGCAGAGTGAACTTCGACGTGTTGTAGAACGCTTGGCCGGCCGCTTGGCGAAGCGCCACCTTCTGGTCGGCGGTCCCCATCTCGTCCAAGCTGTCCTTCATGCCCAGGACGGCCTGCTTGGTCGGCTCGAGCACGGCGACGAGCTGCCGAAGCACGGTCATGGGAAGGATGACGTCGCGGTGCTTGCCCCGGACGTAGCATCGCGGAGCACGTCGTCCGCGATCCCCCAGATGTAGTTCGCGATCCAGCCCAGGTCGCCGTTCGTCATGTGTCGCTTCGTCCCTCCGTATAATCCTCGGGCGAGTGCCTTAATTCGCGGACCTCGACCATCCACGATTCAGTCGACTCGATGGCAGCTTCAGGTACGGAAGCGGATGTACCCACGGCAAGAGCCCCCCGACACAGGGGGGGCATCGCCTCGTCACGGACGGCCCTGCGAGCAAGGCCCGTTCTGCCTGGAGTACGACCCTTGAGCGTCTGGTCGAGCTATCGCGCCTATCTCGGCGAGGCCGGGTGTCAGGCGATTACCGTATCAGAACTCTAGACTCCCGCAGCCTTCCGCATCTTGATGACTGCCTCCGCCATCTGGAGTAAGTACCCGGGACGAACCACGCGCTTGGCCGTAGACTTGATCGTTTCTCTGATTTCCAAGTTTGCCTCGCACACAAACCTCTCTGTCTGTCCACCATCTTTGTTGTACTGGATGGAGTGCTTCTTATCAAACCGAGCGCTAGTAATCGTGAACTGAGTACGTGTGGGAAGTTGCTCGCCGACGCCTCCGGGTTCTGCCGTGTCTATTTCAAGCGGAATCCCTATCATCGCGTTGAACCATTCCGACTCGTGCGTTCGCCAACTCTCTACCTCGATGATGATCCGACCTCTTCGCCGAAAACCGTAGACCACAAGATGCTTTAGCTCGTATATCTTCCGCTCGACCAGCATGAGTCGTGGCCTATACGCTTCCAGCACGTACGCCCGGAAGTGTCGCTCGAAGTCACGTTCCGAATAGCGACGACCATGCGTCGAAGCGACTAACTCGGAGGGTACGGTTGGGTATCCATCTGGATCCCTCCACTCTTGCGCGATCAATTCCAGAGGTGCCATACCTGGCATGAGCGATACTTTCCCTTAGGACAAGTACTTGGCTGGCGATGGCTTTGGGTGGGAGAGTAGCCCCAGCGACGTTATCGCAGCAAGGATCGAAGACCGACGCAAGCGGCGGAGGAAGGCGTAGCCTTACTCCGTAGGAAGAATGCGAAGTGCGCATTGGTGGCGGCCCTGCTGCACCGTCGATATGAGTTGCTGGAGTAGAGCGTAGACGCTATGTGGCTACCGTTCAGGCTCGTCGGCCACTTCGTGTTCGTGCTTGCGCCAGGCGTCTTCCACGGTCCGTATAAACTCAACCAAGCGGTCCCGGTGAGCCTGCCATGATTGCTCGTCAAGGCGGCAGTACCACTGATGCGGGGCGCCGCGCGTCGCCGGCGCGTTCGGCGGCTTCTCACGCTTGAACGAAATCACCTCCTTCAGCCTCTCGAAACCGTCATGACACAGGTCGACGGCGGCAGGATAGAGAGTGATCCTTATCTTCCCCGCGTCATCAATTGTGACGGAATGTGACCCGCGGACGCGCACGTCGTCGGGCAGGGTGGTCATCCGTTGTTGGTACGTGATGCCGGATTTTGTGTAGTAGGTTCGGAAGCTGTAGTCCAACGAGTCCCTAGCGTCCCGCCACACTTCCGCTAACCCGTGTTCGGCCGCCTTTCGATTGATGTCCGTCTTCCGATTCACGTTGCGCGCCTGCCCGGCCGACGGCGCATGGCGATCTTCTGGAGTCCGCACCTGTCTGGCCAACAGCAGGGCCTCCCCATGCACGTATCCATGGAACGTCAAGAGTTCGATGTCGATGCCCCGATCCGCCAGATACGCAACCATGCGTCGGGCGCTCGTATCGATCCCGAGGCCGACCAGTACCATCCTGACCGGCTTGATGGAATCTCCCCCGTGGCTCCCGTACCACTCCTCAAAGTCCGAAATCTCGTTGATCCCATGTGTGCCTGATCGCTCGGTGATGAGGGTCGCTAGGTCCGAATCCGGCAGAGTTTCCAAGTAAGTGCAGTAGTCCAGAATCTGTGCCACCGCATCCCTAGTGAGCTTTTCTCGCTTGAGTTCGAAGACCACGAGTCGACCGTCCTCGTCGATACCGAGCAAGTCGGCATACCCGGTCTCGACCGGAACCTGGCGACCTACCAACGTAAGGCCACGCATGAGCATGTTGGGATTCGCCACCAGCACCGCCTCCAGCATTTCTTCGGTCTCAACCCGCTCAGCGAGGCCGAGTTCGGTCCCGGCCTGCGATCCCCGGTCGATTTCCCAGATCCCGATATCAGTTTTCATGCGTTTCTCCCGAAAGTGCCCCGCTTCGCCCCACTCCCGCGACGGTGAGTCCTCTCGTAGGTATCAGCTCTTACCGTGAGTCGATCTGGATTGCGGGTTCCTAAACCAAGGGGGCGGATCCGTATCAGGTGTCAGGCGGATCGCACCGGGATCAAGTGATTCCCCTATTTGTATCTCGTGCGCATGCCCCAATCACGTTCGATCTTACTCTCTGCCGGACCGCCCACCCAACTTCTCGATCAAGTCGGCAAGCGTTAGTCCCCTAGCAGGCACGACCTCCGCGATTCGCTGCATCGGCACGTTCAACTTGTACCGCGTTCCCCTTCCCGATCCCCGGTACGGCACCTGCTCCAGGATCCCACGCGCAAGCAACTCCGGCAACACCACGTCAAAGAACTCATTCGCTCGTTGGCCGAGCTTGTGTCGAAAGACCACGTCATTGATGTGCGTGGCACGCATGAAAATACGCAGGGCACGCTCCGCCATCTCGGCCTCAGCGTCAACTACCGCCCGCTCCTCATCGTCCGGAGTTGCGACCGGCTCACTTCGGTCTACGCGGAATCCTTCGTCCGCGAGAGCTCTGCAAACCCTCGCGGGATCGTAGACGCCCACGTCTCCCTCGCCCACCCATTGATCTACGTCACAGTCCAATAACGTACTTCCTGCCACCGTATCGGCACCGTCTTCCAATCGATGGAAGCGACACCGGCGGAACTCGGTGTCGACGATCCGCGCGTTCTTCAGACCCGTCGCCTGGAATTCACAATCGCTGACCCGAACTCCCGTCAGTCGAATTCCGACCAAAGCTTCTGGCGGGAACACTAATCCTTGGAGTAACGTTCCCCGCTCAACTCCTAGCCCTGCGAGAGTCAATGCGATGCCTCCGCTATTTTCCTTCATATAGGAGGTCGTCGGCGCCTGTTGACCAATCCCAACAACCCGCTCGATCGTCGCTCCCGCGGTCGCGCCCGCCTGGACCGTATAACGGCAGGCAGCGTCTACTGTGTCCGCCGGCAACGCAGCGACGTTCAACCACGATGCGAGTTCCTCATCACTCGCACTGAGAAGCATCTGTCCTAGCGCCCGTCCGAGGAAAAACCGTCTAAAATCATCGTGATCAAACGCCAGCATGTCCCCCGTCCCGGACACCAACGCAAGCAACGAGTGCTCCGGTAATCGCTTCCGAATCTGACGATCAATCTCGGGTGAAAACTTGCGATCGCTCGTGAAGACATCGGTGACCAACTCTAAATAATCCCGTTTCAATGCGTCTGATCGCATCTCCCACATCTCACGCGCGATCATGGCCAACAAGTCGAAATGGTCGTTAACTGTCAACAGGGGTTGCGCAGCCTCACCGCTCCGATCCAGCCATTTCTCCTTCGCTTCCCGTTCTACAATTGTTGTTACGAAGTCAACAAAATACTCATCGGGGTCACTGCCGATCTGTTCAAGAACCGCGTCGGTCGAAGGCAGCTCTTCTGCGATGTCTACGAGTTTTTTTACGAGTACTGCACGAGTTAGAAGAGGATGTCGGTTACCGAGCCGTTCCGCTACTTTGCGATAGAGGTTGTCGCCGCTCCGTAATCCTCGAAGACGGCAGTATCTTTGAAACTGTTCCCGTCGCCAGCGCCGAAGCGTCAGGCGAGAAAAGGTGACCGAGTGTGACTGGTGGATCACATCAAATAGGCGAGCCTGTGTTCTGAAGTTATGGAATTCAAAATATGCCTTTCGAGCCGCAATCAAAACGGAACCACTGGACTGAAGATGCTGCACGAGGTTACCCAGTGCTGACACGGCTTCGCCCGACGACGATTCGATGAACATCTCCTCGAAGCCATCGAAGGCTGGAACGAGTACACCCAACTTTGTCAACTCTAAGAACGCGTCGTAATAGAGGTGTTGAAAACGCAATCGATTGACAAGTTCTCCAACCACGACATCGTCGAAACGAAGAAACGGCCGTCCACCTAAGCTGATCGGGAGAAGAAGCCAAGTAGCTTTTCCGTCCTTGAAGCGTTTCGCTTGCTCCCTAGCAACATGGTTCACGACGGTGGTCTTGCCTTCCCCAGCGTCCGACGTAAGGTAGAGAACCGTGGACGCCCCGCTTGGACGTTGGGACAGCGTGCGCACGAGGGCGCTCACTGCATCGGATTTCGCAACGTCCGCTTCGGTGGGGTCGACGTCGAGTTGATCCAACAGGAGGCCGCGCGGCGTGACGAAGTACTCTTCCTCTGGAATGTAGGACAGGAGGCGATCTGCGAGTTGGTCAATCCTAGCGACCCGCCGGAGGATCCACTTGTAGGCGGAGCGAGGCTCGGCGCCCGGCTCCTGAACCCAGACGGTACCACCTCGGTTGGAGAGATCGGCCTCGATCAGCTCGTCGCGGATCTCGACGAGTAGTCGACCTCCGTCAATATCGAGGTTGTTTGGCTGATCGGCGAACGTCCGGAGGATTCGCGTAAAGTCGTCGATGTTCATTGGAAAAACCTGTATTCATGATAAGCGCCCGAGACGGCGGAGGCGTAGATTGCCGGAGTCGTTCGATTCGCTGTGTGGATGTGATGAACGGGCAAACCTAGGTGAAGTGCCGTGCGGATTCCAGGCCACAAATCGTCATCGGTTGATACTACCACCACGGGGCTGCGAGTGGTACAGGCAAGATAAACTAAATCAGACACGAGCATCGTATCGACGAGCTTTTGTTGCTTTGGCCGCGGGAAGACAGCGGAGATCGGTGCAGAACAGGCATCTGCCGGACATTCTCTCTGGTCGACTAATCCCTGGACTGCAGCGAGTGGGCAAGCGGTTGGCTCCGTACAGCCACGAAACGGAAGCGGATGCACGTCGTATCGTGGGGGAGTGCCTCGGCGTAACGTGTATAGGACATCGTGTGTTGGATCTGCGAGCATACTGCTGGCGAGCTCGGCGAGGACACGCAGTTGAAGAGACGTATAGCGCGTTCCAACTACGAGGCGGGCCGGAAACATCGCATCGAGTTCGGTGGAGAGTTGCTGCCCGTGCTGAGAGAGAGAGCCTTTGCCGTACCAGCCTCCATAAAACCTAACTCGGAAGCGGCTAGCGTCGGTGAGAGCCTCAGCGCCGAGTGTGTCGAAAATCCGCTGAACCACCCAAGCCGCTCCGCGTTCCCGGTGTACAGGGTTAACGTTGTAGTAGTCGAGAAGGACGTAGTATGAAATCGCACCTAGCAGTCCGTGGATAAAGTCGGACTTGGCTGTGCCTTTGTAGGCGGGTTAAA
>VXOJ01000044.1 GCA_009840115.1 Gemmatimonadales bacterium | reverse complement strand
GTTCTCCGTGCATCCCTTGCGGTCCCCCTCGCTTCAACCCAGGTATGTAGTTCCCACTCGATCGATCAACATACCACCGCCGACGAACGATGCACCACACCCCAGCCCGCAAATCGGGCTGAACATACCCACGCTCTCACAGGGTGGCAAGAGCGCCGGAAGCCGCAAAAACACCTTGTTTTCGTCGATGTTTCCTTCGGTCGAGCAAGTCCGTGAAACCGTCGCTTCGGATCACGTTTTTTCGGGGGGATTCAAGGCAGGCCCCACCACACTCTCCACCACCCATTCCCCCGCGTAACCTGGAGTATGGCACCGATCGCCGCCTGCCGTCAAGGTTTTGGAACCGTCAAGCATTGCTGCAACGCGCGCTAGTACGGCCCACTACACCAATCATATGGCCAGGGTTCCGCTCGATTCCGGCAGGAGCGAGGCGAGGTGCCGGCCCGTGTGGCTGCCCGGGGTCTCGGCCACGAGTTCCGGGGGGCCCTCGGCCACGACGAGGCCGCCTCCCGCCCCTCCCTCCGGGCCCATGTCGATGACCCAGTCGGCCGTCTTCACGACGTCCATGTGGTGTTCAATGACGATGATCGTGTTGCCGCGGTCGGCGAGCCTGTGGAGGACGCGCAGCAAGAGGCGCACGTCCTCGAAGTGGAGGCCGGTCGTGGGCTCGTCGAGGATGTAGACGGTGCGGCCGGTGCTCGTCTTCGCGAGTTCGGTGGCGAGCTTCACGCGCTGGGCCTCGCCGCCGGACAGCGTGGTGGCGGGCTGGCCCAGCGTCACGTAGCCGAGGCCGACGTCGGAGAGCGTGCCCAGGCGGCGCTTCACGGACGGCACGGCGTCGAAGAACTCGAGCGCCTCGTCCACGCTCATCGCGAGCACGTCGGCGATGCTCCGCCCGCGGTAGAGGACCTCGAGCGTCTCGCGGTTGTAGCGGCGTCCCCGGCAGATGTCGCACGGGACGTACACGTCGGGCAGGAAGTGCATCTCGATCTTCACGAGGCCGTCGCCGCGGCAGGGTTCGCAGCGCCCGCCCTTCACGTTGAAGCTGAACCGCCCCGGCGCGTAGCCGCGGATGTTCGACTCCGGCAGGCGGGCGAAGAGTTCGCGGATCGGGGTGAAGAGGCCGGTGTAGGTGGCCGGGTTCGAGCGCGGGGTGCGGCCGATGGGGCTCTGGTCGACGTCGATGACCTTGTCGAAGAGGTCGATCCCCTCGATCGCGTCGTGCGCGCCGGGGACGAGCTTCGAGCGGTAGATCTCGCGGGCGAGGCGGCGGTAGAGGATCTGCTCGACGAGGGTGGACTTGCCGGAGCCGGACACGCCGGTGACGCAGATGAAGGTTCCGAGCGGGAACTCGACGTCGATCGCGCGCAGGTTGTGCTCGCGGGCGCCGCGCACGATGAGCCGGCCGTTGTCCGGCGCGCGGCGGCGTTCCGGGACGGCGATCTCGCGCTCGCCGCGGAGGTAGGCGGCGGTGAGCGAGCGTTCGTCGGCCAGCAGCCGGTCGATGTCGCCGGAGACGACGACTTCCCCGCCCTCGCGCCCGGCCCCGGGTCCCATGTCTACGATGTGGTCGGCGCGGCGGATCGTGAGTTCGTCGTGCTCGACGACGAGGACGGTGTTTCCGAGGTCGCGCAGGGCGCCGAGCGTCTGCAGGAGCTTGCGGTTGTCGCGCGGGTGGAGGCCGATGCTGGGTTCGTCGAGCACGTAGAGGACGCCGACGAGGCGGCTCCCGATCTGGGTCGCGAGGCGGATGCGCTGGGCCTCGCCGCCCGAGAGCGTGCCGGCGGAGCGCGCCAGGGTGAGGTAGCCGAGCCCGACGTGGTCGAGGAACTCGAGCCGCTCGACGACCTCCTTGAGGATGGGGACGCGGATTTCGGCCGCCTGGCCGCCGGCGGCGCGGGCGGCTTCGAGCCAGTTGCCGAGGAGGGGGCGGAGTTCGGCCACGGACTGCGCGGTGAGCGCGGGGAGGGAGAGGCCCTCCAGGGTGACGGCCCGGCTCTCCGGGCGCAGCCGGCCGCCCTCGCAGGCCAGACAGGTGGAGAGCGTCATGTACTCCTCGAGCGAGAGGCGCACGCGCTCGCTCGTCGTCTCGTGGTAGCGGCGCAGGGTGGCGGCGACGGCCCCCTCCCAGCCGACGTCGGTGTCGCCGTAGAGGATCGCCTCCTGCTGGTCCGCGTTCAGTTCGCCCCAGACGGTGTTGAGGTCGAAGTCCAGCTTGCGGGCGAGCCGCACGAGGGCGTGGCGGCGGGCGCCATGACTCGGCGCCCCGAGGGGGAGGAGGACGCCCTCGAGGATGGAGATCCGGTCGCCGCCCACGATGAGGTCGGCGTTCGGGACGCGCTGGGAGCCGAGCCCGTCGCACTCCTGGCAGGCGCCGAAGGGCGAGTTGAAGGAGAACTGCCGGGGTTCGAGTTCCGGCATGCCGAGCCCGCAGCCCGGACAGGCGTAGCGCTCGCTGAACAGGTGCCGCGCCTCCCCCTTTCCGTTCGCCCCCCCGTCGGTGGCCTCTCCGTCGCCGTTGTGGAGCGCGACCTCGACGACGCCGTCGGCCATGCGGAGGGCGGTCGCCACGGAGTCCGCCAGCCGCTCGCGGTCCGAGGCGCGCACGACGAGCCGGTCCACGACGACGGAGATGTCGTGGTTCCGGCGCCGGTTCAGGAGGGGCGGGTCGGAGAGGTCGACGAGTTCGCCGTCCACGCGCGCGCGCACGAAGCCTTCACTGAGTGTGCGCTCGAACAGGTCGCGGAACTCCCCCTTCCGTCCCCTGACGAGCGGGGCGCGGACCTCGATGCGGGCGCCGGCGGGCCAGCCGAGGATCTGCTGCGCGATCTCCGACGGCGACTGCGGGCGCACGGGGCGGCCGCACGAGGGGCAGTGGGGGGTGCCGGCGCGGGCCCACAGGAGCCGGAGGTAGTCGTAGATCTCGGTGACGGTGCCGACGGTGGAGCGCGGGTTGCCGCCCGCGGTGCGCTGCTCGATCGCGATGGCGGGCGAGAGGCCCTCGATGACGTCGACGTCGGGCTTCTCCATCACGCCGAGGAACTGCCGGGCGTAGGCGGAGAGCGATTCGACGTAGCGGCGCTGCCCCTCCGCGTAGATGGTGTCGAAGGCGAGCGAGGACTTGCCGGAGCCGGAGAGCCCGGTGACGACGATGAGCCGGTCGCGCGGCAGTTCGACGTCGACGTCGCGGAGGTTGTGCTCCCGCGCCCCCCGCACGATGAGAGCGTTCGAGTCTTCCATAGCCCGGCATCGTAGGCGCGGGCGGCGCCCCCGCGCCAGCTTGGGGAGCCCTGTCGCCTGCCTACCTGGGGATTACGCGGGTGATGCGGCCGTCGGGGTCGGCGAAGATCAGGGGGCCTCGCCAGATGTCGTCGCCGTAGGGGATCTTCGGGGCGGCCTCGATGGCGCGGGCGAGGTCCGGGCTGGGCAGCCGGTAGGGGTCGGCCGGCGTCGGGTCGACTTCGTAGCCGAGATCCGCGAGCGACCGGAGGGTGATCGCGCTCAGTGGGTCGGCCACCCCGAGGTGCTGGAACGGGGTCATGAGTTCCAGCGCCAGGACGGATTCCCGCCAGTGGCTGTTCCGCGATCCCTGACCGTCCTCGTTATGCACGGGCACCTTTGCGCCGGGGTAGCTCGCGCCGCCCGCCTCGTCGAACGCGGCGATGGCGAGCGGGCCCGTGAAATGGGTGTCCGGTGACGACGTCTCCGAGGCGGGGTTCCGGAGCAGGCCGAGACGCCGCCAGAGGAGGCCGATGCCGAGCACGTGCCCCATTTCGTGAAGGATTACCTCCTCCAGGTCTCTCGTCGGGAGCCGGCCGAGGTCGGCGGCGTCCATCAGGATCCGGCCGTACAGGGGCAACGAGGTCGCGGCGCGGACCCAGCACGGCCCGGCGCGTCCCAGGGTGCCGAGCGGACCGTCGATTTCGACCACCGCCACCACGATCATCAGGTCGTCGATCGTCTCCACGTGGCGCTGGAATAGCGGATCGTCGCCGCAACCGAGAGTCCGGTTCATCTGCGCGTCGGGCAGATCCGTCGGCGCCAGGATCTCCATCCAGCGCTCCGCCGCCCGTTGAAACGCGGCCTCCTGGGACCGGGTCACCGGGGTCGCGAACACGAGTTCGATCTCGAATGGGGTCGCGGCAGGCACGACGACGACTTCAAAATACAGGTTGGCGGCGGCCTCCTCCGGATCGGTCGCCGTCACCGTGACCAGCGCGACGCCGGGGGCGGCCGCGCGGATCGTCAGCGTATCCCCGGAGACCATGACCGTCGCCACCTCGGAACTGGTCGAGGTCGCCGTGTAGGTGAGCGGGTCGCCGTCCGGGTCGCGGAAGTGGGCGGACACGTCCACGGAGGCCGTGTCGCCCTCGAACAGCGTCTCGGACGGGATGTCGCCCACGACCTCGGGCGCCCGGTTCGGCACCGTGACCTCGAAACGCTGCTCGGCGGTCAGATCGTGACCGTCGCGGGCCGTCACCGTGATCGTCGCCGGGCCCTTCGCGAGCGCCGTGACGGCCACCGAGTCGCCCGACACGGAGACGGTGGCGCGCGCCGTGTCCGACGAGGCCGCCGCGTAGGCGAGGGAGTCGCCGTCGGGGTCGCGGAAGAACGGGGACACGACGACGACCTCCGTCTCGCCGACCTCGATCGTCCGCGGGGGAAGCATCTCCACGGCCTCCGGGGCCCGGTTCGGCACCGTGACCTCGAAGCTCTGCTCCGCCTCGGCGCCGTCCGGATCGCTGGCGGTGACCGTGACCGTCGCGACGCCGGCGGCGACCGCGTGGATCGTCAGCGTGTCGGCGGTGACGGTGACCGTCGCGATCGCGGAATCGGACGAGGTCGCGGCGAACGTAAGCGGGTCGCCGTCCGGGTCCCGGAAGTGGGCGGAGGCGTCCACCGTCGTCGTCTCGCCCGTGAACAGCGTCCGGGCCGGGATCGAGTCCGCGGCGGCGGGCGCCTGGTTCGGGACCGTGACCTCGAAGCTCTGCTGGGCGGTGAGACCCTGCGGGTCGCGCGCGGTCACCGTGATCGTGGCGACCCCCTTGGCGGCGGCGGTGACCGTCACGGAACTGCCGGACAGCGAAACGCCGACGAAATCCGCGTTCGAGGACGCCGCCGTGTAGGAGAGCGCGTCGCCGTCGGGGTCGCGGAAGTAGGCCGACAGGTCCACGGTCGCCACCTCCCCGACGGCCAGCGTCTGCCCGGGGATCGTCCCCACCGCCTCCGGGGCGCGGTTCGGCACGGGGGCGGGTCCGGTGACGTCCGGTTCCCCATCGCCGCAGGCCGCGACCAGGACGACGGCGGCCGCCGACAGTAGGCGTACCCTCCGCGAATTCATCTCCGCGACCTCATCCCTGTGACTTCACTCCGACGCGCGCGAACCGCGGCGGGAGCCGGCGAGGAGGCCGACCGCCACGGTGATCGCCGTGCCGATGAGGACGAACCAGGGCCAGGCGACCGCGTCCCGCGCCCCGATCCATATCGCGGTGACGGATCCGATCCCGAGGGCGATGCCGAGCCGGGCCGAGCGGCTGGTGGCCCGGCGCGAGAAGCGGGCGAGCGCGAACGCCCCGAGCAGCCCGCCGTAGACGAGCGACGCGATCCCGAGCGAGACCTCCACGGCGGTGCTCTCCTCGCTCAGCGGGATGAACCCGATCGCCGCCGCCACGAGCAGCACGGTCCACGCCACGGCCGCGATGCGCCCCACGCGCAGGATCCGCCGCTCGTCCGCCTCCGGACGGGACGCCGCCCAGAAGTCGTACGCCGCCGTGGATGAGAGCGCGTTGATCGAACTGGACAGCGTAGACATGGCGGCCGCGAACACGCCCGCGATGAGCAGGCCGCGGACGCCGGCGGGGAGCGCTTCAACGATGAACCCCGCGAAGATCTCGTCGGCGCGCACGAAGGCGGCTCCGTCGTACCACGCCCAGAGGCCCAAGCCAACGAAGAGGAAGAGGGTGAACTGGAAGAGGACGGCGAAGCCGCTGCCGACGAGCGCGCGGCGGCTCGCGGCGAGGTCGCGGCAGGCGAGGAGGCGCTGGACGATGAGCTGGTCCGCGCCGTGCGAACCCATGGAGAGGAAGGCGCCGCCGAGCAGCCCGGCCCACAGCGTGTAGGGTCGCCCGAAGTCGAGCGCCGGGTCGATGACGGTGAGCTTCCCGGCCTCCCCGGCGCGGGCGAGGATCTCGGGCCAGCCGCCGGGCACGGCGCCGGCGAGGACGACGAGGGCGATGAGCCCCCCGGCCAGGTAGAGCGCCATCTGCGAGGCGTCGACCCACACGACCGCGCGGATGCCGCCGATGAAGGTATAGATGAAGGTGACGGCCCCGATGACGAGCACGGAGGCGATGAGCGGCCACCCCGTGACGAGCGTGAGCGGGATCGCCGTCGCGAACAGCCGCACGGAATCCGCGAGGAGGCGCGTGATCATGAAGATGCCGGAGGTCAGCCGCCGGGTCTCCGTCCCGAACCGGGCCTCGAGCAACTCGTAGGCCGTCCGCAGCCGTCCCTCGCGGTACGCGGGCAGCAGCCAGAAAGCGACCGCGATCCGCCCGAGCACGTAGCCGGCCGCGATCTGCACGAAGGCGAGCGACCCGCCGTACGCGATGCCGGGGATGGAGAGGAAGGTGAGCGTGCTCGTCTCCGTCGCCACGACGGACAGGAGGACGACGGCCCACGGCAGGTCGCGCCGGCCGAGGAAATACTCCTCTCCCCCGCGCGCGCCCCTGCCGAGCCACGCGCCCCAGGCGGTGATCCCGCCGAGATAGACGACGAGGATCGCGAGGTCGAGAGAGGTCAGCGGTCGGGGCCCTCGGGCGCCGGGCCGCCCGCGCCACCCGGATCGCGGGGGCGGACCGGCTGGTCGCGGATCGAGGTCGCGACGGCATCGTGCACGGCGCGCCGCAGCGCGATGTGCTTCCGGTTGTCCCGGGTCGGGTTCACGCGGTTCGTGAGCAGGACGACGAAGAGGTCCAGTTCCGGATCCACCCAGAAGCTCGTGCCGGTGAAGCCGGTGTGTCCGAACGCCTCTTCACCGAAGTAGTCCCCCGCCGACGAGCGCCCGGAGGGGGTGTCCCAGCCCAGCGCCCGGCTCGAGGCGGGAGCGGCCCGCGCCGTGAACCGCGCCACGGTCTCCGGCGAGGGCAAGCCGGGGCGGTCGCGCCCTTCGCGCGCGGCGGCGAGGATCCAGGCGGCGAACTTTGACAGGTCCCGGGCCGACGAGAAGAGGCCCGCGTGCCCCGCCACGCCCTCCAGGGCGTGGGCGTTCTCGTCGTGCACCTCGCCGTGCACGTGCCGGTGCCGGTACACGGTGTCCACCTCGGTCGGCGCCGTGCGGCGGTGCAGGGAGCGGGGCGGCTCGAACCAGGTCTCCGTCATTCCCAGCGGACGGAAGACGGACTCGTGGAGGTAGTAGTCCAGCGGCTGTCCCGAGACTTCCTCGATCAGGAACCCCAGCGTCATGAACCCGATATCGGAATAGACCGTCGGATCCCCGTCCTCCCCCGGCTCGTAATCGGGTTCGAGGGCGGCGAACGCCTCGCGGTACGCCTCTTCTCCCCGGAGGGTGCGCCAGAAGGGCAGGAAGGGCGGCAGCCCCCCCTGGTGCGTCAACAGGTGGCGGACGGTTACGTCGCGCTTCCACCCCCGCGACCATTCCGGCAGGTGCTCGCCGATGCGGGTGTCGAGGGAGAGACGGCCGCTGTCGATGAGCTGCATCACGCCCGTCGTCGTCGCGACGACCTTCGTGAGCGACGCGAGGTCGTACAGGCTGGAATCGGTCGCGGCGGTCCCGGCCGGCAGCGTGGCGGAAGACGCCCAGTCCAGGTTTCCGTAGCCGCGCAGCCGGACGATCCGGTCCCCCCGTCCCACGGCGAGCACCGCGCCGGGCGTCGCGCCATCGCGGATCGCCGCATCGATGATCCGGTCCACGCGGGCGAGGGAATCTCCATCCATCCCCACATCCGCTTCCGGGCTCCCCGCCTCCGGACTCCTCGCTTCCGGACTCCCCCCGACGGTCAGGCCGTCGCCGAGCGCGTGGCGGGGCGGGAGCGAGATCGGCAGGCGCCCGGAGATCGGCGCGCCGAGGAGCGCGAGCGCGGCGGCTTCCTGCGAGGCGTCCGCTCCGCCCCACGCGATGAGGTACGTCTCCGCCTCCGGCACGGAGTTGAGCAGGTAGGGGCTCCCGAAGGAGACGAGCACGGGGGTTCGGCCGGCGGCGTCGAGACGGTCGAAGAAGCCCCGGACCTCTTCCGGGAGGTCGGTCGAATCGCTGGCGGCGCCGGGCCGGACGTAGGCGGAGAAGATCACGGCGTCGACGGAGCGGGCGCGCCGGAGGAGCGAGTCGTAGACGGCGGGGTGGGTGTCGAACCCGATCCGGGCGCGGCGGACGCGCACGGACCGGCCGAGTTCGCGGTTGAAGACGCGGCCCGCGGCGAGGTCGTTCTGCCCGGCGAAGGTCACGGAGAGCACGGAGCGCGACTCGAGGGGCACGGCGCCGGCCTCGTTGCGGACAAGCGTGATGGAGCGGGCGGCGACCCCGCGCGCGAAGGACTCGTGCCACTGGGTGCCGACGAGCCGGGAAATGGCGTCGGGGTCGACCTCCGCGCCCTCGTGCACGCGGGCGCGCGCCTTCAACTCGAGGACGCGCCGGACGGAGGCCTCAATGCGCTCGGCGGTGAGCCGGCCGGAGCGGACGGCGCCGACGACGGCCGCGATGGCCCGCAGCGGCTCGCGCGGCATGAGCAGGACGTCGCTCCCCGCTTCCAGCGAGCGGATCGCGGCTTCGCTGGCCCCGTAGTCGTCGGCGATGGCGGCCATGTCGAGCGCGTCGGTGAAGAGGACGCCGTCGAAGCCCAGGTCGTCGCGCAGCATGTCCGTCATGAAGTACGGCGAGAGCGTGGCGGGCGGGGCTCCGGCGCCGAGGATGCCGGGGGCCGCGACGTGCGCCGTCATCACCCCGTCGACGCCCTCCGCGATCGCGCGGCGGAAGGGGACGAGTTCGAGGCTGTCGAGGCGGGCGCGGTCGCCGGGAATGACCGGGAGGGCGACGTGGGAATCCGTCCCGGTGTCGCCGTGGCCGGGGAAGTGCTTGGCGGTGGCGAGCAGGCCGGCTTCGTGCGCGCCCCGGATGAACGCCGCGCCCAGGGCCGCCACGCGCTCCGGGTCCTCCCCGAAGGAGCGCGTGTTGATGATGGGGTTGGCGGGGTTGTTGTTGACGTCGAGCACGGGCGCGAAGGCGATGTGGACGCCGAGGGCCCGCGCCTCGATGCCGGTGATGCGGCCGGCAGAGTATGCGTAGTCCTCATCGTCCGCGGCGCCGAGCGCCATCGCGGGGGGGAGGACGGTCGCGCCGGGCATCTCCAGCATGTTCGGCAGCGCGTACACGCCGCTCACGCGGAACCCGGCGCCGGATTCGAAGTCCGCGGCGACGAGCAGGGGGACGTCGGCGGAGGCCTGCAGCCGGTTCAGCCGCGCGGCGTATCCGAGGGGGGTCCCGAGCGAGATCACGATCCCGCCGATCGCATCGTCGCGCACGAGGGATTCGATCCGCGTGAACTCCTCGTCGTCGCTCGGCGCATAGCCGCCGCTCATCCACACCATCACGAGCTGCGCCACCCGCTCGCGCAGGCTGAGACCGGCGAGCGTCTCGTCGACCCAGGCCCGCGCCTCGGCGGCAGCGTCGGCGGCAGCGTCGGGGGCGGCAGCGGGCGCGGCCGGGGCGGCGGCGGGCGCGGCCGGGGCGGGGGGGGCCGCCGAGG
>VXOJ01000036.1 GCA_009840115.1 Gemmatimonadales bacterium | reverse complement strand
TTTTTTAATCACCCGCCCACCCCCCATACCAACCCCCGAAAGAGCGCCGGCAGCGCCAGATGTGTAAAAGACCCCGGCCCGCCCCCCCCCCCCGCGGGCGCCGCCGCAGGTCCCGGAGGATCTCGAGCGCGGCGAGCCGCCCCGAGGCCCCGCACACGCCGCCGCCCGGATGCGTCCCGGAGCCGCACTGGTAGAACCCGCGCACGGGCGTCCGGTAGTCGGCCCAGGCGGGCGAGGGACGGAAGAAGAAGAGTTGCTGCGGCGTCAGCTCGCCGTGGAAGATGTTGCCCTCGGTGAGCCCCAGTTGCTCCTGCATGTCCAGCGGCGTGAGCACCTGCCGGTGGAGGATGGAGCCCTTCAGGTTCGGCACGTACTCCGAGAGCGTGTCGACGACCGCGTCCCCGAACGCCTCCCGCTTCGCGTCGTCCCAGCCGCCCTCGATGTCGAAGGCGGCGTACTGGACGAAGATCGACATCACGTGCCGTCCCGGCGGGGCCATCCCCGGGTCGATCATGGACGGAATCACGATGTCCATGTACGGCTGGCGCGAGAAGCCGCCGTACTTCGCGTCGTCGTAGGCGCGCTCCAGGTAGTCCATGCCCGGACTGATCGAGAACGCACCGCGCAGGTGCGGCCCCCCGCCCGGCAGGCAGGAGAACTCCGGCGCCTCCGAGAGCGAGAGGTTGACCTTGCCGGAGGAGCCGCGGATCCGGAAGCGTCGGATCGCCTCCACGAGATCGTCCGGCAGCTCTTCCGGGTCGAGCAGGCCGAGGAAGGTGCGCTTCGGATCGACCCCCGACACGACCGTCTTCGCCGTGAGCTCCTCGCCACCCTCCAGGACGACGCCCGTCGCCCGCCCGTTCGCCGTGAGCACCCGCTCCACCGTGGCCCCCGTCCGGATCTCCGCCCCATGGGATCTGGCCGAGGAGGCGATGGACTCGCTGACCATCCCGTTCCCGCCCCGGGCGAATCCCCACGCCCGGAACACCCCGTCGATCTCCCCCATGTAGTGATGGAGCAGGACGTACGCCGTCCCCGGAGACCGAGGTCCGAGGAAGGTTCCGATGATTCCGCTCGCGGACATCGTCGCCTTCAGCACATCCGACTCGAACCACTCGTCCAGATAGTCGGCCGCGCTCATCGTCCCCAGCTTGAAGAGCGCGTGGAACTGCTGCTCATCGAGGCCGCGCGCGTACCGCCCCAGCGTGAGCAGCGTCTTCAGGTCGCGCAGCCCGGGAGAGAGCGGGTCGGGTGGGACGATGCCGAGGAGAGGTTTCACGGCCCACGCGAGCTGGTACATGAGCGTCGCAAAATCGTCGTACGCCTCGGCGTCCTTCGGAGAATGGCGATAGAGGTCGCGCCGCGTCTGGTCGTGATCCGCCCAGCGCCCGAGGTAGTCGCCGTTCGGGAGCGGCGTGACCGTGCTCTCGAGGGGAAGGATCTCCAGCCCATGCCGCGCGAGTTGCAGATCGCGGATGATCTCGGGCCTCAGCAGGCTCACGACGTAGGATGCGACGGAATACTTGAAGCCGGGGAAGATCTCTTCCGTTACCGCGGCGCCGCCCACCAGGTGCCGGCGCTCGAGCACGACCACGCGAAGGCCCGCCCGGGCGAGGTAGGCGGCGTTGATGAGGCCGTTGTGGCCGCCCCCGACGATGATCGCGTCGTACGCATTCGTCGCGCTCACGGCGTGGCCCGTTTCCTGTCCGGGTCGAAGAACGGCGTCTTCGCCACCGTGGCCCGGGCCCGGCGCCGCCGGTGCTCGACCGTCACCTCGATCTCGAGTTCGGTGCCGACGGCCGCCGATTCCGCTTCGAGGTGCGCCAGTCCCAGGTAGGTCTTGAGGGTCGGCGACCAGCCCCGGCTCGTGGCGTATCCCACCTGCCGTCCGCCCGCGTACAGCGGCACGCTGTCGCGCCGGGTCGTGCCCGGGAGTTGCGGGGGGAGGCCAACGGCCGCGTACGCCGCCTCGAGCGACTCCCAGTCGAGGGCGATCCCCCGGAAGCGCCAGGCGGGCGGGCGGGCCCGTTCGGCGCGGAGGGCCGCCCGCCCCACGAAGTTCGACGCCTCGAGCGACACGGTCCAGCCGAGGCCGAGTTCGTACGGAGACGATTTCTGGTCGTCGATGATCGCGCGGTGGGCCGGGATGAAGTCGACGTCGATGAGGAGCAGGCCGGCCTCGAGGCGCGCCATGTCCAGGGCGAGCATGCCCGCCGGGGCGAGGCCGAACCGCTCACCCGCCGCCGTCAGGGCGTCCCACAGCGGAATCGCGTCCGCGGCGCCGACCCAGATCTCGTAGCCGAGGTCGCCGGTGTAGCCCGTGCGCGAGATGTCCGCGGCGATCCCCGCGATCCGCGCCGACATCACGCGGAAATAGCGGAGTCCCGCCACATCGCCGTCGGTGATCCGCTCGAGCAGGTCGCGCGAACGGGGCCCCTGGAGGGCGAGCGCGGCCACCCGCTCCGTCTCCTCCGCGATTTCAACGTCGAGTCCCCGAGCGTTCTCGTGCAGCCACTTCAGCGTCGGCTCGGCGGACGTGAGGCGGAAATCGGACGTGCCGAGCCGGTGCAGCGTGCCGTCGTCCCGCACCTTCCCGGCCGCGTCGCACCAGGGCGTGTAGTACACCTGCCCCACGTCCTGCCGGTCGACGTCCCGCGTGACGACCCGGTTCGCGAGCGCCGGCGCGCCCGGGCCCGAGAGCCGGTACTTGTAGAGCGGCGAGACATCGATGAGCGCACACGCCGAGCGGATGGCCTGGTACTCGTGCTCGTGCGTGGGCTCGTACGAACTCGCCGAGAGATGCCCGGCCCAGCGCCGCCAGTTGCCGGCCTGGCAGAGCGGACCGGTCCGTTCGTGAAAGGGCGTTCCCCGGACGACGGAAGGCACTGGCACCGTGGTCTTCCGCGGGTGGCCGGCTGCCGGATCCGCTGGGCTAGCCGGGGAGCCGCAGGGCGACGAGTTCCGCGGGCACGCCGCGCCCCGCCACGGCGGCGACGATGTACTGCCTTCCGTCGTGCATGTACGTCATGGGGACGCCGGTCTGGTGCGACGGCAGTTCGATCTCGGCCAGGATCTCGCCCGTTTCCTTGTCGTGCGCGCGCAGGAGGCCGGTGAGGTCCGCCGACATCGTCCCTCCGCCCGTTCCCGCCAAGAGCAGCGTGCGCGTGGCGAGGAGTCCCGCCCGGCTGGGCCGCCCAGTGCGCGGGACGTCGACGCCTTCCAGCGCCGGGTGTTCGTCCACGAACGACGGCGTGTGGTCGTTCGCGACCTGCCACACCTTCTGCCCCGTATTCATGTCGAGTGCCGTGATCCGTCCCCACGGCGGTTTCAGGATCGGCAGGCCCTGCGGGCCGCCGACGCCCCGGGGACGTCCGGCGATGTAGCGCATGTTCGACGATTCGGGATCGTTCACGAGGCCGATCACGGTGCCGCGCGTCGCGGACCCCACGAAGAGCCGCTGCGTCTCCGGGTCGTAGGCCGCGCCCGGCCAGTTCGCCCCGCCAAGACTGCCCGGCGTGATGAGGGTCCCCTGGTTGCCCCCTTCGACGAGCACGGTCGGCGGCGTGAACAACTCGCCGAGCGTGAGGTTCTTCGCGATCTCGAGCGCCTCCGCCTTCAGTTCCGGCGTGAGGTCGATCAGGTCGTCCTCGGTCGCGCCCTGCATGTCGAACGGCACGGGCAGCGTCGGAAAGGGCTGCGTGGGTGCGTACCATTCCCCCGGCACGTCGCCGGCGGGAACGGGCCGTTCCTCGATCGGCCACACGGGCTCGCCCGTCACGCGGTCGAAAACGTACGTGAAGGCCTGCTTCGTCACCTGCGCCACCGCCTGGATCTCCCGCCCGTCCACCGTGATGTCCATCAGAACGGGCGCCGCCGGCGGATCGAAGTCCCAGATACCGTGGTGGACGGTCTGGAAATACCACACGACTTCGCCCGTGCGCGCGTCCACGCACACGAGGCTCTGCGAGTAGAGGTTGTCGCCGGGGCGGTGGCCCCCGTAGTAGTCGCCCGTCCCCGCTTCCACCGGCAGATAGACGTAGCCCAGGTCGAGGTCCGCCGTGAACGGCGTCCAGACCGCGGCGTTCCCGGTGTAGTCCCAGGATTCGTCTTCCCACGTCTCGTGGCCGGGATCGCCCGGCTGGGGGATGGTGTGGAAGGTCCACAGTTGCTCGCCCGTCCGCGCGTCGAACCCCCGCACGTGACCCGGCGGCATCTCCTTGGTCGGAGGACGTCCCCCCTGCGGGAGCGCGGCCCCGACGACGATCACGTCCCCGACGACGACCGGGGGAGAACTCGAGCCGATGCGGTCGTTCACCAGGTCCACTTCCCGCCCGAGTCCGAGCTTGAGGTCCACGATCCCGTCCTCGCCGAAGGCCGGGTCGGGGCGGCCGGTCTTCGCGTCCAGCGAGACCATGTGATAGGCGGGGGTGATGAGAAGCACCCGTTCCTCGACGCCATCCGTCCAGTAGCCGACGCCGCGCCCGGAGTTGCCGCGCGGGGCGTTCCGGCCGCGTTCGCCCTCGTCGAGCCGATACATCCAGAGCGTCTCCCCCGTCTCCGGATCGATCGCCACCGCCGCCCGCCGGAATCCCGCCGTGGCATAGAGGACCCCGTTCGCGTACAGCGGGGTCACGCGGTAGTAGCCCTCCGGGGTCGGGCCGAAGTTGCGCGCCTGCCAGCGCCACGCGATCTCCAGGTCCCCGACGTTCGAGGCGTCGATCTGGTCGAGCGGCGCGTAGCGCGTGGACCCGGCGTCTCCGGCCCAGTAGCGCCACTCCCCTTCCGTCGTGCCGGACTGTGCCGCCAGCGCGAAAGGCCCGGCGCCGAGTCCCGCGCCGAGCACGACCAGACGGCCCAGCCGGTTGGAACACCTGTGGCTTCCCTTCATCCGTTCCGCTCCACGTGACTTGTGCGAAGCTCCAAGCGACCCCCGGGGCTTTCCCCGGCAACGTCCTACAGTCCGATGCGACGCTCCGACGGGCAACACTTCACGTATCTCGAAACCTCGGGCAAAAACTCGCGAATGCCCGGGGCACGACACTAGATTTCGCGTCGTTGGAAGCGCGGGAGATCCATGAGACTTCGTGGCTTGGTGATACTGACAGCGGCGATCGCGCCTGCCCTGTCGTGTGGCGGGGACGGGATCGGGCCCCGCGGTAACCTGTGCGATACACGGCACGGCGCCGAGGTGTGCGTGGACCGGCCCGAGTACCGGTCCAGCGAATCCATCCTCATCACCACGCGCAACGTGTCCGACCGCCCCATCTTCAAGGATGCGTGCGGTACGACCGCGTTGCCGGTGCCGGATCCCGGGGAGGACTTCAGGCCGCGCTACAATCCGCGGCGGCACTGCGGCCCGGGGGTCACACAAACCGTGGTCGTCGAGCGGATGGTGAGACTCGAGCCCGGAGCATCGACGCGTGAGACCCTGCGGTTGGGTTACTCTCCGCAGGACTTCTTTCACGTGACCGTATGGCTTCTGACGCCGGACGGGGAGCCGGCCTTCGACACGCCGGCGACGAGCGGCGTCTTCGTCATCTTCCCCGGAGCCAGCAACTGAACCACGAACCCGTCAACCTCCGGAGACCGAAGATGTCGCGCAGGTTGCTCATGTCCATTCCGGCCGCCGTCTTCGCGCTGTCATGCGGTGACGACGTCACAGGCCCCGTGGGTTCGCTTTGCGCGACGCAGCACGGCCTCGAGGTCTGCGTGGACCGGCCTGAATACGAACCGAGGGAGTCGATCACCGTCACCACGCGCAACGTGTCCGGGGCTCGGATCTTCAAGGACTCGTGCGCGATCAAGGCCGTGGGCGTGACCAACCTCGAAGTGGAATTCGAGGCGTTCTACAACCCTACGCTGCACTGCGGCCGCGACGCTACGCACGCCGACATCGTCGAGCACATGGTCGAACTCGAACCCGGAGACTCGACGCGGGAAACCGTGACGCTCCCGTTTTTTTCGTTCCAGGGATGGTATCGCGTGAACGTGTGGCTGCTGGATGCGGAAGGGAACCTCGCGGTCGACACTCCGGCGACGAGCGGGATCTTTCAGGTCTTTCCCTCCGTCGGGGAGTAGCAGCCCGTGGGAAATGCGTTGCTCCTCGGTCACATGGCTCTGCTTTGCTCCCTCGTCGCGCCTGCGGCGGGCCAGGCGCCGGCCGCGTTGCGCGAATACCATGCGCCGCCCGCCATCTCCCCGCCCGCGATCGACGGATCGCTCGATGACGCGGCCTGGAGCGCCGCGCCGTGGACGGAGCCCTTCGTCGACATTCGCGGCGAGGGCTGGCCGGAACCCCACCTCGGGACGCGCGCCAGGATCGTCTGGGATGAACGCTTCCTCTACGTGGGCGCCGAACTCGAGGAGCCGCACCTCTGGGCGACGCTGGCCGACCGCGACGCCATCCTGTACCGGGAACACGACTTCGAGGTCTTCCTCGACCCGGACGGCGACGGTCTCGCCTACTACGAACTCGAGATCAACGCGCTCGGGACCGAGTTCGACCTCTTCCTCGACAAGCCGTACCGCCGAAAAGGAAGGGCGGATATCGCCTGGGACATCGAGGGTCTACGCACCGCGGTGCGTCTCGAGGGCACGCTGAACGACCCCTCCGACGAGGACACCGGCTGGTCGGTCGAGATCGCGATTCCCTGGTCGGCGCTGCGTCCCCCCGGCGCCCCCGCGGACGCGGCGGTCGCGGCCCCGCGGCCCGGCGACGTGTGGCGCGTGAACTTCTCCCGCGTGCAGTGGCCGCTCACGGTCGTGGACGGCCAATACCGGAAGTTGCGGGAGCCCGCGGACTGGAGCGACCATCCCGAAGACAACTGGGTGTGGTCGCCGCAGGGTGAGATCGACATGCACATACCCGAGAGGTGGGGCGTCGTGCGCTTCGTCGCCGACCGGGACGCGTCCCCGTGAAGCGCAGGGAGTTCGTGCGGGCCGCCGGCGGCGCGGCGGCGCTGGGGGCGGCGCTCCCCGCCTGCGCGTTGCCGCCCGATCCGGAAGCCTCCTTCACGCTGTGGACGTGGGTGCACGGGGACCGCGACCGCGACGACGCCGCCTGGCGCGAACGGTTCGCCCGGCTGCGCGAGGCCGGCTTCCACGCCGTCCTCGTGGGTGGCGGCGATATCGATCTGGTTTCCGGAGCGGCCCGCGCCGAGGGACTCGAGTTTCACCGCTGGTTCTGGACGATGAACCGCAACGGCGACGCGTGGGTGCAGGAGAACCATCCGGAGTGGTTCACGGTGAGCCGCAACCTGGAGAGTTCGCTCGATCATCCCCCCTACGTCGGGTACTACAAGTGGGTCTGCCCTTCTCGCGAACCCGTGCGCGAATACCTGCGCGGACGCATCGCGGATCTCGCCGCCCACCCGGCGGTGGATGGCGTCCACCTCGACTACGTGCGCCACTGCGACGTCATCCTCCCCCGCGCGCTCTGGGAGACCTACGACCTCGTACAGGATGTCGAGCACCCGGAGTTCGACTTCTGCTACTGCGACGTCTGCCGCGAACAGTTTCGCGCACTGGACGGACGGGATCCGCTGGAGATCCCCGACCCGCCCGCCGACGAGGTCTGGCGCCGCTTCCGGTGGGACTCCGTGACGGGCGCCGTGCGCGAACTCGCCGAGGCCGCCCACGAACACGGGAAGCCCATCACGGCCGCCGTCTTCCCGACCCCTTCCATCGCCCGCATGCTGGTCCGCCAGGACTGGGACCGGTGGCCCCTCGACCGCTTCTTCCCGATGCTCTACCAGAGCTTCTACCTGGAGGACATCCCCTGGATCGGCGAGGGCGTGCGCGAGGGCATCGCGGCCCTCGAGGCGACGGCTCCCCTCGCGGGCGCGCGGGGCGCCCGGCCGCTGAACGCCGGACTCTACCTGCCCGCGCTCGATCCCGCCGCGCTGGCGGAGGCTGTCGCGACCGCGCGCGAGGCGGGCGCGGCCGGCGTCTCGATGTTCGAGATGGACGGCCTCACGGATGAACACCTCGCCGCCCTCCGCGACGTCACGACCTAGCCCACGGCGCCCGCCGGCCCCGGCCGGAGAGCGGCGTCGGGCTCTTGTCACCCGGGGACGACCCTGTCAACATCGATGGACCGCGACGGGCCACCGCCAACCGCAGGAGTCTGCCATGTCTCGCCGCATCCTCGGACTCGGAATCCTCGCCGTTCTCGTCTCCGCCGCCCCCGCCTCCGGCCAACGCCGCGCGATGACGATCGTGGACCTCATCGACATCCCCGGCCTCGCCGATCCCCGGATATCGCCTGACGGATCGGAGGTGCTCTACGTGAGGACGGACACCGACTGGGAAGCCAACGGCACCGTTTCCCACATCTGGCGCGTCGCGATGGACGGCTCGGGCACGACGCGCATGACGAACGGCGAGGGCGGCGAATCGAGCCCGCGCTGGTCGCCCGATGGCTCGCGCATCGCCTTCGTCGCGAACCGGCACGACACGGAGCACAACCAGGTGTTCGTGATGCCGACCCGTGGCGGCGAGGCCGGCGCCGTGAGCGAACACCCGACGCCCGTGGGTTCGATTTCGTGGTCCGGCGATGGCGACTGGATCTACTTCACCGCCGTCGACGAGAAGTCCGAAGCCGAGAAGGCGCGCGAAGCGGTCAACGACAACGTGTTTCGTTATGAAGAGGACAGGCGCCCGACCGGACTGTGGCGGGTTTCGAGCGAAGGCGGGGCGGCGGAGCGCGTGACGGAACCCGGCCTGATGGTCCGGGGGTATTCGATCTCGCGCGACGGCACGCTCCTCCTCGTGCAGTTGGCGCCCACCGCCCTCTTCGACGATCTGCTCAACTCCGAACTGTGGGTGATGGGCCCCGACGGGACGGGCCCGCGACGGATCACCGACAACCACGTCGGCGAAGTCGGCGCATCCCTTTCGCCGGACAACGGCCACGCGCTCTTCGTCGCGAACACGAACGACGAACTGAGCGACTTCTACTTCAACCAGCGCCTGTTCGTCGTCCCGACCGCTGGCGGCGACCCCGTCTCGGTGGTGCCCGGCGGGAGCTTCGACGTGAACGCCGCCGTGTGGTCCCGAGACGGCCGCTCGATCTACTTCCGCGCCAACACGGGCGTTCGCCAGCAGATCTACTCCGTGCCCGCCGACGCCTCGGATGCGGGGCGGGCCGAAGCGGTCACCGAGGGAGACCACTCGGTCGGCGCCTGGGACTACCACCCCTCATCCGGCACGCACCTCTATTCCGTCAGCAGTGCGACCAACGCCGGGGACCTGTGGGCGACGGCCGGGCCCGGGGGGCCGCGGCAGGTCACCCGCCTCTTCGACTACCTCGCCGAGGAGTTCCTCCTGCCGCGCATGGAGGCCGTGCAATACGCGGGCGAGGACGGCGTCGAGGTGGAGGGACTCATCTTCTATCCCATCGACTACCAGGAAGGCGAGCGCTATCCGCTCGTCGTGCAGACGCACGGTGGTCCGCCGTCCTCCGACAAGTTCCGCTTCGCACGCTCGAGCAACTATGAGACCGTGCTCGCCGCCCGCGGCTGGTTCGTCTTCAAGCCCAACTATCGCGGGTCCACCGGATACGGCGACGACTTCCTGCGCAACATGATCGGCAACTACTTCGACCAGGCCCACAAGGACGTGATGGCCGGAGTGGACTATCTCGTCGAGCGCGGACTCGTCGACGGCGACCGCATGGCGAAGATGGGCTGGAGCGCCGGCGGCCACATGACGAACAAGATCATCACGTACACGGACCGCTTCAAAGCCGCGTCGTCGGGCGCGGGGGCCGTGAACTGGATGTCGATGTACGCGCAGTCCGACGTCCGCATCTACCGCACGCCGTGGTTTGGGGGCACCCCGTGGTCCGAAGACGCCCCGATCGAGCAGTTCATGGCGGACTCGCCGCTCTTCGACCTTCACAAGGTCGTGACCCCGACCCTCGTGCTCGTCGGGGAGAACGACGAGCGCGTGCCGATGCCGCAGTCCGTCGAACTGTACCAGGGACTGAAGCACAACGGCGTCCCGACCCACCTCTACGTGGCGCCCGAACAGGGTCACGGCTGGGTCGAACTGCAGCAGCGCCTGTTCAAGGCGAACGTCGAGCTGGACTGGTACTACCGCTGGGTGCTGGGCGAGGAGTACGAGTGGGAGACGTCCCCCGTCCACCCGGACAGGAAAGCGGCCGTCACCACGGCCGGCGGATAGCCCCGGATCGCGGAAGCTCGGAAGATGAAAAGCGCATGGAGCGACCGCGAGGCCGCGGAACTTGTCGGACGGTACGCCGCTGACGGCATCGGAGAGGACCTCGCGCTGCGAGTGTACACGACGCGGCTCCTGGGGTCCGAGCCTCGACTCGTGATGCACGGCGGCGGCAACACGTCGGTCAAGGGCCGGGCTCGCGACGTGACCGGGACGGAACTCGACGTGTTGTACGTGAAGGGGAGCGGGTGGGACATGGGGACGATCGAGCCGCCCGGCCTCCCCGCGGTGCAACTCGATCCACTTCTGGGGCTGGCGGAGATCGACGCCCTGTCCGATGAGGACATGGTGAACCTGCAGCGCCGCAACCTGCTCGACTCGAAGGCGCCGAACCCGTCGGTGGAGACGCTCCTGCACGCGTGGGTGCCGCGCACGTTCATCGACCACACGCACGCGAACGCGGCGCTCGTCCTCACGGACCAGCCGCACGGCGAAGAGATCTGCCGCGACGTCTACGGCGACCGCGCCGCCATCGTCCCGTACATCATGCCCGGCTTCGATCTGGCGAAGGCCGCGAAGGCGGCGGCGGACGCCCACCCGGAGGCGGAAGGGCTCGTCCTCCTCAAGCACGGGCTGTTCACGTTCGGGGACACGGCGCACGAGGCGTACGAACGCATGATCGAGTTCGTCAGCCTCGCCGAAGCGCGCATCGAGCGCGGGCGCAGCACGGTGTTCGCCGCCGCCGCGATGCCCCGGGCGGTCGCCTCCGCGAGCGAGATTGCGCCGACGGTCCGCGGCATGCTGGCGAACCGGCGGGACGGCCACGGCGGAGGATTCGAGCGCTTCATCCTCGAGCACCGGGCCAGCCCGGCCATCCTCGCCTACGTCGGCGGCTCGGAGCTGTCGCGCTACAGCCAGGTCGGCACCGTCACGCCCGACCACGCGATCCGCACGAAGCCGCTCCCCGTCGTGCTCCCCGCGCCCCCCGCCGGCGACCTCGCCGCCTGGGCCGAAGGGGCGCGAGCCTCCGTGGACGCGTACCGGGAGGCCTATGCCGTCTATTTCGAACGCCACAACCCGCGCTACGGCGGGACGAAGCGCATGCTCGACCCGAGTCCGCGCGTGATCCTGGTGCCGGGTGTGGGTCTGTTCGCCAGCGGCCGCGATGCCCGGGCCGCGGCGGCGGCGGCCGACCTCGCCGAGACCACGGTCGACGTCATCACGGACGCGGAGAGCATGGACCGCTTCGAGAGCATCACCGAGGCGGAGCTCTTCGACATCGAGTACTGGTCGCTCGAACAGGCGAAACTGGCCGGCGCGAAGGAGAAGGCGCTGGCGCGCCACGTCGTGGTCGTCACGGGCGGCGCGGGCGCGATCGGCCGGGCCACCGCCGCCGCGTTCCGGGCCGCCGGCGCCGAGGTCGCCCTCTTCGACCTCCCCGGCCCCGCGCTCGACGCCGCCGGCGCGGCCGGAGCGGGGCTCGCCGTCCCATGCGACGTGACGGACGACGCGTCCGTCGACCGCGCCTTCGGCATCGTCGCCGCCCGCTTCGGAGGCGTCGACATCCTCGTCTCGAACGCCGGGGCGGCATGGCGCGGTCCCATGGCCGACGTGACGGACGACGTGCTGAGAGAGAGCTTCGAGCTGAACTTTTTCGCCCACCAGCGCGTCACGCGCGCGGCCGTGCGTACGATGCGCGCCCAGGGGACGGGCGGCTGCCTCCTCTTCAACGTCTCCAAGCAGGCCGTCAACCCGGGCCCGGACTTCGGACCCTACGGGCTGCCGAAGGCGGCGACCCTCGGACTCGTGCGCCAGTACGCCATCGAGCACGGGTGGGAGGGCATCCGGTCGAACGGGGTCAACGCCGACCGCATCCGGAGCGGCGTGCTCACCGATGAGATGATCGCGTCTCGCTCCGAGGCCCGCGGCGTCAGCCAGGACGCCTACATGCGCGGCAACCTCCTCGGCCGGGAGGTCCGGGCCGAGGATGTCGCCGGGGCCTTCGTCTCCCTGGCCCTCGCCCGCGCGACGACGGGTGCGATCCTCACCGTGGATGGCGGCAACGTCGCCGCCGCCCTCCGCTGACCGAACGTAAAGGACCGGACGTGAACCTCCTCGGCCGAATAGTCCCGCTTGCGACGTGCATCGTCCTCGCCGCCTGTGCACCGCAGGCGGAGGGGCCCGGCTGGCCCGGAGAGATGTGGCCTGTTTCCACAGCGGAAGCGGAGGGAGTGGACCCGGCCGCGATCGACTCGCTGATCGCCGACATCGACGCCGGACGCTACGGTCTCATCGACCAGTTTCTCCTCATCCGCAACGGGCGCGTGATCGCGGACCGGCGCTGGGACCACGGCGCCCGGTACGCCGAACTTCTCGCCGCGCAGGAGGACACGGCGGACCACCAATACAACTACGATCACCCGTCGTGGCACCCGTACTACCGGGACACGGACCTGCACTCGCTCCAGTCCGTGACCAAGAGCGTGACCTCGGTCGCGTTCGGCATCGCCGTGGACGAGGGCCACATCCCGGGCGTGGAAGCGTCGGCCTGGCCCTGGTTCGAGGCGTACGGCGTCGATCTCGCCGATCCGCGCCGCGCCGTCACGACGCTGGAGGACTTTCTCACCATGCGGAGCGGGATCGACTGGGCCGTGCCCGGCCAGACCTACGAGGACGAGGCGCACCCCACCGCGGTCCTGGAGGCGAGCGACCGGTGGATCGACTACGTCGTCGCGCAACCGGTGGGAACGGATCCCGGCACCCGCTTCGACTACAACGACGGCGTGAGCGTCCTGCTGGGGAAGGTCGTGCGCGGGGCCACCGGACAGCGGCTCGACGCGTGGGCGGAGGAACGCCTGTTCCGTCCCATCGGGATCGACGAGTACTACTGGAAGATCGCCCCCGACGGCGAAGTCGACAGCGAGGGCGGCCTCTACCTCTCCACCCACGACCTCGCCCGCGTCGGCTACCTCATGCTCCGGGGCGGGGAATGGGACGGCCGGCAGATCGTCTCCCGGCAATGGGTCGAAGCCTCGACCTCACCCGTCGTGCCCGACGTGGCCCCCGACAACGACCGGCCCGACACGGGTTACGGATACCAGTGGTGGGTACCGGTGCACGAGGACGGCGAAACGCGGGTCTTCGCGGGAAACGGATACGGAGGCCAGTTCATCCACATCGTGCCCGAACACGATCTCATCTCCGTCTTCAACGGCTGGACGCTCCACGAGCAGCCCGAACTCTTCAGCTGGACCGCGCTCCAGGACCGCATCCTCCCCGCAATCGTCCCTTCCCCCTGACTCAGGCGGGTTCGAGGCGGGCGGCGTGGCGCTCGATTTCGACCGCCAGTTGCTCCATCTCGGCGAGGACGGCGGCCTCGTCGATCGTTTCGAGCGTCCGGTCGCGCATGACCCAGCGCCCATCGACCATCACTGAGCGGACGTCGTCGCGGCCCACCGTGTAGACGAGATGTCCGTACACGTCGTACATCGGCGTCAGGTGCGGGCGGTCAAGGTCGATGAGGATGAGGTCGGCCCGGTAGCCTTCCGCGAGGCGTCCCACGCGGTCTCCCAGCCCGAGCGCCTCCGCCCCCACCGTCGTCGCCATGCGGACGATTTCGAGAGCGGGCGTGATGACCGGATCCATGTGAACGCCCCGCTGCAACAGTCCCGCGAAGCGCATCGCGGTCCACATGTCGAGGTCGTTCGAGCTCACCGGCCCGTCCGTGCCGAGGGCCACCGGAATCCCCTCTTCCAGCATGCGCGCGACCGGCGCGATGCCGGAACCCAGCTTGAGGTTGGAGAGCGGGTTGTGAAGGACCGCCGCCCCCGCGCGCCGAAGGCGCATGAAGTCGTCGTCGTCCAGGTGGACGCAATGCGCGAGCACCGTGCGCGCGTCGAGGATCCCGAGTTCATCGAGGTGCGCGACCGGCGTATGCCCGAAACGTTCGATCGTCTGCCGCACCTCGGTGGCCGTCTCGGAGCAGTGCGTGTGGAAGAGGGTCCCGGCACGATCGGCGAGGTCACGCGCCGCCCGGAGACCGTCCGGCGACACCGTGAGCGCATTGTGCGGTTGCACGCACGGGGTGAGCAGCGGCTCCTCCGCGTAGCGCTCCAGCCAGCGCTCGCCCGTCGCGGTCCGGTCCTCCACGGAGACGCCGTCGGGTCCGTCGAAGTCGAAGAAAATCGGGCCGGTGACGAGCCGGAAGCCCGCTCCCAGCGCCGCGTCGGCTGCGGCCTCCGGGAACCAGAACATGTCGAGCGCGCACGTCGTCCCGCTCCGGAGCATCTCCGCCAGCGAGAGCCGCGCCCCGAGTTCGACGCTCTCGCGGCTGACGAACTCGCGCTCGGAAATCCAGAGACGCTCCAGCCAGGCCTCGAGCGGCAACTCCTCCACGAGACTCCGGAAGAGGGAGTCGGCCAGGTGCGTATGCGCGTTCACCAGCCCCGGCATGAGGAGGCGTCCCGTCGCGTCGATCGTCTCGGTAGCGTCGCAGCCCGCGAGTTCCTCGTGGGTCCCGACGGCGACGATCTTGCCGGCTCGCACCGCGACGGCGCCCGCTTCGAGAATCCGTTCCCCGGCGTCCATCGTGACGACGAGAGGGCCGAGAATAAGCGTGTCTACAGGTTCCATGGGACGGCAATCTTGGCCGCCCTCCGGCCCGCCCGCTAGTTTCCCGGCACGGCCCCGTAGCTCAGGCGGATAGAGCGCGGGATTCCTAATCCCGAGGCCGCTGGTTCGAGTCCAGCCGGGGTCATTCCGATCCGCCCACCTCTCGTGGCTGCCCCCCGTCTCGTGGCCGCGCTCAGTTCCCGACCAGGTTCACCCGTACGTACCAGATGCGTCCCGCCACGCCGTAGGGCGACTCCGAGGGGTACTCCATCGTCCAGAGCTGGGCCACGGCGTCGTCCGGGAGCCGGTTCGGCAGGCGGTCGAGCAGGTTGTTGGCGCCGACGCCCACCCGGATGCGGTCTCCCACCCGGAAGCTGACCTCCAGGTCGGCGATGGTCGCCGCGTCGATCGTGACGTTCTCCTCGAAGATGAACGGGGTCGTGACGGAGCCGATGTGGTTCAAGCCGAACCGCGCCCCGAGACCCTGCGCGAGACGGATATCGGCGCTGACGCCGATCCGGCTTCCGGGCTGGGCATCCTCGATCAGGGTCCGCTGGGTGTCTCCGATGAAGTCCTCGTTGCGGTTGGCGGTGATCTTCGTGCTGTTCCGGTGCAGGCTGGCCGACAGGTCCGCGGCCCCCCAGTCCATCCCGCGAAAGCGCCAGGTCGCCGCCACGTCGAATCCCTGCGTGCGCGTGTCGATCGCGTTGGTCCAGAACGCTACGGCGTCCACCGGCCGACCCTGGAACTGCGCGCCCGGCCGCAGCCCGTGGCTCTGATTGAGGCTCTGGGTCAGGGCGATCGCGTCGTTGACGGCGACACGGTAGTAGTCCGCCGTCACCAGCAGGCCGGCGTCGTTGGAGTAGACGAGTCCGCCCGTGAAGCTGAGCGAGGTCTCGTGGCCCAGCGAACAGGCGCCGAAGTCGGAGCACGCGATCGGATCGCCCTCGGGCAGGAAGCCGGCGCTCACCAGACCCTCGCTGCCGCCCACGAAACCGATCGTGTTGAAGCCCCGCTGCGGGAGCCGCGGTGCCCGAAAACCGGTGGAAACCGCGGCGCGGAGCGCGGCGCCGGATTCGCCCAGCTCCACGCGGCCGGCCAGCTTGCCGGTCAGCGAACTTCCGGCGTCGGTGTAGTGCTCGAAACGGAGGGCGCCACCCAGCGTGCGCCCGCTCGGCGAACGCAACTCCATGTCCGCATACGCTCCGACGCTGTTGCGATTCTGTTCGCTCAGCCTGGCGGAAGTCGGGCTGTAGCCGGGGTAGCCCTGTATCCCGCAGCTCGCGTAGACCGTCCCATCGTTCTGGTGATGGGCCGCCGGAAAGCTGCCGGGCGTATCGCTCGGTCCACACGCCCACGAGGCGCGGTCGCCGGCTTCCATCCAGTACGAATCCCTCCGGAACGCTCCGCCGACCGCCAGAAACGCCGGGGTCGAACCCACCTCGATCTCCCGCGTCGCGTCGGCGTTCAGCGTCCACTGTCTGACGTTGAGCCCGCCGCTGAACGTGTTCCGCGGTCCGGCGTTGGCCGCGATGGAGGCTCCGTCGGCCCCGGGATTCCCGGCGAGGAACTCGGCCGCGTAGGACGGGTTGATCGAATTCTCGGCGCCGAAGGCGAACCGGCCGTGTCCGAACCCGAGGCTGAGATCTCCCGACCACTCGCCCACGTCGCCGCGCAATCCCGCCACGGCGGACTTGTCCATCAGGTCCGACTCCTCGACCGGGAAGAAGCCATCCGGATACACGTAGCTGACCGAGCGAGGCACCCAGTCCGCCTTGCGGTACAGGCCGTCCGAAACCGCTTCGCGACCGGAGTATCCCCCGAAGGCATAGAATTCGGCCGATTCGCCGACGGGGACCGCCGCATTGGCCATGAACGCCGCGCCCCTGTAGTCGGGTTCGCCGTTTCGCTGCAGCTGGATGACCTTCCCGCCGTCCGCACAGGGGCCGTAGGACGGATCGGGACCGAAGCAGGTAGGGGCCAGGCCCGCCCGGTTCGTGACCTCCTGCCGCGCGACCTCCATCGTGACGTTGAAGAAGCCGTCTCCGAGCGGGACTCCGGCGTTGGCCGAAGTGAACAGCCTCATTCCGTCACCGCGCGATGTTCGACCGAGGAAGGTGGCCGCGCTGACCCCGCTGGCGTCGTCCTTGAGCACGATATTGATCACGCCGGCGATGGCGTCCGAACCGTACTGTGACGCTGCACCTTCGCGCAGGACTTCGATCCGTTTGATGGCGTGGACCGGAATGGCACGCAGGTCCGTGCCCGTCGTCCCCTGCCCGGCCGCCGCGAGCACCTTCGCGAAGGCGACTCCGTGCCGTCGCTTGCCGTTGACCAGGACGAGCACCTGGTCGCCGTTCATGCCGCGCAGCGTCGCGACGTGGAGCGCCGCGCCATCGCCGGCGGACAACCGCGTGGAGTTGAAGGAGGGCGCGATGCGGCCGAGCACCTCCGCAAGGTCGATCTCTCCCATGCGCGCGATTTCCTCGGCGCCGTAGATATCCACGGGAACGGGAAGCGTGGCCGGGTCCGCGACACCGGCCCGCGACCCCACCACGACATCGAGTTCCGGGATCACGACGACCGTGTCCGGCGGTTCCTGGGCCGAGGCCGAGCCGGCCGAAACAAGGACCGCGAGGACCCCCGGAACGATCAACGAAGTCGGAGCTTTCATGGTCGCCTCCACGCTCTGTTGTAGCTCGCGGATTTCTGAGACTCCACACCACGTATCATAATGTGTCAGACGATCCGCGGGTTACACCCTCAAGGAGGCACCATGGCTTCCAGCCGACTCCGTCCATCGTTCATCCTTGCGGGAATCGCCGTTCTCGCCCTCGCCTTCGTTCTCGTGCAGGTAGCGCCGGATCGGGAGGATTCGGTTGCGATGGCGGGTCCGGACTCGCACGCCGACCTCGTCGCGTTGTTCGACGAGTGGCGCGAGTTCGAGCGCCCGGAGTTCATGGACGGCGTGCCCGACTACTCGGCGGCGGCGATGGCTCGCCAGCAGCAGGAACTCCCGGGCTGGCAGGCGAGGCTGGGCAACGGCGCCCCCGAGGGCTGGTCCGTGCCGGAGCAGATCGACTGGCACCTGGTCCGCGCCGAGATGAACGGACTCGACTTCGATCACCGCGTGCGCCGCCCCTGGGCGCGCGACCCCGCCTTCTACGTGACGATCTTCGCGGCGGAGAGCGACGTGCCGGCCCACGAGGGGCCGGTCATCCACGGCTGGATCGACCTCTGGACCTACGACTATCCGCTGTCGGAGGCGGATGCCGCCGAACTCGCGGGTCGCATCGGCGCGGTCCCGGCGCTCCTGGAGCAGGCGCGCGAAAATCTCGCGGACTCGAACGCGCGCGACCTCTGGCTTGCCGGCCCCCGGGCCTTTCGGGGCCAGGTGCGGGACCTCGACGACCTTGCGGCGGAGGTGGCCGGGACGAGCGCCGCGCTCGACGGGTCCATCGCCGACGCCCGCGCCGCCTCGGAGGCGTTCATCGCCTGGCTGGAGGAGGAGGCGCCCTCGCGCACCGGACCCTCCGGGGTGGGACGGGAGAACTACACGTGGTACATGCAGAACGTGCACCTCGTCCCGTATTCGTGGGAGGAACAGGTCACGATCATGCGGCGGGAACTCGCCCGCGCCCACGCTTCGATGCGGCTGGAGGAAAACCGCAACCGGCACCTGCCCGAACTCGAGCGCATCGCCTCGGCCGAGGAATACGACCGGAGGCTGAACGAGTCCGTCGACCGCTACATGCGGTTCCTGGACGACGAGGAGGTACAGACGACGGCGGAGTGGATGGACCCGGCCCTCCGCGCCGTGAACGGGAGCTTCACGCCGGCCGAACCCGGCGAGATCCGGAACTTCTTCTCCGAGGTGAACTACCGCGACCCGGACGCCTTTCGGCCGCACATGCACCACTGGATCGAACTCGCGCAGATGCGGGTGGCCCCGCACGCGAGCCCGATCCGGGCCACGCCATCCCTCTACAACATCTTCGACTCCCGTTCGGAGGGACTCGCCACGGGGGTGGAGGAGATGTTCATGCACCTGGGGCTGCTCGAAGGTTCGCCCCGCTCCCGGGAACTCACCTGGATCATGCTGGCGCAGCGGGCGGCGCGGGCGCTGAGCGGCCTCTACCTGCACGGCGAGGTCTTCGACATGGAGGAGGCGGTGGCGCACGCGATGAAATGGACGCCGCGCGGGTGGCTCCCGGACGGCGCCCTCGTGCGCGGCGAGCAGAGCCTCTACCTGCGGCAGCCGGGGTACGGGACGAGCTACGTGACCGGGAAGATCCAGATCGAGGAACTGCTTTCGGAGTACGCCATCCAGGAGGGCGGAGAGTTCAGCGTGATGCGGTTCTTCGATGCCTTCTACGACATCGGGGTCATCCCCATCGTCCTCGGCCGCTGGGAGATGATCGGAGAGAAGGATCCCATCCTGGGGGCGAACTGACGCCGCCGATGGCGCGGGACGCCCCTTGAGGGCGCTCCGATGAAGGCGACCTGGATGCAGACGGCGCGGCGGCTCCTCCCGCGGCTCGCGAGCATGTCGCGCAGGATCCGGCCGACGTTCCACCTCGATTCGGTGAACGGCTTGAGCGCCGGGCGTTTGCGCGATCTGGGCGTCGAGGCCGTCCTGTGGGACGTGGATGGGACGCTGATGGCGCACCACGCCGGGCGGGTGGACCCCGCGCTCGCGCCCGGGTTCGAGGATCTGCTGCGGGCGCCCGGGCTGCGGCACGCGATCGTCTCCAACTGCCAGGAGGCGCGCTTCGCCGAGTTGGGGGAGATCTTTCCCGCGATCCCGGTGATGCTCGGATACGAGACCGGGGCGGGGGCGGCATTCCGGGTCCGCCGCGGCCCACTCGAGTCGTGGCGCGGCCCCGGCGCGGCGGCGGCTTCGTCCGCTGGCGACGGGTCCCCCGGAGACCTGCGGCCGATCCGCAAGCCGAGTCGCCGACTCGTGCGGGCCGCGCTCGAGGAGCTGGGTGTCGCGGACCGTCCGGCGGCGGCGCTGATGGTGGGGGATCAGTACTTCACGGACATCGCGTCGGCGAACCTGGCCGGCGTCCGTTCCGTGAAGGTGCCCACGCTGCACCGGGCCAGCTTCCCGGCCCCGGTCCGCTGGTCGCAGCGGCTCGAGGCGGTGCTCTACCGGCTGAAGTACGGCCTTCCGCGGCCGGGCGGCGCTTGACGGACCCGGTCCTCGCCGCGATCGAGCGGGAGGTCACGGCCTGCCGGCTGTGCCCGCGGCTCGTCGAGTGGCGCGAGCGGGTGGCGCGGGAACGCCGGGCCGCCTTCCGCGACGACACGTACTGGGGTCGTCCGGTGCCGGGGTTCGGCGATCCGGCCGCGGGTCTCCTCATCGTCGGGCTCGCCCCGGCCGCGCACGGCGCCAACCGGACGGGGCGCATGTTCACCGGCGATCGATCCGGCGACTGGCTCTACCGCGCGCTGTACCGCGCCGGGTTCGCCTCGCAGCCCGACTCGACCGCCCGGCACGACGGACTGGTGCTCCGGGGCGCCTGGGTGACCGCCGCCGTGCGCTGCGCCCCGCCCGGAAACAAGCCCACCGCCGAAGAGCGCGAACGGTGCCGGGGCTACCTCGAGCGCGAACTGGACTTCTTCGACGACGCCCCCGTCATCGTCGCGCTGGGCGGGTTCTCGTTCTCCGCGCTCCTGAGGATCTTCCGTGAACGCGGGGAAGCCGTCCCGCGGCCCGCGCCCCGATTCGGCCACGGCGTGGAGGTCGAGATCGGGCGCCGCCTGCTGATCGGCTCCTATCACCCGAGCCAGCAGAACACGTTCACCGGCACGCTCACCGAGCCCATGTTCGACGCCATCTGGTCGCGCGCGGCCCAACTCGTCACGCCACCTCGATGTCCGTGAGTTCTTCGTCGCCGCGTTTCGGGCCCCGACCGGGCGCGTACCCTTGCCCGGGACTCCCGTTTCCGGTGCATGTTGCGGGGTCGCGGACCCGTGGCCGCCCGCCGGATACTCCGTGGGGCGGCGCCCGCAAGTCAGGAGATCGAGAGATGAGGAACATTCCCCGAGGAATCACGACCATCCTCGCCATCGCGCTCGGAACCGCCGCCGGCCTGGTTCCCGAGAGGGCGGACGCGCAGGACAAGCCGACGCTCGCAGCGGACGACTACGACCAGTGGGAACGCCTGGGCCAGGCGTCGCTTTCGCCGGACGGACTCTGGCTCGCCGTCGTCGTCCGTCGCGTGGACGAGACTTCGGAGCTTCAGGTCCACCGCACGGACTCCGATTCGGTCGTCGTCGTCGCGGAAGGCTCGCGCCCCGAGTTCGGCGCGGACGGAAACTGGCTCGCGTACGCCATCGGCGTCTCCCCGGACGAGTGCGAGCGACTGCGCGAGAGGGGGGACCCCGTCCGCAACGGCACGGGACTCCTCAACCTGCGGGCGGGAGAGCAGGAGGAGATCGAGGCGATGCAGTCGTTCTCCTTCTCCGCTGACGGGAGATACCTGGCGCTCCGCCGCTACGGCCCCGAGGAGAGCGGGAGCGACGGCGCCGACGTCCTGGTTCGGGATCTGACGCGGGGCGGGTCGATGAGCTTCGGCAACGTTGCGGCATTCGCCTGGCAGGAGGACGGGAGCCTGCTGGCCATGACCGTCGACGCCGAGGGTCGGGTCGGCAACGGAGTCCGGCTGTACGATCCGGAATCCGGTCGCATCCGCTCGCTCGACGCGGACGAGGCGACCTACCGGGAGCTGTCATGGCGCGAGGGCGCTGCGGACCTCGCCGTCCTCAAAACGTTCGAGGATGAACTGCACGAGGACACCGCCCATGTGGCTCTCGCGTGGCGCGACCTGGACTCCGACAGCCCCCGGTCGTTCGCGCTCGACCCGCGGGAACCCTCGGAACTCCCCGGAGGCACCCGGCTCGTCGAACACCGCGTCCCCTCCTGGTCCGACGACGGTTCCACCATCTTCCTCGGTCTCCAGGAGCGGATCCCGGTCGAGACCGCCGCCGAAGACGCGGAAGAGGAGGGCGAAGGGGAAGACGGCGAGGCGGACGAAGACGAAAACGGGCCCGAACGCGACGAGGAGGAGAGCCCCGGCGTCGAGGTCTGGCACTCGCTCGATGTCGATCCGATCCCCCAGCAGCGCGTGCGCGAGGACCGGCTGCGGCAGGAACACGATCTCGGCGCCTGGAATCTGGTTGATGGCGGTTTCCTCCTTCTGGGGGGCGACCACGCGGACCAGGTCGAGATCGCGGAGGGCGGGCGCCACGTGCTGGCCCGCGACGAGACGCCGTACGACGTCAACGCGATGTTCCGCCAGCAGTTCCACGACCTCTACGCCGTCGACGCGCGAACGGGGCGCCGCGAACTGGTTCGGGAGCGGGTGACGATCGACATGGGTTCGAGCCCCGGCGCACGCTACGCCGTCTGGTTCGAGAACGCCGACTACTGGACGCACGATCTGGCCACCGGCGAGACGCGCAACGTGACGTCCGGGCTCGGCGGGACGTTCGTCGACCTCGACCGGACGCCGACCCGGGAGCAGATGCCGCCCTTCGGGTTCGCCGGCTGGCTGGAGGACGACGCGGCGCTGCTCGTGAACGACCGCTTCGACGTGTGGGAGGTGAACCCGGACGGGTCGGGCGGGAGGCGGCTCACGAACGGGGCGGAAGACTCGATCCGGTACCGCGTCGTGCGGGTCGACCGGGACGCCGACGCCCTCGCTGCGGATGAACCGCTCTACTACTCGACCTACGGCGAGTGGACCAAGAAGGCCGGCTTCTCGCGCGCCCGGCGCGGAGAAACGCCGGAGCCGCTGATCTGGGCCGACGCCCGCTTCGCGGGCGGCCTGCTCAAGGCGGAGGATGCCGACGTGTACGCCTTCCGCCGCGAACGGTTCGACGACTCGCCCGACTACTTCGTGACGGGACCGGATCTGGGCGAAGCCCGGCAGATCACGCGCACGAACCCCTTCCAGGACGACTACGCCTGGGGCCGCACGCAACTCATCGACTATGAGAATGAATGGGGACGCCCCCTCCAGGGCGCGCTCGTCTATCCGGCCGACCATGATCCGGATCGGACATATCCCATGATCGTGTACCACTATGAACTGCTCTCGCAGAGTCTCCACCAGTACGTCGTTCCGGATCCCACGAGCTACTACAACATCCAGACCTGGAGCCAGGAAGGGTACTTCGTCTTCCAGCCGGACATCGTCTATCGCGACCGGCGCCCGGGACAGTCGAACGTGGAGACGCTGCGCCCGGCGGTGGCGGCGGCGGTCGAGACGGGGATGATCGACGCCGACCGCGTCGGACTCATCGGCCATTCGTGGGGCGGATATCAGACGACGTTCTTCGTCACCCAGGACGATCTCTTCGCGGCCGCGGTGGCGGGCGCGCCGCTCACGAACCTCATGAGCATGTACCTCTCCTTCTACTGGAACTCCGGGGGGACCGACGCCCGGATCTTCGAAATCAGCCAGGGCCGCATGCAGGTGCCGTGGTGGGAGGACTGGGATTCCTACTTCAACAACTCTCCGCTCCATCACATTCAGAACCTCAACACGCCCCTCCTGATGGAGTTCGGGACGGAGGACGGCGCCGTGGAGTTCAACCAGGGGGTCGAGTTCTACAACGCGGCCCGGCGGGCGGGGAAGCACATGGTGATGCTCGTCTACGAGGGGGAGAACCACGGGCTCGCGCGGGAGCCGAACCAGCGTGACTACCAGAGCCGCATCCTTCAGTGGTTCGCGCACTACCTGAAGGGGGAGCCGGCCCCGGAATGGATCACGACCGGCGTCCCCTGGCTGCAACAGAAGGACGGCCTCAGGAAGAAGAAGGTGAGCTGACCATGACTTCGCGCTCCGGTCGTATTCCGGCTGTCCCGTGCCGGGTCTCCATCCGCGCGCTGCCGTCGGCGGCGGCGCTGAACCTGGCCCTGGTGGCGGTGCTGAACCTGGCTCTCGCGGCGGCGCCCCCTCGCGTGGAGGCCCAGTCGTCCGAACGAATCGCCGCGGGATTCACCTGGCGCTTGATCGGGCCGGCGATCTCCGGCGGCCGCATCGCCGACCTCGAGGTCGTGCCCGGCACCCAGTCGCACATCTACGTGGGGGCGGCTTCCGGCGGTGTGTGGAAGAGCGTCAACCACGGGACGACGTGGGAGCCGATCTTCGACGACGCGGCGAACCTCTCGATCGGGGACATCGCGCTCGCCCCGTCGGACCCGCTGGAAGTGTGGGTCGGGACCGGGGAACCGAACAACCGCAACAGTACGCCGTGGGGGCAGGGCGTCTATCACTCCTCCGACGGCGGAAAGACGTGGCGGCTCACGGGGCTGGAGGAGACTCGGCACATCGGGCGCATCGCCGTCCATCCCACCGATCCGGACATCGTGTGGGTGGCGGCGCTGGGGCATCTGTTCGGCCCCAACGCCGAGCGTGGCGTGTACCGGACGACCGACCGCGGCGAGACGTGGACGAAGGTCCTCCACATCGACGACGACACGGGGTTCGTGGACCTCGCCCTCAACCCCGCGGATCCATCCATCATCTACGCGGCCGCGTACCAGCGGCGGCGGCGCGCGTGGGGGTTCGCGGGCGGCGGGCCGGGGAGCGGCATCTACAAGTCGACGGACGGCGGAAGTTCCTGGCGGGAGGTCACCGAGGGCCTGCCGGAGGGGGACAAGGGAAGGATCGGGCTCGCCGTCTCGGGACGGGATCCGGCGCTGGTCATGGCCGTTGTGGAGGCGGCGGAGGGCGGGATCTTCATCTCGCGAGACCGCGCCGAGAGCTGGACGCGCGTCAACGAACTGAACCAACGTCCGATGTACTACAGCCAGCTCCGGATCGACCCGAACGATGAGGATCGAGTCTGGCTGGTGGCGGGCAGCCTGCACCGCTCCGAGGACGCCGGCGACACCTTCGAGACCCTCCCTCTGGAAATCGAATACAACACCGGCGTCCACGTGGACCACCACGACCTGTGGATCGACCCCGAGGACTCGCGCCACATGATTCTCGGGAACGACGGGGGGCTCTATTCCACATGGGACGACGGCGACCACTGGACGTTCATCGGGAACATCCCCATCGCCCAGTTCTACGACATCGATCTGGATCTGGCGGATCCGTACCACGTCTACGGGGGACTGCAGGACAACAACTCCTACCGGGGCCCCAGCCGGACGCGCCGCTACCAGGGGATCATGAACCGCGACTGGCAGGTCCTCGACTACGGCGACGGGATGTACACGGAGACGGACTGGTCGGATCTCGGCACCGTCTACGTGACATCGCAGAACGCCGGGATCGTGCGCGTGAACCTCGCCACCGGAGACCGGAAGGCGCTCAAACCCTTCCCGCCGGACACGACGGTCTCGTATCGCTTCGACTGGAAGTCGCCGATTCTGGTGTCTCCGCACGATGCAAACCGGGTCTACCTGGGTGGAAACCGGCTGTTCATCTCGGACGACCGCGGGGAGAGCTGGCGCGCGACGGAGGATCTCACGCGGCAGATTCATCAGGACAGCCTCGAGCTGATGGGCGTGCGTCCGGACTCGACGACGCTCTCGAAGCACGATGGCGCCTCCGGGTACGGGGAAATCACGGCCGTGGCGGAGTCGCCGGTCGAGGCGGGCGTGCTGTGGATCGGGGCGGACGACGGCTCGGTGCGCGTGAGCCGGGACGACGGGGCGACCTGGGAGGATCTGACCGGCGGGGTGGCCGCGGCGGCGGGCCTCCCGTTCCCGTACTACGTGAGCTGGGTCGAGGCCTCGCACGCGGAGGCGGGGCGCGCGTACGTGAGCCTGGACGGGCACTGGGACGACGACTACGGGCCGCTCGCGGTCGTGACGGAGGATTTCGGCGAGACGTGGCGGTCGCTCGCGGACGGGCTGAACGGGGCGGCGGCGGTGACGGCCATGGGCCGGGCGGCGGGCGGCGGCATGGCGAGCGTGAACGTGATCCGTGAGCATCCCGAGAATCCGGATTTGCTGATCATCGGCGCGGAGAACGGCGCCTTCGCCTCATTGGACGGGGGAGCGACGTGGGCCGCGCTCGGCTCGGGCCTCCCCGCCGTTCCGGTCGACGACGTCGAAATCCACCCGCGCGAGAACGACATCGTCCTCGGAACGCACGGCCGCGCGATCTGGATTCTCGACGACATCGCGCCGCTGTCGCAGCGGTCGACCGCGGCCGCGACGAACGACGGCGTCCAGTTGTTCGCCCCGCGCCCGGCGACCCTCTTCCTGTACCGCAACGACGTGCCGTCGATGGGCCAGGGGACGTTCCGGGCCGAGAACCCCGCGTTCGGCGCGAACATCGACTACCGGCTCCCCGGGGAGATGCCGGGCGGCGTCTCGATCGATGTGCTGGATCGCGCCGGACGGGACGTCCGGAGGCTCGAAGGCCCGGGCGAGGCCGGCCTCAACCGGGTCACGTGGGACCTGCGGCACGATCCGCTGCCGCACGACACGACCCGGTACGAGGTGCCCAGCCTGGACGCGGGCCCCGAGGGTCCGCTGGTCCTGGCCGGGACGTTCACGGTACGCCTGACCGCCGGAGACGAGACGCGCGAGCAGTCGCTGGAGGTCCGTCCCGACCCGGAACTGCCGGTGTCCGCGGAGGAGCGCCTGGCTCGCTACGAGTTCACCATGGCTCTTTTCGAGCTCCAGGGGGTGGCCTACAGACAGGGCAGTGAAGCCTATGACGTGGAGCGCCGCGCCTCCGAGTCGCTCGAAGCGCTGGAGAACGCCGAGGATGTGGCCCCCGAGGATCGCGAACGCGCCCGGGAGCTTGTGGGCGAGATCGAGGGGGTCGCCGACGAGTGGCGTTCGATCAACGGGGACATCCGCAACTGGTGGACCGGCCTGAGAGGCAAGTTCGACGGCGGTCCCTCCACGACCGGATCGCTGACGGGCCCCTCCGACGACCACCGGCGGCGGCTCGATCGAATCCGCACGACAGTGGAGGCCGCGTCCGCGCGGATGAGTGCCGCGGCGGATGCACTCCAGACGCTGCAGAACCTGGCGGGCGTCGGCGCCTCGCCCAACCGGGACGGATAAGAGGATGGATCAAAGACCGAAGATGTCCACGACGCGTCGGCTGGTGTGGCTGGCATTGGCGGGAATCGCGGCGCCGGCCGCGCTGGAGGCGCAGGCCTGCCTCGGCTTCAGCGGCAACGGGTTCCTCAGCGGCTCGGGCGCCGTATGGCGCGAATCATCCGAGGACATCACAGGCCTTGGGGGCGCGGCCGGGTTCGACCTGGGTCTCGTGGCCGCGAGGGGCCATTACGTGAAGTTCTCCGGCGCGGACGAGTTCGATCAGGAATTCGACTTCGAAGACGCGCGCGCGAGCGTCGCCCTCAAGCTCCCGCTGCCCGTGCTGTCGGTATGTCCCCTCGCCACCGTGGGGGTCGGAGGCGTCCTGTCGAGGAACTTCGACGATCTCCCCTACAAGAGCGAGACCGTTTACGGGGTCGGCGTGGCCGTCGGGCAGCGCTTCGGCGCGCCGGGCTCCGGCCTCGCGATCATCCCTTCGGCGACCGTGAGCATCGAGAACTACTCGGTCGACCGGCTCTACGACGACATCGTGGAGGGGGACAGGGAGGTCAGCGCCGTTATCCGCGGCGGCGTCACGGTCGAGATCGGCAGCCTTCACGCTCGGCCGTACGTGGCGTTCACGACCGCCGATGACAGTTACCTGATCGCCGGAGCCCTGCTCGGGTTCACCTTCTGACGCCATCCGCCGCGATTCTGTCTCGCGGCCAGCGGCCCGGATAGCTTCCGCGCCATGAGCGAATCGAGTCCCGGCGGGCCCGAGCGGCGCGCCCGAGAACTGCGCAGGGCGCTGCGGCACCACTCGTATCTCTACTACGTCCGCAACCGGCCCGAGATCTCGGACGAGCGCTTCGACGAACTGTTCCGCGAACTGAGGGCCCTGGAGGCGTCGCACCCGGAACTCGTCACGCCCGATTCGCCGACCCAGCGCGTGGGCGCGGAGCCGCTCGACGCGTTCGAGACGATCGAGCATACCGCGCCGATGCTCAGCCTCGATTCATCCGCCGATGTGGAGCCGCTCGAACGGTTCGACGAGCGGATGCGCAAGGCGCTCGGAGACGACATCGGCTACGTCGTCGAGCCGAAGCTGGACGGCGCCTCGATCGAACTCGTCTACGAATCCGGCCGGCTCTCGCGGGCCGTGACCCGGGGCGATGGAATGCGCGGCGAAGCCGTCACGGAGAACATCCGCACGATCCACTCGGTGCCGCTGCGGCTGCGGACCGCGGATCGCGAGGTGCCGCCGCTCCTGGCGCTGCGGGCCGAGATCATCATGAGGGTGGACGACTTCGAGGCGCTGAACGCCCGGCTCCTTGAGCGCGACCGCGCTCCGTTCGCGAATCCGCGCAACGCGGCGGCCGGATCGCTGCGGCAGCTCGACCCGCGCATCACCGCGGCGCGCCCGCTCGACATCTACGTCTACGACATCCTCGCGATCGATGGACGGCCGCCGCCCACACAGCAGACCACGCTCGAAGCGCTGCGCGAGTGGGGCCTGCCCGTGAACGAGCGCTGCCGACCCGCGGCCGACGTCGAGGAGATCCTCGCGTTCCAGGCGGAAATCGAGGAGCGCCGCGACGACCTCGAATACGAGATCGACGGCATCGTCATCAAGCTCGACGACATCGCCGCGCGCGACGAAGTCGGCGAGACCTCGCACCACCCGCGCTGGGCGTTCGCCTTCAAGTTCCCGCCGCGGAAGGAGGTCACCCGGCTCCTTCACATCGTCCCCAGCGTGGGGCGGACCGGCGTCGTGACGCCGATCGCCTTCATGCGCCCGGTGGAACTCGGCGGCGTGACGGTGAGCCGCGCGAACCTGCACAACCGGGAAGAGGTCGCCCGCAAGGACATTCGCGAGGGCGACCGCGTGCGGGTGCAGCGGGCGGGTGATGTGATTCCACAGGTTCTGGAGCGGATCGAGGAGCCGGGCCGCGAGCGCAAGCCACCGTGGGTCATGCCCGCCGAGTGTCCCTCGTGCGCGACCGTCCTGGAGCCGCGCGGCCCATACACGTTCTGCCCCAACCTGTTCGCGTGCCCCGCGCAGCTCGCCGGGCGGATCCAACACCTCGGGTCGCGGCATGCCCTCGACATCGAGGGACTGGGGGAGGAAACCGCGAACCTTCTCGTCCGGGCAGGCGTGATCGCCCGCGTCCCGGCGCTGTTCGAACTCGAGGCGGCGACGCTGATGGAGCTGGAAGGCTTCGCCGAGAAGTCCGCCACGAACCTCGTGCGCGCGATCGACGCCGCGCGCACGACCGAACTCGCCCGCTTCATCTACGGCCTCGGCATCCCCGAAGTCGGAGTGACGGTGGCGCGCGAACTCGCATCGCACTTCCTGTCCTTCGAGGCGTTCCGGGAGGCGGACGAGGAGACGCTCCAGAATGTGGACGGGATCGGACCCCGGATGGCGGAGGAGATCACCGCCTTCCTGGTCCGCCCCGAGGTGGCGGCGGTCGTGGACGAACTGCGCGCCCGCATCGAGCCCGAGCCCCCGCCACGCGCGGGCGACACCCTGGCCGGGCTCCGGATCGTCCTCACCGGAGGACTCGAGTCCATGAGCCGCTCCGAGGCCGGGAAGAAGCTCGAGGCGCTGGGCGCGAAGGTCACGTCGTCCGTGAGCAAACAGACGAGCTACGTCGTCGCGGGCGAGAACCCGGGCCGCAAGCTGGAGCGGGCGCAGACCCTCGGCGTCGAGATTCTGGACGAAGCGGGTCTCCTCGCACTGCTGAGCGGCGGACCCGGCGCGCTCTCCACGCCCGATGAGGCAGCGCCCTGATGGAGAACATCGAGATCGTCCGCGTCCTGGACGAGGTGGCCGACCTGCTCGAGATCCAGCAGGCGAACCCGTTCCGCGTCCGCGCCTACCGCAATGCCGTGCGCACGATCAACGCGCACGCGTCGCCGCTGCGCAAACTGGTCGAGCAGGGCGCCGACCTCACCGCGCTGCCGTCGATCGGGAAAGGGATGGCGGACAATATCCGCGAACTCGTGGAGAGCGGGCGCCTCGCGATGCTCGATGAGATGGCGGCCGAGATCCCCCCGGGGCTCGTCGAGCTGATGCGGCTGCCGGGCGTCGGCCCCAAGAAGGCGCGCAAGCTGTGGGACGAACTGGGCGTCGAATCGATCGACGACCTGGAGGAAGTCGCGAGCGAGGGGCGCGTGGCCGAACTGCCCGGTTTCGGACTCAAGACGCAGGACCGGATCCTCCGCGGCATTCGCAACTATCGGACGAACACCACTCGCTTCCGCCTCGGAGAAGTCGACGAGCTTCTGCCGCCGTTGATCGAACACCTGCGGGCGGCGCCCGGCATCACCCGCCTGGAAGTCGCGGGGAGCTATCGACGTCGGAAGGAGACCGTCGGCGATATCGACATCCTCGTCCTCGCCGACGATGCGCGCGCCGCTTCCGACGCCCTCAGCGGGTTCTCCGGCGTGGAGAGCGTGATCGGAGCCGGCGGGACGAAGACCTCGGTGCGCCTCCGCAGCGGGCTGCAGGTCGATCTGCGGGTCGTGCCGTCCGAGAGTTGGGGAGCCGCGCTCATCTATTTCACGGGATCGAAGGAACACAACATCCGCCTGCGCCGCCGCGCGCTCGAACGAAAGTTGCGGGTGTCCGAGTACGGCGTGTTCACGATCCCCGAAGAGTCACTCGGCGATGCGCTCGGCGAGCGGGGCATCGCGTCCGAGGGAGCGATGGTCGCGGGCGCGACGGAAAAGGAGGTCTACCGGGCGCTCGATCTCTCCTGGCTGCCGCCGGAGGTGCGACGCGACCGGGGGGAGTTCGCGGCTTCCGATGCCGGGGAACTACCCCGCCTGGTCGAGACGTCCGACCTGCGCGGTGACGTCCACATGCACAGCACCTGGTCCGATGGCCGCGTTTCCCTCGAGGAGATGGTCGGGGCGTGCGCGGCGCGCGGTTACGAGTACATGGCGATCACCGACCACTCGAAAGCGCTGGCGATGGTCGAGGGTCTCGATGCCGCCAAGCTTCGACGGCAGTGGGACGAGATCGCGGAAGTACAGGCCGCGCACCCGGAGATCCGGATCCTGCGAGGGCTGGAGGTCGACATCCTCCGCGACGGATCGCTGGACCTCGAGGACGAGATGCTCGAGCGGCTCGACGTCGTGATCATCTCGGTTCATTCCTTCCTCGGGCTGGACCGGGCGCGGCAGACGGCACGCGTGCTGAAGGCGCTCGCGCACCCCCGCGCGATGATCTTCGGGCACCCCACGGGACGGCTCATCAACCGGCGCGGACCGATCGATGTGGACATCGACGATATTCTGCACGCCTGCGCCGAGTGCGGCGTCGCCGTCGAAGTCAACTCGCACCCCCACCGTCTGGACCTGAGGGACAGCCACCTCTGGCGCGCGCGCGAACTCGGCGTACCCGTCGTGGTTGCGACCGACGCGCACCGGCCGGACCACCTGGATCTGGCGCACTACGGCATCGAGCAGGCGCGCCGCGCGTGGCTCACCCCGGAACACGTCCTCAATACGCGCGGCGTGGACGACTTCCTGACAGCCCTTCGGAGAAAACCGGCGAGTTGATCCCCCGTTGAGACCCCGTCTCCATACTCCCGTCGACAAGCGACCCCAGGACAGGGAGACTCGGGCACATGGCGCGTGGATGCGGACTTCCACCGTTCTCGCGGGATCATCACATACCGCTCCGCCGACAACTCGCGGCGGATTTGGAGGCCGGGATTCGGGATGGACACGTCCGGCCCGGGGCCTCGCTTCCGTCGGCCAGGGAAATGGCGCGCCGGCTCGGCGTCGACCGGGGGACGGTCGGCCACGCGCTCGCGCGGCTGCGACGGCGGAACCTCATCGAAACCGGGAAGAGACAGCGCCCCCGCGCGTCGATACGCCCGCGCCGCCTCCGCCCAGCGCCGGCGGTGGAGATCGCGCCGAGGACGGCCGTGCTGGATCTGCTGAGGCGCGCGCACGCGGGGGGATTCTCACGTTGGCGGCTGCTCAACGAACTCGAGCGGATCGTGGGCGGCGCGCGGAGCCCGGATCCGCGCCTCGTGACGCTGTGCGAACCTCGCCCCGGGCTGCGGGCCGTGCTCGCCGCGGAACTGGAAGATGCCTGCGGAGTCATCGTTCGCGCCGTCGACTCCGCGCGTACGATACCGGATCACTCGCCCGTGATCCTGCGGCGCGAGTTGCAGTCACGGATGCGCCGATCCGGCACCGTCGAGTGCGTTCCGATTTCGCTCGCCGGGGGCACCCGCGAACGCGACCTCGTCCGACGACGAATGCGCCGCGGATTCGTCGTGCTGCTCTCCCGCAGCGAGACCGTGCGCGTGTTCGCGGCGGAACTCGCCGCCCGGGATTTCGCGCTCGGAATCAGCTTCAAGGCGCTCGATCCGCACCTCGACGCCCGGGCCGTGCGACGGGCCGTAACGGCGGCGACGATCATCTTTCACGACCGGCTCGTCCCGATGGCTCGATATGCCTCCCGAACGGCTCCGGCGGTGCCGATTACACTCCTCCCGCCCGAAGAGACCGAACGGCTACGCGCCTACCTGTCCAGGACGGATCGGCCCGCGCGCGGCCGCGGATCCGATCCGTACGGGGTGCGACGCCCGGGGCGGCTGTAGCCCATGCGCCCATTCGCCCCTAAATTATGGGAGTATCTGCCGTCGCCCCGCCGCGGAGTCGCAGGGATTGTGAATAAGAGGTTCTATCCGTCTATGGACTCTGACGACGAGTTATGATTGTGTCTTCAGCAAAGTTCGACCCCAGCGTGGTGGTAAGAGCGCTCCGCTTCCGAGCGAGACTCGATGGATTTCGGCTCGAACGCGGCCACTACATGGATCGGCCCGAAGATCGGGCGGACCGCTGGTACGCCGTACCGCTGGGAGACAGCGAAGCCTCGCGCTCCGGAGACGGTTTCCGAACGATCGCGGAGGCGGCCGATGAAGCCGAACGCCTCCGCAAGCTCCGCGACGGCCCCTCTTCCCGGGACTGACACCCGCGCAGCGGCCAGGGCGCCCCCGCGCTTGAAGCGCCGCCCCCCCTCAAGTATTATCGACGGCCCAACTCATTGGGACGTTGGCCCGTGGTGGAATTGGCAACACGTCTGGCTCTGGACCAGAAGATTCCAGGTTCGAGTCCTGGCGGGCCAATCAGCATGGCAGCACCCTGCGGAGGGGTGGCCGAGTGGCTTAAGGCGGCGCCCTGCTAAGGCGTTGACTCGAAAGAGTCTCGTGGGTTCGAATCCCACCCCCTCCGCCTACCTACCTCCGGCCTCACCCCGGAGGCTCCCGGACGGGTGGCCGAGCGGACTAAGGCGCACGCCTGGAGAGCGTGTGGGCAGCAACCCTGCCTCGTGGGTTCGAATCCCACCCCGTCCGTTAAAGCAGTTCCCACGAGGCAGTATGAACATGCCTGCCCGGCGCGGGTTCGAACCGAGCGACCGCAGGGAGCCCATCCCACCCCGTCCGTATAGCATTCTCCCACGAGGCAGGCCGAAAGTTTGACAGCGGGAGCCCTCTCGGAGCACCTTCCCCGGCCGCGCCTACCGGACGTCTCGGCAGTTCCGCCGCACCCCGGTAGCCGGCATCCGGAGAGGTGGCAGAACGGCAATGCACCGGTCTCGAAAACCGGCGCCCTCACGGGCTTGGGGGTTCGAATCCCCCCCTCTCCGTTATCTTCCCCGGCACGCGCGGAGGCCGCCCGCGCCGGGGAAGGAGAGACGCTCAACCCACTTCCGCGTGCGCGCTCCAGCGGTCGAATACCTGACCGCGGGCATCGAGCCGGACGGGCATGCTCTCGCCCGACGCCAGATCGGTCGGGGTCGTCGGGCCGAGTTCGGTGCCGTTCGACAGGTGGACCTCGACGCGGACCCGGCGAATCACGCCGCTGGTCACGTTCTCAGCGGTACCGACGAACGCCTGTTCGGTCTCGTTCCATCGAAGGATGAGTCGCGCGCCGCCCCGCGTCTGGTCGAAGACATCGGTCTTCGTGAGCGAGGCGTTCGATTCCTCACCGGATTCGTCGTGTCCCCGCTCCCCGGCCTCCATCGGACCGTTGTCGCAGGCGGCGCTCGCCACGATGACGAGCAGGGCGGCCAAAACCATCGGAAATCGTCTCACTTCGTCCTCCCCTGGGTGGGTGTGTGAATCGGATGACTACACCGGTAGACGTTCGATGGGTGCAGATGGTCACACAGCCCGCCAGCGACCCGCCGCCGACCGCGATCGACGGTGCTCCTAGTGCAAGCCCGGGGTGCCACTTAAGTTGAGGAATGACCCGTGTGCGGCAGTGAACCGATGAACCTCGCATGTGTCGCGCTCGCGTTCACGGTGTGCTTCGGCACCCGCTGCTGGATCCTGGACGGACCGCGCGTCACCGAGATCGATGAAGCCTCCGCCGACACCCTTCAGGGCTGGTTCATCGGCGATTTCGGCGCCGATACGCTATGGGTCGGCGAGAGTGGCCGGATCGTCCATGCCATGAACCGGGAAACCGGCGAGCGCGCGACCATCGACCGGCTGCTCGTTCGAGTCACGCGTCATGGCAAAACGGATGCGCAGACCCCCGCCCGACCCCGGAGCCGACGCGACCCCCGCTAACGCCGCCGCTGGCGGACCCGATACGGGGCTGGATCCCGGGCGCCCGCCGCGGCGAACCCGGCGAGCCTCAGGCGACAGGAGTCGCACTCCCCACAGGCCGCGCCCGACGCGTCGGGATCGTAGCAGCTGCGCGTCATCCCGTAATCGACTCCCAGCGCCAGCCCGCGCCGGATGATCTCCGCTTTGGTGAGATCGATCAGTGGTGCATGGATCCGGAACGGCCGGCTCCCTTCCACCCCCGCCCTGGTGGCAAGGGCTGCGAGTCGCTCGAACGCATCGAGAAACTCGGGCCGACAGTCGGGATACCCGCTGTAGTCGACGGCGTTGACGCCGATGAAGATGTCGGGAGCCCGGAGCACCTCCGCCCAGGCGAGAGCCATCGACAGGAAGATCGTGTTTCGCGCCGGGACGTAGGTAACGGGGATGTCCTCGGAATCCGCGGGCCCGCGCTCGCCCTTGGGGACCTCCAGGTCATCGGTGAGCGCCGAACCCCCGAACGCGCGCAGATCGACGGCGGCGACCACGTGTCGGGTCACGCTCATCGCTTCCGCCAAGCGACGGGCGGCGTCTACCTCCCGCTCGTGTCTCTGCCCATAGCGGAGCGTCAGCGCACACGGCCGATATCCCTGCTCCACCGCGATCGCGAGCGCGGTCGCCGAGTCCAGCCCACCGCTGAGGAGGACCACCGCCCTGCGGCTCATCCACACCTCCAGAAAGCGAGTTCACGATCGCGGAGTCCCGCCGCGAGGCCACTTGTAACACGATTTCGCACCGCGCGGCAATGCATGATAAAGTGAGGCCTGAAGCGGCTCTGGAACCTCGGTGCCCCGTCGAGTCGAGCGGGGATACCCGGAAGGAGAACCGATGCGGATCCGGTCACCCGGCCGGGGCGACGCACTGCTCACGGATCTCTACCAGCTCACGATGCTCAAGGCGTACTGGGAACACGGCCTGCACGAGACGGCCGTGTTCGAGTTCTTCGTCCGCCGTCTCCCTCCGAATCGCAATTTCCTGCTGGCCGCAGGCTTGGCGCCCGCCCTCGACTACCTGGAAGGCCTGCGTTTCGAACCCGACGAACTCGAGTGGCTCGGCGGCCAGCCCGGCTTCCCCTCCGCCTTCGTCGAGTGGCTCGCCGATCTGCGCTTCACGGGGGATGTCGACGCCATGCCCGAGGGGTCCGTCTTCTTTCCCGAAGAACCTCTGCTGCGGGTCACCGCGCCGCTCCCGGAGGCGCAGCTCGTCGAGACGCGACTCATCTCGCTGCTCAACTACTCTTCCCTGATCGCCTCGAAGGCGGTCCGCTTCAGGCTCGCGACCCCGACCGCCCGGCTCGTGGACTTCGGTCTGCGGCGGGCCCACGGCTCGGAGGCGGGGCTTCTCGCCGCGCGGTCCGCCTACATCGCCGGCTTCGACGGCACCGCGACCGCGCTCGCCGGGCAGCGCTGGGGGATCCCGACCTTCGGCACGATGGCCCATTCGTTCATACAGGCGCACGATCGCGAGGCCGACGCCTTCATTCGCTTCGCACGCGCCCATCCCCGGAACGCGGCGCTGTTGATCGACACCTACGACACCGAGGCGGGGGCGTCGAAGGTCATCGAGATCGCCTCCGGCCTCCGCGCCGAAGGCATCGAAATCCGGGCAGTGCGGCTGGATTCCGGAGACCTTGCGGCCCACGCACGGCGGGTGCGCCGGATTCTGGATGAGGGGGGCTGCTCCGGCGTCCGCATCTTTGCGAGCAGTTCGCTCGACGAGCACGATGTGGCCCGGCTGGCCCACGCCCCGATCGATGGCTTCGGAGTGGGGGCGGCCCTCACCGTCTCCGCGGACGAGCCGACGCTCGACAGCGTCTACAAGCTCCAGGAGTACGCCGGCCGGCCGCGCCGCAAGCGCTCGGAGGGGAAGGCGACGTGGCCCGGCCGCAAGCAGGTCTTTCGCACCTGCGAAGGCGGGCGGCTCGCGCGCGACATGCTGGGACTAGAGGACGAGGCGCTGTCCGGCGAGGCGCTGCTCCGGCCCGTGGTGCGCGCGGGAGCACGACTCCGGCCGGACCCCCCGCTGAAGGAGATCCGCGAGCGCGTGCGGGCCTCGCTCGCGACGCTCCCGTCCGAACTCCGAGCGCTCAAGTCGGCGCGCACGCCGTTCCCCGTGGAACCATCAGCCGGCGTACGCGAACTGGCCCGGGAGGTTGACCGCGGGTCCGACGGCGAGCAGGACGGCTAGCCGGAGGAGAACTCCAGCGTCAGCGAAGGCGTCTCGCCGGCGGTGACGGAGACGCGCTCGGATACCGTCCCCAGCGTGGGGTGCCAGGCCTCGACGTCGTAGTCCCCCGGCGGCAGCGTCGGGAGCGTGAACGTCCCGTCCTCGCCCGTGATGTCGAAGAACTCGTGCTCGAGGACGTGAATGGATGCGGTCATCCAGCCGTGGATGTCGCAGCGCACCTGAATCCCCACCTCCGGGGTCTCGAACGAGCGGGTGCTCTGGATCCCTCGAAGGGGCTGGCCGAGGTTGAATCCCGGGTTCGAGGCCGGCACGACCCGGACGTTGTGAAGGGTCGCGTCGCTGTTGCGGATGACGAGCGGCTGACCCACGCGGACGGCCACCGCCCGCGGAGTGTAGAGGCATCCCTCCTGGTCGAGGAGGGCCTCGGCGTCGGGCGCCGTGCCCGCCGCGGGCGCGTTGACGATCCGCACGAGGACGTCCGCCAGGCCGCCGTCCGGATCGACGCGCACCGGACGGTCCATCAGGGTCTCGTCGTGCTGGTCTCGGCAGTAGGCGTCGGCGGACATGTCGATCTCCGCCCCGGCCGGCGGATCCCCGGCGAAGCGCACCTGTCCGCCGGCCACGACGATACGGCCCGTGACCGCTCCGGGTTCGGCCACCTCCGCCGCCGTGCGCTCATCGAACGTCCAGCCCGCCCCGACCGCAACGGTCGCGAGCGCACAGGACAGGAACGGGCCCCGTCCCCACCTACCAGCCATCGAACAGCCCTCCATCGAACCAGTCCCACAGAAAATAGACGAGGAACTGCGTGCTCCTCACATCGGCGTCGGTCAGCGGGAACCGCACCCCGACGTTGAGCATCACGTGCTGCCGCGTGTTCAGGGTCACCTGCATCTGCGGCACGAGGTCCCACTGCGTCCGCGCACCCCCAGTCAAATGCGTGCTCCCCAGCACTTCGACCATCGGGGACCACGAACGACCGAACTCCCCGCTCGTGAACGTGCGCCCGAAGACGGCATGAAAGAACGCTTCTCGCACGTCTTCATCGTGCTCGGCTGTGCCGGCGAACTCCCGATGCCCGCGCGAGAGGAGTCCCCCGCCGGCCTGCAGATGGATGAAGGCGTCGCCCGGAAGGATCTGTCCCAGCGCGAGAAACGGTTCGATCTGGAACTCGGCGCTTCCGATGCCGCGCTCCGAGTCGCCGGTCGGGAGCTTCACTTCCGTGCCGAAGCTGAAGATCGTCTGCAGGTTGTGGAGCAACGCGCGCTTGTAGCCGATCTCGATGTCGCCGAGTCCGATTCCCCAGTCCGACGCCGGCCCCCCGTCCCTCGATGCCGGCGTCGAGGAGTCCTCGGCGAAGCCGAAGGGAAGCGCGATCTCGACCTGGTTCCGGGAGCCGAAACGCTTCTCGTACAGCAGTTCGTTGACGATCGCCCCGGGTCCCTCGGCGTTCGCGCTCGTCGTCCACACCCACTCGTCTTCCGGATACGCCTTCTCGGTGAAGAGCGGCCGTGGGAGGTTGAGTTCTCCCCGCGGCCAGGCGCGGTCCGTGCAGAAAGTCCGGATGTGGTCCATCACGGCCTGCAACTGGTTGTCGTCGAACGCCTCGCCGAAGGCGGGCATCACGTCGCTGAAGCCCCGGACCGGGCCTCCGGCCTTCGAGACGATGATCCAGTCCGCGTCCGGCTCCCGCGACGCGAAGCTGCAGTCCGTGAGGTCCGGCAGCGGGTCGTCGAACGCGATCCGGTCGGCCGCCGCGCCCCGTCCGTCGGACCCGTGGCAACTCGCGCACCCCGCCTCGTACAGCGCCATCCCGTCCGGGGCCCCCTGCGCAGCCTGCGCGCCCGCGAGCGATTGGGGGGTGGAAAGCGAAGCCAGCGTCGAAGCCAGCACGACCAGACCCGCGGCGAAGCAGACGCGGAGACCGGACAGCCTGTCGTCGGGTGCGGTCAAATCCGTGGTTCCTCGCGGTCAGGGGGTCCCATCGGGCGGACGATGTCGTAATCTGCGAATGTGTCCGACATGTCGGACGCGCCCTGTGAATACCAATAATCGTTATTGGGGTCAAGGTCGTCGTGGTCACGGGCGACCGTGCCCGAGGAGGTCGTATGAGACTCGCCACACGGTCCCTGGGATTCGCCCTCGCCGGGTGCGTCGCGGCTCCCTTCGCCGCGGCCTCCTTCGCCGCCGCCGGCGAGCAGGCAGCGCAGGCCGGCGCCACCGCCTTCGTCGACGTGAACGTGATTCCGATGGATTCCGAGCGGGTCCTCACCGGACACACCGTCGTCGTGCGCGGCGACCGGATCGTCGCGGTCGGGCCGTCCGCCGACGTGGACGTGCCGGCCGGCGCCCGCCGCATCGACGGCGCCGGGAAGTACCTGATGCCGGGGCTGTCGGAGATGCACGGACACACCCCCGGCGGATTCCCGACCGACACGTTCCGCGAGCAGGTGATGTTCCTTTACGCCGCGAACGGCGTGACGACGGTGCGCGGGATGCTCGGCCTGCCCGGCGACCTCGAGTTGAAGGCGAGGACGAACACGGGCGAGATCTGGGGGCCGACGCTCTACCTTGCGGGTCCGAGCTTCAACGGCAACTCGGTCACGTCGCCGTCGCAGGCGGCGGATCGCGTGTGGGTGCAGAAGGGGGAAGGGTGGGATCACCTGAAGATCCACCCCGGACTCACCGTGCCGGAATACGACGCGCTCGCCGCGGCCGCCGCGCAGGCCGGCATCCGCTTCGGAGGCCACGTCCCGGCCGACGTCGGGATCCGGCACGCCATCCTCATGGGGCAGGAGACCTTCGACCACCTCGACGGCTACATGGAGGAGGCGGGAGGCATCCGCGGCCCCATGGACGCGGCGACGATGGAGGAGCTGTTCGCGCTGACGATCGGCGCCCGGGCCTGGGTCGTGCCCACGATGGTCCTCTGGGAAGTGGGCGTCATCGGCTTCGGCGACCCCGACGCGCTCGCCGCCTATCCGGAGATGCGCTACTGGCCCCCGGAGGGCGTCCAGGGCTGGAAGGACCGGCTCGAGGCGATCCAGGCGCGCGACGCCTGGGACGTGGAGCAGGCGCGCGTGCACGCGAGCAACCGGACGCGGCTCCTCGGCATGATGAACGAGGCCGGCGTGGGCATCCTCATGGGCACCGATTCGCCGCAGATGTTCAGCGTCCCCGGCTTCTCCCTCCACCGCGAACTCGCGGCGATGGCCGAGGCCGGGATGTCGCCGTACGAGATCCTCGTCAGCGGCACCCGAAACGTCGGCGACTACTTCCAGGCCTACGACACCTTTGGAACGGTGGCCGCGGGCCGGCGCGCGGATCTCATCCTCACGAACTCCAACCCGCTCGACGATGTGGCGAACGTCGCGGACCGCGCCGGCGTCATGGTGCGCGGCGTGTGGAAGTCCGAGGAGGAGATCCAGCAGGGCCTGGCCGAAATCGCCACCAGCTTCGGCAACTGAGCAACGGATGCGCCCGGCGAATCTCAGGCATCCGCCCGGGCGAGACAGTCCGGGCAGTGGCCCAGTAGCTGCACCATCGCGCTGCGGATGGACTCGGCCCACGGCCCATCGATCGACAACGCCGCGGCGATCTCCTCCTTCAGACAGGCCACCCGGCCGCAGTCCTCGCACAGGAAGTGCGGGTGGCGATGGGCGTCTTCGTGGTCTCCCGCGAGCGCGTATCGATCGATGCCGTCCACCCGACTCACCACGGGAGCGAGGCCGGCCTCACGCAGCTTGACCAGGTTGCGGTAGATCGTCGCCTGATCCCAGTCCGAGTCGCCTAGCAGGTCGAGCACCTGTGTGAAGGACATCGGACCCTCGGCGTTGGCCAGGATGCCGAGCACCGCAAGGCGCGGCGCGGTTACGCGCAGACCGCGCTCGCGCAGCCTCCGACGGGCCTCGTTCTTCGTGATTCGCATGGGCCTTCCCCCGCGCGGCAGGACTGAAGTTCGAAAACGCTAGGGACAAGCACTTGCACATGCAAGTCACTTGTGTATTTTCCTGCACTCGCAAGCCGCTTGCAGGAGCATTCCGCAACAGGAAGTGTCCGAAAAGGAAGTTCGATGCGCACCGATTCAGGCACCGTGACCCGTGACGAGCGTCTCCCCGTCACGGTGTTGTCCGGCTTCCTCGGAGCCGGGAAGACCACCCTCCTCAATGAGGTTCTGCACAATCGGGAGGGACGCCGTGTCGCGGTCATCGTGAACGACATGAGCGAGGTCAACATCGACGCGGCCCTGGTGGCACGCGGGGGCGCCCAGCTCTCGCGGACCGAAGAAACGCTCGTCGAGATGACGAACGGCTGCATCTGCTGCACGCTCCGGGAGGATCTGCTCGCCGAAGTCTCCCGGTTGGCCCGGGAGGGGCGTTTCCATTACCTGCTGATCGAATCCACGGGGATTTCCGAGCCCATCCCGGTCGCCCAGACCTTCACCTTCGAGGACGAGGACGGTGTGAGCCTCGGCGACATCTCGCGCCTCGACACGATGGTCACCGTCGTAGACGCCGCGAGCTTCCTGAAGGACTACAACGCCGCCGAGGCCCTGCAGGATCGCGGTGAGTCGTTGGGCGAAGAGGACGAGCGGACGGTCACCGACCTGCTGATCGACCAGGTCGAGTTCGCCGACGTCATCGTGCTTAACAAGCTCGATCTCGTCGCCGAGGACCATGCGCGTGAGGTCGAGGCCATTCTGCGCGCGCTCAACCCCGGCGCCGAAATTCACCGGGCGACACATGGGCAGGTGCCCCTCGAGCGCGTGCTCGACACGGGCTTGTTCGACTACGACAAGGCGGAAAGCTCGGCCGGCTGGATCCGTGAGCTCGAGGGAGACCACACGCCCGAGACGGAAGAGTACGGGATCTCGAACTTCACCTATCGGACTTCGGCACCATTCGACGCGGAGAAGCTGTGGGCGTTCCTGAACGACGATGAGAACTGGCACGGCGTGCTGCGGTCGAAGGGCTTCTTCTGGGTCGCCGCCGATCACAAGGTCGTATACGAGTGGGAGCAGGCCGGGGGTGTGAGCTCCGTCCACCCCATGGGCATGTGGTGGGCCGCGATGCCGAGGGAGTACTGGGACCACCCGGACGGCGAGCGACCGGACCAGCAGCCGAGTTGGCACCCTCGATTCGGGGATCGTAAGCAGGCACTCGTCTTCATCGGTCAGCGGATGGATCAAGCCGCATTACGCGCGCGACTCGACGCATGCCTGCTCGACGAAGCCCTTGCCGCCGCCGACAACAGCGCCTGGGAGGGACGTCCCAACCCCTTCCCCGAGCTTCAGGTCGTCGAGGAGGTGGCCGGATGAACAACACTCCGGCTCCGGACGACCTGCTCGATGTCGTCATCGTCGGCGCGGGAGCCGCCGGTGTGGGCGTCTCGGTCGCACTCGCGCACGCGGGGATCGAGAACTTCGTCGCGCTCGAACGCCACTCGGTGGGCGCCTCGTTCGCCCAGTGGCCGGCCGAGACTCGCTTCATCACACCTTCGTTCCCGACGAATTCGGTTGGCATGCTCGACCTGAATTCCGTCGTGATCGGGACCTCGGCCGCCTGGTCCCTGGAGGTCGAGCACCCCACGGGGAGGCAGTATGCGGCCTTCCTCAAGGCGATCGCCGGCCACTTCGAGTTGCCGATCCAGGAGGGTGTCGACGTGCTTCGGATCGACCGGAGCGGCGAGGAGTTCGTGGTCGAAACGACAGCGGGGCCTGTGCGTGCCCGGCACGTCATTTGGGCTGCAGGCGACTTCCAGTACCCGCGCTTGAACAGCTTCGAGGGCAGCGAGTTGTGCCTGCACACGGCTCTGCTCCCCAGCTACGCCGAGCTGGATGGGGACGATTTCATCGTCGTCGGCGGCTACGAAAGCGGCGTCGACGTCGCCAGCCACCTGGCCGAGCGAGGCAAGCGGGTGCGCCTCTTCGACCTGGGGAGTCCCTGGGCGTCCGAGAGCTCCGATCCCAGCGTCGCGCTTTCCACCTTCTCGCTCGAGCGTACACGACGCCCTTCGTACACGGAGCGCGTGGAGCTCTTTCCCGACACCGCCGTCACCGCCGTGGCTACCGCCAATGCCGGATTCGAGGTCGCCACGGCCGACGGGCAGCGCTTTCGCACGCCCGTACAGCCCCTCCTCGCGGGCGGGTTTGCGGGAAGCCATCCGCTCGTGATGGACCTCTTCGAGTCACGAGAAGACGGATTCCCGCTCCTCAACGAGCACGACGGATCGACGGTCGTCCCCGGGATCTACCTGTGCGGCGCGGCCGTGCGCCACGAAAGCCACATCTTCTGCTTCATCTACAAGTACCGGCAGCGGTTCGCGGTCGTCGCCAAGGCGATCGCGACCTCGCTGGGCCTGCCCGCCGAGGAGCTCGAGATGTACAGGATGTGGGGTATGTACCTCGACGATCTCTCCTGCTGCGGACAGGAGTGCGTATGCTGACCGACCATGCCGAAGTCCCGGCGCCCGCAACACCAAAGCTGACACCGAGCCTGACACCGAGTCTGACGCCGAGCCTGACTCCGAAGCGCAGGCGACTGGCGCCGGTGCTGCATCGGGCGATGCGTGTCGAGTGGGCCGGCCAAACGGCCGCCAGCCTGTGCTGGATCGCCAGCGTGCTCGCGTACGGGATCACGTCCCGCGGCGACTGGCTGCAGCTCTGCGCCGCGTCCGCCTGGCTACTCGCCAACACCGTCGCGCTCGCGAAGGCCAAGGGCGACTGAGCCTCCCGGAACGGTCTGGTTTCGTTCGTCCACAACCCCTACTTCTCCTGGCGGAGGTGCGCGATGGACGGAACCAGACAGACGCCGGGGCGCGTGGAGCGGCACGAGGGGATCATCACGGTGCGGGGCGGCGGCAGGCACCGGGCGTGGAACGGGATCGAGTACAAGACGGGGATGTGGGCGGAGAACGTCGGCTCGGGCGCGCTCTCCATGAATGTGGCGATGATCCCGCCGGGCGGCGTCGCCAGGGCGCACATCCACGTGGATTTCGAGGTGATGCTCTACATCCTCGAGGGACGGGTCCGGCACGAGTTCGGGCCGCGGCTGGAGAAGACGCTCGATAACGAAGCGGGCGACTTCATCTTCATCGAACCCGGCATCCCCCACGAGGTGTTCAACCTCAGCGATACCGAGCCGGTCGTCGCCGTGGTCGCGCGCTCGGACGCGCAGGAGTGGGAGAACATCGTCGACTTCGAACGCCCCGCGTCCGGTTAGGCTGCTCGGCCCCTCAACGGACCGGTGCCAGCGATTCCAGGGCGGCCAGGGCGTCGGCCCGGCCGTGCGCCTGGGGGAGGAGGTCGAGGGCGAGGGCGGCGATGCCGGTCGCGTTCGCCACGGCGAAGCTGATCCCGTTGAGGTTGCGGGTGGGCGGGACACCCGGGATGGGCCGCGGGTAGCCGGACGCGTACAGGACGCGCCGCCCGTCGCGGCGGCCGATGCGGACGCTGTGCCGCGGCAGATCCCAGTCGAGGCACACGCCGAGCGCGCCGGGGAGGCTGCCCGGTAGCTGAAGCTCGCCTTCGTGCGAGTAGGCCGCGATGACGAGCGTTCCGGCCCGCGCGGCCCGCTCGACGGCGGGCTGCAGCACCTCCATGCGGCTGCGGCGGGGCGTTCCGAGGCTCAGATTCGCCAACCGGCAGCCGCGCTCCGCGGCCCAGTCGATCGCCTTCGCCAGCGTTCGGGCGCTCGTCGCCAGCTCGTCGTGAAAGACGCGGGCCACGTGGACCCGCGCGCCCGGCGCCTTCTCCTGGATGGCCGCGGTGACGGCGGTCCCGTGGCCCAGCCGGTCCGTCAGGTCGTCGTGCTTGCGTCCGTCGGGCGTGAACGCGACTCCGTCCGCCAGGAGCCCCAGGTGCGGATGGTTCGGGTGCGCCCCGCTGTCGATGACCGCGATGGAGACGCCGCGGCCGGTCCGGCTCCGCAGCGGCTCCGAGCGCATCCGCACGACGGACGGTGCCGCGGGCGCTCCCGCCGCCGACGCGGTCACCCGGCGAACAGGGTGCGGAACGCACCCGGCCGACCGTCGAGTTCCGCTGGCCGGCCGTCCTGCGCCACCCGCCCGTCGCGGAGCACCACCACGCGCTCCGCCCGCCGCGCGAGTTCCGGGCGGTGCGTGATGAGCACGGTGGTCCGTCCCCGCATCAGGGCCGCGTAGCCCTCGAGTACCTGCGCCTCCGAGGCCGGGTCCAGCGCCCCCGTCGCCTCGTCGAACACGAGCACCGCCGGGTCCGCCAGGAAGGCCCGCGCCACCGCCACCCGCTGCCGCTCCCCGGCGGAGAGCTGCCGGCCCCGCTCCCCGACGACCGTCCCGGCCCCCTCCGGAAGCGACGCGAGCAGTCCGTCGAGCGCGGCCGCCGCGAGCGCCCCGGTGACTTCCAGGTCCGTGGCGTCGGGCTTGGCGTAGCGCACGTTCTCGGCGATGGAGGCGTGGAAGATGAACGGATCCTGCTCCACCACGGCCACGTTCCGCCGCACGTCGGCCAGCGCGAGCACCCGCAGGTCCCGGCCGTCGAGCAGAACTCGCCCGCCGTCCGGGTCGAGCTGGCGCGAGAGCAGGTCGGCGATCGTCGACTTCCCGCTCCCGCTCGCGCCGACGAGCGCGATCACCTGCCCGGCGGGCACCTCCAGCGACACGCCCTCCAGCACCTCGCCTCCCCGCCCGAAGCCGAGCCGGACATCCTCCAGGACCAGCGCCCCCGCCGCCCGCCCCAGCCGCTCCACCGCGTCCGCCTCCACCACCTCCAGCGGCGTGTCGAACAGTTCATGGACGCGCACGAGCGACGCCCGGGCGCTCGCGAGGTTCGCGTACAGCCCCATCAGCGCCTGCACCGGGAAGAGGAGCCGCATCTGGTACGCCATGAACGCGACGAACGTCCCCAGCGTCGTCGCCTCCGTGATGACCCGGTAGCCCCCGTACAGGAAGACGGCGGCCGTCCCCGTCTGGAGCAGCACCCCGGGCAGGCCTCCCGCCAGGTACGTGTACCGGCGCATCGACATCAGGGCCCGGACGAACCGGTCGTTGTGGCGCCCGAACCGCGCCGCCTCCCGCTCCTGGGCGTTCGACGCGACCACCGTGCGCACCCCCTGCAGCGTCTCGATGAGGAAGCTCCCGATGTCCGCGCTCCGCTCCCGCAGGTGCCTCACGCGCCCCTCGAGCCGGTTCCGGTATCTGACCAGCGCCCACAGGCTCGGCGGCAGCGCGACGAGCCCCGCGAGGAAGAGCCGCGCATCGAGATAGATGAGCATCCCCATCGTCCCGATCAGGAAGAGCACGTTCCCGAACAGCCCGAGCGCCGCGTCCGCCGTCACCCGCTGGATCTCGCCGATGTCGCTGTTGATGCGCGAGACGATGTCCCCGAACGGCGTCCGCGCGTAGAAGCGCGGCGAGAGCCTCTGCAGGTGGCGGTAGAGCGCCAGCCGCATGTCGAACAGGATGCCCGCCGACACCCGCGTGTACCGCATCCCGCTCGCGACGTTGGCCCCGAAGCCGAGGATCGTGATCCCGATGAAGAGGCCGACGATCCGCAGTAGGAGAGGGAAGTCCCCGCCCAGGATCGCGTCGTCGATCATCGCCTTCGACAGGTAGGGGAGCGCGAGCCCGAGCGCGGTCCCGGCCGTGGAAAGGAGGACCACGGGAAGCAAAGCCCCCGCGTACGGTCGAACGTAGGCGAGGGCTCGGCGAAGGTGCGGGTCCCGGATCACCCGGACCTCACGGGATCGGGCGCCGGATCGCTGCCGGAATCAGCCCGGATCGGGCACCACGACGACGCTCGTCATGTCCGCGTCCAGCGTGACCGTCCGCAGGAACTCGAACGTCTCCTCGTCGTAGATGTCGATCGTGCTGCCGGCGTTGTAGATGTAGAGCTTCGTGCCGTCGGCGCTCGGCATCAGCGCCATCCGCGGCCGCCCCGCGAACGTCGTGCGCCCGGCCACCCGCCGGCCCTCGAGATCGAACTTCCACATCTCGTAGTGCCCGATCTCGGACTTGAGTCCGTATCCCTTCGTCCCGTCCGGAGAGAGCACGAACGACACGCCCTCATCGGGGCCGATGGGGTGGAACTCCACGTCCTGCCCCGCCAGGTCCACGGTCGCGATCCCCATGAGACGGCGGTTCTGGAGCGGATCCGTCATGCGGAAGAGGCCCGTGTAGACGCCATCCTCCTCCTGGTAGGGGCTCCGGCCGAAGGGAAGCCTCATCTCGCCCAGTCCCGGCTCCAGCGGCTCCGTGATATCCCAGCGGTCCACCTCCTCGAACGTCTCGGAGTCGAGCGCGATGAGATCGTCCGTGAACATGTACAGGAGGTCGCCGTCCGGAGAGAAGCGGAAGTTGGCGGAGCGGCGCGACTCGTCGTCCGGCCACGGGATCGTGTCGGTCACCTCGTACGTCGTGAGGTCGAAGCGCAGGATGGTCGGCTCGTCGATCCGGTACCGGTCCGCGAGCTTCGTGCGGCTCTGCACGAACATCGCCATCCACTCCTGGCTCGGATGCACCTCGAAGGAACGGATCCACGTCCGCGTGGCGTCCTCGCTCAGGGTGAACTCCCCGATGGACTCCTTGGAGGGGAGCGCGATGATCTCGATCGTCTCGAAGAACGGGTCCATCACGTAGAGCCGCGACCGGTCCTCGGAGACGCCGAGACGAAGGGAGATCGCACGCTTGACCGGAATCCGGTCCACGACCTCCTCGGTGGCCTCGTCCCAGACGATGACTTCATTGCTGTAGTTGCCCATGTACCAGTGGGCGTTTCGGCCGTTCCCCTGCGCCTCCACCGCCCGAACCCCGGCGAGGGCGCAGACGAACGCGACGACCGCGGCGATGCCCCGCATCCGGCGGCTCACGGGAAGACGAGGTCCAGCTTCCGCCAGTCCTTCTGGGCCGACGCGCACTGCGACGTCCAGTCCGGCGAGTGATTGAGCTGGTCGGGCACGTGCGCCGGCCAGAAGCAGGCGAGGTGGCAGTCGAACAGGTCCCGTTCCACCGGCTGGCACAGCCCGGCGGTGCCGCCGGTCGAATCCACCTCCCAGCCGGGCGAGAACACGAGCGAGCAGCCCAGCGGAATGTGCGGCCCTTCCGGCCGGCTCTCCAGGCCCACGACGTCCATCTCTTCGCGGGCCACCTGCGCCTCGATGCGGCCGGCCTTCTGGTTGATCGGCTTCAAGTGTTTCAAGGCTTCCCCCCTCGCATGCGAAGGTCGGCCGGGCCCGCGCCCGGCCGCGTCAATGGTCGAAGCGGGCCAGGTACTCCGGGTTCCGTTCCGACAACTCTCCGTAGATCTCCAGACACGTGTGCGTCCACGTCCGCACCCAGGTGCAGAAGTGCAGGTTGGGCGCGGTCGTCTCGCCGTGTCTCGTGTGCGCTTCGTGATAGCAGCCGCCCGAGCAGATCGGACGGGCCCAGCAGGTATGGCAGTCCGTCTTGTTCTTGATGTGGTGATCCTCGAGGAAATCCTTCTGCCGCTCGCGGTCGATCCCCTCCGCCACGGTTCCGAAGCTGTGGTCGTTCGAGTAGGCGAAGCGGTGGCAGAGGGAGACGTCGCCTCCCGTCGTCACGCCCATCAGTCCGAGTCCGGCCCCGCACGGATACGCCTTGCTCACGCCCTTGTGGATCTCCTCCAGCGTGTCCTTCACGTTCGAGAAGCCGTGGTGCCGGTTCTCCACCGCGTAATCCAGCCAGTCGCGCGCCAACTCCCCGAACTGACGCAGCATGCGGTCGTATCCCTCGTCTTCGATCTCGTAGTCGCGCCCGGAGGAGGTCGTGACCGGGGCGAAGCCCACCTCCCAGAACCCCATCTCCTCCGTCAGGTGACGGTAGATGCGATGGATGTCGAGGTTCTCGCGCGTGAGCGTGACGCGGGCGCCGATCGGACGGGACTTGTGCCGCTGGAGCAGTGCCTTGATCCGGGGCTTGACCGTCTCGTAGGAGCCCTTGCCGCTGTGGAAGACCCGCATGCGGTCCTGCATCTCCTTCGGTCCGTCGATGGAGACGGTCACGCCGATCTCGTTGTCCGCCAGCCACTCGATGATGTCGGGGCGGAGGAGCGTCGCGTTCGTCGTGAGGCTGAACTCGATCCGCTTCCCCTCCTCCTCGGCGCGGCGGCGGGCGTAGGCCACCGTGTCCTGGAGCACGGGGAAGTTGAGCAGCGTCTCGCCGCCGAAGAAGGTGAGGTGCGCGACCTCGATGGGGCCGGACTCCTTGAGCAGGAACTCCACGCTCTCCCGCGCGGTCTCGTCCCCCATGAACTTCGGGTCGTCCGTGCAGGTGGTGTCGACGATCTTGTCCTCGCCGTACTCGTAGCAGTACGTGCAGGCGAGGTTGCACTTGTTCGTGACGTTGAGGACCATCGTCGTGAGCGGGAAGCCGTCGGGCGGCAGGTCGTTCACGACCTGTTCGGCGGGGGCCCCCGCGTCCCCGATGGCGCGGATCTGCCGGAGTTCCCGCAACCCGTCGTGCACGCGGTCGGCGGAGTACCGGTCCGAGAGCGAGTTCACGACCTCGCCCGGCGCGCGCGGCCCGTAGCTGAGCAGATCGAGGATCGCCGAGGACGCCGCATCGATCCGGAAGATGCCGGCCGAGGGGACGAGATAGAGGAACCGCTCGCCCGCCGCCTCGAAGGCGTGGAATTCGCGCAGCGCCAGTTGGCCGACCGGTTTGATCATGGCACCAGCCTTCCCGCCGGAACGCCCTGCCACGGGTCGAACTTGAGATACAGCGGCACCGTGACGATGAGGTGGGCGCGGGCGCGGAGGCTGCCGCCGCCGGCCGCCGGCGAGTCATGGGTCGCGACGACCCACACGTCGCCGATGTTGTTCCGGTTGCCCTTGCGGTTGGCGTTCGGACCGTCGACGGCGGGGGTGAAGATCCCGTCCGGCCCCAGCGCGCCGACGTACTGGATGTCGTCGTCGTCGAAGGTGGCCGTGTACTCCTCCATGCTCCAGGTCACCGGCACCCGCCCGAGCCGGAGGTCGTCCTCCGTGTTCGGCTCGCCGTCGGGGCCGTCGTCCCACCCGATCGCGTCGTAGGGCTGATACCCCTTCGGGAAGGCGGCGCCGCCGATCCGGGCCATGCCCGCGCGCGGCGTCACTTCGAGGCGGTCCACGCCGTCATGGACCTGGATCGCGTCCGCCAGGCTCACGCCGCCCACGAAGAGGTCGCGTCCGCCGACCGCCGCACCCTCGTCGACCGAGACGCGGAGGGTGACCCGGCTCCCATCGCCGCCCTCCGCGGATTCGACCCGGACGCCCGGCCCGAAATCGAAGTCCGCCGCGTCGGGACTCGCCGGCAGGTTGAGCCCGTGCACCCGGACTTCCGCGGACGTGGCGCCGGCGCGGACCGCCGGGGGATGCACGCCCGACACGACGGGGCCGCCGCTCGCGCGGGTGAGCGTCACGTCCGGGCCGAACTCGTCGTAGGCGCCCGAGAACCAGCGGCCCGTCATCTGCTGCCAGCCGCGGTCCACCGTCATGACTTCCCGCAACTCGTCCGCTCCGCCGGGATTCGATCGTCCCCGCCACTGATAGCCGGTATAGACGATGGACTGCCCGCTGCGGCTCACCTCCTGTCCCGACTCCGCGTAGGTGTACGAGGCGCGGGAGCGGAACTCGTCGGGCGCGTCGCCGGCGGAGATCTCCACCGTGCCGAAGATCCGGCCCTTCCCGGGCTCGAACCCCGCCAGCGCCCAGGTGCCGGCGAGGCGCGGCGTGCGCATCGAGGCCGACCACGCAGACCATTCGGGTGTCTCGAGGGGGAAGACCTCGGAGAGGTGGTCGATCGCCTCGTCCACCGGCTGAGGTCCGTCGCCCCCGCGCTGGAACCCCTGAAAGTCGACGAGCGGGTAGAGTCCGCGGTGCGTCGCCATGAGGAGTTCCCACTCCTCGCGCGTGCGCCGCTGGGTGATGACCCGGCCCATGCTGTGGCACTGGATGCAGGTGTTCTCGACGTCGCGGTCCGCCTCGTAGACGTGTTCGATCAGACGGCGCTCGACCTCGAAGCGGCCGGGCTCGAGTTCCTCCGGGGCGAGACCCTGCCGGTTGGAGAGGTAGCGCACGACCTCGCGCGCCTCGTCCGGGCCGAGGGCGACGTCGTTGAGCGCCACCATCCGGCGGACCGACGTCTGCCACCCCTCCGGCGTCTTCCGCTCGTAGGAGATCCGGGTCATCCGCCCCTCGTCATCGCGCTCGTGACAGCGTTGGCAGCGGCGGATGATGATCTCGTGGTCGATCGGATAGCCGTCGTCTTCAACCTGCGCCGGAACTCCGGCGGCGCTGGCGAGCGGGGCCGAATCGAGGTCGGCGGTCGGGGCCGGGGGCATGCCCGGGACCGGAGGAAGCGCGCGGGCGCCGAGAAAAACCAGCGCGCCGACGACCAATCCGGCCGCCGGCAGTCGGTCAAGTGCCCGTCGCGTAGTCGCTTCGCGTCTCATTCATCCTCCATTCCGAACCGGTCAATTGTGCGCCAATTGCCATGATCGCGCCACCCCGAAGAGGGTCGTCCGCGCGCCTCGCGGCCGACCGTCACGAGTCCGCCAGCTCGAGGAAGCCGGCGCCCACCGCGAACGAGAGGGCGGCCAGAAAGTCCGGCAGCGGCACGGCCGTCCCGCGCCGGTTGTACGCCTCGAACAGGTCGGGGACCTGATCGGAGTCCGGCGCGATCTCCGTGAGCCGACGGAGGTCGACGTTGCGTACGTAGCGCGCGCCGTCAGGAAGCCGGTCGGAGATGAGGCGAGCCTCGAGGGCGATCCGGTCGTCGACGACGGCGGGGCGGCGCACGCTCGATAGTCCCGGCGCCGGGTGGAGCCGCACGGCCGGCAGCGAGCGGATCGTCTCCCACGCCGTCCGGACCTCGGGGCGCGCCAGGAAGGCGTCGGCCCGGCGTTCTGCGAGCGAACGGTCTCCCGGTTCCGATACCGCGGGCGTTCCTGTCACGGGGGCGGCCCCCGGGATGTCGGCGCCTGCTTTCCGGGCCGCAGCCAGGCGAACGTCCCAGAACGCATGGTCGTTCACGGCGGCGGCCTGCTCCAGGAAGGGGACGGACAGGGCCCGATAGGTGCGGTACACCTCCCGTTCCCGGTCGTCGTACAACTCGCAGGCGGGTCCGGCCATGGCGTCGTCCTCGAGCCCCGTATGCGTCACGATCGCGGCGAGCCAGGCGGAGGCGAGCGCCTTCTTGACGCCGTACGAGGAGAGGGGGTCGATGAAGGAGCCGGCATCGCCGACGAGAAGCAGCCCCGGCCGGCCATGCGAGGTCGCGCCGTAGAGCGACGCGGGACATGCCCGCACGGGCCCTTCGAGCCGGCCCTCTTCGAGGCGCCGGCCGAGCCGCGCCGCCTTGGCCAGTTCGGCGCGCCACATGCCGTCGAGGCCCTGCTCGCGCGCCAGGTGCGTGCGGCGCGGGTCGACCATCGCCGTGACGCAGCGGGTACGCGGCGAGGTCGGCACCGACCAGGCCCACCCGTCCCGATAGCTCTCGATCAGCGTACAGCCGGGGTCCGGCGGAGCGTGGCCGCGATCCGGGGTCCAGCGGCCGACGAGCGCGAGCGTGGCGATCCCGCGCTCGCGCGTCCGGCGCCCGCGCCGGGCGAGCACCCCGGCCCGGCCGGAGGCGTCGAGCACCCAGCGCCCCCGGTAGCGCGCGGCCGAGGTGGCCACGCGCCAGCCATCGGGCTCGACGGCCGTCTCGATCACCGGCCCGTCCGTCACCAGGCGCGCGCCCGCCTCGCGCGCCACCCCGTGGAAGGCGGTCTCGAGCGCCGCCCGGTCCGCATGGAAACCGCGCTCGGGCTCCCCGAACCGTTCGTCGCGCCGCGGCTCGCCGGCCCACCACACGGTGTTGCCCTCGTTCGGCACGAGGCCCGCCGCATCCAGGGCGTCCAGCGCTCCCACGCGTTCAAGGAGCTTGCGCGCCGAGTTGGGGATGGATTCGGCGAGCCATTTCGCCGGCGGGGCCGGCCGCGTGATCAGCGCGACATCGTGCCCGCGCCGCGCCAGCGACGCCGCGGCGGCGCAGCCCGCCGGCCCGCCGCCGACGATCAGGACATCGTAGACGTGTCGGTGCGGCCGGCTCAGTTCGCCCGCTGGCGCAGCGCGAACGCGCCTGCGCCGCCCGGTCCGTCCGTGGCGAAGCAGTAGAAGCGCCCGTCGCCGCCCGTCCCGCGCAGATCCTCGAGACTGCAGCCCCGCGACCCGTGCGCCTCGTTCCACGAGGTGGGGTTCTGTCCGCCACCTGTGCGGTCGTGGTGCCCGACGAGCGCGCTGCCCTCGCCGTTCGACGTCCAGTTGCTGCACGTCGTGTCGCCGTCCGCGCCCGAGGCCATGCCGTTCATCAGGGTCCCGGTGAGGATGTCGTGCTGGTTCGGCTGGTCGCCGCGGCCGTTCACCTCATCGCCGTTCTCCGTGAGGATCGTCGCCTTGGTCAGGTTCGGGCCGTTGCTGTGCAGGTGCGCGACATCCCGGGCGATCATCGTGCCCGCGTGGTTGAACCACGGCCCGTCTCCGATCCGTTCGCGCGCGTTCACGCCGCCCGTGCCCGTCGTGCTGAGGTAGGCCCGCCACATGCGGTCGGGCAGCCCCGCCGCCTCGGCCAGCGTCTCGCAGTAGGCGTCCGCGCCCTCGAGACCGCCGAGATCCGCGCCGTCTCCCGGATTCGAACTGGTGATGAAGAAGCTGATGTTCCCGTCCTGCGCCGCCGCCCCGCTCGCGCCGAACGCGAACAGAAGGGCCATGAAACCGATCGTGCGTCTCATCTTCGACTCCCGTGCTGGTTGCTGCCGACTTCGCTAACGCCCTCCGCTAACGGCGAATGTATTTTCTCATCTGTCGGGGTCCGACCTCGGCCCCGTAGAGGTTGCCGTGCGCGTCGACCGCGATCCCCTCGGCGCCGCTCGTGCCGGACGCGTCCTGATTGGGCTCCGGATCCGGGATGAAGGTCGTCACCCAGCCGGTCGCCGCGTCGCCGATGTAGATGCCGCGGAGCCACCCCTTGTTGCGGCGCGCGTTCGACTCGGAGTCCGTCGAGTAGAGGACATCCTCCTCGTCGATGAACAGCCCGCTCGGACGTCCGAACTGGTGCCACGTCTCGAGGTGGTTCCCCTCCTGGTCGAAGACCTGGACGCGGCTGTTGCCGCGGTCGCCGACGAAGAGTCGGCCCTGCGAGTCCATGGCGAGCGCGTGCGGGTCGCGGAACTCACCGTTCGCCGTGCCCGCGCGCCCCCACTCCATGAGGAAGGTGCCATCGGGCGCGAACTTCACGATGCGGTTGTTGCCGCCCGCGTCGTGCCCGTCCGCAACGAAAATGCTGCCGTCCGGCGCGATGAGGATGTCCGACGGCTTGTTGAAGTGGCTCGCGCCGTCCCCCGCGACGCCCTTCTCGCCCAGCACCATCAGGACCTCGCCTTCCGGGCTGAACTTGTAGACGACGTGTCCCCATCCCTCCGGTACCGGCGCGTATCCCACCGCGTCGGCCACCCACACGCTGCCGTCCTCCTCGACGAACATTCCGTGCGGCCACGCGATGAGTCCCGAGCCGAAGCTGCGCACGACATTCCCCTCGGTGTCGAAGAGCAGGATCGGGTCGACGTCGCTCTCGACGCACAGGTTCGCGCCGCACCGCTCGCCCACCCAGATGTGCTCCCCGTCCGGGGCCGGGTAGACGGCGCTGGTCGCGCCCCACGACCGTCCGTCGGGAAGCTGCCCCCAGCCGTCCATGGCCCTGTACGGGTTCGGCGCCGTCAACTGCGCCGCGAGCGCGCCGGCGCCCGAGGCGACCGCCGTAAGCCCGAGCATCGCGATAAGTCCGATTCGCCTGGTGCCTTGCATCCGTCCTCCTGTGCTTCCGGTCCGCGCCGTCCGCATCGTTGTCGGAACAAAAACGATGGGACGTCACCGGCAAAACGGGCAAGCGGGCGGGCCGGAAGGGGCTACTCCGGCAGGGCGGCCCGGCCGCCGCCCTTCGCTTTCGCCGCCAGCCGGCCGAAGGGTCCGCTGATCGCCCACGCCGCGCCTACGACGATGAGCGCCAGCGCCCCCCAGCGCATGAGCGCGGCGGCCAGCGCTCCGTCGAAGGCGGGCCACGCGAAGCGGTAGGCCAGCAGGTCGGAGCCCCGGTCCGTCATCCAGTGCCAGCCCGTGTGCGCGAGCAACGCCGACCCGATGATCGTCCCCATGCGCTCCGCCACCACCTTGCGGAACAGCACTTCGACCACCGGCACGGCGACCGCGACGACGACGAGTTGTCCCAGTTCCACGCCCACGTTGAAGGCGAGCAGGGAGGCGAGCAGGTGTCCGCCCGCGAACTGCAGCGACTCGCTGAGCGCGAACGAGAAGCCGAACCCGTGTACGAGTCCGAACCCGAACGCGAGCAGCCAGCGTTTCCGGGGTTTCGCCCCGACGATGTTCTCGAGCGCCATGTAGACGATCGAGAGCGCGATGAGGGTCTCGATCAGCGGCGGGAACCAGAGCGCCCGCGGCGCGATGCCGAAGGCGGAGGCGATGAGCGTGATCGAGTGGGCGATGGTGAAGGAGGTGATGACGGGCACGAGGCCCCACAGCGTCCGCAGCGGGATGACGAGACAGAGGAGGAAGAGGAGGTGGTCGATCCCGTCGAGGATGTGGGTGAAGCCGAGCGACACGAAGCGCAGCGCCGCCTGGTGCCAGCGGGGGTCGAGCCGCACGAGCCCCGGATCGCCGACGTACTGGAAGGCGCGCTCCGGCCGGTCCGGCGGCCGCAGGCGCAGCACGGTGACGGTGCGCAGGCCGAGGTGCGCGAAGCCGGGGTCGATGGAGAAGCGGGACTCGTCCGACTCGATGTCGTATTCGAGCAGCACGTCGAGCAGCGCCTGCCGCCACGGAAGTTGGAGTCCGGGGTCGAGCGGCGGGTCGTCGAAGTGCGCCAGCGCCGTCTCGTAGCTGGCGAAGGACCGGTCTGAGGGAAGCGAGACCCGTGTCGCCACGATGCGGGGCGCGGCCAGGCGCCGGTCCTCCTCGTAGAACGTCACGTAGTCGGCGAGCCAGAGTTGCGCGGCGTCGCGGAGGAACGGGTCCGCCGCCTCCAGGTCCAGATACCCGAGTCCGTACTGGGGGAACTCGATGTCCCGCATCGCCTCGAGCGGCGCCCGCACGAGGAAGCGGAGGCGGGAACCCTCCGGCGTGACGAAGGCCTGCACCGTGACGTCCGCCGGAATCTCGTGCGGCACGGCAGCGACCGCCTCGCCCGCGCGATCCGGCGCCGCCCGCGCCGCCCCGGCCAGACTCGTCAGACCGTAGAGCGCAAGCACGCACCCCATCAGGGTCGCGGTGCGCCGGGTCGGACCGCGCGTCTTACCTCGTTGTTTCATCCCGTCACGATGGCGCGGCCGGCGCGCGCCGTCGACCCCGGCCGATCTCTGGACGAACGCGGACGGCATCGGTAGCGTGAATCGATCGGCAAGCGTCGGAATCGGGCGACCCGGGAGCGACTCAGGATCCGCAAGGAGAGACGGCCATGAACGGAAAGCGGCGAACCCTCATCTTCGGCGTGGTCGCGGGCATCGCCCTCGCGCTGGCGTGCGGCCAGGCGGCCATGGACGACGGGGCCCAGGCGAGCGAGGGACAGGGCGTCGAGGCGCCGATGTTCGAGGTGGACCCGTTCTGGCCGAAACCGCTGCCGGACCACTGGGTGCTCGGCTCGGCGATCGGCGTGGGCGTCGACTCGCGCGACCACGTCTTCATCGTGCACCGGGGCAACCTCACCGAGCGCACCGAGGGCGGGGCCGACGCCGACCCGCCGATCGGCGAGTGCTGCCGCGCGGCGCCCCCCGTGCTCGAGTTCGACCCCGAAGGAAACCTCGTCAACGCCTGGGGCGGCCCCTCCGAGGATTACGTGTGGCCCGGCTCCAACCACGGGATCACGGTCGACCACATGGACAACCTGTGGATCGGCGGGAACGGGCCCAACGACACGCACATCCTGAAGTTCTCGCGCGACGGCGAGTTCCTCGCCTCCTACGGCGAGCCGGAGGCGGGACCGGAGCCCGACAGCCACAGCGAGACGCGCTTCAACCGGGTCGCCAAGCTCGCGTTCGACGCCGCGGCCAACGAGGCCTACCTGGCGGACGGCTACGGCGGTCGCCGCGTCGCGGTGCTGGACGCGTCGACCGGCGCCTTCAAGCGCTACTGGGGCGCCTACGGCAACGCGCCCGACGACACGCGGACGCCGCCCTACGATCCCGACGCGCCTCTCATCGAGCAGTTCCGCACGCCCGTGCACTGCGCGGAGCCTTCGCTCGATGGCCTCGTATACGTGTGCGATCGTCCCAACGACCGCATCCAGGTCTTCCAGACGGACGGCACGTACGTCGATGAGGTTCGGATCGCGCCGCGCACTCTGGGCGACGGGTCGACGTGGGACGTCGCCTTCTCGCGCGACGCGGACCAGAAGTACATGTACGTCGCCGACGGCAAGAACATGCGGGTCTACATCATGGACCGCGCCTCGCTCGAGATCCTGACCAGCTTCGGCGACGGCGGCCGTCAGCCGGGCCAGTTCTTCGCCGTCCACAGCATCGCGACGGACTCGAACGGCAACATCTACACGACGGAGACCTACGAGGGGAAGCGCGTCCAGAAGTTCGTGTACATGGGCATGGGCCCGGTACCGGCCGAGCACCAGGGACCGCCCTGGCCGCGCGGCGACCAGTGAGGCGGCGAACCTTCATCGGCGGTGTGGCGGCCGGCGCCGTCATTGCGCTCGCCTGCGGGCAGGCCGCGATGGACGACGCGGCCTCGGCCGACCCCACGGGACAGGGCGTCGAGGCGCCGATGTTCGAGGTGGATCCGTTCTGGCCCAAGCCGCTGCCGGAACACTGGCTTCTCGGTTCCACCGTCGGGGTCGGCGTGGACTCCCGCGACCACGTCTTCATCATCCATCGCCGCGCCTCCATCAACCCCGGAACGGAACTGGGACTCGACGCGGATCCGCCGACCAGCGAGTGCTGCCGGGCGGCCCCGGAAGTGCTCGTGTTCGATCCCGAGGGCAATCTCGTGAACTCGTGGGGAGGTCCTTCCGACGACTACGTGTGGCCCGAGTCGAACCACGGGATCACCGTCGACCACATGGACAACGTCTGGATCGGCGGAAACGGGGCGAGCGACTCGCACATCCTCAAGTTCTCGCGCGACGGCGAGTTCCTCGCTTCCTACGGGCAGCCGGCCCTGGGGCAGGAGCCCGACAGCCACAGCGAAACCCGCTTCAATCGCGTGGCGAAGGTCGCCTTCGACGCCGAGGCCAACGAGGCGTACGTCGCCGATGGCTACGGCGGGCGCCGCGTGGCGGTGCTCGATGCGTCGACGGGCGCCTTCAAGCGCTACTGGGGCGCGTACGGCAACGCGCCGGACGACACCCCGCCGCCCCTCTACGACCCGGACGCGCCCCCCTCCCCGCAGTTCCGGACGCCGGTGCACTGCGCCGACCCCTCGCTTGACGGCCTGATCTACGTCTGCGACCGCGCCAGCGACCGGATCCAGGTCTTCCAGCGTGACGGGACATTCGTCGACGAAGCGATGATTGCGCCGCGCACGCTGGGCGCCGGCTCGACCTGGGACCTCGCGTTCTCGCGCGATCCCGAACAGCGGTACATGTACGTCGCCGACGGATCGAACCACCGCGTCTACGTCATGGACCGGACCTCGCTCGAGGTGCTGACGATGTTCGGCGACGGAGGCCGCCAGCCGGGACAGTTCATCGGCGTCCACAGCGTCGCGACCGACTCGAGGGGCAACGTCTACACGACCGAGACGTACGACGGGAAGCGCATCCAGAAGTTCGTGTACATGGGCATGGGCCGCGTGTCGCCCGAGCAGGGCCCTCCCTGGCCGGACTCCGGGAGCCAGCCCTGACCCAGCCCCAGGTCGGCCCGGCTAGCTAGGAGATCTGCAGGCGCGCGTACAGGTAGCGGCCGTTGAACCCCATCGCCGAGAACGAGCGGTAGGGGAAGATCCCTCCGAACGCGTCCACCCGCGTCGGGAAGGCATCGAAAAGGTTCTCGCCGCCGACCGTGAGGAGCCACCCTCGCGCCAGGTCGACGTGGACGCCCGCATCGAAGGCGACCTTCGGCTCGAGGAGCCGGATCCGGTGGGGGTGCTCTCCCACGCCGAGCGCGCGCAGTTCCTCCTGCGCCCCGAAGACGTTCGCCCCGAGGCCGAACTCGAACGCGCCGCTCGCGAAGCTCGTCGCGAACCTGCCGCGCCAGTCCGGGCGCCCCTCCTCGAGGAAGTAGACGTCGAATCCGTCGTAGATTCTGAACGATTCGTCCCGCAGCGCCTCGTTCTCCTTCGCGCAGGCCGCGATATCGCCCTCCGGGCAGCGCCCGCGCACCTGCCCCCAGCCCGCCGAGGCCCCGAGTTCGAGGCGTGAGGCGTCCCCGAGCCGCCGCCCCCACGTGAGCGTCGCGTCGATGCCGTACGAGCGCAGGTCGATCGCGTTGGCGAAGAAACGGACCGATTCCGCGGCGAAGCCCGCCAGCAGGTGATCGACCAGGCCGCTGGCGCCTTCCGCGAGCGGGTTGGAGAGGAGGATCGCGTCGTCGACGTCCGTCGCGTAGCCGTCGACCGTGAAGTGCAGATCGTCGACCGGCGCGACCACGAACCCCGCGCTGAGGGAGCGCGACGTCTCGCCTCGGAGGGGCGAAGCGCCGACCGCCCCGGCTTCCGGAGCGTCCACCGGATACATGCCCGCCTCGAACCCGGCGATCGCGCCCGGCTCGTCCGGGTCTTCGCGACGCCCCGCCGAGACGTGTCCGTAGTGCGACTGGCTCAGCGCGGGCGGCCGGAATCCCGTGGACGCGCTTGCCCGGAGGGCGGCGGCGTCGGAGAGGGCCAGGCGCAGCCCCAGCTTCCCGCTGACCGCGCCGCCGACGTCGCTGAAGCGCTCGTAGCGTCCCGTCGCCGAGAGCAGGAGCGGCCGCAGGAGCGGCGCGTCGATCTGGCCGTGGAGGCTGAAGCTCGACCGGTGCCAGATCCCGGTCTCCTCCGGCCGGAAGCCCGTGAAGCGCTGAGAGCCCGCCGGCGCGATGCCGCCGCTCTGGGTCGGGTGGAAGCCGTCCACCCTCGACGCGGGTTCCCCCGCCAGGATGCGGTAGCTGTCGAGGCGGAACGTCGCCCCGAGGGCGACCCTTGCCGGCCCCGCGCCGAGTCCCGTCTCGATCCGGCGCCCGATGTCCGCGTTCGCGAGCAACTGGTGGTTCTCGAGCGCGCCCGTGGAGAACCGGGTCCGGTTCGGAATCCCCGGATCGTCCGCGGTCCCGGGGATTCCGTCCGCGCCGGGGGCGCACGCCGATTCGAGGCAAGGCCCGAGCGACGGGTTGAGCGTGTCGAACAGGTCGTGGTCGACCCGGTTCGAGCCGTACTGGGCGCTCAGGTCCCAACTCCAGCCGGTCCCCGCGTCTGCCTCGGAGCCCCGCCGGAAGCCGGTGACGAGAGACACGTCCCGCGTGTCTGCGTCGAAGCGCGGCAGAAAGCCGAGCGGATGGATCCGCGGCCAGTTGCGGTCGTCCATCGAGCGCACGAAGAAGCCGGCGTGCCGGTCCCGGCGCCGGGTGTAGCCTCCGAAGGCGTAGAGCTCCGCGCCGCCGGGGCCGTCGCCCGCCGCCGCGAGGGGGAGTTCGAAGTTGGCGAACACCATGAAGTTCGAGGACTCGCCGTCTCCCCACAGGTGGTTCGGCTGCGCCACCTCGTTGTGCTTGAGGATGACGACGCCCCGGTCGACGAAGTCCGCGTCCCCCGGCAGGATCTGGTCGCGGCCGTCGGCCCCCGCGCGGTTCGTCGGCTCCCGTTGGCTGAACGCGCCGGTGAGGTTCAGGACGCCGCCGCGGCCGACGCCCAGCCCCCAGTTCCCGGAGAAGTCGTAGCGAAGCCCGTCGTCATCCCATTCGTCCGGGAAGTGGTGGCCGACGGAGGCGATGAACTCCGGCGCCGAGACCGCGTTCCGGAGGCGCAGGTCGATGACCCCGGCGATCGCGTCGGCGCCGTGCCGCGTCGTGCCCCCGCCGCGCGCGACCTCCACCCGGTCGATCGCCTGCAGCGGGAAGGCGTTCATGTCCACGCCGCTCGCTCCCGTAAAGGCGCCGGCGCCCAGCGTGTGCACGACCGCCGTGGCGTGGCGGCGCTTCCCGTTCACGAGGACGAGCGTGTGGTCCGGCGACAGCCCGCGCAGCTGGAAGGGCCGGACGCCCGACGTGAGGTCCGCGACCTGCCGGCGCGGGAAGTAGGCGGACGGCAGGAGTTCGTTGAGGGCCGAAGCGAGTTCCGCCTGTCCGGTCTCGAGAATCTCGGCGCGCGAAAGCACCTCGACGGCCGCCGTCCCTCGCTCGTAGGCCGCCCGAGCGAGAGTGTCCGGGGGTGTGCGCCCCGCCTGTCCGGCCTGCGCCTCGGCGGCGCTGGGCGCGGTGGCCGAGTACGTCGCGGCACCGGCGAGGAGCAGCGTCCCGAGCGCGAACCGCGCACCGTTCGAACGGTCGGTCATCCCGCATGTTCTCACGCGCTCCGGCCGAGCGCCAACATGCGGCACCGGATCCGGGCGGCGGCGCCACCCACCCACCCCGCGCTGTACGGCGCGTGGGCGGAGCGCAAGATTCGATGCTCGGCCGCACCGGACGACTCCCGAAGGATACGGCAACCCGTGGCAGAATCCCGCATGGCCCGACTCCGACCGGCGACGCGAATCGTATGGACCCTGCTCGCACTGGCGCTGCTCGGCACTTCCGCTTCCCCGGGCGCCCGCGCCCAGCCCGTCGACGACGCATGGCTCGATCTCCTCGAATGGCGCTCCATCGGCCCCACCCGCGGCGGCCGCGTGCTCGGCGTGGCCGGCCACCCCACGGACGACCTCGTCTTCTTTCAGGGCGTCGCCGGCGGCGGTGTCTGGAAGACCGAGGACGGCGGGGCGAACTGGCGGAACGTCTCCGACGGCTACTTCGGCACGGGCTCCGTCGGGGCCGTCGAGGTCAGCCGTTCCCACTCCGACATCGTCTACGTCGGCATGGGCGAGGCGTGCATCCGCGGCAACGCCTCGCACGGCGACGGCGTCTACCGCTCCGACGACGGGGGCGCGACCTGGCGGCACCTCGGGCTCGCCGAGACGCTCCAGATCGCCCGCGTGCGCGTCCACCCGGAGAACCCCGACATCGCCTGGGTGGCCGCGCTCGGCGATGCGTGGGGCGCGAGCGAGGCGCGCGGCGTCTACCGCACGCGCGACGGCGGCGCGACCTGGGAGAGGGTCCTCTACCGGGATGAGAACTCGGGCGCGATCGATCTCGTCCTCGATCCCGCGGACCCCGACATCCTGTACGCGTCGCTCCTCGAATTGAGGCGCTTCCCGTGGGGCTTCCGCAGCGCGGGCCCCGGCACCGGACTCTTCAAGAGCACGGACGGCGGCGACACGTGGACCGAGCTGACCGACAACCCGGGCCTTCCGTCCGGCCTCAAGGGCCGGATCGGGATCGCCGTCTCGCCGCGGAACTCCAGCCGCCTGTGGGCGATCGTCGACGCGGCGCGCGGAGCGAAGGGGATCTTCCGCTCCGATGACGCGGGAGAGACGTGGACGCGCGTGAACGAAGACGCCAACCTCCTCCAGCGCCCGTGGTACTACCACCACATCGTCGCGGACCCCGGCGACGAGAACACCGTTTTCGTCCTCAACGTCTTCCTCTGGAAGTCGACGGACGGCGGCGAGACCTTCGAGCGCGTGTTCACCCCGCACCCGGATCACCACGACCTGTGGATCGACCCCGCGAATCCCCGGCGGATGGTCAACGCGAGCGACGGCGGCGCCTCGGTGAGTTTCGACGGCGGCCTCTCGTGGTCGAGTCTTCTCAACCAGTCGACGGCGCAGTTGTACCACGTGACCGCCGACCACCAGACGCCGTACCGACTCTACGCCTCGCAGCAGGACAACACGTCGATCTCCGTCCCCGTCCGCTCGGACTTCGGCCGCATCAGCATCGAGGACTGGTACACCGTGGGCGGGGGCGAGGACGGCTACATCGCGGTGAACACCGATGACCCGAACATCGTCTACGCGGGGGACCACCACTGGGTGTACCGGTACGACCACCGCAACCGGCAGGTGCGGGACATCTCCCCGAACCCGGAGACGCACTACGGCTGGGGTTCGGCCGACATCAACTACCGGTTCTGGTGGACGTACCCGGTGATGACGTCGCCCCACGATCCGGACATCCTCTACGTGACCTCGCAGCACGTCCACCGGACGACCGACGAGGGCCACAGCTGGGAGGTCATCAGCCCCGACCTCACGCGCGCCGACCCGCGGACGCTGGAGCCCACGCCGGCGTACGAGGACGAGGAAACGGGAGAATACTGGGGGCCGATCACGCGGGAGGCGTACGGCCCCGAGTGGTACGCGACGATCTTCGCGTTCGCCGAATCGCCGCTCGAGCCGGGGCTCCTGTGGGCGGGGTCGGATGACGGCTACATCCACGTGTCGCGCGACGGCGGCGCGAACTGGGAAGATGTGACGATCCCCGGTCTGCCCGAGTTCGCGCTGATCTCCATGATCGAGCCGTCGCTGCACGATCCCGCGACGGCGTTCGTCGCCGCGACGCGGTACAAGCTCTCCGACCATGCCCCGTACCTGTACCGGACCACGGACTACGGCGAGACGTGGACCCGGATCGTGACAGGGATCCCGGACAACGACTTCACGCGCGTCATCCGGGAGGATCCGGGCCGGGCCGGGCTCCTGTACGCCGGTACCGAACGCACGGTCCACGTTTCGTTCGACGCAGGGGACTCCTGGCAGCCGCTGAGCCTCAACCTCCCGGTCGTCCCCATCCACAACCTCGTGCTCCGGGACGGAGACCTCGCGGCGGCCACGCACGGGCGCTCGTTCTGGGTCCTGGACAACGTGGATCTGCTCCATCAACTCGCGGCCGGGGAAGCGGCGAGCGAGCCGAGGCTCTTCCGGCCGCCGACCACGACGCGCTTCAACCCGGGCGCCGCGCCCGCCGCCCTGTTCTCGGCCATGGGCCGGCCGGGCGCGGGCGATCCCGCCGGCGCGAATCCGCCGGACGGCGTCGTCGTCCCGTACTTCCTGCCGGAGGCCGCGCCGGGCGGAGTGACGCTGCGGGTCCGCGAAGGAGAAGCGCTGATCCGCGAGTTCTCGAGCGAAACGGCGCCGGCGTCGGCGGGGATGGACTTCTTCGGCCTCGGCGGCGCGGGCGCGAGGCTATCCGCCGATGCCGGCGCGCACACCTTCGTGTGGGACCTGCGCGTCGAGCCGGCCGACGTGCTCGACGACGCCGTCTTCCAGGGAAGCGCCCAGGGTCCCCGCGTGCCGCCCGGCGACTACACCGTCGAGCTCGACCTCGGCGACCGTACACTTGCGCAGCCGTTCACGGTCGTACGCGACCCGAGGGTGGACGTGACGGACGACGAACTGCGCGCACAGTTCGAGTTCCTGCTCGAAGCGAGGGACCGGCTGACCGAGACGATGGAACTCGTGGCGAGGATCCGCGACCTGCGGACCCGGGCCGAACAGGCCGTGGAGCGCGGCGGGGGTGGAGACCGCCTGCGGGCCGCGCTCTCGGAGTTGAACGGCGAACTATACCCCGTCGAGGAACGCCTCGTGCAGTACCGGGCTCGCGCCGGTCAGGACCTCATCGCGAACCCCACCGGCATCGACAGCAAGCTGGCGCGGCTGATGGGATTCGCTTCAATGGGAGATGGCCCGCCCACGCAGGGACAACTCGACCTGCTGGCGCGGCTCGCCGCCGGCATCGAGGCGCGCGCGGCGGCGGTGGACGAGATCGAGCGGACGACGTGGACGGATCTCGTGCGGCTCGTGCCCTGAGCCGCACGAGGGTGGCGGCGATGAGTCGCTAGCGGTCTCGCGTCGTAATGGCGATCGCGCCGACGAAGCCGTCTCCGCCGTAGCGCGCGGACGCCTCGGTACGCGTCAGGATCTCGATCCGGCTGATGTCATCGATCGACAGGTCGCGGATCGCCCCGATCGCGTCGGGTTCCCGCCGCTCGTTGATCCTCAGTTGTACCGACTGCATCGAGCCGGCGCGGGCGCTCGACGTCGCGGCCATGAGCAGGATCACCTCCCCCACGCCGCTCACGCGCTCGAACCTCAGAAGCTGGTGCCGCCGCAGGAGGTCGTACACGCTCATTTCGGGCAGGTCGAGGAGATCGTCGGCGCGAATGATCTCGGAGCTGAACGCCCGCCCGGAGCCCCCGCTCCCCCCTCCCGCGAGCGATCCGACCTCTTCCCTCACGTCGGGCTCGCCGGTGAGCGAGATGAACAGGTCCTGCTGCGCGAGCGCCGCCGCCGTCCCGTAGGCGACGGCCTCGCCGCGCCGGTCGCCGAGGAGGGCCCGCAGCGAGACCTCCATGTCCTTCGGCAGACCGCACATGATGTAGAGGCCTTCCAGGTTGGTCTGGACTTCGATGCGCTGCCTGGCATTGTCCTGCACCCAGCTGGCGGCGACGGTCGCGCCGGGAACGACGGTCTGCGCCTCGGGATCCGTCAGGTAGCCGACGACGGCCGCTTGCGTCGCTTCGTCGCCGCCCGGACAGAAATCGGCGAACGACTGGGCCGCCGCCGAGTTCGCGATGACCAGAAACAGGACAGGCCCCGGAAGGCGCAAGAGCAGGTGCCGCATGTCGATCTCTCTCCTCTCCGATGGTTCTCTCCGCCGTCGCACGCAGGTAGAATACTCCCCGTCCGATTCGCGTTGAATCCGGGGGCCGGTCCGAAAGCCGGCGACCCCGATATTCGCTGATACTCCGCAACATGCCGCGGGTGCCGCCCCGGGCGTCACGGAGGAACCGCTGAACAATATGGATAGACGAGACTTCGTGCGCCGCGCCGGACGGTGGGCCGGGACCGCGGCGCTCGCGCCTTCGCTCGCGGGGCTCGCGGCGCGTGCCCGGCCGGCGGCCGCGTCCACGCCCGGGACGGCGCGCGGATCGGCCGCATATGGACCTCTGCGCCCCGCGGGTCCGGAACTCGCCCTCCCCGAAGGGTTTTCCTACGTCCTCCTCAGCGTGGAGGGCCGTCCGATGTCCGATGGCCGGCCCACGCCCCGCGCGCACGACGGAATGGGGCTCTTTCCGGTGAGCGACGAGGTCGTCCGCCTGGTGCGAAACCATGAGGATCAGGACCCGCCCGGCGTCGCGGTCCCGCTCGTGTCCCCCGAACTGGCATACGACCCGCTCGCGGGCGGCGGCACGACGACGCTGGAGGTCCGGCTCGAGGCGGATGGGCGTGCGGTCCTCGTGCGCGACTTCGTGAGCGCGGGGGGGACGATGATCAACTGCGCGGGGGGGACGACGCCCTGGGGCAGTTGGCTGACGTGCGAGGAAACGACGTTTGGACAGGGTCGCGGCTGGACCCTCCCGCACGGGTACGTGTTCGAGGTCCCCGCCGACGCGGACGAACCGGTCCGGGCCGAGCCGCTGCGGGACATGGGACGGTTCACGCACGAGGCCGTCGCGGTGGACCCGGTGACGGGGTTCGTCTATGAGACGGAGGACTACAACCGCCGCTCCGGGTTCTATCGCTTTCGGCCGCATACGCCCGGCGTTCTCCGGGACGGCGGCGTGCTGGAGATGCTCGCCGTGCGGGGGGCGCCGCAGGTGGATCTCCGCACCGGCCAGCGGCCGGGCGAGTGGCGCGGGGTCGAATGGGTGCCGATCGAGAACCCCGACCCCCCCGAAGCCGAGCGCAGCGCGACCACGGTGTGGCTGGAGGGATTCGAGGCTGGCGGGGCGCGGTTCTCCCGGCTCGAGGGCTGCTGGCACGCGGACCGGAGCATCTACTTCCACGCGACGAACGGTGGCGACGCCCAACTGGGCCAGGTCTGGCGGTACGTGCCGGACGAAGAGGCGCTCGCGCTCGTCTTCGAGTCGCCGTCGGAAGATGTGCTCTCCGGTCCGGACAACCTCACGGTGAGTCCCCGCGGCGGGATCCTCATCTGCGAGGACAATTCGGGCGAGACGCACCTCCGGGGGTTGTCGCCCGCCGGGGAGATCTTCCCCTTCGCCCGGAATCTCCTGAACGCGCGCGAGTTCGCCGGCGCCTGCTTCAGTCCGGATGGCCGGACGCTGTTCATCAACCTCCAGGGAGACACGATCTCGATGGGCCCGGGGCATCTCGGCCAGACGTTCGCCATCTGGGGGCCGTGGGAGCGAGGGCCGCTCTGAGCCGGCGCGGGGCGCTCGGCGTGGCGCTGGCCGCCGCGCTCTCCGGCCAGGCCTGCGTGTGGTCCGTCCCCCTCGCGACGACGCCGTCCGCCGACCCGACCCCGTCCGCCGACCCGTCGCTCTACGCCGTCGGCTGGACGCAGACCGGCATCGCCTCGTGGTACGGCGAGCCGTTTCACGGTCGGACCACGGCGGCCGGCAACACCTACGACATGGATGCCATCTCCGCCGCCCACCAGACGATCCCGTTCGGGACCCGGATCCGGGTAGACAACCTCGACAACGGGCGCTCCATCGACCTCGACGTGACCGACCGCGGCCCGTTCGTAGCCGGCCGCATCCTGGACCTTTCCCGGGGGGCGGCGAGGGAGCTCGAGATGATCGGGCCCGGTACGGCGCGCGTCCGGATCACCGTCATCGGGACGGCGACCCCGGTCTCCGCGCGCGGCGGCTGCGTCGTCGTCCAGGTCGCCTCCTTTCGGGAGCGCCGGAACGCCGAGGCGAAGCGGCAGGAGGTCGTGCGGGGAGGGTTCGAAGCCTCGATCGAGCCGTACGAAAACATGTACCGCGTCGTGGCCGGCCCCTTCGCCGATGAGCCGGCCGCCGGCCGCGCGCGCGACACGCTGGGCGGGTTCATGCGCCGCTGCTGACGGTTGGCAGCCCTGACTGCCGGGGGAGGCCGCCTGCCGGTACGGCCGTGACCTCGCCCCCACTTGAGTCGTGCTAGTGCGGAATAGCGAAGGTTGGGTGCCTCGGGTAGCTTTCGGCACCCCCTGACTGCTTGCCGTCCGCGAGGCGGCACGGTCTCCCGGGGTCCAGGAACCCGGGAAGGCCGGAGGCAGCGGTCTCCTGGTGGAGGATGTATGCTTCGCAGAACTCACGCGCTCGTCGCGCTCGCCGCCCTCGCGGTCTTCTCGGGTCCCGCCGCCGAGGCGCTGGAGGGGCAGGCCGGCCGGTATTTCGGCCGGAACAAGGTGGTCTACGAGTCGTTCGACTTCGAGGTGCTCAAGACGCAGCACTTCGACATCTATTACTACGACGAAAGCGCGGCCGGCGCGCAGATGGTCGGCCGCCTTGCGGAGCGCTGGTACGCCCGCCTCTCCCGGGTGCTCAATCACGAGTTCCGCCAGCGCCAGCCGATCATCCTCTACGCCGACCATCCGGACTTCGAGCAGACGAACACCTCCGGCCAGTTCATCGACGAAGGCACGCAGGGCTTCACGGAGATCCTGAAGCGGCGGCTCGTCATGCCGATGATGGTGTCGCTCCACGAGACCGATCACCTGCTCGGCCACGAACTCGTGCACGCCTTCCAGTTCGACATGACGGGGCAGGGGACCGGGGGCCCCGGGCTGGACGTGCCCGGCGCGATCCGGCTCCCGCTGTGGTTCATCGAAGGCATGGCCGAGTACCTCTCGATCGGACCCATCGACCCGTTCACGACGATGTGGATGCGGGATGCCCTGGATCTGGAAGACGGGTTCCCGACGATCCCGGAACTCGCGGACAGGCGGTACTTCCCGTACCGGTACGGCCACGCCTTCTGGTCCTACATCGGCGGGGCGTTCGGAGACGACCGGATCGGCCGGATTCTCAACCTCGCCGCGCGCACGGGGAACGCGCTGGCGGCGATCGAAGCCGTCCTCGAGGTGCCGATCGGAGAGCTTTCGGACCGCTGGAAGAACGAACTCGAGACGTATTTCGCGGACGCGCGTCAGGAGACGCGCTCCCCGGACGACTACGGTCGCCGCGTCGTCTACGAGCCGCCCGATGAGGGGAAGCTCCACCTGGGCCCGGCGCTGAGTCCCAACGGCCTGGACATGGTCTACGTCTCGCAGAGCGACCTCTTCTCCATCGAGATGTTCGGGGCCGACGCACGCACCGGAGAAGTGAAGCGCCGCCTCACGAACAACGCGGTCGACCCGCACTTCGAGAGCCTCCAGTTCATCCATTCGGCCGGGGACTGGCATCCGAACGGCCAGCTCTTCGCGGTCGCCGGCATCAAGACGGGGAATCCGCTGCTCACGATCATGGAGGCCGAGAGCGGGAGCATCGTCGGGGAGATCCCGATCGAGGGGTTTCAGCTGGGCGCGATCTTCACGCCGAGCTGGTCGCCGGACGGGTCGCACATCGCGTTCAGCGGCCACTCCGGAGGGTTCACGGACCTGTACGTGATCAACATCGAAACCGGGCAGCTCCGGCGGCTCACGGAGGACCCGTACGCCGACCTCCAGCCCGCCTGGTCGCCCGACGGCCGGTCGGTGGCGTTCGCGACCGACCGCTTCACGACCGACCTGGAGTTGCTCGTCCCGGGGACGTACCAGGTCGCGCTGCTGGATCTGGAGAGCGGGGACATTGAGCCGCTGCCGGGCTTCGACGACCAGTTCCGGAACTACAATCCGCAGTGGTCCCCGGACGGCCGGAGCCTGTACTTCGTGTCGGACCACGACGGGATCGCCAATCTCTACCGGCTCGACCTCGAGACGCGGGAGCGGTACCTGGTCACCGACCTGTGGACCGGCGTGAGCGGCCTCACGGCCATCAGCCCGGCCGTGTCCGTGGCCCGCGGCACGGGCGACGTCGCGTTCAGCGTGAACAAGGGCGGGCCGTTCAGCTACGAGATCTACGTGATCGACGACCCGGACGTCCTGGCCGGGGTGCCGGCGCCCGAGATGCTCGTGGGCGTCGACGCCTCGATCATCCCGCCGCGCGAGCGGTTGTCGACCGCGCACGCGGAACTGCTCGACAACGCCCGCCTCGGTCTGGCCGACCCCATCACCTTCGAGGACGCCGAGTTCCGGTCCCCGCTGTCCCTCGATTTCATCTCGCAGCCCACCATCGCCTTCGGGGCGAGCGACTTCGGGGTCTTCTTCGCGGGTGGCGCGTCGATGTTCTTCTCGGACCTGCTCGGCAACCGCACCCTCCAGACCATCCTCCAGGTCAACACGAGCTTCGGGGATCTGCTTCAGGGCACGGCGGCCCTCGCAGGCTACGAGAACCGGTCCAGTCGCTGGAACTGGGCCTTCATCGGGGGGCAGGTGCCGTTCGTCACGCGCCAGATCGGGTTCCAGCCGGTTCTGGCCGGGGGCAGGGCCGTGAACATCATTCGGGACTTCCGCTGGTTCGAGATCAACCGGGAGTTGACAGGGATCGTCGCCTATCCCTTCAACCGGAACTCGCGCGTCGAGTTCTCCGCCTCGGCACGCCAGATCGACTTTTCCGGCGAGATCGAGGAAATCGCGTTTGACGCCTTCACGGGTCAGCCATTGGTCAACGAGGTCACGGATCTGCAGGACTGCGCGGGAGACGTGCTGGCGTTCACGTTCAACAGTCAGCCCTGTGCCTTTGCGTCGCTGTACAGCGCGAGCGCAAGCGCTGCGCTCGTATACGACAGTTCGATCTTCGGCGGCACGAGTCCGATCGCCGGGCAGCGCTACCGGCTGGAGGTGGAGCCCGCCATCGGAACGGTGGACTTCCTGACGGTGACGGGGGACGTTCGCCGATACGTCCGCGCGGGGCCGTTCACGGTCGCCGGACGGGCCCTCCACTTCGGCCGCTGGGGGGGCGGGTCGGACGACCCGCGCCTGGGCCGACTCTATCTCGGGGTGCCATCCCTCATTCGCGGGTACGACAACCGGTCCATCGATGTCGCCGAGTGCACGGTCGCGAGCGGCCAGGCCGGGTTCTTCAGCTGTCCTCTCATCGGGAACCTCATCGGCAACCGCGTGGCGGTGGGCAACCTGGAACTGCGGCTTCCCCTCCTGGGCGGGATCGGCGTGGTCCGGGCCCCGGGCGTACCGCCGGTCGAGGTCGGCCTCTTCTATGACATGGGCAAGGCATGGTCGGGCGAGACGCCCCTGAACTGCCCGGATGCAAACTGCTCGTTCGAGGACCGGACCTGGGTGTCGAGCGCGGGCTTCCTCACGAGGGTCAACGTCTTCGGCCTCATGATCGCGGAAATCAATTTCGTCCGGCCCTTCGACCGCCCCGGAAAGGGCTGGCTCTGGCAGTTCAACCTGACGCCCGGCTTCTGACGGCGCCCGCCGCGGGCGGCGATTGATGGGTCTGATCCGGAGCTGGCTGGTCAACGCGGCGGCGCTGTACGCGACGGCGCGGCTCCTCGCCGGGGTCCGGGTCGACAGTCCGGAAGCGCTCGTCGGAGGGGCGCTCGCGATCGGCCTCATCAATGCGGTGGTCCGGCCGATCCTGCGTCTTGTGACCTTCCCGATCACGGTCCTGACGCTGGGACTGTTCTACTTCGTCCTCAACGGCCTGATGTTCTACCTGGCGGCGTCACTGATCCCGGGGTTCGAACTCGCCGGTCTCGTCACGGCCATCGGCGGCGCGTTCGTCATGTCCGTGGTCGCGACGGTGCTGCACGTCTTTCTCAAGCCGCGCAGGAAGAAGTAGCCGACGACGACGTCGCGCTGCTAGGCGTAGTAGGGGTTGCTGCCGGCGGCGTGGTCCGTCACGTCCTGCACGTCGACGATCTCGGGCGCCGCGTCCCGGATCATCTGCTTGATGCCCTGGGTGAGCGTCACGGAGGCCATGCCGCAGCCCTGGCAGCCGCCCCCCATCGTCACGTAGACGACGTTGTCGCGGATGTCGACGAGGCGCACGGTCCCGCCATGCGATGCCACCCCCGGGTTGATCTGCTCGTCGATGACGCGGCGCACGCGGTCGACGAGGGGTCCGTCCAGCGGCGCGGAGCCGAGCGGCTGGATGTTGGGGTTGTTGAAATGGAAGCCCGAGCCCTGGAGCGACTCGACCCAGTCGATGCGGGTTCCCGAGAGAATGTCCGCGCTCTTCGAATCGACGACGACCTCGAAGCCGGGGGCATCGAACGACTGGTCCTCCGCTTCCCGCTCGAACGGTTCGATGAGCGCCATCTCGTATTCCGGCGCGATGGGGCTCGCGTTCTGGACGCTGACGCGTACCGCGAGACCTTCCGCGGGGTCCTCGTCGATGAACGATCGGATCCGCTCGCTGGCGGCGTCCGTGAATGTCAGGAGATCCTTGTCGGACACGTCTCACTCTCCTTGGCGGCCCTGGCGGCCACAGCCGCCCTGAGATCGCTCGCAGTGTAAAGTACCATGGTCCGCAGACCGGCCCCCTCCAGCGTGGCTCTTCCCCCCTCCTCGCGGTCCACGAGGCCGAGCACCCCGAGCACCTCGCCGCGAGCCCGATTCACCGCCTCGACGGCCTGGAAGGCGGATCCGCCGGTCGTGATCACGTCCTCCACGACGACGACCCGGGCGCCGGGTTCGAAGCAGCCCTCGATCAGCTGTCCCTTGCCGTGTCGCTTGGCGCGCTTGCGGACCGAGAACGCGTGGATCGGATCCCCCGCGCGCCAACTGGCGGCGGCGATGGCGTAGGCCAGCGGGTCCGCGCCCATCGTGAGGCCGCCGACCGCATCCGGCCGGAGTCCGGCGTCACGGATGGCCGCGAGGCCGACCTCGCCCATCAGCACCTGTCCGTGCGCGTGCATGGTCGAGGTCCGGCAGTCGATGTAGTAGTCGCTCCGGGCGCCGGAGGCGAGCACGAAATCCCCGAGCCGGAACGAGCGCTCGGCGAGCAGGTTGAGAAGTCTCGAATGGGCGGAACTCAGCGGAACCTCCTGGTGTCTTGTCCCAGCTAGCTGACCTGGCGAATCGCCTGGCCGGATTCGACCTCGCAGCGGGCACAGAGCCCGTACAGCTTGAGTTGGCGTTTCAGCACGTGGAAACCGAACTGTCCGGCGACCTCCGTCTGGAGCCGGTTGAGTTCATCGCGATCGAACTGGACCACGTCGCCGCACGCCGTGCAGATGAGGTGGTCCTGGTGCGCCCCGCCGACCTTCGCCTCGTACCGCTTGAAGCCCTCGTCGAAGTCGTGCTCCGTGGCGAGGCCGACGCGAACCAGGAGGCTCAGGGTGCGGTAGACGGTCGCCTTCCCCGCGCGTTCGCCGTCGCTCCGCAGGCGTTCCACGACCTCGTCCGCCGAAAGCCGCTGCCCGGACTCGAACAGGACGCGCGAGATCGCTTCCCGCTGATGGGTGACGGGCAGATGATGCTCCTGCAGCGCGGCCCGGAAGAGGCCGAGCATCACGGCGGCGCAGCCGAGAGGCGGTCGGGGGGTGAGGGTGTCCGTGGTCATGGTGTTCTCAACGCGCTGAGAAGATAAGCGCCCTCGTCACGCCTGCAACCAGCGCGCCTCGAAGTCGTCCACGACCTGCCTCAGCAGGCGATCGACGGGGGAGGCCGGCCGGGGCGTGAGATACCGGTCCGAAAAGCGGTTCAGCGCGACGCGGAGGGCGGTGAAGGTCTTTGCGGCGTCGCGATAGCAGCCGTCGAGTTGCTGGCGGCGCGCGAAGGGGGCGTCGGCGGCCAGCGAGAAGCCGGCCTGGCCCATGGCCTCGTAGTACCCGAGGTCGGGTCCCGCTCTCCGTCGCTCCCGCGTGCAGATCCAGTCCGGGAAGAGACCCGACAGCCAGAGCGAGAAGTTGCCGAGATGGGCGCTGAGCAGAAAGCCGCGGCGACCGTCCGATTCGGCGATCTCCGCCACCAGGTCGACGAGATAGCGGTACTCGCGGTCGTCGTAGTCGGCGATCCGGTGCGCCCGCGCCTCCCTCGCGAAGTGGAGGAAGATCGAGGTCACGTAGTCGGCCATGAGGCGGGACCCGACGCCGCCCTCGAGCAGGCTGTGACGCAGCGCCACGTAGGAGAAGAGCGCCAGCGGGAGCGCCGAGAGCCCCGGTTCGGCGGCGAGCGCGCCGGGCACCTTGGGGTGATCGAGCAGCGCGTCGATCCCCCGCTCCGAGACCAGCGTCTCGAGACGGGCCCGATCTTCGCCCTCGCGGGCGAGCAGGTAGACGAGTCGGGCCGCGTCATCCCGTCCGAAGGAAGCTCTGACATCCGGAAGAATCATGCCGCTCCCCCTTCCCTTGGTCCCCTCCCGTCGGCCCCGCCACCTCGTTCCATACCCCAACCTCGTCTGCTAGTTTTCCTTCCGGGGGAGGATGCCGCAACGGAGTCGACCCGGATGAAGATGATCTGACATGCTGAGAGAACGATGGAGAGAGCCCGGATTCGGGCTGCCTGCGGCCCTTGTGGCCGTCCTGGCGGCGTGCGGTTCGGCGGATGCGGGCGTTCGCGACACCGACGTCTCTGCGAATGGCGGGCAGGCCGCCGAAACGGGAACGGGCGCCGTCTCCCAGCCCGTGGAACTGGTCCCGCTCCGGGTGGGCGGGATCGAGATCCAGGTCGAGATCGCCGACGACGCCGACGAGCGCCAGCGCGGACTGATGTACCGGGAGTCGCTCGAGGAGAATCAGGGGATGCTGTTCGTCTACCCCGAGCAGCGCACCCTGGGCTTCTGGATGAAGAACACGCTCATACCTCTCGACATCGCGTACATCGACCGCGCGGGTCGCATCGTCGACATCCAGCAGATGGAACCGCAGACCACGGAGACCCACGACTCGGCCGCGCCCGCCATGTACGCGCTGGAGATGAACCAGGGGTGGTTCGAGGCCAACGGGATCCGCGTCGGAGACCTCATCGAGTTCTAGCCACGCAACCAACCGACAAGAATCCACGGACATCCCACGCATGGACCATCGCATAGAGAAGGACTCCATGGGGGAGATGGCGATCCCCGCCGACCGGCTCTACGGAGCGCAGACGGAGCGGGCCCGCCAGAACTTCCCCATCTCCGACCTCCGCTTCGGGCGCCGCTTCATCGAGGCGCTCGGCGCGATCAAGCTGGCGGCTTCCCGCGTGAACCGGGAACTGGGACTCCTCGATCCCGATCTCGGCGAGGCGATCGAGCGGGCGGCCGGCGAGGCCATGACCGGGGCACTCGATTCCCATTTCGTGCTGGACATCTTCCAGACCGGGTCGGGCACGTCGACGAACATGAACGCGAACGAAGTCATCGCGAACCGCGCCATCCAGCTGCTGGGCGGAGTCGTGGGTTCGCGGAGCCCCGTCCACCCCAACGATCACGTCAACCTGGGGCAGTCGTCGAACGATGTGATCCCCACCGCCACCCACGTCTCGGGACTGGTCGCGATCGAGCGCGAGCTGCTGCCCGCGCTGGAGCGGCTGCGCGCGGCGCTCGCGGAGAAGGCGGAGGAGTTCGATCACATCGCCAAGGCGGGACGCACGCACCTGCAGGACGCGACACCCGTCCGCCTGGGACAGGAGTTCGGCGGCTACGCCAGCCAGGTGAGGCACGGGATCCGGCGCGTCGAGGCCGTCCGTCCCGCGCTCGCGGAACTCGCCATCGGCGGGACGGCGGTGGGAACGGGCATCAACACGCCAGCCGACTTCGGCGCGCGGATGTCGGGCGCGCTGAGCGAGATCCTCGGGGTCGAGTTCGTGGAGGCGTCGAACCACTTCGAGGCGCAGTCGGCGCGCGACGCAGTCGTCGAGGCGAGCGGGGCGCTGCGCACCGTCGCCGTGAGCCTGACCAAGATCGCGAACGATCTGCGCTGGCTCTCGTCCGGTCCGCGCACGGGTCTCGGCGAGATCAACCTCCCCGCGGTGCAGCCGGGCTCGTCCATCATGCCGGGCAAGGTGAACCCGGTGATGGCGGAATCGGTGCTCCAGGTCTGCGCGCAGGTCATCGGCAACGACGCGGCCATCGTCGTGGGCGGGCAGTCGGGGAACCTCGAACTCAACGTCATGATCCCCGTGATGGCCCACAACCTGCTCGAGAGCGTCCGGATTCTCTCCACCGCGAGCGTCGAGTTCGCCGAACGCTGCGTCCGCGGGATCACGGCGAACGAAGAGCGCTGCCTGCGGAACGCGGAATCCACCGCGGCGCTCGCCACCGCGCTCGCGCCCGTCATCGGCTACGACAAGGCGGCCGAACTGGCCAAGCTCAGCCTCGCGGAAGACCGCACGCTGAAGGAACTCGTGCTGGAGCAGGGGCTCGTCGCCCCGGCGGAACTCGACCGCATCCTCGATTTCCGCGCGATGACCGAGCCCGGCTAGCTGCCGGGCTAGGGGACGGGGACGAGCGCCTCCGGGAGCAGGCGGTTCACCGTGAGGCTGGAGAGCCGGAAGGCTTCCGTGCCGTCCGCGAGGCGGGCGACCCAGTCTCCGCGCTCCTCGTCCTCCAGCAGGAGGATCGAGAGTTCGAGTTGCCGGCCCGTCACGTCCGCGGACGCCTCCGAGAACACTTCGACCCATCCGTCCGGCAGGGTGAAGTCGGCGGCCGCCTCTTCCTCCACCGTCGGGAAGCCGGAAGCGGAGACCGAGGGCAGGATGGAGAGGAGCCGCTGCACGAGCGCCGAGTCCGCCGGCGCGTCCCCCGCGAGCCACCCGTCGTCGCTCCGGCGCAGCACGGCCTCCCGGTCCCCGCGACGCATGAGGACTTCACGCACGCCGGCGGTGTCCACGGAGGCGATCAGGCGCGGCCGCCACCCGTCGCGGTCGCGGTTCAGGTAGCCTCCGGCCGGACCGTCGAGCCGATAGACGACGTCGTCGGCGGGAAGGCGCACGAAGTAGCCCCCGGAGCGCGTGTCGCGGTCCCCGAGATGGAACTGCTGCACGTCGCCGCCGGCCGTCCGCACCTCGACGCGCCGGCCGCCCTCCGCGACGCCCAGGCCCGCGTGATTCGAGGGGTTGCGCGCGACGAGTTCCGACGAGGAGAGCTGTCCGATCACGTCCAGGAGGTCGCGGATCTTCGGTTCCTCCGCCATGTATCCGTCGACCGTCCACCCCGCGTCCGTCCGCTCGAGACGCACCGTGCCGGCGTCGTCCGCGAGCACGATGTCCACGCCCGCGATGGTGTCCGTCACCGCGAAGGAGAAGCCGTCCCCGACATCCAGCGTCCCCTCCTCGCCGCTGCCCCTGAACAGCCGGGGCAGGGTGAGAAGGACGGCCACGCCGAGCACGATCGCGATGACCTTCAACTGCTTCGCGTTCATGTGAGCGCTCCTCCCTCGGTGAAGGAGCGCTGCTGCACCTGCCGCCGCCGCGCGAGCCGCAGCACGCCGACGAGGACGAAGAGCAGCGGGACGCCGGCCAGGTTCCCGTACCGGGTCAGATCCGGGAGCCATTCGTTGGGGAAGAGGAGGAGCGGGGGCGCTCGGTCCTTGGACCGGATCGAGATCAGCGCCTCGTCCTGGGCGAGCCAGTCGATCGCGTTCTGGAAGAAGACCATCCCGGCCAGCCCTGACATCGATTGCGAAAGCGTCTCGTCGTGGATCAGCGACGAGGAGCCCGCGAGGACGATGCGGCCCCCGCCCGGTTGGGTGTAGGCGACCGCCAGCGTCTCCATTGCCACGTCTTCCTCGGAGAGCTGTCCATCCGGCGCGATGACCGCCTCCCAGTCCTGCATCGCGTCGATCGAGAGCGGGGTCGCCAATCGTCCGCCTCCGTCCGAGGTCGTGAGCAGCGGGGTGACCAGAGTGCTGTCCTCCACCTCGACGAGGAGCGGGCTTCCGAACCGGATCGGCACGTTCGCCACGCCGTCCACGATCACGTGCCCGGAGGCCGGCTGGGCGAGCGTCCACAGCGGATACGGCACGACGACGGCTCCGAGGTTGGACGGGACCTGCACCCGTTCGTTGAGCAGGAAGTCGAACGCCATCGACGGGACGATGCCGAGCCCCCGCGCCTGCAGCAGGGAATCGAGCGCCGGATCGAAGGTGGGGCCCGCGTAGCGCGCCTGCATGTCCGCCGTCACGCCGGATTTCAGCACGAAGAGGCTGCCGCCTGCGTCGACGAAGCGGCTCAGGATCTCGCCCGCCGCGGGCTCCAGCGGCATCTGGCCGCCCGCGATCACGATGACGTCGATCGAATCCGGCACCGCCACGGTCGTCGAGTCGACGCGGAACTCCATCAGGTCGTACTCCAGGGCGAGGCGGCCGCGGGCGAGGCGAAGCCCCGCGCCCAGGCTCAGTTCGCCGTGCCCGGTCAGGACCCCGATGGTGGGGCGTTCCGGCCGCGTGAGGGCGCGGATCATTGAGGCGAGACGGTACTCGAGGTCCGCCGTCTGCCGGATGAACGGGATGATCTGGCTCTCGCCGGCGTACTGGACCGCGAGCGCAAAGTAGCGCTCCTGGTACGACACTTCGTCATCGGCCATGACCTGGAAGGGCACGGGGCGGATGCCGAGCAGCCCCGCCTCCTCCTGCGCGTCCGGGTCCTCGTCGGGGTCGAGGCGCACGAGGTTCACGTTGGCGCCGCCGGTCGCGTCGAGATCCCGGAGCAGATCGTCCACGTCCCGGCCTACCGCCGCCAGTTGCGCCGGCAGTTCGGCGGACTGGAAGAGCTTGAGCGTGACGAGGTCGTCCACGCCGCGCAGCAGGTCGGCCGTCGGCGGCGACAGCGTGTAGACCTTGCCGGGCGTGAGGTCGAGCCGCCCGCGCAACTGCGCACCCGCCAGCGCGGCGAAGATCGCGATCCCGACGAGGCCAAGCACGCCCACCCGCAGCCGCCCGTACGCCGGCCGTTGGCGGCTCAGGCGTTCGCGCATGATGGAAAAATACGTGAGCGAGAGGAACGCCGTCCCGAGGGCCGCGAAGTACAGGACGTCCCGCAGGTCGATCACGCCCCGCGCCACGTTCGAGAAGTGCCCGAGCACGCCGAGGCGCGCCGCCGCCGCCGCGAGCGGGCCGGGGAGGGAGAGGGTGACCGTGGGGAGCCCGATGAGGTAGAGGGCGAAGCTGATCGTGACCCCGATGATGAACGCGGTCACCTGGTTCCTCGTGAGCGAGGACGCCCACAGGCCGACCGCGATGAGGGCCGAGATGAGGAACATCGACCCCAGGTACTGGGAGAAGACGACGCCCCACTGGAGGTCGGCGCCCAACGTGAGGCCGAGCGGGATGCCCAGCGTCCCCGCCATGGCGACCAGCAGGAAGAAGAGGACGCCGAGGAACTTGCCGAGCAGGAACTCCACGACCTGGATCGGCTGTGCGAGCACGAGCTCGAGCGTCCCCGCGTTCCGCTCCTCCGCGAACGACCGCATGCAGACGGCCGGAATGAAGAAGAGCAGGAGCCACGGGAGGAGGGACAGCATCGGCCGCAGCGACGCCTCGCCCAGGACGTAGGCCTCCTGAAAGTAGAAATAGAAGTTGATCCCGAGGAAGATGACGAGGAGGATGTAGGCCGTCGCGTGGTCGAAATACCCCGCGAACTCCCGCTTCGCGACCGTGAGAATGCGGCCGATCATCCGTCCCCCTCCTCGGTGGCCTCAACCGGTGCTTCGTCGGACGGCGCATCGGGGGGCTCGCGGCCGGGCTCCTCGGCCGTCTCGTCGGCCGGGCCCGCGCTCTCGGCGGTGAGCCGGTGGAAGAGATCCTCCAGGCTCGCCTGGGCGAGGTGCAGTTCCCACAGTGGCCAGCCCCGCGCCGCGGCGAGTCGCGAGATGTCCGGCCGCGGGTCCTCGCCGGAAGCGCCCTCGACCGCGAACCGGGAGCGCCCGCCCGCGTCCGTCTCGAGGGTGTCGGCCCGGGCCACGGAGGGGAGGTCGCCCATGGCCTCCATGGCGGCGTCCGCTGGAGCGTCGAGTTCCACGATCACCCGGGCGCCGCCATGCCCGGCGACGAGCGCGTCGACTGAGCCATCCGCGACGATGCGCCCCTCGTTGATGATGACGACGCGCGAGCACGTCTTCCGCACCTCCTGCATCACGTGCGTGCTCAGTAGGACGGTGCGGTCGGTCCCCACGTCGCGGATGAGGCTGCGGATCTCGACGCGCTGGTTCGGGTCGAGCCCTTCGGTCGGCTCGTCGAGGATCAGGATCTCCGGCTGGGAGAGGATGGCCTGCGCGAGGCCGACGCGCTGCCGGTATCCCTTCGAGAGCTGGTTGATCGGACGGTAGTAGACGGCTTCGATGCCGGTTTGCGCGACGACATCGTCGGTGCGCGCGCGGATCTCGCTGGCGCCCATCCCGCGCAGCCGGCCCATGAAGGTGATGTACTCGCCGGCCAGCATGTCCCGGTACAGGGGGTTCGTCTCGGGCAGGTAGCCAATGCGCCGCCGCAGTTCGACCGGGTGGTCCTCGATGGACAGGCCATCGATGGAAATCGTGCCCCCATCGGGTTCGAGGTACTGCGTGAGGAGCCGCATGGTCGTCGTCTTGCCCGCGCCGTTCGGCCCGAGGAAGCCGACGACTTCGCCGCGGTCGATCGAGAACGTCGCGGAATCGACCGCAACGGTCTCGCCGAACCTCTTCACGACATCGGTCAGCGCTACGAGTGACATGCGAGTGACATCGGATCCGCGTTGGAGGTGTGCGACGGGGCGGAAAAAGTAGATCGGGTGTAGCTTCTTCGCCATGAACGTACTCCTCGATGCGGCCCGGCGCGTGGTGGGACTCGCTCTGGTCGTGCTCGTCGTCGTCCCCGTCTTCGTGGTCCTCGATCCGGCCGCGCCTCCGGGCGCACTGGACGACCTCATGCGTCGGTCGGGGTTCGAGCACTGGACGTACAGTTGGGGCGTGGCGACCGGCGTCTGGACCCTCCTCGCGGTCGGAGTCGCCGTCCTCGCGGGAATGTTCGCGAGAGGGAGGTTGTCCGGCATTCTCGCCGGGATCGGCGGGGCGATCGAGCGGCCGCCGGCGTGGTCGGTGGCCGCGTTCATGGGGCTTCTCGGCGCCGGGCTCACGGCCGCGGTCGCGCTGGTCGCGTTCGATGGGCGCACTCTGGTCACCGACGCGAGCGTGAACCTCCTGCAGGCTCGCTACTTCGCCGCCGGGGAGCTGGCCGGACCTCCACTCGCGATGCCCGAGTTCTGGACCATGCAGTTCATGGTGCAGACGCCCGCGGGGTGGGTGTCCCAGTATCCGCCGGCCCACGCCCTGTGGCTTGCCGCCGGCTTCAAGCTTGGAGGTCCGTGGATCGCGGTGGCGGCGACCATGGGAATACTCGGCGTCTTCTCCGTCCTCTCGTTCGAGCGCCTGCTGCCGGGCCGGATCGCGGCCGCCCGCCTCGGCGCACTGCTCGCCGTCACGAGCCCCATGCTGCTGGCCCTCGCCGGGGCCTACATGAACCATGCCACGGTCGCGGCCTTCGCCGCGCTCGCCCTCTGGCTGTCGCTCCGGGCCGAGACGGGCCGGGCCGTGTGGGCGCTGGCGGCGGGCGGCGCGATGGGTTTCATGGTCGCGACGCGCCCCATCTCCGGCCTGCTCATCGGCGCCGCCGTGACGGCCGGCGTGTGGCTCACCGCGCCGCGGCAGGAACCGGGCCTGCACCGGCCGTGGCTTCTGCGCCGCTTCGCCTCGTGGGCGCTGGGCGGCCTCCCGTTCGCGGTCGGCTTCGGCTGGTTCAACGCCCGCTTCTTCGGCAGCCCGCTCACCCTCGGCTACACGGCCGCCGCCGGCCCCAGCCACGGCCTCGGCTTCCACATCGACCCCTGGGGCCGCATGTACGGCTTCACGCAGGCGCTCGGCTACACGTCGACCGAATTGCTCTCGATCGGGCGCGGACTCTTCGGCACTGTGCTGCCGGTTGCCGCGCTGATCGGACTCTACCTTCTCCTCGCCCGCCGCCTGGGGCGCGGCGAGCGCATCCTCGCCGCGTGGGCGCTCCTGCCGATCGTGGCGAGCGCGCTCTACTGGCATCACGACCTGGTGTTCGGGCCGCGCATGCTCGGCGAGGCCGTGCCGGCCTGGTGCGCGCTCCTCGTCCTCGCGGCGATCGGTCTATCGCGCGCGGGCCGCCGACCCTGGCTCTCGGACGGGATCGCCGTGCTGGTCCTGATCCCTCTCGTTTACGGCCTGACCGCAGGGGGGCCGGAGCGCGTGGTCCGCCTCGGAGGCCGCGCCGCGCTCGTCCCGGAAATCACGGAGCCCGGCCCGTCGCTCGTGTTCGTGCACGAGTCCTGGCAGGACCGGATCGGCGCGCGGCTCGCCGCGCGGCCCATGAGGCTCGACAGCGTAAGGGCCCTTCTGACACAGTATGATCCTTGCCGTCTCGAGGGTGCCCTCGTCGGAGCGCAACGACCGGAAGAGGTGGTCGATCGGTGCGGGCGCGAGTTGGCGGCCGACCGGCTCGGCGCGATGGGCCTCACCAGCTACGTGTGGCGCGGGGACTTGCCGGGGCTCGGTGGCTCGGGCGTGCTTTGGACCCGGGATCTCGGGCCGGAAGCGAATGCGCGCCTCATCGAGGCGGAACCGGGCCGAACGCCCTTCCTCGTGCTCCCGGACAGCGCGAGCGCCGGCCTGGTCGTGCCCTACCAGATGGGCGTGGATGCACTCTGGGGCCCCACCCCGCCGTAGCAGCCCGCGAGAAGACTCCGCCGCGTTCGAAGGGTGCCTCGAATGGCCGGGGGACCTGGCTCAGGCGTGCGATTCCGCCGTCGGAACGACGAGTTCGAGTTCCGTGTGGCGGGCGATGGTATCGAAGTCGCGATTCCGGGCCAGCAGGGGGCGACGCGCATCCAGGGCCGCAGCGGCGACGAGGCAGTCTACCAGGGACCGAATCGTACGTCCCGCCCGCTGACACGTGCGGTAGATCCGCGCCGCGCTCTGGAACTGGCCCAGCGAGTCGGGGACCAGGATCTCGAAGCGGCCGAGCAGCTTCAACAGATCCGACTCCTCGGTTTCGTTGCGACAGCCTGAAAGGAGTTCCAGGACCGCGGGAGCGGGCGTGGCGATCGCATTCCCGGCCCGTACGGCGTCGTCCAGGCAGAGGTCGAAGGGGCTCTCTGTCTGGCGCAGGTACTCGATCCACGCGGACGTGTCGACGATCACAGGGGCTCGACCGTGTTGCCGTCTCGCATTTCGTCCAGATCTCCCGCCCATCCCGCGCCGCGCATGGCGAGCGCCTCCTCCTTCGTCATCGGGACGAAGGACTGGCGGAACACGGCTTCCTTCACGGCCGCCGACCAATTGGCTCGTCCGTACCGCTTGCGCACCGCCTCCAGATCGCGCTCCGGCAACCTCACTTCCAGATCGACGAACCGCAGGCCGGCGGACTCGGCGGTGCCGTATCGCGGCTCCGCCTCGCGCACGGCGAAGACGGCGCCGCCCCTCAACTCGCGTTCGCGCGCCTCCCGCAACGCTCGCCGGACCCACGCGGACACCGTGACGCGGTTGCGCCGCGCCGCATCGCGGATCTCATCCAGCTCCGCCTCCGGCATCACCACCTGCAGTCTCGTACTCATAACATGAGTATATTATGCTCATGACGTGTCATGCCGCAACGAGTCTCCGGGGTTCCGCCCCCGTCGCGACGTAGAGGTCAGTCCTTGGAGAAGGCGGCGTCGAAGGCGGTGGCGGAGGGGGGGAAGGTCATGGCGCGGAGCCGTTCGCACGCTTCCCGGGCGCCGTGTTCGCGGTCCATGCCGCTGTCCTCCCACTCGATCGAGAGGGGGCCGTCGTAGCCGACGCGGTCGAGGGCGCGCAGGGTCTCCTCGAAGTCCACGCGGCCGCGCCCGATGGAGCGGAAGTCCCAGCCGCGGTCCGCGTGCCCGAAGTCGAGGTGGCCGCCGAAGGCGCCGGAGCGGCGCGGGGTGTCGGACCACCACACGTCCTTCATGTGGGCGTGGTGGATGCGGTCGCCGAACTCGAGGATGAAGCCGACGTAGTCCACGCCCTGGTAGGCGAGGTGGCTGGGGTCGTAGTTGAAGCCGAACGCGGCGTGACCCGCCACGGCCTCCACGGCGCGCGCCGCGCTGGCCGCGTCGAAGGCGATCTCCGTCGGGTGCACCTCGAGGGCGAACTTCACGCCGGCCGCGTCGAAGGCGTCGAGGATCGGGTTCCAGCGGTCGGCGAAGTCGGCGAAGCCGGCCTCCACGAAGCCGGGCGGGTGCGGGGGGAAGGCGTAGGCGGCGGCCCAGATCGAGCTGCCGGTGAAGCCGTTCACGACCGGGACGCCGAGCGCGGCCGCCGCGGCCGCCGACCGGCTCATTTCCGCCGCGGCCCGCCGCCGCACGGCCTCGGGGTCGCCGTCGCCCCACACGCGCTCCGGCAGAATGAGCTGGTGGCGGGCGTCGATCGGGTCGCACACGGCCTGGCCGACGAGGTGGTTGGAGATCGCGTGCACCTCGAGGCCGTGAGCCGCCAGCAGGTCGCGCTGCCCGGCCGCGTAGCCGTCCTCCTCTGTCGCGCGCACGACGTCGAAGTGGTCCCCCCAGCAGGCAAGCTCGAGCCCGTCGTAGCCCCACTCGGCCGCCCTGGCCGCGAGCGGCTCCAGCGGCATGTCCGCCCACTGGCCGGTGAACAGCGTGATCGGTCGTGCACTCATCGCGTCGACTCCCCGGGCTCCTCGCGTTCGGCAGGCGGCTCTCCCGGCGGTTCGTAGCGCGCGTCCACCCACGCGCCGCGCCGCCCGCTCTCCACCGCCCGCTCGAGGAAATGAACCCCGCGCGCCCCGTCCCACACCGTGGGGAAGTCGAGCTCCGCCCCGTCCGGCGTCCGCCCCTCGTCGAGCGCGCCGATGGTCGAGATCGCGTTCCGGTACAGGTTCCCGAATCCCTCAATGAACCCCTCCGGATGACCCGGCGGGACCCGCGACGCCCGCGCGGCCTCCGGCGAGATCCAGCCGTGCCCCCGCCGCCGTGCGCGCGCCCGCCCGTCCGGCGTCCGGTGCCACAGCGTCTCCGCGTCGCCGTGCCGCCAGGCGATCGAGCCCTCGCTCCCGAACACGCGGATCGCGAGCCCGTTCTCCTCGCCCGCTGCCACCTGCGACACCGTGAGCGTCCCCCGCACCCCGCCGCTCCAGCGCATGAGCAGGCTCGCGTCGTCCTCGAGACGCCGCCCCGGCACGAACGTCGTCAGCTCGCCGCACAGCGCCTCGACCTCCAGCCCGGTCACGTAGCGGGCCAGGTGGTGCGCGTGCGTCCCGATGTCCCCCAGCGCCCCGGCCACCCCCGCCCGCGCCGGGTCCGTGCGCCACGCCGCCTGCGCGTGTCCCGTCTCTTCGAGCGGCGTCGCCAGCCACCCCTGGAAGTACTCGAGTTGAACGCGGCGGATCTCCCCGAGCGTCCCGCCGCGAACCAGATGGCGTGCGTCCTTGACCATCGGGTAGCCGCCGTAGTTGTGCGTGAGGGCGAACACGCGATCCCCGGCGGCCACGAGCCGGCACAGGGCTTCCGCGTCTCCGAGTTCCGTCGTCAACGGCTTGTCGCACACGACGTGGAAGCCCGCCTCGAGGAAGGTCCGCGAGACGTCGAAATGGAGGTGGTTCGGCGTGACGACGATCACGAAGTCCAGCCGGTCGTTTCCGGCGCGCGCCGCTTCGGCCGCCGCCATCTCCCCGTAGCTGCCGTACACGCGGGCCGGGTCCAGTCCGATCTCGGCCCCCTTGGCCGCCGACCGCTCCGGGTCCGACGAGAAAGCGCCGGCCGCGATCCGCGCGAGGCCATCCAGTTCCGCGGCCATCCGGTGCACGTCTCCGATGAAGGCCCCGGGTCCGCCCCCCACCATCCCGTAGCTGAGGCGGCGCGTCATCCGTCGCCCGGCTCCGTCCCGATCCGCACGGCCCGGTATCCGCCGGCGCGCCGGTCGCGCGAATAGAGGAATCCGAAGATGAGGATGAGCGCTCCCGTGAACGGAAGGATGTACCGGAACGAAACCCGTCCCCCGTAGTTGTCCGCCGGCCCGAGGATGGCGTTGGCCCGCTCCGCCAGCGCCTCATCCCCCCCGGAGTTGATGATCGCCCGCAGCGCGTTCGCCGTGACCGACTCCGGCAGCGCGCCACCCGGCCCCACGCCCGCGAGCGCCTCGCCGACCGCGTCGCCCGCCGCCGCCAGGTCCGGGGCGGTGCTCTCGTCGGCCCCGGCGAAGGCCGCCTCCGCGTCGGCGAAGAGCGCCTGCGTCTCGACCGCGGGAAGCCGCTCGTGCCCCACTTCGTCGGCGATCCTTCCCATCCACGGCGTCGTCCACAGCCCGACGACCGCCATCCCGGTCGCCCCCATCATTCCCAGCCCGAGCGCGCCGGAACGCGGCACCCGCTCCGACACGAAGCCGAGCATCGTTGGCCAGAAGTAGCACACGCCGACCGCGAACACGGTTGCCGAGGCGAACGCCATCGCCGTCGTCTCCGCGTAGCTGAGCCACAGCAGTCCCACGACGGAGACCGCCGCGCTCGCCGACAGCACTCCCGTCGGCGAGAGCCGCTCCACCGCGAACCCGGCCCTGTACCGCAGGATCGCCATCAGGCCGTTGATCCAGGCCAGCACGAGGATTCCCGGAATCCCACCCGCCTCCAGCACTGCGGGCACCCACCGATTCGGCCCCAGTTCCGTCGAGGCCGTGATCGCCATGCAGAAGAGCATCAGGATCATCAGTGGCGCCATGAACGTGGCCCTGAACATCTCCCCCATGCCCACCCCGGCGCGCACACCCTCGGTCGGCGGGAACTCCTCCCGCCACATCAGGTGACCGTAGATGAGGGTGGGGATGAGGATGAGGCCGATCTTCAGTTGCCATGCGGTGAGCCCGACCCAGTTGAGGCCGAAGGCGAGCACGGAGCCGATCACGATCCCGCCCGGGAACCAGACGTGGAACTGGTTCAGCTTGACCGTTTTCCGCTCCGGATACAGCGCCGCGACCAACGGGTTGCAGGCGGCCTCGACGAGCCCGTTCCCGAGCGCCAGAGTCAGCGCCCCGGCGAACGCCTGCCAGAAGCCGCCGGCCGTGATGAGCACAGCCGCCCCCACCAGGTGGCACGCGAAGGCGAGCCGCAGAAGGAACCGCATGCCGAGAACGTCGCAGAACGGGGCGAACACCAGTTGCGACACGGCGAAGCCCCAAATTCCGGCGCCCGCGATCCAGCCAATATCGGAGTTCGTGAGCGTGAATTCGCCCTTCAGCGTGAGCATGACCGCGCCGACCACCGCGAAGGTGACGGACGTCGCGATGAGCGACACGCAACTGGCCAGGAAGAGCCGCTTCGGGCGCACGGAGGACGAGGTCGTATCCACGGAAAACTCCTCGGATGGGGTCGGCGGGCACGCTAGCGCCGCCTCGTCGCCGTCCGCAACGGCGCGGCGACTCCCCCGAATCCCGCAACCCTACCGGCGGGCGAACGCTTCGATCTATTCTGTTCCCAGCGGCTCGCGGCAGGGCCTTTGCCTCGGGCTGCCAGCCAGGAAACCCAGGAGGATCCCGTGAAACGCCTCTCGATCTCGGCCCCATCATCCCTCGTGCTCGCCGTCCTTGCTGCCGTCGCCGCCATCGCGCTCGCTGCGGCGCCACCGGCCGCTCACGCCCAGTCGCGGCCCCACGCCCCCGACGCGGTGACGGCGAGCGAATACGCCCGCGCGGAGCAGTTTCTCTTCTGGAACGCGGAGAAGCTCACCTCCGGCGCGACGGTCGCCCCGCGCTGGGTCGACGCGAACCGCTTCTGGTATCGCAACCAGGTGTTCGGAGGCCACGAGTTCATCATGGTCGACGCGGCGGCCCGCACCCGGGCGCCCGCCTTCGACCACGACCGCCTCGCGGCCGCGCTCTCCGAGGCCTCCGACGGGAGCCACGAGGCGACGGGTCTCCCCTTCGACGAGTTCGAGTTCAACGACTCCGGCGGGATCCGCTTCTGGACGGACACGTACGAGCGCTGGGACTGCGACGTCGGCGCCTACCGCTGCACGGGCCCGGACTCGGTCGCGCAGGCCACGCACGAGATCGAGTACTCCGGCGGCGGCCGCGCCGTGTTCTCCCGCGACGAGAACCTGTGGGTGCGGGACACCGACACCGACGAGGAACGCCGGCTCTCGACCGACGGCGAGCCGCACTGGGGCTACGGCGTCGCGCCGGAGGGCTGCTGCTCGGAGATCTCGAACCGTCGCAGGGGCTTCAGGCCGCCGCCCGTGGCCGAGTGGTCGCCGGACGGACGCCGCATCGCCACGCATCGCTACAACGAGCAGGACGTCGAATCGCTGCATCTGCTCGAGACGGCCACCGGCCGCCCCGTCCTCCACAGCTACCGGTACGCGCTCCCCGGCGACTCCATCGTCCCCACGTGGGAACTGTATGTGTTCGACGCCGAGACCGGCGCGTCCGTGAAGGCCGACTATGATCCCGTGCCCGGCTACTTCGGCAGCGCGGACACGACCTGGCACGCCACCCAGTGGTCGCCGGACGGCGGCCGCGTCTGGTTCTCGCACCACTCGCGCGACTTCAAGAGCCAGACGCTGGTCGAGGTCGACGCCGAAACGGGCGCGGCCCGCGAGGTCATCGTCGAGAGCGGGGACACGTGGGTGGAACTGAACCAGCTCCGCACGCCGTACAACTGGCGCGTGCTCGACAACGGGAGCGAGTTCGTCTGGTTCTCGGAGCGCGAGGGCTGGGGGCACCTCTACCTGCACGACCTCGCCACCGGGGAGATGAAGAACCGGATCACGCAGGGGTCCTGGCTCGTCGTCCAGCTTCTGGCCCTCGACGAGGACGCGCGGCAGGTCTACTTCACCGCCGTGGGCCGCGAGCCCGGACGCGACCCCTACCAGCACCACCTCTACCGGGCGTCGCTCGATGGCGGCGGGGTGACGCTCCTTTCACCCGAGGACATGCACCACGACGTCACGGTCTCGCCCGACGGCCGCCACTTCGTGGACACCTATTCCACGCGCGCGACGGCTCCGGTCACGGTGCTCCGCGACCGTTCGGGCCGTGCGGTGATGACGGTCGAAGAGGCCGATATCGGCCCGCTCCTCGAGGCCGGCTGGGAGCCCCCGGTGCGATTCTCCGCCAAGGCCCGGGACGGGGTGACCGACGTGTACGGCTTCCTGTGGCTGCCGGCGAACATGGAAGACGGCAAGGTCTATCCCGTCATCGACTACATCTATCCGGGACCCCAGATCGGTCCCATCCGGTCGCCGGGCTTCACGACGGGGCCGCGCGGCCAGGGCCACGCCCTCGCCCAGCTCGGGTTCATCACCTTCGCGGTCGACGCCATGGGCACGCCGTACCGCTCCAAGGCCTTCCACGAGAGCTACTACGGGGACATGCGGGACAACGGGATCCCGGATCACGTCTCGGCGCTCAAGGCGTTGGCGCTCCGCTATCCCATCGACATCGACCGGGTGGGGATCTTCGGCCACTCCGGGGGCGGTTTCTCCTCCACCGACGCCATCCTGAGCTTCCCCGACTTCTTCAAGGTCGCCGTGTCGGGAGCGGGGAATCACGACCAGCGGGGCTACCACTTCCCGTGGGGAGAGAAGTACCACGGGCTGCTGGAGCGCTACCCGGACGGGACGGACAGCTTCGACTCGCAGGCGAACCAGAACATCGCCTCGAACCTCAAGGGGAAGCTGCTGCTCCACTACGGGTCGCTGGATGACAACGTGCACCCGAACATGACGCTGCTCGTGGCCGACGCCCTCATCGAGGCGAACAAGACGTTCGACATGCTCGTGTTCCCGAACCGCAACCACGGCTACGCCCGCGAGCCGTACCTGATCCGGCGCACGTGGGACTACTTCATCGAACACCTCATGGGCTCCCAGCCGCCCGCCGACTACAAGATCGTGCAGCCGTAAGGCGAGGAAGCCCGAAACGTTCCCGCGGGAACGCCCGGCCTCCGCCGAGGGGCCGGGCGACCCGCTTGTCAGCCTCCCTCGTCCGCCGCACGTTCAGCCGGACAGCGCCGACCCCTATCCGGAGGACTCCATGCGCCGCGCCCCCGATCGAACGTTCGTGACGCACCTCTGCTGTGTGCTTTCCATCTCCCTGTTCGGGCTTCTTGCCTGCGCGCCGGAGGACGGCGGCGAAGAAGGAGCGGGAGCCACGCAGGAGGTCCCGCCCGGCGACGGGTCCGACGAGAGCCTGATCGCGCGCGGGGAGGCGCTCGAGCTGCCGACGGAGTGGGATCCGCCCCCGGGCGAGCCCATCGTGCACCACACGGCGGGCTTCGCGAAGACGCTCTGCTCCGGGACCTTCATCACCGGACTCGACTGGCGCGACGCCGCCGCCAATGTGGGCGGCTTCACGGCGCCCTTCCAGCACCGGGGCGCGGTCGTCGACACGGTCGTGGACATGGAGGCGCAGACGGTGAGCCTCACGCTCGGCTCGGGGATCACCCGCACGGCCAAGCTGTACGGCAGCCAGGGCTGCATCACCCAGCCGCTGGGCCGGGACTCGATCTACTTCACGCCCTCCGTGGTCGAGCCCATGACCCCGGATCCGGCCACCACGCCGTGGCCCATGGGGGACGTGCTCCCGGACGAGCCGTACCCGCCCGAGGTCGACATGGACAAGGTCCAGGAGGCGGTCGAGATCGCGATGGACCAGGAGGGGATGACGCTCGGCTTCGTCGTCACCTACCAGGGAAGGATCATCGGCGAGGGCTACGGCCCCGGCGTCGACATGCACACCCCGTTCGAGAGCTGGTCGAAGGGGAAGTCGCTCACCGGGACGCTGATGGCCGTCCTCATCCAGCAGGGCGTGTACGGCCTGTGGCAGCGCGCCCCGATCCCGGAATGGCAGGACGATGAGAGGAAGAACATCCGCATCGCCGACATCATGCGGATGTCGAGCGGGATCCGGATCGTCGCGCCGCAGGACCCGGATTACACGGAAGACATGGGGTATCCCGACCACCTCTATCTCTATACGGGAGAGAACGCCTTCGAGTGGGCCGCGACGCGCCCGCAGCAGTGGGAGCCGAACACGGTGGGACGGTACCGGAACACCGACCCGGCGCTGACGAACTACCTGGTCCGCCTCGGCGTCGAGGGGCGCGGCGATGACTATCACGCCTTCCCGCAGCGCAACCTGTTCGACAAGCTCGGGATCCGGAACTTCATCATGGAGACGGACCCGAACGGGAACTTCCTCACGCAGGGCTACGAGTTCGGCTCGGCGCGCGACTGGGCGCGGCTCGGCAACCTCTACCTCCAGGACGGCGTGTGGGAGGGCGAGCGCATCCTCCCGGAGGGCTACGTCGACTACGCGATGGAGGTCGCCCCCGCCTGGATCACGGACGGGCGGCCGGTCTACGGCGGCGGCTTCGTGTGGAAGGATCTCGGCTTTCCGATCGAGGACGACTACGGCGCCTTCGCGGGGGCCGGCGGCCAGTACACCGTGTTCATCCCCGCGCGCAGCCTCGTCATCACGCGCCTCGGCAAGTACACGGGCCAAGGGCCGGGCGGAGAGAACCTGCGAGCCGCGATCGCCCTCCTGATGGAGGCCGTGCCCCCGATCAGCGACTAGCCGGGCGGCTCCGGGCGCGCTGCCGCGAGGCGCTCCGCACGAGGGGGAAGGTCCGGGGCGTCGAGGATCGTGGCGACGAGGTCGAAGTCGTCACGGGGGCCCGTCCATTCGAGGTCATCGACGCTCGCTGAGACCGGGGCGTCGAGGACGAGCGTCGCGAGGCGGCGGAAGAGGAGCGCATCGTCCAGCCCGTTGCGCAGGGTTTGGGCGAGGCGTTCGGGGCCGCGCACGGAGACGTCCCAGTCTCGTCCGTCCGGGGGGATGTCCTCGATGCGGCCGTAGCGCGCGAGCACCGCGGCGGCCGTCTTGGCGCCGAAGCCGCGGATGCCTGGGAATCCGTCCGCGGAATCGCCCACAAGGGCCAGCCAGTCGGGGATCGCCGCGGGAGGGACGCCGAACTTCTCGACGACGCCGGCTTCGTCGCGGAGGAGCCGCTGCCGCCGGTCGAACTGCACGATGCGGTCGTCTTCCACGCACTGGGCGAGGTCCTTGTCCGGCGTGCAGATGTAGACGCGCTCCACGCGCGGGTCCGCGGCGGCCATCGAGGCGCCGGCGGCCATCGCGTCGTCCGCCTCGTGCTCCACCATCGGCCACACGACGAACCCCGCCGAGGCGAGCGCCTCCTCAACGAGCGGGAACTGCGAGTAGAGCGCCGGGTCAATGCCCGAGCCGTCCTTGTAGCCCGGCCACAGGTCGTTGCGGAAGGACTCGATGACGCGATCGGTGGCGATCGCGACGTGCGTGGCGCCGCCCTCGAGGAGGCCGAACATCGAAGCCACGACCCCGCGCGCCGCCCCGACCTCGTGGCCACCGGCGTTTTTAGCCGATGGCGCTCCGTAGAAGTGCCGGAACAACTCGTACGTGCCGTCGATGAGGTGGACCTGCACGCGAACTCCGCCTTCCGCTGACGCCCCGCCGCGACGCTCCGCCCCGCTCCCGCCTCCGAAGCGTCGTGCGTTGGAGCGCGTCGTGCAACGGCCCGCTCCGGGGACTGGTGCCGGAGGGGTGGGGACTCGGGAGGAGCGCCGTGCCTAGCTGTCCAGGGGGCGGTGGGTGAAGCTGCGCTTGCCGGGACCGTAGTCCGCGGCGCCCTGCCCCTCGCCGCGCAGCAGCCAGCGCGTCGTGAGGAGGCCCTCGACGCCGACCGGGCCACGGGCGTGGATGCGGGCCGTGCTGATCCCGACCTCCGCCCCGAGCCCGTAGCGGAATCCGTCCGCGAAGCGGGTGCTCGCGTTGTGGAACACGCTCGCCGCATCCACGGCCTTCAGGAACCGTTCCGCCACGGCCGGGTCCTCGGCCACGATCGCGTCCGTGTGACTGCTCCCGTAGGTGTGGATGAAGTCGACGGCTTCTTCCAGGCCCGCCACGGTCCGCACCGCCAGCGTGAGGTCGCCGAACTCGAGTCCCCAGTCCTCCTCGGACGCGGCCTCGGCCCACGGCAGGACCTGGCGGGAGGGCTCATCGCAGCGGAGTTCGACGCCGCGCTCGCGGAGCGCCTCGCCGATCGGTTCGAGCCGCGGCAGGAAGGTCTCGTGCACGAGCAGCGTCTCGGTCGCGTTGCAGGCCGCCGGGTAGTCGCACTTTCCGTCCACGGCGAGCCGTAGCGCCATCTCCGGATCCGCCGACGCGTCCACGTAGAGATGGCACACGCCCTCCGCGTGCCCCAGCACGGGAATCCGGCTCCGCTCCTGTATCGAGCGGACCAGTGCCCCCGACCCCCGCGGGATCACGAGGTCGATGAGGTCGTCCAGAGCGAGCAGTTCGTCGACATCCCGGCGGTCCGGAACGCCGAGGACGGCGCGGCGATCGAGGCCGGCTTCCTCCAGCGCCCGCTGCAGGCAGCCGACGAGCACCTCGTTCGAGCGGGCCGCCTCGCGGCCGCCCTTCATGATCACCCCGTTCCCGGAGCGGATGGCGAGCGATCCGATCTGGATCACCGCGTCGGGCCGGCTCTCGAAGATGATGAGCAGGACGCCGAGCGGGCTGCGCACCCGTTCGAGCACGAGCCCCTCGTCGAGTTCCGTGCGCGTGAGGACGCGATCGATCGGATCCTCGCCTTCGACGAGCGCATCGATCCCTTCCAGCAGGCTTTCGAACTTGACGTCCGGGAGCCCCAGCCGGTGGAGGAGGGACCCGGAAAGCCCTTCCTCCGCCGCGCGCGCCAGATCCTCGTCGTTCGCCCGCGAGATCTCGGCCCGCGACCGGACCAGCACCGCTTTCAGCGCGCGCAGCGCCGCCGTCCGGCGCTCCGCCTCGGCACTTCCGATGGTGCGTTGCGCCGCCCGTACTCCGGCCGCCCGCTCCCTCAGCGTCTCCATCGGTTCCCGCGTCTCCGTCGCTTCCCGCTTCAGTGTCGTTGCTTCCATCAGGATTCCTTGAGGATGAGATGCTCCCGCCCCACGACCTGGACGCCGGCCCCCGCCTTGTGGGAGATCGCCTGGAGGACGAGCCGCGACTCGAGCGCGACAACGCCCCGTCCGACCAGGGATCCGTCGAGCGCTCGAACCTCGACCACGTCGCCGCGCCGGAACTCGCCTTCCGCCCGCACGACGTCCCCGGCTCTCAGCGACTCGCCGCCCTGTAGACGTTCGGCGCCCCCCTCCGCCAGGACCAGCGTCCCGCGCGGGTGGGAACAGTACGCGATCCAGCGGCTGCGCGAGGAGAGGGCGGCACGCGGCGGGATCCACGTCCCCTCCTCTTCGCCGGCCAGCACGCGGTCGAGCGCGCCCGGATCGACACCCGACGCGATGACGGTGTGGCAGCCCCCGCGCGACGCGATCCGGGCCGCCTCCAGCTTGCTCGCCATCCCGCCCCGGCCGGGCCCGGAACGGCCGTCGACATCGAGTCCGTGCTCATCGGGCCGGTCGATCCGGCCGACGAGCCGCGCGTCCGGGTCGCGCCGGGGGTCGGCCGTCATGACGCCCGGCACGTCCGTGAGGAGCACGATCAGATCCGCCGCCAGTTCGCTCGCGACGAGCGCCCCCAGCCGGTCGTTGTCGTCGAAGATCGGCCGCTTGCCGGTTCCCCGGTACACCCGATCGTTCAGCGAGATGGCGTCGTTCTCGTTCACGACGGGGACGACGCCGAGCCGGAAGAGACTCTGCAGCGTCTCGTGCAGGTTCAGGTAGCGCACCCGGTCGTCGAAGTCCGTCCACGTGATGAGGATCTGCGCGCAGGTGACGCCGAGCCGGGCGAACCCCTGCTGGTAGAGTTCCATGAGCCGGCTCTGGCCGATGGCGGCGCACGTCTGCTTCAGTTGGGCCGTCTCGGGCGGTTCGGGAAGCTGGAGGGCGACCCGTCCGAGTCCCACCGCACCCGAGGTCACGATGAGGACCTCCCGACCCTGCCGCCGGAGGCGGCTCGCGCTCTCCACGACGCGGAAGAGGCGTGACAGGGCGATCGTCCCATCGTCGTGCGTGACGACGCCCGTCCCCACCTTGAGGACGATCCGGTCGGCCGTCGCGATCGCCTCGCGCCTGAGCGGAGGCGCGGCGGCGGCACCCTCGGGGGTCGGGACTGGTTGGAGCTGGCTCACCTCGAACGCCTCACAGCGGTACCGGGACCCACAGCCGGCCGCGGGGCCGGCGGAAGGCCACCAAAGGTACACGGGCGCCCCCCCGGCTCCAACCGGAGACCGTCAACCGCGGCCGAGTCCGAACGTTCTACGTATGGCAGAGAGGCACACGCCTCAACGCGGGGAGGGAGGCACGCCATGCGTAGAATCCTGTTGGTCATTTGCCTTCTGCTGGTCGCGGTGCCAGCGGCGGCGCAGATGCAGTTGGGAATTCGGACCGGAATCGCTGTGAACGGGGTCTCCCCCGGGTACCCCGAATCCATCACCAGGACCATCGCCGCCGCGGATGTGACGTTCCCCCTGAGCGGCCTCCTCGGCATGCGGCTCGGCGCGGCGTATGCGCCTCGCGGTGGAGAGAATTCGAATCCCAATCAGCCTGATGCGGGGTTCGTTCGCGGGACGCCTTGGACGACGACCAACCTGGCGCACCCACGCAACCAACTGGAGATGAGTTATGCCCAGTTCTCCGCGCTGCTCCATGCTTCGGTGGAGACGTCGGCAGGTCTCGTCGAGTTCGGCATGCTCGCCGGACCGTGGTTCGGATTGATCACATGGTGCAGGTATCGGAACGATCCGTGCGCCGACCGTGACAGGAGTGTTGACCGTTACGACTACGGACTGGCACTCGGCGGCGGAATGGAGATGGCAATCAGCGATGATGTCGGTCTGGCCCTCGAACTGATTCACTACCTCGGGTTGGCGGACATCAGGGACGACCGTCGCAAGACCACTACATCACAACTGGCCGGGCAGGTCGGATTCGTCTTCGATATCCCCTGAGGCCTCGGCGTTCCGTCAGGGAACGCAGCTACAGGCGGCGGACGCGGATGTTGCGGTACCAGACGGGGTCGCCGTGGTCCTGGACGCCGAGGTGGCCCTCGTGGTGCCGGCCGTAGTCCGGCCACTCCACGAACTTGCTCCCCGCCACCAACTCCTCCCATTCGGGCGAGGCGATCTCGTACTCGACGACCTGGACGCCGTTCAGCCAGTGGACGACCTGGTTGCCGTGGCGGACGATCCGGACCTCGTTCCACTCGCCGGCCGGGTTCGAGACATCCTCGGGAGGCGCGTGCAGACCGTAGTTCGATCCCGCCGACGTGAGCGGATCGCCTCCGTCGTAGTGCCCCGCGTTGTCGAGAACCTGCATCTCCGGACCCGACTCGAACGCGCGTTCGGTGTTCTCGGAGATGCCGAAGAAGATCCCGCTGTTGCCGCCTTCGCCGACCTTCCACTCGAGGCGCAGGTCGAAGTCCGTGTACGTCTCGCGCGTGATGAGCGTCCCGCCCCCGACGCCGGGCGTGAAGGCGAGCGCGCCCTCCTTCGCGCTCCAGCCCGCGGGGACATCATCCATCCGGAATCCCCGCCACGCGTCGAGCGACTCCCCGTCGAAGAGGAGTTCGAAGCCTTCCGCGGCTTCCTCCGCGGAGAGTCGGTTGGCGGCCATTTGCGCCTCGGCGTCCGCGTCGGCCGGCGGCGCGTCCTCCATCTGCGATCCCGCCTCCGCCTGCCCGCACCCCAATGCGGCGACGGCGCCGAAGATCGGGAGGATCCACGTCGCCGGGCCCCCCGGCTTGAATGAACCGATACGTCGCTTCAAGGCTGAACTCCGCGTTCCGAACCGAATCGAGTGGCTCGCCTCACGGTAGACCCCGCGCCCGACCGCCACAACCACGCAAGGGCCCGAACAGCTCGCTTCTACGGCCATCCCGACCCTAGCGGCGGCCGCCGGCGATGCGAGTCGCTTCGGGGCGGCGGCGGAGGGCAAGCATGCTCCACGTGCCGAGGGCCGGACCGACGACGAGGGGAGCGAAGGCCCACTCCCAGCCCAGCGCGGCCTCCCACACCGGGACGAGGCGGATGGTGGCGACGGTGAGCAGGAAGCCGATCGCCGTCTGCAGCGTGAGCGCGGTGCCGACGTACTCGGGTTCGGCGAGTTCGCTCACGCAGGCGGAGAACTGCGCGGAATCGGCGACGATCGCGAACCCCCACAGGAGACAGACCGCGGCGATCGGCCAAACGGGACCGCCGAACAGGGGCCCGATGACCAGGCAGCAGGCGCCGCTCACCACCATGCTCCAACTCGTCACGGCCGTGCGCCCCACGCGGTCCGCGAGCACGCCGGCCGCGGCGGCGCCCAGTCCTCCGGCGGCGATCGTGCCGAAAGCCAGGTACGAGGCGAGCGAGGGGGTCGTGTCCGCGCTCGCGTCCGCCGCGAAGCTCGCCGCCAGGAAGGCCGGGATCCACGTCCACATCGCGAAGAGTTCCCACATGTGCCCGAAATAGCCGCCGTTGGCGAGCATCGTCGCCCGGTCGGCGAACATGCGCCGCACGGCGCGGGGGTCGAAGGGCGCGGCCGGCGCCTGGTGCGGGCCTGCCCGGAGCCCGGTCGCGGCGAGCACCGCCGCCACGACCGCGAGGCCCGAGGCGAGCAGGAGCACCGGCCGCCAGGCCCCGATCCCTCCGAGCGGCCGGAGCAGGTGGGGCATCGCGCTCCCGACGGCGAGGGCACCGATGAGGATCCCGATCGCCATCCCGCGCCCGGCGCGGAACCACCCGGCGACCATCTTCATGCCGGGCGGATAGACGCCCGCCAGCGCGACCCCCGTCACGAACCGGAGGACGACGGCGAGGGCGAGTCCGTCCGCGAAGAGGGCGATCGCGGCCGTGGCGGCCGCGCCGAGAAGGGCCGACCCGGCGATGAGCCGGCGCGGATCCCACACGTCGGAGAGCGTGAGCAGCGCCGAGACGACGGCGCCCGTCGCGAAGCCGAGTTGCACGGAGGTCGTGAGCCAGGCCGCCCCGGCGTCATCCAGCCCCCACGCCTCGCGCAGTTCCGGCACGACCGCGCTGGCCGAGAACCAGAGGCTCATCGCGAGCAGATCGACCAGCGCGAGCAGCGCGAGCTGCCCCGCTCTCCGCGCACCGGTGTCCGGCGAAGGCGGGGTCACAGGCGTCGGCGGATGCGAGCGGGCGCTGGCGTCGGTCGGTCCTCTCGGCTAGCCCTCGCTGTCAGCGAATTTCTGTTGCAGGCTTCGCACCACGGCGGGGTCGGCGAGCGTCGTCGTGTCGCCCAGCGCCCGTCCCTCCGCCACGTCGCGCAACAGGCGCCGCATGATCTTGCCGCTCCGCGTCTTCGGCAGTTCGGCGGCGAAGATGAGGTCGGCCGGCCGCGCGATCGCGCCGATCTGCGCCGCCACGTGCCCCCGCAGTTCCTGGCGCAGCGCCTCGGAGGTCTCCGTCCCCTCCACCACGCTCACGAACGCGGCCACCGCCTGTCCCTTGATCTCATCCGAACGCCCCACGACCGCGGCCTCCGCCACGGCCTCGTGGTCGACCAGCGCGGACTCCACCTCCATGGTCCCGATCCGGTGCCCGGCCACGTTCAGCACGTCGTCCACGCGGCCCATGATCCAGTAGTAGCCGTCCTCGTCGACCCGCGCCCCATCGCCCGGGAAGTAGATGTCGGGCCACTTCGACCAGTACGTCTCGCGGTAGCGCTCTTCGTCGCCCCACACCCCCCGCAGCATCCCCGGCCACGGCGACGTGATCGCCAGGTAGCCGGACTCCGCCGGGTTCCCTTCCTCGTCGAGGATCGCCGCCTCGATGCCGGGAAAGGGAACCGTCGCCGTCCCCGGCTTCGTGGTGATCGCCCCCGGGAGCGGCGTGATCATGATTCCGCCCGTCTCCGTCTGCCACCACGTGTCCACGATCGGGCAGTGGCCGCCCCCGATGTGGCGGTCGTACCACACCCATGCCTCCGGGTTGATGGGTTCGCCCACCGTCCCGAGCAGCCGCAGCTTCGAGAGGTCGTAGCCCGCCGGCCAGTCGTCCCCCCACCTCATGAAGGCGCGGATCGCCGTCGGCGCCGTGTAGAACACCGTCACCGCCCAGCGCTCGCACAGGTCCCAGAAGCGGCCCCGGTCGGGCCAGTCTGGCGACCCCTCGTACATCACCACCGTCGCCCCGTTCGAGAGCGGGCCGTAGACGATGTAGGAGTGGCCCGTCACCCACCCCACGTCCGCCGTACACCAGTAGATGTCGTCCTCCCTGAGGTCGAACACCCACTTCGAGGTTGCGGTCACGTGTGTCATGTAGCCGCCGGTCGTGTGCATCACGCCCTTCGGCTTCCCCGTCGTCCCGGAGGTGTAGAGGATGTAGAGCAGGTCCTCCGACTCCATCGGCTCGGCGGGACAATCCGAGTCCGCCGCGGCGACCAGGTCGTGGTACCAGTGGTCCCGGCCCGCGGTCATCGCGCACGACGGCGTGTCCACCGAATCTCCGTGGGGCGCGGCCCCGGGGTCGGTCACGGCGGAGCGCTGGACGACGACGACGCTCTTCACATAGTCGAGACCCTCGATCGCCGTGTCCGTGCTTGCCTTGAGAGGGATGATTCCGCCGCGGCGATATCCCCCGTCCGCCGTGATCACGCATGTCGCGTGGGCGTCCTCGATCCGGTCGCGAAGGGACTGGGGCGAGAAGCCTCCGAAGACGACGGAATGCGGGGCGCCGATGCGCGCGCAGGCGAGCATGGCGATGGCGGCTTCGGGAACCATGGGCAGATAGATCGCGACCCGGTCGCCCTTCCCGACGCCGAGCCCCCTGAGTGCGCTCGCGAAGCGGCACACCTCCTCGTGCAACTCGCGGTACGTGTAGCGCCGCACGTCTCCCGGCTCGCCCTCCCAGATCAGCGCGGTCTTCGAGCCGCGCGCCTCGAGGTGGCGGTCGAGACAGTTGTATGCGGCGTTGAGCGTGCCGCCGACGAACCACTTCGAGAACGGAGGATCCCACTCCAGCACGGTGTCCCAGGGCGTGAACCAGTCGAGCCGGCGCGCCCACGCCTCCCAGTACGCCTCGCGGTCCCGGCCCGCCTCGTCGTACGGGCCGCGGTCGCCCACGTGGGCGGCCGCGACGAAGTCCGCCGACGGTTCGAAAGTCCTCTGTTCGTCCAGCAGGACGTCGATTTCCCGGTGCTGTTCAGTCATGGAATCGCTCGAATGGGAGGGGAGAAACGGACGGGCGCGCTTGTCACGGAGCCGCCGGGGGCACCATCTAGTGTGCCGGCCGGGGGCCGCGTGGCGTGACAGTAGACGACGCCTGGCGGCGCAGGCAAGCACCCGGCGCCGCGGCGCGACGAAGCACGGAGTTTCATGACCGAAGACACGCTGACCCTCATCCTGATCATCGCCGGATCCCTGGGCGCGCTCCTCGCCCTCGCCTTCGGCATCTGGGTGGGACTCGGCTCTCCGGGGCTCTACGACAAGTACGCGCCGACGGGAAGGGCGCCGCGCGAGTCGCCCTGGCGCTGGTTGCTGGGCGGGCGGCAGCGCGCCCGTTCCAGCCGTTTCGACGCGGTAATGCGGGACGCGGAAGTCGAAGAGGAAGAGGACGAGCGGGAGGAGCCCGAGCGGTACTCGTCGAAACCGGACTTCAGCCGGGGGCGTCGCTTCCAGCGATGAGTCCGAAGCGGTGAATCTACCGGCGGACCGTCACGGCCGGGTGCGCCGCATACTCCTGTGGGTGCTGCTCGCGAACGTGGCGGTGATCGCGGCGAAGTTGATCGTGGGGCTGCGCTCGGGGTCGATCGCCGTGCTGGGCGACGCGGCCCACTCGGGCGTCGATGCGATCAACAACGTCGTAGGTCTCGTCGCGATGCGCCTCGCGGCCGCCCCGCCGGACGCCGAACATCCCTACGGACACGGCAAGTTCGAGACGCTCGCGGCGCTTGCCGTGGCGGCATTCCTCTCGGTCACCTGCTTCGAACTCGTGCAGAGCGCGCTCGACCGCCTCGTTCGGGGCGGTGCACCGCCCGACATCCAGCCGGAGATGCTGGCCGTGCTCGGCGCGGCCCTCGTCGTGAACACGGCCGTTGCGCTGGGTGAAGCGAGGGCGAGCCGGAAGTTGTCGAGCGACATCCTCGCCGCGGACGCCCGGCACACGGCCTCCGACGTCCTGGTTACGGCGGGAGTGCTGGTCGGGCTTGCGATCACCGACTGGACCGGCTGGGCCCCGGCCGATGCATGGCTCGCCCTCGCCGTGGCGCTCGTCGTGGCCCGCTCCGGCTACCAGATCCTCCGCGAGACGATCCCCGTCCTCGTCGACGAGCGGGCCGTCGATCCGCGGGAGATCGAAGACGTGGCGGGCCGGGTGCCCGGCGTGCGTGCCGTTACCGGGGTGCGCTCGCGCGGCAAATCCGTCGGGCGCTTCGCCGAACTCACGATCCGTGTCGCACCCGAGGAAACGGTGGTCAGCGCTCACGAAATCGCCGATGAGGTGGAACGGCGGGTCGCGGCCCAGGTCGGATTCGCCGACGTGACCGTGCACGTCGAACCGCACGGCTAGTCCGTCGTCGCGTCGACCACCCACAGGCAGTGATCCTCCCCCAGAGTTTCGCACCGTGGGTGTGAGACGTCGCTCTCGGCTGCCCGATACGTCCGGAACGACTCGTCGATGATCCCGGACAGGATCTCGCAGCCGCGTCCGTCCTTGGCCGCTGTGGCCAGCAGGGGGAGGCCGCGCCGGATCACGAGCCCGTTCAACCCCTTCGCCATCCGGATCTCCGAGGAGGGACTGAGGCGGCGGGCGATCTTCTTCGCTCGCCCCCAGGCGAGGATCCGCCGGAGACCGGGGGGGATCAGCCGCCACCCGAAGCGCAGCATCACGCGCCCTCCGGGGCCGAAGGCCTCACGCGTGATCCGGCGTCCCGTGGAGGCGAAGATCTCCGGAGCATCGACCCGCCGCGCGACGAGTTCGAACAGGCTCGCCACCTCGGCGGCGCGCACGTCCCCGCCATCCTCCTCGTAACGGCGAATCTGCTTGAGCACGACGCTCGACAGCCCGAGTCGGCGGCGCAGGTTCAGAGAGAGGTCCACTTCCTCGAGTTCCCGCGGATCTTCGGGCGTGTCGAGGTCTCTGAGGGTCAGAAGAAGGGCGAGCGGAATGCGAACGGGGATCTCGCCCTCGAGCTCCCCGTCTTGTGCGCGCGGAGAATCAACCGGCATCATGGGTCGCAAGGCTACGGCGGTACTTCCGGGCCTGCAAGCGGCGCGGACGCCGGGGCCCCCCTTAATGGGAGGCGTCATGAATGCACCCGTCTCGAAGGAAACCACCCACGCCGTGCTCCGGGTCACCGCCGGCCTCATGCTGTGGCAGCACGGAGCCCAGAAGCTCCTCGGCATGTTCGGCGCGACCGCCGTCGAGTCCTGGATCGCGTGGCCGCGCGGCATCGCGGGACTCATCGAGTTCTTCCTGCCGATCCTCATCATTCTCGGGGTCCGGACGCGGTGGGTCGCCTTCATCCTCACGGGGCACTTCGCCGTGGTCTACTGGTGGCGCCACTTCTTCGCCCGCGACATGGAGTTCTGGCCGATCGTGAACGGCGGAGAGCTGGCCATCCTGTACTGCGCCATCTTCCTCTTCCTGTGGACGACGGGCAACGGGAAGTTCAGCCTCGACCACATGGTCCCGGGTCCCGGCCGGGACGAGTAGCCCCAAGTTGTTCGGCCGCCGGTCCGGCCCCATCTTGTGCGGCCGGACGGCGGCCTCCGCAGGGTGCCGCCGTCTCCTGCATCTCCCCGGCGTGATCCCGTAGACGGAGCGGACCCGCGACCCATGTACGACCCGATCGCCATCGAATCCCGATGGCAGGCCTGGTGGGAGGAGAACGGGACGAACGAGCCCGACCTCGACGCTGCGGAGCGTCCGTTCTTCAACCTCATGATGTACCCCTACCCGTCGGCCGAGGGGCTCCATGTCGGGAACCTGTACGCCTTCACGGGGGCCGATATCTACGGGCGCTTCCGACGCCTGCGGGGCGATGACGTCTTCGAGCCCATCGGATACGACGCGTTCGGCATCCACTCGGAGAACCACGCGCTCAAGGTCGACACGCACCCGATGGAGTTGATCCCCTCGAACATCCGCAACTTCGAGCGGATGCTGAGGGCGGCGGGGCTCATGACGGACTGGTCGCGCACGGTCGATACGACGGATCCCCGCTACTACAAGTGGACGCAGTGGATCTTCATCCAGCTCTTCAAGGCGGGCCTCGCGGAGAAGAAGGAGGCCGCGGTCAACTGGTGCCCGCAGTGCCAGACCGTGCTCGCGAACGAACAGGTGATCGCCGGCCTGTGCGAACGGTGCGACGCCGCGGTCGAACAGCGGATGCTGAGCCAGTGGTTCTTCCGGATCACGGACTACGCGCAGCGCCTGCTCGACAACCTGGACTGGATCGACTGGTCGGAGACGACGAAGACGGCGCAGCGCAACTGGATCGGCCGCTCCGAAGGCGCGCGGCTGCACTTCCCGCTCTCGGGCGCCGCGGCCGGCGAGGGCGCCGGTCAGCCGGATCGGATCGAGGTGTTCACCACCCGTCCCGACACCCTCTTCGGCGCGACCTTCATGGTGCTGGCGCCGGAGCATCCCCTCGTCGAGCGGCTCACGACGGACGAGCGGCGCGCCGAGGTGGAGGCCTACGTGCGCGCGGCCGCGGCCGTCGACCTCGTGGAACGGCAGAAGACGGACGAGCGCGACAAGACCGGCGTGTTCACGGGCGGGTACGCGCGGAACCCCGCGACAGGGGAGGACATCCCCGTGTGGGTCGCCGACTACGTCCTCATGGACTACGGCACCGGCGCGATCATGGCCGTGCCGGGACACGATCAGCGGGACTTCGACTTCGCGCGCCAGTTCGGGTTGTCCATCGTGCAGGTCGTGTGCTCCCGCGCGGCGCTCCCGGAGGGTGCGGATCTCGCGGACGTCGGGGGAGCCGGGCCGGAAGCCGCCTTCGTCGAGCACACCGCCGATGAGATCCTCGTGAACTCCGGGCGCTTCAGCGGCATGGAGGCGGATGCGGGCGGGCGGGCGATCACCGAGTGGCTGGCGGAGCGCGGGCTCGCGGCGGCGGAGGTCAACTACCGGCTGCACGACTGGTGCATCTCCCGGCAGCGGTACTGGGGGCCGCCGATCCCCATCATCTACTGCGACGACTGCGGTGCGCAGGCGGTGCCGGAGGAGGACCTCCCCGTCGTCCTCCCGTACGTGGAGGACTTCCGCCCCACGGCGACGGGCGTGAGTCCGCTCGCGCGCGACGGAGCGTTCCACGCGGCGGCGTGTCCCGCGTGCGGCGCCGAGGCCCGGCGCGAGACCGACGTCTCCGACACCTTCCTCGACTCGGGCTGGTACTTCCTGCGCTACCCCTCGACCGAGTTCGACGACCGCCCGTTCGACCCCGAGCGGACGCAGGCGTGGCTACCCGTCAGCAGCTACATCGGAGGCGAGGAACACTCCGTCCTCCACCTCCTCTACTCCCGCTTCCTCACGATGGTGCTGCACGACCTCGGGCACGTCGAGTTCGAGGAGCCGTACGACCGCTTCCGCAAACACGGCCTCCTCATCCGGGACGGCGCCAAGATCTCGAAGTCGCGCGGCAACGTGATCCTCCCGGACCGGTACATCGCCCGGTTCGGCGCGGACACGTTCCGCATGTACCTCATGTTCCTCGGGCCCTTCCAGCGGGGCGGGGATTTCCGCGACAGCGGTCTGGCCGGCCCCGAGCGCTTCCTGAAGAAGGTGTGGGACAGCGTGACGGCCGCGGCGGAGTCGGGGCGCACCGGGTTCGAAGACGTCGGGGTGGAGCGGGCGCTGCACACGACGATCCGGCAGATCTCCGAGGACCTCGAAGCGCTGAGCTACAACACGGCGATCGCCGCCGCGATGGACTACCTGAACACGTTGCGCGCCGGCGGGCGCACGGCCACGGTCGACGAGGTGCGGCCGCTCGTGATCATGATCGCGCCGGTCGCGCCCCACATCGCCGAGGAGTTGTGGGCCCGCCTCGGCGGCGCCTCGAGCATCTTCGATCATGCCGAATGGCCGGCCTGGGACGAGAGCAAGCTCGTGGTCGACGAGGTCGAACTCCCGGTGCAGGTGAACGGCCGGCTGCGGGCGACGATCCGCGTGGCGCGTGGCGCCCCCGAGGAGGTCGTTCGCGAGGCGGCGCTCGCCGAGGCGAACGTGATCCGGCGCCTGGACGGGGTCGCGATCCGCAAGGTGATCCACGTCCCGGACCGCATGCTCAACCTCGTCGTCTCCTAGCGCGGCTTCGGCTCCTGGCGCGGCCTCGTCTCCTGGCGCGGCGTCAGCGTCGCGCCCGACCTCGAAGCGTCCGCCGCCTCCCGCCTACCAGTCGACGGAGCCTTCGGCGCCGGTGTCGATCGGGGCGGCGGTGCCCTCTTCGCCGAAGAGGTGGATCCGGAGGTTCTTGTAGAGGAACTCGCGCGCCGTGGCCTCGTGGAGCTTGAGCCCGTAGTGGTTGATGAGGAGCATCTGGCGCTGCTTCCACTCCTCCCAGCACGCGGCGCAGATTTCGGCCACGATCCGCTCGCCGAGTTCGCTCGGGAACGGGAGGCGCTCGATCCGGCCCTGGTCGTCGCGGCCGCAGCGCACGCAGAGGAACGGTTCCGTCATCTCGAACCTTTCGTGGTCGCGGAGTCGTCGGTCTTGCCGGGGCCTGTTTCGGCGGGGCCCGTGTCCGCGGGACCTACCAGGCGCGTCAGGGCCTCCCACGGGTCGCCGGCCGCGGCCTCCCGCATCAGCGCTTCGACGGAGGGCACCAGCGCGCCGTGCGACTCGTACACGCGCTCGAAGTCATCCAGCCTCGTGTAGTAGAGCAGGCGCGAGATCATCCACGCGTTGTCGAGACCGTCCGGGTCGAGCGAGCCGTACTGCGCGTGCAGCCGCGGCTTGTACTCCGTCTCGAAGCGTTGGGCCGCCGCCTCGAACACCTCGCGCTTGGCCGCCCGCTTCGCGTCGTCCGGCATGGCGGAGGCGTACACCTCCTCCAGCGGCGCGAGGATGGAATGGAAGAAGTGGCCGAATACGCGCGTGTCCTCCCACCTCCACTGCGCCCGCACGCAGGCGCTCTCGTCCGCCACCGCCTCGCAGAAGAACTCGATCGCGCCGCGGTACCCGACGAAGTTCGCGAAGCTCTCGTTGAAATCCGCCTGGCCGGTGGGGAAGTACGTGCTGTGCGTGATCTCGTGGATCACCGTCTCGACGAGCCCGAGGCTGTCGAGGCGCAGCGTCGTCGACATGATGGGGTCCGGGAACCAGCCGAGCGTCGAAAAAGCGGAGACGGGCCGGACCGACACGTCATAGCCTTCCTCGGCCAGGCCGGCGGCCTCCGCCCGGGCGTCGTCGAAGTCGAAGAATCCTTTGTACGGGACGTGGCCGACGATGGGGAACCACCACGTTTTCCAGCGCAGATCGAACTCCGGGGCGGCGAGCACGATCAGGACCAGCGTGTCGCGGTGGAGTTGCGTGAACGACTCGTAGCTCGCCCCCGCGCGCAGGCCCAGGTCGCGTTCCGCGAAGTCTCTCGCGTCGAGCACGAGCCGCAACTTGTCGCGCGTCTCGCGGGCCACGGTCGTGTCGTGGATCACGGCCCGGATGGGACGGCGCGCCGAGAGGATGCGGGCCTCCTCCCAGCCGGCGCGCAGGACGTACGCCGGCGAACAGCCACCCGCGCACAGCAGGAGCAGCAGGAGCGCGGCGCGCCCGCGGGAGACGGGGAGGCGGGCGCGCCCCGGGCGCGCGGCGCTCACGCGCACCTCACGTAGTGGAGGTGCTCACGCACGTCGTCGCGCAGGTAGCTCCGCCGCGGGCCGTCGGCGTCGCTCCGGTAGCGGCGGTAGGGCCGGTGGTGGAACGCATAGGTATCGGGCAGGCCGCGTTCGCGCAGCGCCGCTTCGATCGCGGCGCGGTCCAGGTGTCCCTCGTCGTTGTAGCTGAACAGGATGTGGCGTCCGTCCGCGGCCTCCAGCACCTCCCGCAGCGCGTCCGGAGCCCGGTGCTTCCGGCACCAGTCCGAGCGCTGCGCCTCGTCGGGGATGAGTCCCGTCTTTCCCCGGATCTCCGGCGGCACGGCCCAGCCGAGCGCGAGGAGTTCGGGGATGTGATAATACGCGGGATATTGCCGGCCGTTGTAAGGGGGGTCGAGATAGACGAGATCGACGGGACCGACGGATTCCAGGAGGCGGGCGGCGGGTCCGCGAAAGGCGCTGCAGGCACCGGCCCCTTCCCGGCGCGGAGTCGGATCGATCGGGCGAAGTTCGAGTGGGCGCAGGGCGTTCGGCTGCATCGTCTTCACGAAGGAGGCGTACACGCCCGTCGTGTTCGCCACGCGGTCGGCGGCCTCGATGAGCGTCGCGATCAGGAGTTGCGCCGCGGCCTCGCTGTGGGAGGATTCGCGCATCCACCGCTCGATCCGCGTCCGGACCCGATCGATCTTCCGTCCGTTCTCGGGGGAGAAGTACATGCGCCCGTGTTCGCGGCCGGCCGTTCCGTCGCTCGTGTAGTGCTCGGAGATGAACCCGCGGGCCGGACGCTCGCCGTCCTGGTGATCGCCGACACCGTCGATACCGTCCGGATCATCGAAGTCGGCGAGCCCTTCGAGCAGGGCGCGGTAGCCGATCTCCCGCTTCCCGTTGCGGGCCGCCGCCGGGAGGAGCGAGGCGGGATACCGCGGGGGCGCGTCGAGTTGGACCCGCGCGACCTGGAGAGCGTAGGAGGACGCCATCAGGTCGCCCGCATGCACCTGCCAGCCCTTCTCCTTGAGCGCCGCCGATACACTGGCGGTGCCGGCGAACGGGTCGCAGGCGACGCCCGGCGTCGCCTGGAACCGTTCCACGGTCTCCAGCAGGAAGGGGACGAGCTTCGTTTTGTTCCCGAGATAGCGCACGCGGGAGAATATGGAGACGGGATGCGGGCGAAAAGCTCCGGGGCGCGGCCGTGAACGCCGGGGCCCGCCTCACCGAGGCGGCCGCCGGTGTCGCGCTCGCGGCGGCGCCCCTGCTCCGCCGCGCCCGGCCGGACATCGCGCGGGCGGTGGAGGCACGGCGGCGCGGTGTCGCGGAGCTGGCCGCGTGGGGGCGGGGGCGCGAGTCCGGGCCGCTCGTGTGGCTGCACGGCGCTTCCGCCGGCGAACTGCTCGGTGCGGCACCGGCCATCCGGGGTCTGCGCGGTTCACCGTCCGGATCGCGCGCCGGCGGGCGGGCGCAACTTCTCGTCACGCACGGCTCGCCGTCGGGCAGGGCGGCGCTCGCGTGGCTCGATCCGGATTATGCGGGCCCGCCGCCGCTCGACCGCGCGCGCGACTGCGATGCCGCGCTCGCCGCCGTGCGGCCCGGCCTCCTCGTGTTCGCGAAGCTGGACGTGTGGCCCGGACTCGTGGCGGCGGCCGCGCGCGCCGGAGTGCCGGCCGCGCTCATCAACGGCACCGTCCGCGACGGGAGCCGCCGCTCGGGCGCCCTCGCCCGCCGGCTCTTCCGCGCGTCGTACGCGCGGCTGGACGCGGTCGGCGCCGCGAGCCCGGAGGACGCGGCGCGACTCGAGGCGCTCGGCGTCCGGCCCGGGGCGCTGACGGTGACGGGGGACGCAGCGTTCGACCTGGCGCTCGAGCGGGCGGACCGCGCGCGCGCCGACGGCTCGGCCGCCCGTTTCCGCGCCAGGCTCGGGGCGGCGGGTGGGGCGGCCCCGCGGCTCGTTGCCGGCTCGACGTGGCCCGCCGACGAGCGGGCGCTGCTCGATGCCGCGGCGGCCGTGCGACCGGGCGGCGGCCCGGGCTGGCAGCTCGTGATCGCGCCGCACGAGCCGACCGCCGCGCACGTCGACGCCCTCGTCGCGTCGTGCACGGCCCGCGGGGAACGCGTCATCCGCTGGAGCGAGATCGGCGATGCCGCCGCGGGACCCGACGTCTCCGTCATCGTCTTCGACGAGGTCGGCCGGCTCGCCGAACTGTACGCGGCGGGCGATGTGGCCTATGTGGGCGGCGGCCTCGGGGGCACCGGGCTCCACAACGTGCTCGAGCCCGCCGCGGCCGGGCTGCCCGTCGTCTTCGGCCCGCGCCACGACCGGGCCGACGCCCGCGCCCTCGCGTCGGCCGGCGGCGGGCTCGTCTCCCCGGCCGGCGCGCTCGCGGACACCCTGGCCGGGCTGGCCCGCCCGCCTCGCCGCCGCCGCCACGCCCGGGCGGCCCGCGCGTTCGTCGAGGCGGGCGCCGGCGCCGCCGCCCGCACGGCGGATCTGTTGCGCCCGCTCTGGCCTTAGCGCCTCTCCGCCCAGAGCTTCGGGCCGAACACGAACCAGAGCACGCTGCCGACGATGGGGCAGAGGAAGATCACAGCGACCCACAGCACCTTTTCTCGCCTCGGCGCCCTGGAAAGCGCGGTGATGCCCGTCGCCCAGAGGTTGAGGGCCACGAGAAGGGCCAGGAGCACGAGGCGCGGGTCCAGCGCCGCCGCCCAGTCCAGCGCGGCGTTCATGCGGCGGCCGTCGGCTTCTGGAACTGGAGGCGGTGGAGTTGCGCGTAGAGGCCGCCGCTCTCGAGCAGCGTGTCGTGCGTGCCGGATTCGCGGATGCGTCCGTGGTGGAGCACGAGGATGCGATCCGCCCCCTGGATGGTGGAAAGCCGGTGCGCGATGACGAGGCTCGTCCGCCCCTCCATCAGGCGTTCCAGCGCCGCCTGGATCTCCGCCTCGATCTCCGAGTCCACCGAACTCGTCGCCTCGTCCAGGAGCAGGATGGGCGGGTCCCCCGCGAGGGCGCGGGCGAAGGAAACCAGTTGGCGCTCGCCGACCGACAGGTTCCCGCCCCGCTCGCTCAGCGGTTCGTCGTACTTTTTCGGCAGCCGCGCGAGGTGACGATCGACCCCCACCTGACGGGCCGCCTCGCGGATCTCGTCCCGCCCCACCGCCTCCCGGTCGAGCGCGATGTTGTTCGCGGCGGAGCCCGAGAAGAGATAGACGTCCTGCAGCACGAGGCCCATCCGGTTGCGTAGGTCGGCGAGCCGGAGGTCCCGGATGTCGACCCCATCCAGCGTGATGCGTCCGCGCTGCGGCTCGTAGAAGCGCATGAGAAGGCTGAACAGCGTCGTCTTGCCCGCGCCGGTCGCTCCGACGACCGCGAGCCGCTGTCCCGGCTCCGCCGTGAAGCTGATGCCGCGCAGCACCCAGCCGTCGTCCGGCGCGTCCTCGTCGAGCCGCCCCTCCGCCCCTTCCCAGGCCGCCGCGTGCGCCAGGGCGGGCGTCGTGACCCCCGCCGCATCCTCCTCCGGCGACAGGTACCGGAACCACACGTCCTCGAACTCGATACGGCCCTTCACGCGCGCCGGAAGCTCCGTCGGGTCCTTCGGATCCTCGATCCCCGGCGCCTCGTCCAGGAGCCGGAAGATTCGCTCCGAACTCGCCATCGCTCCCTGCAGGATGTTGTACTTCTCGGACAGGTCCTGGATCGGGCGGAAGAACCGTCTCGCGTACTGCAGGAAGGCCGCGATGACGCCGATCGTGAGCGTCCCCTGGAGGGCCTGGTTGCCTCCGTACCAGATGATCAGCGCGAGCGCGACGGACGCGAGCACCTCGACGACGGGAAAGAAGAGCGCGTAGTAGGTGATCGAGCGCAGGTGGGCCTCGAGGTGGTCATCGTTGATCTCGCCGAACCAGCGCGTCGCCGCCCGCTCCTGCCGGAACAGCTGCACCACGCGCACCCCCGTGATCCGCTCCTGCAGGAAGGCATTGATGCGCGCGAGCCGGATCCTGATGTCGCGGTACGCCTCGCGCACCTTCTTCCGAAAGAGCCAGGCGGCCACGAACACGAGCGGGAGGACCGCGAACGTCACGAGGGCGAGCCGCCAGTCCATGACGAGCATGGCGATCATGATGAAGGCGACCGTGAACACGTCCCCGAAGATCGTTACGACCCCGGAGGTGAACATCTCGTTCAGGACCTCGACGTCGCTCGTGATCCGCGTCATCAGGCGTCCGACCGGGTTGCGGTCGAAGTACGCGAGCCGCAGGCGCTGCAGGTGCCGGAAGATCTCCTGCCGCAGGTCGAGCATCACGTTCTGCCCGATCCACGTGGTCAGGATCGTGCGCGCGTATTCCAGCAGTCCGGAGAGGAGGAGCGAGACGAAGAAGATGATCGCAAGGGTGCGGATGGCGCCGAAATCGCCGTCCGGAATCGCGTGGTCGATGACCTCCATGGTCAGCCAGGGGCCGACAAGGGCGAGGCCCGAGGCGGCCACGAGCATCAGCACCGCGAGCGCGACTCTGCCCCGGTACGGTCTCAGGTACCCGAGCAGACGCTTCATGAGACGGGCGTCGTACGCCTTCCCGAGCGCTTCTTCTTCCTGGAGGGGACCGTCCGGCGCTTGCATGCCCCATAGTACGAAGTCGCCGCCCCCGGTCCAATCAGGTTGGCGCGCCCCGTCGCCGCCGGCCATCATGCTTCCATGAGCGAGCGGATCCGGGTCCGGGGCGCCCGGCAGCACAACCTCAAGGGCGTCGACATCGACATCGAGCGCGGGGCCCTCACCGTCCTCACGGGGCCTTCCGGCTCGGGGAAATCCAGCCTCGCCTTCGACACGATCTACGCCGAGGGGCAGCGGCGGTACATCGAGTCGCTGTCCACCTACGCCAAGCAGTTCCTCGAGCGGATGCCGAAGCCCGCCGTCGATCTCGTCGAGGGCGTGAGCCCCTCCGTCGCCATCGACCAGAGCAACCGGGTGCAGTCGAGCCGCTCCACGGTCGGCACGATCACGGAGGTCTACGACTACCTGAGACTGCTCTGGGCGCGCGTGGGGACGACCGTGTGTCCGGAGTGCGGGCGTGTGGTCGTGCCGGACACCGTGACGTCGGCCACCGATGCGCTCCTCGATGCCGGTCCCGACGCGCGGCTCGCCATCGCCTTCCCCGTCCCCCCCGAGGCGCGCGCGGACGGCGCGATGGTGGTGCAGAATCTCAGGGCGCGGGGGTACGTCCGCCTCCTCGCCGACGACCGCGAACTCTACCTGCCGGACATCGATCTGGAGGGAGAAGAAGGAGAAGAAGAAGAGGGAGGAGGGGACGCCACGCGCGCGTTGACGCAGGCGCGGGAGGCGCTCGTGGTCGTGGACCGGGTCGGGTCCCGGGCGGAGGACCGGGAACGGATCGCGGATTCGCTCGCGGCCGCCTTCGCCGAGGGAAGGGGCGCCGCCGTCGCGCTCGTCTGGCCCCCCGGCGCCTCGACCCCCGAACGCCGCGACTTCGAGGAAGCCCATCGCTGCGGAGCCTGCGGAGCCGCGTTTCCGCGGCCCACTCCGCAGTTGTTCAGCTTCAACAGCCCCGCCGGAGCGTGCGACACCTGCACGGGATTCGGCGCGGTGCTCGAGTACTCCCCCCAACTCATCGTTCCCGACCCGGGCCGTTCACTGGAAGAGGGAGCCCTCGATCCGTGGTCGAAGCCCCGCTACCGGCGCGAGCGTTCGCGCCTGAGACAGTTCGCCGCCGCCTCCGGGCTCGACACGACCCTCCCGTGGGAGGTGCTTCCCGAGGAGGGCCGCGACGTCCTGTTGAACGGAGGGACGTACGCCGAGGAGCGCTTCCGGGGCGTGATCCCCTTCCTCCGCTCGAAGGAGAAAAAGCGGTACAAGGCGTACATCCGCGTCTTCCTGCGCCAGTATCAGCTTCCCGAGCGGTGTTCCGGCTGCGAAGGCTACCGCCTGAAGCCGAAGGCGCTGAACGTCCGTGTCGGGGGGCGGCACATCGCCGAGGCCGCCCGCTGGACGGTGAAGGAGCTCTCCGCCTGGCTCGCGGAAGGCCTCGACCTCACCCCCTTTCAGCGTCACGTGGCGTCGACGATCCTCCGCGAACTCGAGCACCGGACTTCGTTTCTCACGGAAGTCGGGCTCGGGTACCTGACGCTGGACCGGCAGGCCCGATCCCTTTCCGGAGGGGAGATGCAGAGGATCCGCCTCGCCAGCTGTCTCGGGAGCCGGCTGGTGGGCACGCTCTACGTCCTCGACGAACCGACGATCGGCCTTCACCCGCACGACATCGACGCCTTCACCGGCGTCCTCGAGCGGCTCGCGGGCCGCGGGAACACCGTCCTCGTCGTCGAGCACGAGCCCGCGGTGCTGGAGCGGGCCGACCGCATCGTGGAACTGGGGCCCCGGGCCGGGGAGCAGGGCGGCGAGATCGTGTTCGAGGGCGGCTGGGACGACCTCCTCGCGGCGGAGACGGGGACGGGACAGGCCCTTGCGCGGCGGGCGGCCGCCGCCGGACAGGGCCGTGCACGGCAGGGAGGCGCACGGCAGGCCGGTGCACGGCAGCCTGACGGTCCCCGGCTCGTCCTGCGCGGCGCCCGCCTGCACAACGTGCGGGACGTGGATGTGGCGATTCCGCTGGGGGCGCTCACGCTCGTCACCGGCGTCTCCGGCTCCGGAAAGTCGACGCTCATCCGGGGGGTGCTGTACCACGCCCTCGAGCGGGAGATCACGGACCGGTCCTCCGCCAAACCACACTTGGGCGAGCCCGCCGGCGCCTGGGACCGGCTCGAAGGCGCGGAACTCCTGGAGGATGTCGTGCTCGTCGACCAGCGGCCGATCGGCCGCACCCCGCGCTCGAATCCCGCGACCTACATCGGAGCCTTCACGGCGCTGAGGAACGCATACGCCGCGCTCCCGGAAGCGCGCTCCCGCGGATACGAAGCGGGGTATTTCTCCTTCAACCGCCCGGGCGGGCGCTGCGAGCAATGCAAGGGTGCGGGCGAGGAGACGGTGGAGATGGTCTTCCTGGCCGACGTCTCCGTGCCCTGCGAGGCGTGCGGGGGGTCGCGCTACCGTCCGGAGGTGCTGGAGATCGGGATCCGCGGGCGCTCGATCCGCGACGCCCTCGACATGACCGTGGACGAGGCGATCCGCTTCTTCATCCGGCACGACCGCCTCGGCGCCCGGCTGTGGCAACTGCAACGCGTGGGTCTGGGATACCTTCGGCTCGGCCAGCCGGCCACGACGCTCTCCGGAGGGGAAGCGCAGCGCCTCAAGATCGCCCGGGAACTCGCGCGCCGGGGAGGCGCGGGGCGCAGGCTGTACATCCTCGACGAACCCACGGTGGGCCTCGGCGTGGCGGAAGTCGGCACGCTCGTCGCGGTGCTGCGCGAACTCGTGAAGGAGGGGCACGCCGTCGTCGTCGTCGAACACAACCTCGACGTGGTCGCGGAGGCCGACTGGGTCATCGACATGGGGCCGGGGGCCGCGGAGGACGGCGGCCGCATCGTGGCGGCGGGGCCGCCCGCCACGATCGCGGAGTCCGAGGCCTCGCTCACCGGGGCCTTCCTCCGCGCGCGGGCGCAGCGGCTCGGACTCGATGCGGCCGTTGCCGGAGCGGAGTCAGCGTGACCGGAGCGGGCGGGCCGCGCGTCTCCATCCTTTTGCCGTGCCGGGACGCCGAACCCTTCCTGGGCGCGTGCATCGAGAGCCTCGCCGCCCAGTCAGAGCCGCGCTTCGAGGTGCTCGCGCTCGATGACGGTTCGAGAGACGGCACCGGGCCGATGCTCCGGGCGTGGGCGGGCCGCGACCCCCGCGTCCGTCTCGTCGATCGCGACGGTACCGGGATCGTCGCGGCGCTGCGCCGGCTGTCGGGCGAGGCGCGGTCCCCGCTCCTCGCCCGCATGGACGCCGACGACATCGCGCGTCCCGCCCGGCTGGCCGCGCAACTTCGCCTCCTCGCCCGGCGCCCGGATATCGCCGCGTGCGGCACGGGCGTCCGCTACTTCCCGCGCCCCCGGCCCGGCTCGGGCTACCTCCGCTACGAGCGCTGGATCAACGGGCTCACCGAGCCCGCCGCGGTCGAGCGGGACCTGTTCGTCGAGTGTCCGATCGCCCACCCCACGCTGATGGTGTGGCGCGACGCCTTCGAGGCGGCCGGCGGCTATCGCGACGCCGGGGGACCGGAGGACTACGATCTCATCCTGCGGCTGTCCGCGGCGGGCTGCCGCATGACGAACGTGCCGCGGGTGCTCCACGAGTGGCGCCTGGGCCCGCACCGGCTGTCGGAGCGGTCGGACCGCTACAGCCCCGAGGCGTTCCGGCGTCTTAAGATCGCGCACCTCGCGGCCGGGCGCGTACCGGCGGGCCGTCCGCTCGTGATCTGGGGCGCCGGCAAGGTCGGCAAGGCCTTCGCGCGCGGCTGGCTCGAACAGGCCGACTCCGCGACGCGCGCCCGCCCGGTGGAGGCGTTCGTGGACCTGGACCCGCGCAAGATCGGGCAGAACATCCACGGCGCCGTCGTCCTCCGCCCGGAGGATCTCCCGGCGTTCGCCGCGCCCGCCCGCCCGTACATGCTCCTCGCGGTGGGAACGCCCGGCGCGCGCCGCGAGATCCGCGAGGCGCTGGACGGTCTGGGTTTTTCGGAGATCGAGGATTACCGGGCCGTGGCCTAGCCCCGCTCATCGCCGAGCACTTCCCACGTCACTCCATCGAACTCCCGCAGCAGGTCCGCGCCGTACGCGGAAGCCGGGGTCTGATAGCCCGCCTTGACGTCCCCGGCGAGCGCGCGTGCCGCGATGGCGACGGCCACCGTCGCGGTGAAGCCGTAGGGGTCCGGCGTCCGCACGCGCGCCACCGCCCGCCTCCCCTCCGCGTCTTCGATCTCCGCGACCAGGATCGCGTGCGCCGTCCGGCGCGCCGACTCGGTCGGCCCCTCCGGCCCGCGGTCGAGCAGACGGTTCAGCAGAGCCTGTCCCGTCCGCGCGGCCAGAAGCGGACCGAAGCCACGCAGGATCCGCGTGAGGCGCGTGAAGCTCCGGGTCGCCTGCAGGTATGTCTCGATGTTCGGTATTCCCGTGGAATGGAAGGCCGTCGTCACGTCTCCCAGCACCCCGACGAGCGCGGCGTCCGGCGGGGGTCCGAACTCGAACGCGTGACGCAGTTGGCCGGGCCGCACGGTCGCGATCGCTCCGTCGCGCCGGATCCGGAACTGCCCGATCGCCTGGGCGACCGTGCGCATCGTGCCGCGGGAGGCGCCGCTCCGGGCCGCGAGGCCCAGCCGCAGGGTGCGCCCGCCCGGGTGCCGCGCGGCGAGGTCCGCGATCAGGCAGTCGCTCGGGACGACGTCGAACCCCACGCCCGGCAGGACCATGATGCCGGCCGCGGCGGCCTCCGACCCGCGCGCGGCCAGCGCTTCGAACACATCGACCTCCCCGGTGATGTCGAGATAGTGCGCGCCCGTCTTCAGGCAGGCGTCGTACATCGGGAGGGCCGTGCGCGAGAACGGTCCCGCGCAATGAAGGACGACCGAAACGTCCTCCAGCGCGCCGGCAAGCGCGGCCGGGTCGTCCAGTCCGAAGGCGCGCGTCTCCAGTCCGTGCGCCGCGGCCCCGGGCGACGCCAGCGCGGCGAGCTTCTCCGGGTCCCGGCCGGCGGCGACGGGCCGCAGCCCGGACCGCACCGCCTCGGCCACCGCGAGCCGCCCGGTATATCCCGTGGCGCCGTAGATGAGCAGTTTCGGTTCACGCATGTCCCCAACCTACGGAGCGACTCGCCATGCGTCTGCTGCTGTTCAGCGATCTCCATACCGATCTCGCGGCCGCCGCGTCGATCGTCGGGCGGGCCGCCGGCTTCGACGCGGTCGTCGGGGCGGGCGACTTCGCGGTGAAGCGGCGCGGCCTGGACACGATCATCGAGGTCCTGGCCGCGATCGAAACCCCCACCGTCCTCGTACCGGGAAACGGCGAGTCCGCCGAGGAACTCTCCGCGGCGTGCCGCGACTGGCCGGCGGCTCACGTCCTGCACGGAGAGGGCGTCGACATCGGCGGCGTGCCCTTCTTCGGACTCGGCGGCGGCGTACCGGTGACCCCGTTCGGCTCCTGGAGCTACGACTTCACGGAAGACGAGGCGCGCAACCTCCTCGCGCCGTGCCCGGAGGGCGCCGTGCTCGTATCCCACTCCCCCCCGCTCGGCCACGCCGACGCCGACGCGTCGGGTCGCCACATGGGCAGCACAACCGTCCTCGAGACCATCGAACGCACCCGCCCCCGCCTCGTCGTCTGCGGCCACATCCACGGCTCGTGGGGCGTCCGCTCCCGCGCCGGCGACACCCCGATCGTCAACGCCGGCCCCGCAGGCGTGGAGTGGCGTCTGAAAAGTCGCGGAATGCCCGGAAACCCTGTAGATTAGCGGGTCTTACCGAGTGCGGCCGGGCTCCCCCGGCCGCCGCGTCCTCGAGGATTTCGAACACGCCAGTTCCAGCGGGAATCCATGACCACCGAGAGTATAGAACGCGTCGAGCAGAGACCGCTCGAAGAAGAGATGCGCGAATCGTTCATCGACTATTCGATGAGCGTCATCGTGCAGCGTGCCCTGCCGGACGTGCGCGACGGGCTGAAGCCGGTCCACCGGCGGATCCTGTACGCGATGCACGAGGCCGGCCTCGGCCCCACCCGGCCCTACCGAAAGAGCGCCACCGTCGTCGGTGACGTGATCGGCAAATACCATCCGCACGGCGATTCGGCCGTCTACGATTCGCTCGTCCGCATGGCGCAGGAGTTTTCGCTCCGCTATCCGCTCGTCGACGGCCAGGGCAACTTCGGGTCCGTGGACGGCGACTCCGCCGCGGCCTACCGGTACACCGAGGCCCGGCTCGCCGGATTCGCGAGCGAGCTTCTCGGGGACATCGAGAAGGACACGGTCGACCACACCCCGAACTTCGACGATCGGCTGCAGGAGCCGACCGTGCTACCCTCCGCGCTCCCCAACCTCCTCGTCAACGGCTCGTCGGGCATCGCGGTAGGCATGGCGACGAACATTCCCCCGCACAACCTCCGAGAGGTGGCCGCCGCCTGCCACCGTCTCATCGAGGCGCCCGATACGACGCTCGATGATTTGATGGAGATCGTCCGGGGCCCCGACTTCCCCACCGGGGGCACGATCTTCGGCGGGGCCGGAATCCGCGAAGCCTACCGGCAGGGCCGCGGCCGGGTCGTGATGCGTGCGAAGGCGGATATCGAGGAGGGACGGGACGGCCGCGATCGCATCATCATCCGCGAGATCCCCTTCATGGTGAACAAGACCCGCCTCATCGAGCAGATTGCGGGTCTGGTGCGCGACAAGAAGATCACGGACATCTCCGACCTCCGCGACGAGTCCGACCGGGACGGGATCCGGGTCGTCATCGAGCTGAAACGCGACGCGGTGCCGCAGATCGTCCTGAACCAGCTCTTCAAGGGCACGCAGCTGCAATCCACCTTCGGCGTCATCATGCTCGCGCTCGTCAACGGCGAGCCGCAGGTGATGGACCTCAAGACGATGCTCGGACACTTCCTCGAGCACCGGCACGAGGTCGTGGAGCGGCGGACGCGCTTCGAGTACGGCGTGGCGAAGGACCGCGAACACGTCCTCGAGGGGCTCAAGGTCGCGGTCGACAACATCGACGAAGTCATCCGCATCATCCGTGCCTCTCCCGAGACGGAGGTCGCGAGCGCCGAACTCCGCTCGGCCTTCGATCTCAGCGAGCGCCAGGCCGACGCGATCCTGAACATGCGGCTCGCGCGCCTCACGGGCCTCGAAATCGAGAAACTCGAGGAGGAACTGGAGAAGGTCCGCGCGCGCCGGCAGGAACTCGAGGCCATCCTCGCCTCGCGCGACCGGCGGATGGAGATCGTCGGAGAGGAGTTGTCGGTCCTCGTCGACAAGTTCGGGGACGAGCGCCGAACCGAGATCGTGCCCGACACCTCGGACCTCACGGACGAGGACCTCATCGCCGAAGAGCGGATGGTCATCACCGTCTCGCACTCCGGCTACATCAAGCGCATCGAGCCCCAGGTCTACCGGGCGCAGCGGCGCGGCGGGCGCGGGATCGCGGGCATGGGCACGAAGGAAGAGGACTGGGTGGAGCACCTCTTCCTCGCCTCGACCCACGACTATCTCCTCATCTTCACGACTGCGGGCCGTATGTACTGGCTCAAGGTGTACCAGATTCCACCCGCCCGGCGGACCGCGCGCGGGAAACCCATCGTGAACCTGCTCCAGATGGCGAAGAACGAGAAAATCGCTTCGATCGTCAGGGCACGGGAGTTCACCGACGACCGCTTCCTCATCTTTGCCACCCGCCGGGGTCTCGTGAAGAAGACGAGCCTCGCCGCGTACCGGAACGTGCGCGCGCCGGGCTTGCGCGCCATCAACATCCTCGAGGACGATCGGCTCATCGACGTCAAGGTCAGCGATGGCTCGAACGATGTCGTCCTTGCGACCCGGCGGGGGAGGGCGATCCGGTTCTCCGAAGCGGACGTGCGGGAGGTTGGGCGCGTCGCCCAGGGTGTGCGCGGCATCAGGCTACAGAAGGGGGACACCGTCGTCGGAATGGTGGTTGCGCGGCGGGGCGGCTCCCTCTTGACCGCGACGGATCTGGGGATCGGCAAGCGGAGCAACGTAGACGACTACCGACTCACGCGACGCGCCGCACAGGGCGTGATCAACCTGAAGGTCACCGAGAGGTCGGGCGAGGTAGCGGCGGTCCGGGAAGTGACGGACGACGACGAGTTGATGTTCGTGACCCGCAACGGCGTCATCAACCGGCAACGGGCGGAGGAGATCCGCGTGATCGGGCGCAACACGCAGGGCGTGCGGCTCGTTTCCCTCGACGAGGGAGACGAACTCGTGGATGTCGCGGGTCTGATCGATCCGGTCGGAACGGATCCGGCGGAGGACGATCTCCCGGAGGACGAGCGCGCGGAGGATGATCGCCCGGAGGCCGAGTGACCCGCGCGACCGCGACCCTCGTTTCGCTCGCCGACGTCGAGGCCGCGCACGAGCGGATTCGCGGAGCGGTTCGGCGCACGCCTCTGATCCCCGCCCCGTTCCCGCGCGCGGGCGGACGCGGGGCGACCGACGCGCCGGACGGCGTATGGCTCAAGTGCGAGAACCTCCAGCGCGTCTCCGCCTTCAAGGCGCGCGGCGCGTACAACTACGTGAGCCGGCTCTCGCCGGAGGAGCGGGCCGCCGGGCTCCTCACCTACTCGTCGGGCAATCACGCGCAGGCCGTGGCGTGGGCCGCGCGCGCGTTCGGCGTGCCGGCGCGGATCGTGATGCCCGTCGATGCGCCGGACGTGAAACGCGAGGCGACGATCGCCCTCGGGGCGCAGGTCGAACTCGAGGGTACGACGTCCGCCGAGCGCAAGGCGCGCGCCGAGCAGATCCAGCGGGAAGTCGGCGGGACGATGGTGCCGCCGTTCGACGACCCCGACATCATCGCGGGACAGGGGACCGTGGCGCTCGAGATCATCGAGCAACTCGGCTCCCGGGAGCCGGGGATGGTGCTGGCTCCGATCGGTGGCGGAGGGCAACTGTCTGGCGTCGCGGCCGCGGTGCGGCGCCGGTGCCCCGAGGCCGAAGTGATCGGCGTCGAGCCTGAGGGCGCCGCCTCGATGCTGCGCTCGCTCGAGCACGGCGCGCCCGTCACGCTCGACCGCGTGTCCACGGTCGCCGACGGCCTCAAGCCGGTGCGCCCCGGCGATCTCACCTTCGCCCACTGCCGCGACCTGGTGGACCGCGTCATCACCGTCGACGACGAGGCGATCCGCGACGCCGTGCGCTGGCTCTTCGGCCTGCGGCTGATCGTGGAGCCCTCCGGAGCGGCCACGGTGGCGGCGCTGCTCAGCGGCGCGGCGGCGCCCGCGGCTCGGGGCGAGACCGTGGCGGTCCTGTCCGGCGGCAACATCGAACCCGCGCTCCTCGCGGACTGGATCGGCGGTTGACCGTCTCCAACGGGGCTGCGGGACGGGCCGCGAAGCTCGTGCTGTTCGACATCGATGGGACGCTGGTGCACGCCGCGGGGGTCGGCCGCGCGGCCATCGAGGGCGCGATGATCGAGGTATACGGGACGCCAGGTCCCATCGACGATCTCCCTTTCGACGGCATGACGGATCCTCAGATCGTGCGCACCCTCCTCCGCGCCGAAGGCCTCTCCGAGGCCGAGATCGCGCCGGCGTTCGATCGGCTGTGGCCCGCCTACGCGGCCCGGCTGGAGGGCGAGATCGACGAGCGGCGCGACCGGATGCGCCCGACGCCGGGCGTCCCCGAGATCCTGGATGCGCTCGAGGCGGAGGGGGCGACGCTCGGGCTCCTGACCGGCAACATCGTCGCCGGCGCCAAGGGCAAGCTCTCGGCGGTCGGGCTCTGGGGCCGCTTTCCGTTCGGCGCCTTCGGCTGCGATGCCGCGGACCGGAACCGCCTGCCGCCCATCGCGCTCGAGCGGGCCTTCCGCCACACCGGAACGCGCTACGGCCCCGGCCGCACCTGGATCATCGGGGATACCCCGCACGACATCGAGTGTGCCCGCGGGTCCGGCCTGTCCGTGCTCGGCGTGGCCACCGGACGCTTCTCCGTGGACGACCTCCGCCGCGCCGGCGCCGACGAAGCGCTTCCTTCGCTCCAGGACACCGGCCGCGTGATGTCGGCTCTGGCAAGCGCATGAACCAGAGCCCGAAACGCGATCCGAAGGCGTATCGATTCGACGTCCACCTCGCGGGCGAGGAGGTACGGCCCCAGGTCTCGGTCGTCTGCACGCCCGCCGGGATTCACTTCGAGGACCGGCAGATCCCGCTCGCGTCCGTCTTCTGGGTCTCGCGGCGGGCCGGCCTCATCCTCGTCTTCGCCCGGCGGCACACCGTCGCCTTCTTCGGGGACAGCGGAGACCTGGAGGATTTCGCCCGCACCGTGGAACGGGGGAGCGACGTGGCGGGCCGCCGGTCCCTCCTCAGGCCGCTGGCCGCCGACGTCGTCGTGTGTACCGCCGGCACCGCGATCGCGGGCAGGATCGGCGACGCGCCCCTCGAGGGACTCTACCTCGCGGTGTTCACGAGGCGAGGGCTGCATCTCTTCGCCGAAGAACACGAGTACACCCTGCGCTGGCCGACCGAGCACGCCGCCGAAGCGGTCGACGACGCTCGTGGGGATGGCCGCCCCGTCCTCGAACTCGCCAAGGGCGATGCGTCCTTCGAGATTCGCTATCTCTTCCCGGAGGAAATCCGCGCCGTCCTCGAGGTGGCCGGCACCGTCCCGGCGCCTCCGGACACCGACGACGCACTGGAGATGTTCGACAAGGGGGAGGTCGCACGGCCGCTGCGGGCGCGCCTGCCCGATTTCTCCGTGGGCGCGGATACGCTGCAGAGCGTGTGCGAGGCGGCGGTCGAACGCGTGCGGATCGACCCGTCCATCGGCGAGAGCTTCGATCGGCGCTACTTCGAGCGACACTTCCGGACGCTCGGGGAGATCGCGCTGGGCCCGCTCATGCTGCGGCGCTCCGCCGCGCTCGAAGCCGACTCCGTCGCCGGCGCCGTTCAGGCCATGGATGCGGAGCAGATGAGGCAGGACGCCACGGCCGCCTTTCGAGGCGCCGCGGAGGAGCTGGTACGGGTGTACACGGCCGAAGTTCAGGCGGTCGTCCGGACCCGGCGTCTCGACCGGGACAAGGGCGAGAAGGCGCTGGCCGTGGCGGAAGAGCCCGGCCTGCGGGAGACGATGTCGAAGCACATCGACGACCTGAGCCCCGCGTTCGACGCCGCGCTGGCCCGGCAGCAGCTCCTCGTGCAGCAGTTGCACGCGCGCGATCTCGCCCCGCCGGAGGCGGAGGAAGCGAGCGTCGAGGAGGCGATCCGCGCCTGGACGGATGAGGTGACGAAGCTCGACCGGGGATACGTCTCCGCGGCCGCCGCGGCGCTCCTCGAAATCGCGGCCCTGTGGTCCGATCGCATGATCCCCGGTCTCCGGGCGCTGGCAGCCCTGCGCGCCCGACGCTTGTCGAAGCGGGCCCGATGGGCGATTCTCGCGATAGTGACGTTCTTCGTCGCCGCCGCGCTGGCCTGGCTGGCCCGCGACCTGATCCCTGGCTGGCCCGGGATCTGATTCAGGACAGAGGGAGTTACGACAGATGGCAAGGAAGATGGCACAGCAGACGAGCGCTCCCGCGCGCAAGAACCGGTGGTTCCCGATCGCCCTGGTCGTCATCGTGGCCGCCGGCGGGTACTGGCTCTTCGTGGGGGGCGGACAGGCCGGCTCGGGTCCGCCCGCGACACACCCGGACCTTCTCGAGGTCCTGGCCGAGGCGGAGCCCGATGCCTCCGTCGGCGTGGCGATCGGACCCGAGTCCGCGCCGATCACGATCGAGGAGTTTTACGACCCTTCCTGCCCCCACTGCGCGACGTTCGCGGGCTTCGCCGGCAAGCTGCTGCGCCAGAACTACGTCGAGACCGCGAACGCTCCCGTGCGCTGGGTCTCATACGACTACATGGTCGGTTTCCCCAACTCCGTCGCGGCCTCGCTGGCCGCGCGCTGTGCGGGTGAGCAGGGACTCTACTGGCCGGTGCACGATCTGATCCTCTCGCGTCAGACGCGGTGGTATCAGCTCACCAACCCCGGAGATGCCATCGCGGAGATCGCGGCTCAGGCCGGCGTCGATGCCGATGCCTGGAACGCGTGCATGCGCGAGCGTCGCCCCCTCGTGGATATCGCCAAGTCCCACCAGTTCGGCGTGTCCCGCGGGGTGAACTCCACGCCCACCCTCTTCGTCGACGGGGTGCTCGTGGACCTCGGGGGGGTGGAGCCCTACACGCACATCGAGGGCCTCATCCAGGCCCGGCTCGAGGAACTGTCGTCCGGGAGCGATGCCTCGGAGAGTGGACAGGGAGCACCATAACCCATGAGTGAGTTGAACCGGCGCCGGGGGATCGCGCTCCTGGCGCTGGCCGGCGCCTTCCTCTCCACCTACCTCTTTCTCTACGCGCTCGGCTACTACGGCGAACTCGCGTGCGGCGCGGGTGGCGGCTGCGACCTCGTGCAGGGATCGCGCTGGGCCCGCTTCCTCGGATTCCCCGTGGCCGGCTGGGGCGTGGGCTGGTACGCGGCCGTGTTCGGCGTCTCGATGCTGGGGACCCGGGACGGCATCGGCGCCGCCGGCTGGATCCCGCGGGTGCTCGCCGTGCTCGCCCTGGGCGGACTCGCCTTCACGATCTACCTGACGGCGCTCGAACTCTGGGTCATCCACGCCATCTGCCGCTGGTGCGTGGGAAGCGCCGCCATCACCCTCGGAATCTTCCTCCTCACCCTTCCCGAGTTCCGCGCGCTCCGCCGCTCGGGCTGACGCGCCCGAGCCGGGTCAGGAACCCGGCGGGCGGAGTTCGTTCCAGCGTTCGATGAAGGCCACCGCGGCGTTGACGAAGATCTCGGTGGCGACGCGGCCGCGTTCCACCGTCGCTTCGGCCGGATGTCGCGTGCCCCACACGCCCGTGGACGACATCTCCGCCGACGACGTGCCCTTGCCCGTCGACTCATCCTTGAGCCCCTCGGCGAGGAACACGGCAAGCGCCGTCGGGTCGCCGGCCAGCACGTCCGGGAGCATCGCCTCCAGGTGGGCCGGCATCGTGACCTCCGCCGGGACCGCCGCGTCGATGTCCACCAGCGTCGGCATGAGATAAAGCGAACTCGAGGTCTCGGGCGTCCCGCCATGACGGTCGAGTTCGTCGGGCGGCGGCGCCGGGACGGAGGCCATCCGCTCCCGATCCCGGAAGCGCCCCGACACCGTGCCCAGGTCCACGGCGATCCCCGCCGTCTCCTGGTTGATCCGGTCCACGATGAACGTCGTGATGGCGCGGTTCCCTCCGTGGGCGTTCATGATCAGGAAGCGCTTGAAGCCGTGCGCGATGAGGCTCTTCACCGCCTCGACGTACACCTCCTGGATCAGCGTCGAGGGCAGCGTGATCGTCCCCTCGAACCCCATGTGATACGGGGACTGCCCCGGCAGCAGGATCGGAGCCACCAGCACGTCGGCCCGCTGCGCCACGAGCTTCGCCTGCTCGACCCCGTTCAGGTAGTCGGTGCCGATCGGCAGGTGGTTGCCGTGCTGTTCCAGCGCGGCGACCGGGATCAGGACCATGTCGCTGCGCGCGAGAAAGTCCCGCACCTCCGGCACGGTCATGTGCGGCAGGTAGTTCTTCACCTTCTCCTGCGTCCACAGCGGGTTCGTCTGCGCGGACGCCGCCGGAGCGAGGGAGAAGAGGAAAGCCAGCGAAAGCAGTGAGATGGGCAGGGACCGTCGCATGGGACCTCTCCTGTCGTGCTGGTAGGCCCCCGGGGTTTCAGGCGGTCGCGCGCCAGAACCCTTCCAGCGCCTCTCCGTCCGGCGAGGCGCGCAGCTTGTCGAAGGCCCGGTTTCGGATCTGCCGGATGCGCTCGCGGGTCACGCCGAGGAGCGAACCGATCTCCTCCAGCGTCATCTCCTCGCCGTCGTCGAGGCCGTAGTAGAGGACGAGGATCTTCCGCTCGCGCTCGGTGAGGTAGCGCTCGAACATCTTCTCGAGGAACTCCCGGCGCGCCTGGTCCTCGACATCCTCCTCGATGTCCGCGTCGTCCATCCCGGAGAAACGCTCCCCGAAGGACGCGCTGTCGCGGTCGGACTTGTCGAGCGGCGCGTCGAGGCTGAGTTCGGCGGAGGCCACGCGCCGCAGGGCGCGCACCGTCTCCACCGGCTCCTCCATCTCCTCGGCGATCTCACGGTCCGTCGGCGAGCGCCCCAGCTTCTGCGTGAGCGCCGTCTCCGTCCGGGAGAGCTTGACGAGGTTGGAGTTCTGGTTCAGCGGGATGCGCACGGAGCGGGTCTGCTCGGCCAGCGCCTGCAGCACCGTCTGCCGGATCCACCACACCGCGTAGGAGATGAACTTCACGCCCTTGTCGGGATCGAACTTCTTGACCGCCTTGAGCAGGCCCTCGTTCCCGATGCAAACGAGTTCGGCCAGGTTGAGGCCCCGGCCCTGGTACTTCTTCACATACGAGATCACGAAGCGCAGGTTCGCCGTGACGAGGCGCTCCGCCGCGTGGCGGTCGCCCGCCCGCGCCTTCCGCGCGATCTCCCGCTCGATCTGCGGGTTCTCGATGAGCGGATAGCGCTCGACATCCTGCAGATACTGGTCGAACGAGTCGAGCGCGTGCGTGTCGAAGAACATGCGTCGGCTGGTAGCCGTCTTCGCCATATGAAATCCGAATCCTGACCCGGGTCGGTTGTCCGATCGCTCTTGATACAAACCTGAAATGATAGAGAAAACCGGAGCGAACCGCACGTTTTCCCGACTGCTTCTACCCCGGACCCCCCGCTCCGGCTCCCTCGCCGCCCCGGCCCGAAGCCGGGGCCGCCGCGCGTTCCCGGCGCCGCAGGCGGAGGAGATACCAGCACAGCGTGACCCAGGTGATGCCGTATCCGGCGCCGATGAACAGCCAGTGATCGTTCATACCCGGTTCACCCTTCCTCCGGACCCGACAGTTCGAGTTCGAGTTCCGTTGCAGCCAGCCGGTAACGCCGCAGCCACAGGTACGCGAACGCGAGCGTGTACGCGACGAATCCGAGCAGCACCACGAGCCCGTACGCGCTCCACATCGACTGCGGAGAAGACGGGGGCTGGTGGAGGCTCCGCCACCAGAACACCGACAGGTACACGATCGGGACCTGGACGAACGCGATGAGACCGATCACGGCCGCCCAGCGCGCGCGCCGGTCCGGATCCTCCGCCATCGACCGCACGACGAGGTATCCCGTGTAGATGGGTACGAGGAGCGCCGTGGTCGTGATTCGCGGGTCCCACGCCCACCAGATCCCCCACGTGGGCCGGCCCCACAGCGTGCCGAGGATGAGGGTGAGGACGGCGGCGACCACCCCGAGTTCCGCGGCGGAAACCGCGAGGAGGTCCCATTTCAACCGGCGCTGCACGAGATAGAGGATGCTCATGAGGAAGACGACGAAGAACGCGAGCATCATCACCCACGCGACCGGCACGTGGACGTAGAGGAGGCGCTGGACCTCGCCCTGCAGCGCGTCGGCGGGCAGGACGGCGAGTCCGAGCACGGTGCCGACGGCGATGAGGGCGATTGCAAGCCACCCGAGCATGGTCAGTCTATTCATTGAACCCGCATCACTCCTCGAGGACGACGGGGAAGATCCAGACACAGACGACGAACAATATCACGTCGTACGATGCGAGTAACCTCAGCCACCCTCCCGCCCGTCCGAGCGGGTCGCCGGCCAGGAACGCCTCCGTGGCGCCGACGCTGCCGAGGACGACGGGGACGAGGGCGGGGAAGAGGAGGAGCGGCAGCAGGAGTTCGCGCGCCCGGAGGTGGACCGTGAGGGCGGAGAAGAAGGTCCCGATGACGGAGAAGCCGAAGGTGCCGAGCGCGGCCACGAGGAGGAGCGGGCCGGCCTGCGCGGCGAAGTCGACCCGGTACAGGATCGCGGCGGCGGGGAAGAGGACGACCTCGAGCGCGGCGAGCACGACTAGGTTGCCGGCCAGCTTGCCCAGGTAGATCGCGCGCACGTCGCCGGGATAGAGCCGCAGGAGGTGGGTGCCGCCCGCGAGTTCCTCGTTCTGGAACGTCCGGCCGAGGGAGAGGGTGCCGGTGAAGACGATCGCCACCCAGAGGAGGCCGCCCGCGAGGCGTCCGAGCAGGTCGTTGTCCACCCCGATGGCGAAGCCGAACATGAAGAGGACGAGCGCGGCGAAGGAGAGCATCGCCGTGAAGCCCTGCCGCGTGCGGGTCTCCGAGAGGATGTCCTTCCACAGGATGGCGGCGGCTCGCCGTGCGAGGGCGCTCATGCGGTTGCGGCGGCCACCCGCCCGCCCGCCAGCCGCACGACTTCGTCGGCGTGTCGGGTCGCGTCCTCGACGCGGTGCGAGGCGATGACCACGGCGGCGCCGGCCTCGCGCCACCCGCGGACCGCCTCGTGCACGAGGCCCACGCCGTCCTCGTCCAGGCTCACGAAGGGCTCGTCGAGCAGCACGAGTTCCAGCGGGCGGAGCCCGAGCCGCGCCAGCTCGAGGCGCTTGCGCATCCCGGACGACCACGCGCGCACGGGGACGTCCGCCGCCCCCCCGAGATCGACGGCCGCCAGCGCGCCCCGCAGGTCATCGTCCCGGGTCTCCGTCCCGGACATGCGGGCCGCGAAGCGCAGGTTCTCGACCCCGGTCAACTCCTCGTACGCGTGCCCGCCGGCCGTCATGAACGCGGCGCGCGTCCGGATCTCATCCCCGCCCGCGGGGAGCGCGTGCCCCAGGACCTCCACCCCGCCGGCCGTCGGCCTGAGCAGCGTCGAGATCACGCGGAGCAGCGTGGTCTTCCCCGTCCCGTTGGCGCCGAGCAGCGCGACGACCGCCCCGCGCGGCACGGCGAGATCGACGCCGCGCAGCGCCCAGCGCCGCCCGAAGCGCCGGGTGACGCCCTCCGCGGCGACCGCGAGGCTCACCGGCGCGCCCGCGCGATTGGCCAGCCGCCGGGGCCGCTCATACGTTCCGCCGCATGGAACTCGACCGGATCGCCCGCCTCGCCGGAGGCGGCGGGGGCAAGGTGCTGCTCTACGTGCTCGACGGGCTGGGCGGGCTGCCGCGCGAGCCCGGGGGGCCGACCGAACTCGAGGCCGCTCGCACCCCGCACCTGGATGAACTCGCGCGCGCCGGAACGTGCGGCCTCCACGACCCCGTTGCGCCGGGCATCACCCCGGGCAGCGGCCCCGGCCACCTGGCCCTGTTCGGCTACGACCCCCTCGTGTACGAGATCGGCCGCGGCGTGCTCGAGGCCCTCGGCATCGAATTCCCCCTCCGGCCGGGCGACATCGCCGTGCGCGCCAACTTCTGCACCCTCGACGCCCGAGGCCGGGTGGCCGACCGCCGCGCGGGCCGCATCCCGTGCGAGGAAGCCGCCCCCCTGGCCGCTCAGCTCAACGGCATCGAACTGGACGGCGCCCGCTGCACCGTGCGCCACGTGAAGGAACACCGCTTCGTCCTCGTCCTGCATCCCGATGCCCCGGCGGGCGACGCCGTGAACGACACCGATCCCGGCCAGCCCGGTCTGCCGACCCGAACCCCCGTAGCGCGAAACGAGGCATCCGAGCCGACCGCGCGACTCCTCGCCGCGTGGCTCGAAGCCGCCGCCGAACGGCTCGCCGGCCGGACGCAGGCGAACATGGCGCTCCTGCGCGGCGTCTCCAGCCAGCCCGGCTGGCCCCGCTTCCGCGACGTGTTCGGCATGCGGGCCGCGGCCGCCGCCGCGTACCCCATGTACCGCGGCGTCGCGCGCCTCGTCGGCATGGACGCGCGCACGGTGCCCGCGGGCGCCCCCCCGCTCGTCGACGCCCTCAGGGCGCGGTTCGCCGACTACGATTTCTTCTTCCTCCACTTCAAGCCTCCCGACAAGGCCGGAGAAGACGGCGACTTCGACCGCAAGGTAGCCGCCATCGAGGAAGCGGACGTCATCGTCCCCGACCTCGTCGATGCGGGACCCGACGTCATCCTCGTGACCGGAGACCACTCGACCCCCTCTGTCATGAGCAGCCACAGCTGGCACCCCGTACCCTTCCTCCTCCACGGCCCCCCGGCCCGCAACGATGCCGCCACCACGTTCGGCGAGACCGCCTGCCGCGCCGGCGTCCACGGCCGCGTCCGAGGCTGCGACCTCATGCGCCTCGCCGCCGCCAGCGCCGGCCGCCTCGCAAAGTTCGGAGCCTAGCCGCGCGGTATGATTCCGTACAGCCCGGATCGAGCGTACGGTGCCCTTGCGATTCTGCTCGGTGTCCTCGCCTGCGACGACAGGACTGCCTCCCAAGGGTCCGCGGCGCCGGGCGACCGGGAGGTGGTTGACATCTCCGCCTCCATGGCGCGACTGCTCGATTCGGCCGTTCGTATCGGCGCGGCGATAAACCCCGCCTCGGAAGGGGCGGGATTCACCCGAATCCGTGACGCCCATCTCACCCCGGATGGGCGTTTCGTCGTCGTGCTCGACCAAGCGCCGCCGTACGTGCGGGTCTTCAGGGCCTCCGGTTCGCTGGAAGCCGCATTCGTGCCTCACGGAGAGGGGCCGGGCGAGGCTGAATATCCGTTGGCGATTGCAGTCTCCGACGATCGCATACTCGTGCTGCACCCGGGTCGTGCCTCGCTGTTCACGCTCGGAGGCGAGTTCCTGGACACCGGAGCGACCGGCTTCTGGCCGCATGCGGCCGCGCGTGGCTGCGGTGGGGACTTCCTGGTGTACGGTCCGGGCACGGACGCCGACGGGACGCTTGTCTGGCTCCGAGCCCTGAGGGGGGTCGACACAGGCCCCCCACTGCTTCTCGGGGGCGACACCGAGGCGGAGCGGTATTCGTACGGGATGCGCCGGTTCATCGGTCCGCGCGACCTGGCTGGTTCCGATGATGTGATCGTGGTCCATCGCGCGGCCCGGGAGCCTGCGGAAACGGTTACGATGTTCTGCCCGGATTACCGTACCGTCGCTACGGACACGTTGCCGGGCCTCGTCCATCAGCGGCACATGTACACGAGAACCGGGCCGGGCACCATGGTCGTGCGGGGTCGGGAGGCGGGCGAACCCTCGGTGTCTGGCGTCGCCGTGGTTGGTCGGATACCGGTGCTATCCGTAGACGTTCTCGGAGAGCCCGGGATGCGGCTGGTACGGCTCCCGCTCGGCACCCGGATCGATACTCCGATTCCCACAGCGCATGTCCTTCTCGATGCCCGGCCCGGCAGCTTCGCGCTCTTCAGAAGCCCGAGCAACGCGCAGCCCGTCCCGCATCTCTTGCTCGTGGACTACGCCGCGTTCGTGCGGACGACTGGTCTGGAGCCACGATAGGAGACGTTCCCGCGGGAACGTGGGGTCCGGCGGTGCTCGCACCACCCGCCCGCAGGCGTCAGATTCCGATCCGGAGTGGGGGAGGAAGCGGAAGTTGCGGGCTACTCGGAGGGAGGTTGGACGATGGGCGCCACCGCGACAGGCTGCGCGCGGTCGTGCGGGCGAGGCGTGACGCGGCGCTTGGCGTTCGTGGCGTTCGCCCTGAGTGTCGCGTGGCCGGTGACGGTGGCGGGGCAGGAGTCGGGCCGGGTGGCGGGCGTGGTCCGCGCCGAGGACACGGGCGCCCCCGTCGAGGGCGCCGCGGTACGGCTGGCGGGAGGGGATGTCGTGGTCGCGGAGACCGTCACCGGCCCCGGCGGCGCCTTCGCCTTCGATGGCATCGTGCCGGGCGAGTACGTGCTCGGCGTGCGGCGTATCGGGTTCGCCGCGTACAGCGTGCCGCTGGAGGTGGGGCCTGACGGGGCGGTGCCGCTCGATGTGCGGCTGTCGCTGGACCCGGTCCAGGTGGCGCCGCTGGAGGTAGACGTCGAGGGCCGACCGCTCCGCCTAGTCGAGACGGGCTTCTACGACCGGCTGGAGGAGGGCTGGGGCACGTACTTCGAGCCGGAGTGGATCCGAACGCGAAGCGCGGGCGTCACCCGGTTGTCTCACTTCGTGTCCAACCTGCAGATGCGGGCGCCCCTGTCCCGCTGTCCCAAGGTGCAGGTGTGGTACGACCGGATACTTATCGGAACAGTCGACGGCCGGGGGACCAGCAAGCCGGCGTCGATCAATCCGGCCGGTACGCACCGGTCCACCGTGGAGCCGGCCGAGCAACTGCTGGACGAGCTGTCCGTGGCGGACCTGGGCGCCGCCGAACTGTACCCGACATCGTCTCCGATCCCCCTTTTCGCCTCTAGCGATCACACGATGAGGTGCGGAGTCATCATCCTGTGGTCCGACTGGATGGCGCAGATGGGGGGAGAGGTTCCGCCGTCGGCACCGATGTCCGGGTCGTGACCGACGCTGCCGGCCGCTTCGCGATGGAGGACCTGCCGCCCGGCTCGTACCAGGTGCGGGCCGACTGCGGAGGCTTCGCGTCGCCAACCCCGCGCGTCGTAGTCTCGGAGGCGCGTCAGGCCCGGGTCCTCCTCGTCCTCGAGCAAGAAGACCGGTCCGGCCGCGATCTACGCCGCTGCGACAACTGACACCGCCGGGGTCAGGCGGTGCTGGGGGCCTCGTCGGAGTGTTCGATCCCCGCCCCGCCCATCGCGGCGCCGGTGCCCACGGTGATGACGCCGAACATGAGGTCGTTGAAAAAGGCCTGCGCGTTGGCGAGATACCCGTGGATGAAGGGCGACAGCATGCTGTAGGCGCCGAGGGCGATGAGTCCCCAGCCGCTGATCCGGTTGATGCCGAGGTTGAAGGTGATGGTGACGACGAGGATGGAACCGCCGAGTACCACGCTGTGCCACCACAGGAAACCGAACGGGTATCCCCAGATGAACGGGGCGCCCAGGAACCAGAGTCCCAGCGCGAGACCGACCCAGCGTGAGGCCATCGAACCTCTCTCGGAAGAAACCGGATGAACCGTCGAACCGGCGCCTATGATGCGCCCCGGCAGGGACGAAGGCAACGTCGCTACAGGCGCGCGCGGCGGAGGCGGTTCGCGTTCGTGACGACGGAGATCGAACTCAGCGCCATCGCGGCCTCCGCGAGCACGGGGTGGAGGAGGCCGAGGAAGGCGACCGGGATCGCGACGACGTTGTAGACGTAGGCCCAGAAGAGGTTCTCGCGGATCTTGCGGAAGGTGGCGCGGGCGAGCTTCGTCGCGCGCACCACGGAGCGCAGATCTCCCTGGACGAGGGTGATGTCCGCGGCTTCGATCGCGATGTCGGTGCCGGTCCCCACGGCGATGCCGACGTCCGCCGCCTTGAGCGCGGGGGCGTCGTTGATTCCGTCGCCCACGAAGGCCACGGTGCGGCCCTCCGCGCGGAGTTGCCGCACGGCCTCGACCTTGTCGGCGGGGAGCAGCCCGGCCCGGAAGTCGTCGATGCCGAGATGCTCGGCGACGGCGGCCGCCACGGCTTCATGATCGCCGGTCAGCATCACGGTCCGGAAGCCGCGTCGGCTCAGCTCGAGCAGGGTTTCCCGCGCGTCCTCCTTCACCGGATCGGCGATCGCGATCGCGCCGAGCAGCCGCCCGCCGGCGGCCACCCAGGCGACCGTGCGCGCGGCGTCGCGGAAACGCCGCTCTACGTCGGCGATGTCTTCCTCCGGGATGCCCTCCTCGCGCAGCAGCCGCGCGCTCCCCACGGAGACCCGCTGGCCATCGACCTCGCCGACGATGCCCATCCCGACCCGGGCCTCCACGCCGCCCGCCCGGGAGAAGGCGATGCCGCGCCCGCGCGCCTCTTCGACGACGGCGCGGGCGAGCGGATGCTCCGACGCGTCCTCCACCGCGGCCGCGAGTGCGAGTACGCGCCCCTCGGCTGCTTCGCCGGCCGCGAAGATCTCGACCACCCGGGGGGCGCCGCGGGTGAGGGTGCCGGTCTTGTCGAAGACGAGCGTGTCCGCCCGGTCCAGCGTCTGGACGGCGGCTCCGTCCCGGATGAGGACGCCGCGCGTCGCGCCGAGACCGGTCCCGACCATGAGCGCCGTGGGGGTGGCGAGCCCGAGCGCGCAGGGGCAGGCGATGACGAGCACCGCGACCGCGGCGTAGAGCGCGAGCGAGAGGCGGCCCAGTTCCGGGTTCACCCACGGGATGAACCCCGACGCCCAGCGCGCGGCCTCCGTGAAGATTCCGGGCACGACGAACCAGCCCGCGAAGGCCGCCAGTGCGACGACGAGGATGACGGGCACGAAGATGGCCGTCACCCGGTCCGCGAACTCCTGGATCGGGACCTTGCTCGCCTGCGCCTCCTCCACGAGACGGATAACGTTGGACAGGAAGGTGTCCTCGCCCACGCCCGTCGCCCGCACCCGGAGCGCGCCGGAGTGATTCACCGTCGACCCGAGGACGGAGGACCCCGGTTCCTTCTCGACCGGAATCGACTCGCCCGTCGCGAGCGACTCGTCGACCGCGCTCCGCCCCTCGAGGACGATGCCGTCCGTGGGAATCTTCTCGCCCGGGCGGATGATCATCACATCGCCCACCGCGACGTCGCGCGTCGGGATCTCGAGTTGCGCGCCCTCCCGCTCGACCCGGGCGGCGGGCGCCTCGAGCGAAAGCAGGGCCTGGATCGCGGACGAGGAACGGCCGCGCGCCTTCGCCTCCACGTAGCGACCCGTGAGGTGGATGGCGGCGATCATCGCGCCCACCGGCGCGAAGTTCATGATCATCGGGGCGAACCCGAGGACGTGCAGGACCGCCCACACCCCCGTGAGCACGGAGACGCCGGCTCCGAGCGCGATGAGGACGTCCATGTTCGGCGTGCGGCCGCGCGCCGAACGCCACGCGCTGCGCAGCGTCGGTCCCCCCGGCCCGGCGAGGACGGCGGCTCCGAGCAGCGTGACGCCGAGATCGAAGACGAGAGGCGACGGCCAGCGCAGGCCCGCGAACATCTCCGGCAGCATCCACACCATGGCCGGGACCGTGAGCGCCCACGCGGTCCACATGGTTCTCCACGCCTCGCGCGAGCGGGCTTCCGCCTCCGCCAGGCGCGAGCGCTCGGCCTCGCCCCGGTCCACGTCCGCGATGGGTTCGATCTCGTATCCGGCCCCTTCGACGGCCGCGGCGAGTTCCTCGAACGCCACGTCCCGGGTCAGCGTCAGCGTCGCGGACTCGGCCGGCAGGCTCACCGACGCTTCCACGCCGTCCACCGCGTTGAGGCTCTTCTCCACGGAGCCCACGCAGGCCGAGCAGTGCATGCCCGCGATCCGATAGGTCCTCCGCGCGGGGGTCGGTGTGCCGGTCGATCCGTCCATCATCATCCTTCCGCCGCCCTGGGCGTGAGACCCCTTCCCCGGCGGTGGCGGCGTTTTGCCGGGGGCTGCTAGTGTACTGTCGCACAAACCCACGAGTCACCGAGCTACACTAGACGCGGGGCCATGTTCAGAAAACTCAGGCAGATGGTCGACGAAGCGCTCGACCGGATGGAGGCGAAGCAGCCCGGGGCGTCCGAGGACGACATCGACCGCGTCATCCGCGCCATGCGCCAGGAACTCGTCAATACGCGGGCGCGGATCTCCGAACTCGAGGGGCTGCTCGAGTCGCAGGTGCGCCAGGCCGACCGGGAGGGGGAGGCGGCCCGGGTCGCCGAGCGGCGGGCGGCGAAGGCGGCCGAGATCGGGGATGCGGAGACGGTCGAGGTCGCGAACCGCTTCGCGGCGCGGCACCGCCAGCGGCTCGAGGTGCTCGTCCTCAAGGCCGAGGGGACGCAAGCCGAACTCCAGCAGCAGAAGGCCGAGGCGGCGCAGGGCGCGGAACAGTTGAAGAGCGCCATGGCGCGGCGGGATTCGCTCAGCGTGCAGCAACGGCGCGCGCAGGCGATCCAGCACTCCGCCGACCGGTTCGACTCGGTGGATGCGTTCGACCGCATGGCCGAGAAGATGGAGGGAAGCAGCGACCTCGACGACGCGCGCCGCCAGGTGGACGAGGCGCTCGACCCGATGGCCGGGGCGCCGGAGCGGGACTTCGTGGCCGAGCGGGAACTGCGGGAGGCGCGGGCGGACGCGATGCTCGAGGAGTTGAAGCGTCGCATGTCGAAAGGGGAGTAGCGGATGGACCTGCTGACGATCGCCGTCTTCGGCTACCCGCTCATCCTCATCGGGATCGGCGTGTGGCGCTCCAGGCAGATCAAGAGCCACGCGGACTTCATGGTGGCGGGCCGGAACGTGCCAGTGGCGCTCCTCGTGGGGACGCTCATCTGCACCTGGATCGGGTCGGGGTCGCTCTTCGGCGGGGCCGGGCTGGCCTACCGCACGGGGATCGCGGAGCTGTGGTTCTCCTTCGGCGCCTGGGTCGGCCTCCTCGTCGCCTTCTACCTCGCGCCCCGCGTGCGCTCGATCGCGAAGTACACCGTCCCGGACCTGCTCGAACAGCGCTACAACGCGGCGGCGCGCATCCTCGGCACGGTCGCGATCATCCTCGCCTACGTCACGATCGCCGCATATCAGTTCCGGGGCGGCGGCTGGATCCTGAGCATCGTCACCGACGGCGCGATCTCTCCCACGACAGGGATGATCATCACCTGCGTCACGATCGTGGCGTTCACGGCGCTCGCCGGAATGGTGTCCATCGTCTCCGTCGATCTCCTGAACGGGATCATCATCACCCTCGGCATCGTCATCGGCCTCCCGTATCTCGTGTTCTCGAACGGCGGGGTCGGCGAGATCGCGGCCGCACTGCCGGAGCAGCATCTCACGGTGCTCGGGGGACACAACGTGCTCTGGGTCATCGGCGTCGCGATGCCCACCTTCCTGCTCATCCTGGGCGAGAGCGGGATGTACCAGAAGTTCTTCTCGGCAAAGGACGCGGGGTCGGCCAAGAAGGCCGTGGTCGGCATGTTCCTCGGCGTCGTCTTCATCGAGACGACGCTGGCCCTGATCGCGATCGTGGGCCGCGCCGTCTTCCCGGAACTCGCGGACCCGGAGCAGGTGTCGCTGGTCGGCCGCGCCGCGTCGGAGACGATCATCCTTCACATCGCCGCTAACGGCCTGCCGATCGTCGGGGGCGCGATCCTCCTCGCCGCGGCGGTCGCCATCGTGCTCTCGACGGGCAACACGTTTCTGCTCGTGCCCTCGACGAACGTGAGCCGGGACCTCTACGAACGCTTCGTGGATCCGGACGCGAGCGAGGGGCGGAAGCTGGCGTTGCAGCGCCTCTGCGTCGTCCTGTTCGGCGGGCTGGGCCTCGTGTTGCTGACGCAGTTCGATACCGTGCTCGCGATGGCGCTCTACGCCTACTCGCTCGTCGGGGCGAGCCTCACGCCGGCGCTCCTCGCGGCCTTCCTCTGGCGCCGCGTGACGCCGCAGGGAGGGGTGGCGTGTATCGCGGGCGGACTCGGGAGCATCGTGGGGATCGCGCTCCTGTCCCGGTTCGGGGTGAACTTCACCGCCACGATCGGGGGGACCGCGTTCGACTTCGCCTCCAGCGACTACATCGTGATCCCCGGCGTCCTCATCTCGCTCGGACTGCTGATCGTCGTGAGCCTCCTCACGCCGCCCTCGCCCGAGGAGAAGTGGCGGCCCTTCTTCCAGGAGAATCCCGAGAAGCTCTGAGCGGCGGGCCCGGCTTCGGAGGTCAGCTCAGGACGTCGCGCAGTTCGTCGAAGCTGGACCGAGGTCCGAGCACCACGAGATCGTCGCCGGCCCGCAGCTTCTCCTGCGACCCCGGGTTGTAGACGAACCCCTCCGCGTCATCGCCCGCTTCGCGTCCGCGCCGGATCGCGACGACGAGCAGGCCGGTTCTGGCCTGGATCTTCGCCTCGGCTAGGGTGAGTCCCGCGACCTCGGAGGACTCCGGCACGGACACCTGCTCCAGAAGAAGGCCCATGCCGCCGGCGTCGCCGGGGGTGTCGAAGTCGACGAAGAGCGTGAGGTCGGGCCGCAGGACGAGCGAGGCCATCTGGATGCCGCCCGTCGAGTTGGGGGAGACGACGCGGTCGGCGCCGGCCTTCTTGAGCTTGCTCACCGCATCCTCGGAACGCGCCCGCCCCACGATCGTCAAGTCCGGGTTCAGTTCGCGCGCCGCCAGACACACGAATGCGTTGTCGGTGTCCGCGCTCAGCGAGGCGATGAGCCCGCGCGCCCGCTCGATCCCCGCCGCCACGAGCGCGTCGTCAGCGGTCGCATCCCCTTCGATGACCAGCGCGTCGGGGTCGATCCGGCGTGCCTCCTCGATCTGCGCGGGGTCGCGTTCGATGGCGACGTACGGGGTCCCGCGCGTGGCGAGCCTCTTCAGCGCAGCCAGGCCGGTGCGGCCCGCCCCGCACAGGATCACGTGGTCCCTGCGGCGGTCGATCCTGTTCATCGTTCTTCGTCTCTTGAGTGACTGGGTCAGGTCCATCTCGACGAGCGTGGCGGTGATGAGGGCGAACCAGATCGCGAGCGTGACGATGCCGCCCGCGATCATGAAGCTCGCGAAGATGCGGCCGCCGTCCGTGAGCGTCCGGATTTCGCCGTATCCGACCGCCGAGACCGTGATCACGGTCATGAAGAACGCGTCGGACAGGTTGTATTCGGGCATGAGGGCGAAGCCGATCGTCCCGATGAGCGTGAGACTCACCGTGAAGACGACGGCCCCGAGGAGGCGGCCTTCGAACCGGCTGAAGTCGAACAGGCGCCGCACGAGGCCCATCCGACTCATCGCGCCCCGCGATCCAGGCGCGCGACGACCTGGCGCCCCTTGATGCGGCTGCCGTCGAGGCCGCGGACTACGGCGTCGGCGGCCAGCGAATCGACATCGACGAGGGTGAAGTTCTGCCGGATGTCAATGCGTCCGATCTGTCCGCCCGCAACGGAGGTTTCGCCGGTGATCGCGCCGACGAGGTCCCCGGGGCCCGCGCCGTCGCGCTTGCCGACGCCGACGAAGACCTTGGTCCACGTGGGGCGAGTCGCGCGCCGGGCGCTCCTGTCGGGCGGCGCGGCCGCGGTGTCGCCGGACGGTGCGTCGCCGGGTGCGGCCTCCCGGGCCCCGGCAGCCGGCCGGTCCGCCGCCCGGAGGAGTCCGGCGAGGGCGGCCGCCACGCGCGCGGCGCCGTGCTCCTGGATGAGCGGGGCGAGGAGGAGCGCGCCGGCCGCGAGATCCTGCTGCTCGAGCGCGTCGGCGACGCGGGCGCGGAAGGCGGCCACGTCGTCCAGGAGCGCGGGGTCGGCGCGGTCGGCCAGAGGGGCGGCCCGCAGCCGGGCCCGCAACGCCGTCAGCTCGAGCTGCCGTTCGTGCAGCGAGTCGACGATGGCGTAGCAGCGTTCGGCGGCGGCCGCGCGGGCGAGGGGTTCCGGCGTCGGCGGAAGTTCGAACGCGACGGCATGGGCGGCGGGGTCGACCTCGCCCCACGCCCCGACCCGCACCGCCGCGCCGCTGTCGGCCTCGTCCGCGCCGGCTTCCTCGGACCCGGCGACGCGCAGCCCGGCCAGCGAGAGCGCGGTGCTCACATCCGCGACCGCGTCGGGGGCCGTCTCGACGCTGACGGCGGCCGCCGCGTCGGCTCGCGTGAGGTCGCGAAGCAACTCGGCCAGGCGGGCCAGCCGGCCCTCGCGCGTCGCCCGGCTCGCGACCGCGATCGCAATGCCCGTCGCGCCGCCCGCCTCCGACTCCCCGGCCCGCGGCTCGGCGAACAGTTCGTTCGGCCACCGGCGCGCGCGCGGGAGCCAGCGCTCGATCAGCTCGTCGAACCCCGCATCCCGGGCGTGGGTCGTCGCGATCCGACGGGCCCCGTCGCCCGAGGCCTGCACCACGGCCTCGACGGCCGCCCGCGCCGGCTCGAGCGCACGCACGTCATCGAGGACCAGGGTGCACAGCGCCGCGGCCGGGATGTCGCCCCTTCGCACGCCCTCCAGCAGGACGGCCGGAGGCCCGACGAGGATCGGCGCCCGCGCCACCGCCCCGCCCGCGGCGCCCGGCGCGACGACGACCTCGTACCCGGCGGCCCGGGCGGCGGCATGCATGCCCGCCGCGCAGCGCCGCGCGCGGTCCCCGGTGGCCGTGAGCACGAACGCGCGCGCCCCCGCCTCGCCGGCGGCAAGATCCCGCACGGCGGCGGCCGCGTAGAGCGGCGCGAGGCCCGCCCCCTCGGCGGCGATGAGTGCGAGGTGGCGCCCCCGCTCGATCGCGCCCGAAAGGGGCTCGAGCGCCTCCGGCTGCGGTGGGGCCGTTCCCGCCGCGGGCTCCGACTGGTCCTGGTTCAAGCGTGGGATCCCGAAGAATGAATTGGACAAGGGGTCGTGCGCGGGCCTTCGCCCAGCGGCAGGAAGGTACGCAAGCCGTCCGCCCGTCCAAAGTGGACCCGTCCGCCGGGGTCCCGCGCAGGTCCCGTTACGTTGACGGCGGCTCCAAGGCGCGTCTAACGTCACCACCGGCTCGCCGCGGCCGTCCGGCGCGCCCTCCCCCGATGACCTCCGGTACGAGGTGACAGCAATTTCCGCAGTCGGAACCCTGGAGGCGATTCAAGCCTGGGTGTGGGGCGTCCCCCTCATCATCCTCCTCCTCACCACCGGCCTCGTCTACACGCTGCTGCTGCGGGGCCTCCAGTTCCGCCGGCTGGGGCACGCCCTCTGGCTGGCGCTCGTCAAGCGCCGCGAACCGGGGGGCGAGGGCGACATCTCGCACTTCCAGGCGCTCATGACCGCGCTGGCCGCAACGGTCGGCACGGGGAACATCGTGGGCGTCGCGACGGCCATCGGCGCGGGCGGCCCGGGCGCGCTCTTCTGGATGTGGGTGACGGGACTCCTCGGGATGGCGACGAAGTACGCGGAAGCGGTGCTCGGCGTCCGCTACCGGGAGACCGATGCCCGGGGGGAGAAGGCGGGCGGCCCCATGTATTACCTGGAGCACGGTCTCGGACGGGGCAGCCTCGGCCGGGGCCTCGCGATCGCCTTCGCGCTCTTCGCGACCCTCGCGGCCTTCGGCATCGGCAACGGCGTCCAGTCGCAGGCCGTCGCGGACGCGATGAACGAGTCGTTTCACGTGCCGCACTGGGTCATGGGGCTCGTCACGGCGGCGGCCGTGGGCCTCGTCATCATCGGGGGGATCCGGTCCATCGGACGGGTGGCGAGCGTCATCGTGCCCGCGATGATCGTCCTCTACATGGGCGTCGCCGCCATCGTCCTCATCTCCAACGCGGCGCAGATCCCGGCGGCGTTCCGGCTCGTGTTCGAGCACGCGTTCGGGGGGCAGGCGGTGGCGGGCGGGGCCCTCGGCTATACCGTACTACAGGCGATGCGCTTCGGGGTCGCGCGCGGGATCTTCTCGAACGAATCCGGGCTGGGCACGGGCGCGATCGCCGCCGCCGCGGCGCAGACGCGCGAGCCGGTGCGGCAGGCCCTCGTCTCCATGACGCAGACGTTCATCGACACCATCGTCGTCTGCACCCTGACGGGACTCGCGATCCTCACGACGGGTGCGTGGCAGTCGGGGGCCGAGGGCGCGAACATGACGCAACTGGCCTTCGATACGAGCCTCCTCGCGGGCGCGGGGGACATCATCGTCGCCCTCGGCCTCGCGACCTTCGCCTTCAGCACGATGCTCGGGTGGTCCTACTACGGAGAGCGAAGCTTCGCTTACCTGTTCGGCGAACGCGTAATCCGTCCCTACCGTCTGGTGTTCGTGCTCGTCGTCGGTCTCGCCGCGGTCGTCGAACTCGATGTCGTGTGGCTCATCTCCGACATCCTCAACGGCCTCATGGCCGCCCCCAACCTGGTGGGACTCCTGCTCCTGTCAGGCCTCGTGTGGCGGGAGACGCGGAGCTACTTCAGCCGCTAGGTTTCTTCCACGGCCTGCCAGGTCAGTCGAAGTGGATCTGGCGGACTTCGTCGATCTCGTCGAGTGCGGTCAGGCCGCCGAGCACCTCGTGCGGAACTTCGCCGTCGATCCGCACGACGCCGAGGGAACGGCCTCCGCCGCGGCGGCGCGCGAGGTGGTATTCGGCGATATTCGCGTTCGCCTCGCCGAGCACGGTGCCCACCGCGCCGATCACGCCGGGCCGGTCCCGGTTGCGGATCAAGAGGCAGGTGCCGAGCGGCTGCGTGTCGACGCGGAACTTCCCCACGCGTACGATCCGCGGCTCCATCCGCGTACCCATCAGCGCGCCGCCCACGACGTCCGTCGTCCGCCGGCCGTACCGCACCCCGAGTTCGACATAGTTCGTGTAGTCCCCGACGGCCTGCGTGCGGACGCGCACGATCTCCAGACCGCGCTCGGCCGCGATCGACAGCGCGTTCACGACGTTGAGCGGCGGGTCGACCCGGCGTTCGAGAAAACCGACCGCAACGCTCGCCGCGAGGGGCCCGAGGACGCCATCGAGCGGCCCGCCGTAGCGGACCTCGATGCGGTGCGGGGCCTCGTCGTGGAGTCCGGCCAGCAGGCGGCCCAGACAGCGGCCGAGGTACATGATGGGTCCCGCTCCGTCGCGAACCTCGGCCTCGAACGGGGCGTTGAGCGCCGCGCTGAAGTCGTCCTCGATCAGCGCGTTGCGCACGGAGATGGCGATCTGCCGGGAGACCTGCCGCTGGGCTTCGAAGGTCGAGGCTCCGAGATGGGGACTGCATACGAGTTGCGGCGCGTCGCGCAGCGGACTGTCGGCGGGGAGCGGCTCCGTCGCGAACACATCGAGTCCGGCCGCACCCAGGTGGCCGCTCCGCAGCGCGTCGGCCAGCGCGGCCTCGTCGATGAGTCCGCCCCGCGCCGCGTTGACCAGGATCGTACCCGGCCGCATGGCCGCCATCTCCTTGCGGCCGATGAACCCGCGGTTCTCGTCGGAGAGCGGGACGTGGACGGTGATCGCGTGGCACGCGGGCAGAAGCGCGTCGAAGTCGGCGAGTTCAACGCCCAGGTCGCTCGCCCGCTCGGCGCTCACGAACGGATCGTGGGCGATCACGCGCATCCCGAACGCCCGCGCGCGCCACACGACCTCCGCGCCGATCCGGCCGAGCCCGATCACCCCCAGCGTCTTGCCGCTGAGCTGGATGCCCCGCAGTTCCTTGCGGCGCCACTCCCCCGCGCGGATGCTCGCGTCCGCCTCCGGAATCCGCCGGGCCGCGGCAAGGAGGAGCGCGAACGCCAACTCGGCGGTCGACTGGGTATTCGCGGCCGGAGCGTTCAGCACCGCGATCCCGCGCCGGGTCGCGGCGGGGATGTCGATGTTGTCCACGCCGACGCCCGCGCGGCCGATGACCCGGAGGGTGTCGCCGGCTTCGATAAGCTCCGCATCCACCTTCGTGCGGCTGCGAACGATGAGCGCCGACGCGCCCGGCAGCGCGCGCAGGAGCCCCTCCCGATCCCCCTCGCTGTGGTCTTCGACGGCGATCCCCGGCGCGGCACGCAACGTCTCGATCCCCTCCGGGAGAAGGGGATCCGCGATGAGAAGGCGCTGGGCGTCTCCGGCAGAATCGCTCACGGCGTCTCGCTCACGGCACGTGGCTAGTGTTCAGATCACAGAACTTCGTCGAGGACGGCCAGGAGCGCCTCCAGCTCGTCGAGCGTATGCTCGCCCATGTGTCCGATCCGGAACGACGACTGTTTCAGGGCCCCGTACCCCGCCGCCACGGTGTACCCATGCGCCAGCGCGCGCGAGACGACCTCGGGACCGGTCAGACCCTCCGGAAGCATGATGACGGTTACGCAGGGCGAACGGTAGCCTTCCGGCGCGAGCACGCGCCACGGCTGGCCCGTTCGCGCGGCCGTCCGGTCCACCCACTCGTACGTCCGCCGGGCCATGGCATCGTGACGCCCCCAGCGCGCCTCCAGCCCTTCCTCCATCATCCGGTTCAACTGCCGGTCGAGAGCGAAGAGGAGCGAGACAGCCGGGGTATTCGGCGTCTGCCAGCGCTCGAGGTTCTTCTCGAACTTGAGGATGTCGAAGTAGAAGCCCCGGTGTTCGACCTCCTCCGCGCGGGCAAGCGCCCGCTCGGACGCGACGGCCAGCGCGAGGCCCGGCGGCAGCGCCACCGCCTTCTGCGACCCCGTGAGAACGAAGTCCAGTCCCCACTCGTCGGTCTCCACCGGCGCCCCGGCCAGGGATGAGACCGTATCGACGGCGATCAGCACGTCGTCGAACTCGTGGACGACGGCGGCGAGTTCCTCCAGCGGATTGAGGACGCCGGTCGAACTCTCCGAGTGGACGACCGTGACGAGGTCGTACCGGCCGGGCGCCGCGGCGAGCGCGTCGCGCAGCCTCTCCGGCAGGTTCGGCTCGCCCCACTCCGCCTCGAGCGCGTCCGCGGGACGCCCCGTCGCTTCGGCGATCGCGTGGAACCGCTTGCTGAACGACCCGTTCGTCAGACAGAGGACGCGGCGACGCGTGAGGTTCGTGATCGCCGCTTCCATCATGCCGGTGGCGGACGAGGTCGACAGATACACCGGCCGCGACGTCCGGAAGAGTCGCGACGCGGACGGCTGCATCGCTTCTATCAGGCCCGAGACCTCGGCGCTCCGGTGCCCGACGACGGGTCGCCGCATGGCGTCGAACAGATCCGGGGGGACTTCGGTCGGGCCGGGCAGAAAGAAGCGGCCGAACGAGATGGGCGGGTTCATGGCGGGAGATGGTATCGCCCCCGGGGGCATCTGGCCAATCGTTCGATCGAGGCTCGCGCCGTCCTCGGTTGACGGACCGCTGGAGGCGCAAGATCTTGCGCCGCGCTCGAGGACGTTCCGCTCCGCCGGAGCCGTCCCCGGACCCGCTGGCCGAACCGGAATCCACATGCGATACGTCACGATCACCGACCTGTCTCCGGAAGATGTGCTCGACCGCGCGAAGCGCTTCTTCGGGGAGCACTCCGGGCTTCGGGTTCACGAGGAGACCGACGCATCCGTCACCTTCGCCGGGGAGATCGGTCTGGCCCGCTTCGCGGTCGACCGCGCGGGCGGCCACACGAACGTCCGCGTGGAGACGGACCGCGTCGTGGGCCTCGACGTGACCGACCTTGCGAAGCGTTTCCTCTACACCCTCCGCAACGTTCACTGAGGGTGACCCGTGAAGCCGGCGCTGACACCGTCACCGGGAGCCGCATGAACGCCATCACGGTTCGCCTCATCATGCCCGACCGCTGGCTGGAGCACGTGGCCGAACTGCCGGCCGACACGACCGTGGCCGACGCCAAGGCCTTCGGCATCCGCGCCATGCTCCAGCGCTCCTCGGACGACCCCGGCGACTTCTACACCGAGTTCGCCGAGCGCCGCATCCGCGATGAGACGCGCACCCTCGCCGACATGGGGATCGGGTCGCGCGGCGTCCTCTCCATCCGCGCCTACGACCTCGGCCACTACCCCCCCTTCCGCGGCTAGCGCACGCAATCCTGCCCCGGCAGCCCGGTTCGTGTTTCGAGTCATTCGCGTTTCCTGATGGTGCACGATATCATGAATCATGATGTCTATTCATGATTCAGAGCGTGATGTGGATCGGAAGCGTGACGTGGGGCGGGTGCGCGAGCCCGTCCAGGTCTACCTTGCGCCCTCCGAACGGAGGCGCTTGGAGCGGCTTCGGGACACCCTCGATACCACCAAGTCGGACGTTCTGAGGAAAGGTCTCGAGGCGCTGGAATCCCAACTCCTGGATCCGGATCTCCACCCGGCGCTCTCGATCGTTGGCCTCTTCCACGGGACGCCGCCGCGCGAGGGAGAACCGAGTCTGGATGTGGCGCGCGCTCACGATGAGGTTCTTGCCGACGCCGAGATCGACTCGTGGTCATCCGACCGGAGCGGTGAGTCCGGTGGCCGCTCGAAGTGAAAGCGGTATTCGTCGATACCAGCGCCTGGTATCCCCTGGCTGACGGCGCACACCCGGATCACCAGGCGCTCGTCGAGGCTCTTCGCGTCCGGGTTCGGCGGGGCGTCGCCGTCGTGACTTCCAACCTCGTGGTGGCCGAGAGCCACGCGCTGCTGCTGCGGCGCGTGGGGCGAGAGGTCGCGCTCGCCTTCCTCGAAGCGGTCCGGCGACCTCCGAATCGGATCGAGCATGTGACACCGGAACGGGAAGACACGGCCGTTGACTCGTGGATTCGACGTTTCGCGGACCAGGATTTTTCGCTCGCCGACGCCACGAGCTTCGCGATCATGTCCGAGTTGGGGATCGAGGAGGCCCTGACTCTGGACCGGCACTTTGCAACGGCGGGGTTCATCATGATCCCCGCCACCACCTGAGCGAGGGCCTTCAGGCTGGGGGACTCCACACGGCGGCGACGGCCGGATCCGGGGTGGGGAGGCGGTCGGGGTGGAGCAGGCCGGCGAGGATCTCGATGCCGGTGACGAAGCGGGGGCCCGAGCGGTTGAAGTAGGAGGAGGCGTCAACGACCCAGGCGCGTCCCTCGGCGACCGCGCGCGGAGCCATCTCCCCGAGACGTTCGGCGTGCGCGTCGGCATCCCGCCGGGCCGCTTCGAGGCCATAGCCGCAGGGCATGAGGAGGAGCGCGTCGGGATCGAGGTCTCCGATCTCCTCCCACGCCACCTCCCGGGAAGGCTGCCCCGCCTCGCCCGCCAGGTTCCGGCCGCCGGCGAGTTCGATCATCTCCGGCACCCAGTGGCCCGGTGCGAACGGCGGATCGAACCACTCTATCCCGAGCACCCGCAGCGGGTCGGTGTCCTGTACGGCAACGCGCACCGCGTCGAGTCGGCTTCGGAGCGAGCCCCCCGCGTCTCGGGCGACGTCCGGATGACCGACGGCGCGCGCCACCTGGGTGACCGACGCGAGAATGTCCTCGATCGTGTGGGCGTCGAGCGACACGACCTCGGCATCGATCGCGCGCGCCCCGAGCACCTCCTGCACCCCGCCCGTCGGCACGGCGCACACCTCGCACACGGCCTGGGTGAGGATGATGTCCGGGTCGAGTCCTTCGAGGACGGCCCCGTCGATCTCGTACACGCTGCCGTGTTCGATCATGGCCTGCCGCACGGCGGCGTCGATCTCTCCGCTGGAGAGGCCCTCCGGGTCGAAGCGGGGGCGGCTGACGCGCGGACGGTCGAGGAGGTGCGGCGGATGATCGCACTCGTGTGAGATGCCGACGAGACATTCGCCGAGGCCGAGGGCGTCGACGATCTCGGTCCCCGACGCGAGGAGCGAAACGATCCGGGGAGCGGCGGCCGCCACGGGTTCAGGCCCCCATCAGTACTGCCGCATCGCCGGGTCGATCTCCTCGGCCCACGCGAGGATCCCCCCCGCGAGGTTCACGGCGTGGTCGAACCCCACCGCGCGCAGGTATTCGACGGCACGGTCGCCGCGAGGGCCCGAACGACAGTGGATGATGAGGGGTTCCGATGCGTCCAGGCTCTCCACGGCCTGCGGAAGCGTGGCGAGCGGCACGAGCCGCGCCCCCGCCTCCTCCAGGTTACAGATCGCCCACTCGTAGTCCTCGCGTACGTCGATGAGCTGGAAGCCCTCGCCGGCGTCGATCCGGCGCTTCAGTTCGTGTACGTCGATGTCGAAGTCGTCCATCGCACTCTCCGCTTCCGCCGCGCCGTCCGCCGCCACACCGCAGAAGCGCTCGTAGTCGATGAGTTCCGTAACCGTCGGCTCGGGGCCGCAGACCACGCACTCGGGGTCGCGGGCGATGTCCAGCGAGCGGAACTCCATGCGGAGCGCGTCGATGAGGAGCAGGCGCCCGGCGAGCGTGTCTCCGATCCCCGCCAGCCACTTGATCGCCTCGTTCGCCTGGATCGACCCCACGATGCCGGGCAGGACCCCGAGCACCCCGGCTTCCGCGCAATTCGGCACGAGATCCGGAGGCGGAGGATCCCGGAACAGGCAGCGATAGCAGGGACCATCCGGCGCCGCGAACACCGACGCCTGGCCCTCGAAGCGAAGGATGGCCCCGTACGCGAAGGGCGTCCCGAGCATCACGCAGGCGTCGTTCACGAGATACCGCGTGGGGAAGTTGTCGCTCCCGTCGATGACGAAGTCCCACCCCTCGAGAATCTCGAGCGCGTTCCCCGATTCCAGGCGCGCGTCGAACGTCTCGACGGCGACGTCCGGGTTCAGTCCCGCGAGCCGCGCCCGCGCGGAGGCGAGCTTCGGCGTCCCGACCGAATCGGTGTCGTAGAGCACCTGCCGCTGCAGGTTGGAGAGTTCCACGCGGTCGTGGTCCACGAGGCCGAGCCGTCCCACCCCCGCCGCGGCGAGGTAGAGCGCGGCCGGCGATCCCAGCCCGCCCGCGCCCACGATGAGCACGCTCGAGGCCCGCAGGCGCCGCTGCCCCGCCACGCCCACCTCGGGGATGCTGACGTGACGCCCGTAGCGGACGAGTTCCTCGCGTGAAAGGCCGCCGTTCATGCCGTCCTCAGCCGTAGGGCGCGAGCGCGTCGAGCAACGCCGCCATGTTCGCGGCGATGCCGGGTGCCCAACGGAAGACCGAGGAACCGGCCACGAACACCGACGCCCCCGCCGCGGCGCACACGGGGGCGGACGCGGGATCGATCCCCCCGTCCACCTGGATGGCCGGCGGCGCCAGCCCCCGATCCGCCGCCATCCGGAGCACCGTGGAGATCTTCGGCACCGCCTCGGCGATGAACTTCTGTCCCCCGAACCCCGGGTTCACCGTCATCACGAGGACGAGGTCCACGTAGCCCAGGACTTCCGACAGCGTCTCCGCCGGCGTGGCCGGGTTGAGCGCGACCCCGGCGTAGCAGCCCAGCTCCCGGATCCGGTGCAGGTCGCCGTGCAGGTGGGCCGACACCTCCTGGTGGACCGTGAGCATGTCGGCGCCCGCCGCCGCGAACGGCTCGAGGAACTCGCCGGGGTTGTCGATCATCAGGTGCACATCGAGGAACGAGTCGGACGCCGCGCGCAACGACTCCAGCACCGGCAGCCCGATCGTGAGGTTGGGCACGAAGTGCCCGTCCATGACGTCGAGCTGGAACCACTCCGCGCCCGCCGCCTCCGCCTCGGCCACTTCCGCCCCCAGCCGCGCGTAATCCGCGGCGAGGATGGACGGGGCGATGACCATTCCCCCGGGCAACTCCCGATTCAGTCCGCGCTCAGTCACGATTTCATGCTCCCTCGCGATCCCATGCTCCCTGCGGTCTCCGCGGCGCCAAGGGCGTCAGATCAGGTGGAGCCGCTCGCCCACCTTCTTCAGGGCGGCGAGGGCGGCGTCGATGTGTTCGCGTTCGTGCGCGGCCGACAGCTGACAGCGGATCCGGGCCTCCCCGCGCGGGACCACCGGATACCCGAACCCGATGACGAACACGCCCTCGCGCAGCAGTTCGCGGCTGAGCCGGATCGCATCCGCCGTCTTCCCGATGATGACGGGGACGATGGGCGTGCCGCCGGGAATCGGCTTGTATCCGAGTTCGATCAACCCCTCGCGGTAATACTCCGTGTTGTCGCGGAGCCGGGCCACGAGTTCCGGATGCGCCTCCAGGTGCTCGATCGCGGCCATGGCCCCGGCCGCCGAGTGGCACGGCAGGGCGTTGGTGAACAACTGGGTGCGCGACGCCTGAACGAGATAGTCGATCACGGCTTCGGAACTGGCCGTGAACCCGCCGGCCATGCCCCCGAGCGCCTTGCCGAGCGTCGACGTGACGATGTCGACCTCGCCGTGCATCCCGAAGTGCTCGGGCGTCCCCCTTCCCGTGTCGCCCAGCACCCCCGTCGCGTGGGAGTCGTCCACGGCCATGATCGCGTCGTAGCGGTCGCACAGTTCCCGGATCTCCGGGAGCGGCGCGATCTCTCCCTCCATCGAGAAGATGCCGTCCGTGATGACGAGCCGGTGGCGCGCGTCGCGGCTCGCCTCGAGGGCGTCGCGCAACGAGCCCATGTCCATGTGGTCGTAGATGAACCGGCGCGCCTTGCAGAGGCGGATCCCGTCGATGATGCAGGCGTGGTTGAGCCGGTCCGAGATCAGGGCGTCATCCGCACCCAGGAGCGGCGCGAAGAGACCCTCGTTCGCGTTCCACGCGGAGGTGTAGGTGAGGGAGGCCGGCGTCTCGAGGAAGTCCGCGATCTTCGCCTCGAGTTCGCGGTGAATGTCGAACGTCCCGCAGATGAAGCGCACCGAGGAGGTCCCCGCGCCGTACTCGTCCACTCCGTCCTTCACCGCCTGCATCACGGAGGGTTCGTCGCACAGGCCCAGGTAGTTGTTCGAGCACATGTTGATGGTCTCGCCCAGGCCATCGATGTCCACGACGGGAGCCTGCCGCCCCATGATGTGCAGCAGTTCCTTGTGAACCCCGCTCTCCCTCATCTCCCCGAGTTCGGAGACGAGGCGGTGCTCGAGGCCCCGGTTCACGTTCGACGTCATCCCATCCCGCTCCTCATACAGTGTCATGATCGCGCCGTCCCGCACTCGAATCGCTCAGGGGTAGAGATCGCCGACGCGCTTGTCGGTGGCCCACGCGGTGTCCACACGGATTCTGGGGCGCGACCCCCAGTTGCCGCACGAGATGAAGCCTCGCAACCGCCCGCGGACATGGAGGACGCGGTCGGTCCCCGCCTCGCGAAGCTCGGGGCTGAGGCCGTCGAGCGCGAATACCCGCTGGCTGCCGATCCATCCGGGCCCGAACAGCCAGCACCCGGCCGCCTCGCGGATCGTCCCCTCGCCCCATGTGCGGATGCCGGAGAATCCTCCGCTGTCCGTCGCGACGAGCGTGCCGAGGTCGATGTCGGTCGCGGTGCGGATCCGGTAGCGCCCGGGCGTCTCCAGCGTGATGGGCCGTGCCTCGTAGAAGCTGACGTGCTGGGGCGCGCACATGGTGCGGAAGGTGCTCCGCCGGGCCGCGAGTTCGATCGAGGAGTCGGTGACCGCGAGCGTGGCGGTGTCCAGCCGGCCGCACTGGTCCTCGGACACGGGCCCGCCGAACTCGAAGGAAAAGGGCGCGCCCACCTCCACCGTCTCGGGATACGCGACCCAGGTGACCAGCGCCTCGCCGGCGGTGCCCTCCCCGATCCGCCAGCACCCGGCCGCCAGCAGCGCGGCGGCGGCGAAGGCCGGGACGACGGTGCCGGCGGCGCGCGCCACGGGGACCGAACGGCTAGTCCAGCATGAGGACGACCTTCGCCGCCTCGCCGGAATACATGGAGTCGAACCCTTCCTCGAAGCGGTCGAACGGGAGCCGGTGGGTGATCACCGGCTCGACGTCGAGGCGTCCCGACGCCAGGAAGTCCCGCATCTCGATCCACGTCCGGTACATGAGCCGCCCCACCACGCCGTACACGTGGAGACCCTTGAAGATGACGTCGCGCGCGAGGTCGACCTCCACCGGGTCCTTCGGCAGCCCCAGCAGCCGGACGTAGCCGCCGTTGCGGCACATGCGGAACGCGGAGCGCACGCCCGCCGGGTGACCGCTCATCTCGCACACCACGTGCGCCCCGTAGCCGTGCGTGAGGTCGGCGATCCGCGCCTCCGCGTCGCCCTCCGCCGGATCGAGGCAGTCGTGCGCGCCCATCCGCGCCGCGAGTTCCCGCCGCCCCTCGTGCGGCTCGACCGCGATGACCCTGGAGGCTCCCGCCGCGCGCGCGATCCCGACCGCGAACAGGCCGATCGGGCCGCAGCCGACCACGGCGACGACCCGTCCCGCCACATCCGTGTGCAGAACCGTGTGGAAAGCGTTGCCGAGCGGGTCGAACACCGCCGCCAGGTCGTCGTTGATGGAGTCGGGGACGTGGATGATGTTCGCCGCCGGGATGGAGACGTATTCCGCGAACGCGCCGTCCCGGTCGATGCCGATGATCCGGGTGTCCCGGCACACGTGCGCCTGCTCCGTGCCGCAGTACTCGCAGTGTCCGCAGACCAGGTGCCCCTCCGCCGAGACGCGGTCGCCGACCTCGATGTTCCGGACCAGCCGGCCGGTCTCGACGACCTCTCCCATGAATTCGTGGCCGAGCGTGACGGGCGGATTCACGCGATGCCGCGACCAGCGGTCCCATTGGTGAATGTGCAGATCCGTGCCGCAGATCCCCGCCCGCCGCACCTTGACCAGCACGTCGCGGGAGCGAATCTCGGGCACCGGCGCGTCGCACAGCACGAGGCCGGGGGCCGGCCCGGGTTTGCGGATCGCTTTCATGGAGACGGAAGATGACTCCTGGTGACGTGTCGGGTGGCGCATGCCGGGTGGCGCACAATGTGCCGGAGGGTCTGACCGGGCGGCAAGCGCCGGGAACCCGGGGGGGCGGCCTTCCGTACGATGCTTCAGCGGGGGATTGCTGACCGCCGCGTGACGCCGTCCCGACGGCCTCGCGACCATTCTGGAGTCGGATCGAACCTGTGCGCACGACGACAAGGAAACGGCCGGACTGGCGATACCGGGTCGCGTCATCGCGCTCCCGCGGCCGGGAGCGGGCCGTGTGGTGGGGCGGGATGCTTGCCTCCGCGCTCCTGCACGCGCTCCTCCTCCTCGCGTGGGTGCGCCCGGTGCCCGAGTTCGAGCCGGCGGCCCGGCCCGGCGTGAATCCGGACCTCCCCGCCGGCGGGGGCGGCCTGAGGGCGCTCAGGGTTTCCATGCCCCGCAGGATCGAGATCCCTCCGCCGCCACGGCCCGTCCTCGCCGTCGACATGCCCGAGATCCAGGTCCGGGAGGCGGAGATCGAGGTGGCCTCCGAACTGCTCCCCGTCGGCGCGCCGGCGCCGTCGCCCGGGAGCGGGGCGGGGATCGGTGCCGGCGACGAGGGGACGGGCGGGGGCGAGGGCGACGGATACGTGTCCCCCGTGCCAAGGTCCGTCGTGCCGCACTGGGACCCCCCGAGCGCCGTCCGCGGCATGGAGGTGACGGTGCGCGTCTTCGTCGACGCGACCGGGCGTCCCGGTCTCGTCGAACTGGACCCCCCGACCCCGGACGAGGACTTCAACCGCGACATCATGCGCCAGGTTCGGGCGTGGGAATACCGGCCCGCGCTCCGCCACGGGACCCCCGTCGACGGCTGGGCCGAGATCACCTTCATCTTCTGACTTGATGGCCGGTTTGATGGCCGGTTGATCCGCTCCCCGATCCTCGGGCAGGAATCGGACCTGCTACGGGGGAGGTGAGGGGTGTGGGACCTGAATCGCGCGGAACGCAAGGCAATGGGCGCCGCGCTCGTGCTCGTCGGCGTGAGCCTCGTGACGCGCACCCTCCTCGCGCCCGACCCGGGCCGGCTTGAAGGTCTCGACGCGATCGACCCCGCGACGGATCTGGCGGGCATCGAGGGCGAGGTCGTCGCCGCCCTGACCCGGGAGCAGCGGGCGCAGACCCCGCTCGCCGATGGGGAACAGATCGATGTGAACCGCGCCCCGGCCGATGAGTTGCGCCGGCTGCCCGGCGTCGGTCCGAGCCTGGCGGAAGCTCTCATCGAGGAGCGGCAACGTGCTCCGTTCCGCGAAACCGCCGACCTGGAACGGGTCCGTGGAGTGGGAGAGGTCACCGCGCGCCGCCTCGAGCCGCATCTCCGCTTCGAGTCCGGAGCACCCCGCTCCGCTCCCGCTCCCGCCGCGCACCGCCCGGCCCTCCCTCCCGCCGCGCCGATGTCGGCGGGCTGTCCGCCCGGAGGCGCGCGGATCGATCTGAATCGAGCCGACCGCGCGCAACTCGAGAGCCTGTCCGGCATCGGACCCGCCCTCGCGGCCCGCATCATCGAGGACCGAAGCGAGAACGGCCCGTTCGAAACGCCCGAGGCCGTCACCCGCGTCCGGGGCATCGGCGCACGCTCCCTCGCGCGCTTCCGGGAACAGGTATGCGCGGGGACGCGGTGACGCCTTCCCCGGCCGCGGACACGCCGGCCCCGAAGCGGAAGCGGCCGGCGTCGGATCCGAGGGTCCTTCGTCTCATCCCGGCGGAGTTTGCGAGTCGGCATCTCGTGCTCCCGCTGCGGCGCACCGGCCGGACGCTCTCCGTCGCGATGGCGGACCCGTCCGACGCGACGCTCATCGACGACCTGCAGTTCCTCACCCAGTTCGAGATCGACGCCGTTGGAGTGGGAGAACACACGCTCCGCCAACGGATCGACCGGAGCTATGAAGCTGCCACGACACGTGGAGGCGGGCGCGCGGAGCAGGCGGCCGCGGCACCGCCGGCCGAAGCCGATTCGACCGAAGCGAGCGAGGAGCCGGCCGTCAGGCTCATCGATGACATCCTCGGCGATGCGGTACATCGCGGCGCCTCGGATATTCACTTCGAGCCGTACGAAACTGAACTGCGGGTCCGCTATCGCCTGGATGGGAGACTGCGCGAGATCTTGCGGCCGCCGTTCCGGCTGGCGGCGGCCCTGACGTCTCGGCTCAAGATCCTGGCGGACCTGGACATCGCGGAGCGCCGGATTCCCCAGGACGGCCGGATCCGGATGCCGGTCGCCGAACGGGTCATCGACTTCCGGGTCTCCACGCTTCCCACGCTGTTCGGTGAGAAGGTCGTCCTCCGAATCCTCGACAGGGAGCGGCAGGCCTTCGACCTCGAGTCGTTCGGGATGGAGACGCGCGCGGAGCGCGAACTGCTCGCGGCGATCGCGCAGACATCGGGCATGGTTCTCGTCACGGGCCCCACGGGATCCGGGAAGACCACGACGCTCTACAGCGCACTCGCGAGACTCAATACGCCCGAGGCGAACATCATGACCGCCGAGGATCCCGTCGAGTACAGTATCGAAGGCATCAACCAGGTTCAGGTACGCCCGAAGATCGGTCTCACCTTCGCCACGACGCTTCGCGCCTTCCTGCGGCAGGACCCCAACATTCTCATGGTGGGCGAGATCCGCGACCGCGAGACGGGCGGCATCGCCGTGAAGGCGGCACTCACCGGCCATCTCGTGCTCTCCACGCTCCACACCAATGACGCCGCTTCGACCGCGACGCGACTCGTGGACATGGGGATCGAGGCGTTCAACGTGGCCGTCGCCGTCAAGGTCATCACCGCCCAGCGGCTCGTCGGCCGGATCTGTCCCGACTGCAGGGTCGAGGCGACCTACGCCCCCGAGATCCTGAATTCGGTGGGACTGGAAGCGGGCAGACGCGACGCGGACGCCTTCTACCGCGGCGCGGGCTGCGATTCGTGCGACGGGTCGGGGTACTCGGGCCGTCACGGCCTTTATGAAGTCCTTCCGATGTCTCCCGCGATCCGCCGACTCGTCCTGGCGGGCGCATCGTCGGAGGAGATCGAGCGCTGCGCCGTCGACGAGGGAATGATCACCCTGCGGCAGGACGGGTTCGCCAAGGCGCGAAGGGGGATCGCGACGCTCGAAGACGTGCTCAGGGAGACGCCGGCGTAGGCCGGGCCGGATGGACGCGCATCTGGTGGAACTGCTGAGCGAGATGGTCGAGCGGGGAGCGTCCGACCTGCACCTCACGGCGGGCGAACGCCCGAAGCTGCGGATCGACGGCAACCTCACGGACAGTCGCGCGGAGGGCGCGCTGGATCCCGAGGATACCGAAGCTCTCGGCCGTTCGATGCTCTCGGAGGAGCAGCGCGAGCGCTTCGCGGGCGAGCCCGACTTCGATTTCGGCTTCGCGATCCCCGGCCTCTCCCGCTTCCGCGCGAACCTGTTCCGGCAGCGGGGGAGCGTGGCGTGCGCCATCCGCCGCGTGCCCGTCGATATCCCGAGTCTGCGCGAACTCGGCGTACCTTCGGTCGTCGGTCGGCTGGCGGACAAACCGCGCGGGCTCGTGCTGGTGACGGGGCCCACCGGCTCGGGAAAGTCGACGACGCTGGCGGCGATGGTGGACCGCATCAACACGGCCCGCGCGGGCCACATCGTCACGATCGAAGATCCGATCGAATTCGTACATCCGCACAAACGCTGCATCGTGAACCAGCGCGAGATCGGGCAGGACACGCCGAACTTCGCCAGCGCGCTCCGCTACGCCCTGCGCCAGGACCCGGACGTGATTCTCATCGGGGAGTTGCGGGATCCCGAGACGATTCAAGCCGCGCTCACGGTCGCGGAGACCGGGCACCTCGCGCTCGGCACGCTGCATACGCGTTCGGCGGCGGAGTCCATCCACCGGATCATCGATGCCTTCGCGGCCCACCGGCAGGAGCAGGTGCGCGCCCAGTTCGCCCACGTCTTCGAGGGGGTCATCACCCAGACGCTGCTTCGCCGCGCGCGGGGCGGCGGTCGCGTCGTCGCCTGCGAGATCCTGGTCGCGACGCCCGCGGTCCGGGCTTTGATCCGGGAGGCGAAGGTTCATCAGGTCCATTCCGCGATGCAGGCCGCGCGCAGGTTCGGCATGCGGACGCTCAACGACGCGCTCCACCAGCTCTATGTCCGGCGGCAGGTGGACTTCGACGAATGTCTCCGGATCACCTCCGATCCCGCCGAATTCCGTCGCATGGCGAGTACGACGCCCGCACCGGACGGATCCGCTCGGTGACGGAGTCGACGTGAGGAGAGCAGTGGAGACCGGCCGCCGGCGATGGCGCGGGGTGGATGATGTGGGGGCTGGCGGTCGGTCCACCTCTCCCCCGGCCGAGAGCCCGTGACGTCTGTCGCAGCGGACGCGGGCCGGCGCGCGTGGCGCCGCATCTTCGCACCGTCGGTACGGGTGAAGACGCGTGATCTCGTCCTCTTCACGCGACAGTTCTCCGTGATGATCAGCGCCGGGTTGCCGCTCACCCGGACGCTGGAGACCCTCGCGCTCCAGGCGGACAACGCCGCGCTTCGGCGGGTGGCCCGCGACACGCTACGCGATGTCGAGGCCGGGAACACGCTGGCCGGCGCGCTCGGCAGGCACCCCCGCGTCTTCACGCAGCTCTACGTGAACATGGTCCATGCGGGCGAATCCGGGAGCAGACTGGACGGGATTCTCGACCGCCTGGCCACCTTCCTCGAGAAGAGCGAAGAGATCCGTCGAAAGGTGAAGGGCGCCATGCTCTATCCCGCCGTCGTGCTCGCGGTGGCCATGGCTGTCGTTGCGACGCTCCTCCTCTTTGTGATCCCGACGTTCGAGACGGTGTTCGCGAGCTTTGATGCGACGCTCCCCCTCCCGACCCGCGCGGTCATCGGTCTGTCGGGGATGGTCCAGAAGTGGTGGTGGGCGCTGCTCGCCGTGGCGGGCGGCGCGGTCCTGATGCTGCGCCGCTGGATCGCGACGGACGCGGGCCGGCGGCGCTTCGACCGTACCCTGCTGCAACTTCCGGTTCTCGGATCGCTGATCCGGAAAGCGGCGGTGTCCCGCGTCACGCGGACGCTGGGAACGCTGCTCTCGTCGGGCGTTCCGATTCTCGAGGGACTCGAGATCACGGCGCGGACCGCGGGGAACCGCGTGATCGAGGACGCGATACAGGCGAGTCGGACCGCCATCCGGCGGGGTGACTCCATCGCGCGGCCGCTGCGCGAAACGCGGGCCTTCCCACCCATGGTGGCCCGAATGATCCATGTCGGAGAAGAGACCGGAGACCTCGATGGGATGCTGGCCCGGATCGCCGACTTCTACGACGACGAAGTCGATGCTGGCGCGGAGAGTCTGCTGAGAATACTGGAGCCCGTCCTCATCGTGATCCTCGGAGGCCTCGTCGGCGGGATGATCATCGCCATGTACCTCCCCATCTTCGAACTCATCAACGCGATCCAGTGACGCGGCCGGGGCCCTCGCCGGCCGTGGATCGCCGCGGCTTGCGGGGCTTCCCCCGGTTCCTCTTCTTGGCGCATGTCCGCGAGCACAAACGACGACGACACGATCCCCCGCCAGACGGCTCCCTGCGTGCGGGATCTCCTCGGCCAGCCGGTCGATGCGGCCTTCGAGCGGTACGGACGCGCGGCGGCGGACCGGCGCGTGGGAGGGGACCGCTGGCTTCGCTTCGAGGCTCTCAACTGGACGCTGCGCCTGAGAGCCAGGCCGGATCGGATCGGCGGGCCGGCCCTCGTCCGGTCGTGGACGGCCGTCTTCGCGGAAGGATTCGACACGGTGCCGAAGGCGTTGCGCGCACTGGGATTGCCGCCTCCCGAGCCGTCGGCCGGGACACAGGAGATCCGCCGCCCGCTGCGCGACGGCGCCGGACGGGTGCATTCGCTGACCCTGTCGGTGCGGCACGGTCGAATCCGTGCCGCGACCGGCTTCGATGAACCGCCCGACTGGGACGTTGAGACCCCGTTGCTGGATGATGTCTAATTGTGGGGTAACCGTCCGCGGTCACCGGCGCCCCGCCGGAACCGCGGCCCGAGCAGCCCCACCGGAGGTGCTGCCGGAGGATCCAACCCGGGCGGAAGTGAGGAGAGGGATGAGGAGAACGACGAGGAGTGATGCGGAGGGGTTCACGCTGATCGAGTTGCTGATCGTGGTCGTCATCATCGGCATTCTCGCGGCGATCGCGATTCCGCAGTTCACGAGCACGAAGGAGAAGGCGTTCGATGCCGCCGCGCAGAGCGACATTCGTAACCTGATGACGGCCGAGGAAGCGTACTTCTTCAACCACCAGGCGTATGCCGCGATCGCCGTGGCCGCGGGGGGAGCGGGGGACCTGGACGGCGACGGCACTCCGGACTTCCAGGCCAGCACGAACGTCGCGCTGACGGTGACGGCCTATCTGGACGGCTACCAGATCACGGCGAAACACGCATCCTCGCCGAACACATGGTGCGTCAATTCGTCGGCCGGCAACGCCTCGGGAGCCGTCGGACAGATCATCGAGGCTACCAGTTGCTAACAGCCGTTGATGCGCCGTTGACACGGGGGACCATGCTTACGGAAACAGTCGGCAACGCTCATTCAGGAAGAGGGAGCACCCCGTGCAGCAAGACGGATCACGTAGACCGCCCGGACCGCACGCAGGGCGGAGTGGGTTCAGTCTGGTGGAGGTCGCGGTCGCGCTGGCGGTCGCAGGATTGGCCGCGACCTTCATCATCTCTCGCGAACCCCTCGCCCGTTTCAGCCTGACGCGAGCCGCCCGCGTGGCGGAGTCGCAACTCACGCTGGCACGTCTCCACGCCGTGGCGACCCATGTGCCGACTGCGGTGACACTCGCGGGGACCCGGCTCGAAGTATCGCGGCGGGGAGGGTCGCTGCTGTCTCGCGTCGACCTCGGGAGACACGTTCTCGGTCGGCTCGACTCGCTGCGGCTGCAGCCCTCAACTCTCCGTTTCAACGCGCGGGGACACGGATCCCCCGGCAGCGTCTACCTGTATCGTGGCGGGCGAGGCATTCGGCTGGTGTCGAACTTCGTGGGCCAGGTTCGCACGGAGACTTTTCGACATTGAAGACCGCGGGCTTCAGTCTGGTCGAGGTGCTGCTGGCCATCGTCGTGACGTCCGTCGGAGTCCTTGGCGCGGCGGGCGTAGTGCTCGGGGTCGGTTCGCAGGCGCTCCGTGCGGCGTGGGAAACGGAGCACGCCCTCGCGGGTCGAAACGCCGTGGAGTCGCTTGTGCGGGCCGGACATGCCGCCGCGGCTTCCCGCACGAGCGCTGCCGACATCGGCGGACGTCGATTCGATGTGTCGCTCGATGTGACCGCACGGTCGCCGCGGCTCAAGCACGCGCGAGTGACGGTGTCGTTGCCGCCGGCCCCGGAGGCGGAGCTCGAGATCGTCCTGTCGCGCCCTCGCCCGCTGCCCGCGGCGCCATGAGCGTGCCACGCCGCCTCGCGCCGGCCAGGGCCTGCCGCCAGGAGGGGTTCACGCTCGCCGAGATGCTGGTCGCGCTGACAGGGGCCGGTCTGCTCATCGGCTTGCTCATCGGACTGCTGGGGAGTCAGAGCGCCTTCCATCTGCGTAATGAGGACACGATCCAGGCCTCGCAGATCGCGCGCGCTCTGTCTGATGGGCTGGGACCGGAGATCCGCGCCGCCGGGCCGGGCGACCTGCTGCTTGCGACACCCGACACGGTGTCCATCCGCGTGGACGTGTTGAGGGCCGTCGTATGTGGTACGGCGAGCGGCGGCTCCGTCGATCTCTTCGCCTACGATTCGATCGCCGCAAACCTTCAGTCCGGGTGGCGCGGCACGGCGCTTTCCGGACCGTACTCGGCGGCCTGGGTCTACACGGACGGACTTACGCCCGTTTCCGGTGTTTCGGCGGCGGCGGAGGCCGCTTGCCGGGCGGCCGGGGCGGATCCGGCGAACCGGATGCCGACCCGGTGGTTCCGTCGCGCGAGCGGCTGGAGCGGAGGCCTCGCCCCGATGCCCGAGCCCGGCTCGCTCGCCCGCATCTACGGGCGCCTCACCTACGCCATCCACCGATCCGCTTCCGGGTCGGCGACGGTGTCTATCCGGCGCAACGGCCAGGAGTTCGTATCCCCACTCGAGCCCGGCGCGGCGTTCGAGTACCGGTTGTCGAGCGGCGCGATCCAGGCCCGCGTATCGACCGGGGCTCTTTCCCGCGTGCGCGAGGTCCGGCTGACCGGTACGGCCATCGGCCGAAACGGGCGCGCCGGGGGTCGGCGGGTCGTCTACGCGATGTCGCTCCGAAACTGACACATGGGGCGATTCGGATTGCGGCGCCGGAAAGCGACCGTCGGACTCGATATCGGCAGCGGCTTCAGCAAGGCCGCGGTGATCGAGCATGGCGAAAACGGGCCGCGCCTGACCGCCCTCGCGACCGCTGCCAACGAGCCGGACGCCGTGCGCGGTGGCACGATCCGGGAGCCGGAGCGCGTCGCCGACACGCTTTCCTCGATGTTCAGGCGGGAGCGAATCAAGCCCCACGATGTCGTCATCGGCATCGGCGGGCGCGACGTCCTGAGCAAGGTGATCGAAATCGACCGGATGGATGAGGCGGAGGCCCGCGCCGTGATGCCGTGGGAAGCCGAGCAGCACGTCCCCTTCGACATGAAGAACGTGGAACTGGACTTCGCGATCATCGATCCGAAGGGCGAAGGCTCGACGATGACCGTGTTGCTGGCGGCGGCGAAGCGCGACGTCGTCCAGACGCGGGTCGCACTCCTGCGGCGGGCCGACCTGAACCCCACGGTCATCGACGTGGAAGCCCTGGCCCTTCGCAACGCCTTCGAGGCGAACCATCCGACCGCCATGAAGGGTGTGACCGTGCTGGTCGACATCGGGGTCCAGTCGACGGCCATACACCTGCTCCGAAACGGACTTCCCCTGCTGACCCGGGAACTGGCCATCGGCGCTCCGACCGCGAACGAGCTGGACGAGTGCGCCCGCCGGATCGCGCGCGGCATCGACCGGGCGGGGGCGTTCGTAGAGACAGGACCGGGGATCGCACGCGCCTACCTGTGCGGGGGAGGAGCCACGGCGTCCGGACTGGTCGAGATCCTCGCAGATACAACCGGCGTCGAAACGCGCCTCGCGAGTGCGTTCGAACGCATCGAGGTTGCGCCCGATGTCGCGGACCGGGCAGACCTGGGCTCGGTGGCGCCGCTGCTCATGCTCTCGGTCGGGCTGGCCCTCAGGTCCCCGGTCCGGGGTGCCTGACCGTGGAGAGGCGGGAACGGCCATGATCGAGATCAACCTTCTGCCCGACTCCCCGCGTGCGCGGCAAGGGTTCGTGACCGACGAGACTGCCGGGAGCGTCCTCCGCATCGACGTTTGGGGTGTCGCACTGCTGATTTCGGCGCTGACGATCCTGCCGGGCACGGCCGCGCTGTGGTGGCTGCAGCGGACCGAAGCCCGGGAACTCGGGGCGCGTCTCGAAGCGGTCGTGGCGGACTCGGCGCGGCTCGCCGAGCTCCGGGCCGCAAGTGACAGTCTGACGGAAAGGTCTCGCGAGATCCGCGAGCGTGTCGCACTGGTCGAACAGCTGGACCGGGACCGGTTCGCGTGGCCGCACCTGATGGACGAAATCAGCCGCGCGCTCCCGCCCCCGGCCTGGCTGACTTCGCTGCGTCAACTGTCGGCGCCGCCCGACCTTGCGGTCGAACTCCAGGGCGTTGCGGGCAATCCGCTCGCGATCACGGAGTTCGTCCGAGGCCTGGGGATGTCGAACCACATCGCCGATGTGAAGATCATCGGAAGCCAGCAGCAGGGGTCCGATTCCGATCAGGGCTCCCGGCAGGCCTTCACCCTCGTGCTTCGGTTCGCCCATGCCCCCGCCCTGCGGCGGGTCGAGCCCACCTGACCGTGCTGCCCAGGGATCCCCGCGCTCAGTACCGGGTGCTTGGGCTCATACTCCTGCTGGGCTGTGGGACGGCCTTCCAGCTGCGCTTCTGGAACCCGCGCAAGGCGGAACTGGCCGCGTTGGCGGAGCGGGTGGAGCGGGCCGAGCGGGTTAACGCGATCGCCGAGCTGGGTGACGGCACCCTGGATGCGATGCGCGAGGATCTCGCGCTCGGTGAACGGCAACTCGCGGAGCTGCAACGGCTTGTTCCGCGAGAGGGTGAGGTCGAGGCCATCTATGAAGCCATCGCGGCCGAAACGCAGTCGCTGGGCCTCGAACTCGTCCACGCACTGCCCGCCGATCCCGTGGCCGACTCCACCGGGTACTTCGTGCGGCAGCAGTGGGCGCTTCAGGTCGAGGGGGCCTACCACGATGTCGGGACGCTCCTGACGCGAATCGCCGGCTTCGCCCGCCTCGTCCGGCCCGAGGTCGACGAGATCGTCCCTTCCCGGATCGCCGACTCGGGGCGGCAACTCGTACACGTCCGCTTCAGCCTCGAGACCTTCGTGCTGCCGCCCGAGGACATCCCTTCGCCGGAGGCAAGATGAATCGCCTGACTCTTGCCGCGGTGCTCGCCGCGACGTGCGGGACCGGGCCGTGGGAGGTCGCGGCACAGACGCGACCGCCGATCTACGAGCGGGAGGTCTTCACCTACCCCGCCTTCGACCGCCGCGACCCGTTCCAGCCGCTTCACCTCGACACGCGGGCGGGGCCCCGTTTCGACGACCTTGCGCTGGTCGGCGTGCTGTACACCCCGCAACTCGGAAGCGTGGCGATTCTGATCGATCGAACGACCGGGCGGCGCTACCGTGCCCGCGAACGCGACAACATCGGCGCGGCCCGGGTCTTACAAATCCGTACGGAGGAGGTGGATTTCGTGATCACGAGCTTCGGGGTCAGCCGTCGCGAGACGCTGCGCGTACGGCGCGAACGGGGGACAGGAGCATGATCTCGCGCATCATTCTCCCCTTCGCCGTAGCGCTTGCGGCGACGCCCGCAGCCGATATGCGGGAAGTGAGGATCGCGCCGGAGGGGACGGACACCGAGATCACGGTGGTCCTCGACGGACCGGCCACGCACCGCCACATGATGCTCACCAACCCGCCGCGGCTGCTCCTGGACATCAGGGGGGCGAATGCGGGACTGGCGCAGGGCCGCTACAACCGGATCGACCGCGGCGGAGTGCTCGGCCTGCGTTCAACCCAGTTCCGGCCCGAGACGATACGGCTCGTGTTCGACCTCGATCGGCAAGTCGCCTACCGCGTCGCCGCGGACTCCGGAGCGATTCGCGTGACCTTCCGCAACCCCGGGCCGCCATTTCCGGCCTGGTCCACGACGGATGTTCCGGAGGCTTCCGAGACGGAGGTCCAGGGTGTTGCCGCACCGCTGCCCGTCGTGCCGGAGACCGAACCGCGCATCTCGGTGGTGTACGACAGCGCCAGCATGTTCGACGTCCTCGCCGGGTTCTCCGAGTTCGCGGACATCTCCGTCGTCCCGAACGGGGATGTCGCGTCCGTCATCGTTCGAGGCATCGACATCCGCGACCAGCCGTGGGACGTGGCGCTCAACGCGATCCTGTCGGCCCAGAACCTCGGCTGGCACCGGACCGAGAGCGGAATCATCGTCGTGGACTGGCTGGAGAACCTCCAGGCGCGGGATCAACTGCTCAGCGAGACGCGCGTGATCCGGGTCAACTACGCGCGGGCGGATTCCGTGGCCGAGACGCTCCGACACCTGGCCACGCCCAACCGCGGCCAGGTCGTGTCTTTCTCGGGCAGCAACACCGTCATTGTGACCGACGCACCGTCCGTCGTCGCGCGGATGGATACGATCATCGCGGCGCTGGACCGGCGGCTCCCCCAGGTCGCGATCGAGGCGAAGATCGTGTTCGTCGATCGGACGGACGTGCAGCAACTGGGGATCGTGTACGACCTCAAGGAGCGGAACGGCGACGTCGTGGAGCAGGGCCTCAACGACTTCATCGCGGTGCCCGATCCCAACGCGCCGCCCCAACTCGTGGATGTGGACGGCGACGGCACCGTCGATCAGGGGTTTGTCCGGCGGACGAACGAAACGCTCGTGAGCCTGGGAGGTTCCGCGGTCGCGGCGTTGGCGAACGCGAACGATCGTCCGATCGGGCCCGCCCTCCAGATTCTGACGGCCGTGGCGTTCGGGGAGTTCTCCCTCTTCTCGTTCCTCGAAGCGCTCGAGTCCCACCAGTTGTCGGACGTCCAGGCGGCGCCCTCGATCCAGGTCGTGGACCACGCGCACGCAAGGATCCAGGTCGGCGAACGCACCCCGATCCGGGTCCTGGAGCCGGGAGCCCAGACCGAGTCCGCGCGGGTCAATGTCGACTTCGAGGACACGGGGATCATTCTGGATGTCGTGCCGCACGTGACGAACAACGACCAGATCCGGCTGGAACTGATGGCCGAACGGTCCGGTCTGAAGCTCGGACTCTCGGATGTGGGCTTCGTGTTCGAGAAGCAGATTGGTGAGACGACACTGCTGCTCGATGACGGCGAAACCGCCGTGATCGGCGGGCTCACGCTGAGCGAGGTGAGCCGGAGCCGCAGCGGGATTCCCGGGCTGATGAACCTCCCGCTGATCGGAAATCTGTTCCGAAGCACCAAGGAGAACGAAGTGAAGCAGGACCTCATTATCCTCGTCACGCCCCACATCGTCCGGCGCCGGCCCGGGGGTCGCTAGGAGGGCGGCAGGTTGCGGCTCCCGCCCTCGGCGCATCCTTTTCCCGCCGTTGGAACGGCCGTTCGATGAGGAGAGGTCCACGCGATGTTCACGCGATGAGGACGGAATGCTGAGGTGTCTGAGGTTGACCACGGCGGGCGAAACGCACGGCCCCGCCGTGGTCGCCGTACTGGAGGGGATCCCCGCCGGATTGGCGCTCGCGCCCGACGATATCGCGCGGGAGCTGGCGCGCCGGCAGGGCGGGCACGGCCGCGGGGGCCGCATGAAGATCGAGAAGGACGTGGGCGAGATCTTCGGCGGCGTCCGCCTCGGGGAGACGCTGGGGGCTCCGGTCGCGATCCGGATCCCCAACCGCGACTTCAGGAACTGGGGCGCGGCGATGGCGGTCGAGGCGCCGGAGGTGGACGACGACGAACTCCTGCGCCGGGTGTACCTGCCGCGGCCGGGACACGCCGACCTCGCGGGGATGCTCAAGTACGGACGGAAGGACGCCCGCGACATCCTCGAGCGGGCGAGCGCGCGGGAGACCGCCGCGCGCGTCGCCGCCGGGGCCGTGGCCAAGCGGTTGCTGGGCGAGTTCGGCGTGCGCGTCGAGAGTCACGTGGTGTCGATCGGTCCGGCGGAGGCGCCGCCCGGGTTGCCGCTGCCGGAGGATCTGCTGGCCGTGGCCGACGCGTCGCCCGTGCGCTGCATCGACCCCGATGCGACCGCCGCGATGGTCGACGCGATCGATGCGGCCCGCCGCGCCGGCGACTCGCTGGGAGGCGTGTTCGAGGTCGTCGCGCGTGGCGTGCCCGTGGGCCTCGGGAGCCACGTCACGTGGGAGACCCGCCTCGGCGGTCGCATCGGTGGCGCGATGATGTCGATCCACGCGATGAAGGGCGTCGAGATCGGAATGGGATTCGAAGCCGCGCGTCACCGGGGGTCCGATGTCCACGACGAGATCGAAAGGGACCCGGCGCGTGGCGGGAGCGGAGGCTACAGGCGGCGGCGGAACAACGCCGGAGGCCTGGAAGGCGGCATGACGACGGGAGGCGACATCGTCGCCCGCGTGGCGATGAAGCCGCTCAGTTCGCTGCGCCGCCCTCTGGACAGCGTGGACACCCGGACCGGAGAACCCGCCAAGGCGGTCCTCGAGCGAAGCGACGTGTGCGCGGTGCCCGCCGCCGGGATCGTCGGGGAGGCGATGATGGCGCTGGTGCTGGCGGACGCGTGGATCGAGAAGTTCGGCGGCGACAGCCTCGCGGAGATGCGGTCCAACGTGGAGAGCTACCTCGCCCGGGTCGGGACGTGACGTGTCGAGTGTGCCCCGAAAGATCTGGCTCGTCGGCCTCTCCGGATCGGGGAAGAGCACCATAGGCCCGATCCTGGCGCGGCGTTTGGGCTACCGGTTCGTCGACCTGGACCGCGAGATCGAAGCGCGAGCCGGCGAATCGATCTCCCGCATGTTCCGTCGCCGCGGGGAAGGCGAGTTCCGGCGGCTCGAGGCCGACGAGTCCGCCCGCATGGCCCGAAAAAAGAACGTCGTCGTCGCGACCGGAGGCGGGTGGATGGCGCGCCGGGACATCGACCGTGCGTCCGGCGGCCGGGTACGCGTCTGGTTGCGCGTGCGCCCCGAGACCGCGATCCATCGCCTCTCCCGGGAGGGCGCCGAGGCCCGGCCTCTGCTGGCCGGAAGCGACCCCGAGGCCGCGCTCGCCACGCTGCTCGCGGCGCGGGAGGCCGCATACGCGGAGGCCGAAGTGGTGCTGGAGACGGATGGAAGGGAACCGGAAGCCGTGGTGGAGGTAGCGCTGAGGAGTCTGCGGCATTTCGCCGCCGGCCCGCAGGCGGACGGGGAAGGACCGACGGCAGGACAACAGGAGAGTTGAGAGACCGCCCGTGAATCTCGTCATCGTGGAGTCGCCGGCCAAGGCCCGCACCCTGGAGTCGTACCTCGGGGCCGGCTTCAGCGTGCAGGCATCCGTCGGCCACGTCCGGGACCTCCCCAGGAGCGGCCTCGGCGTCGACATCGACAAGGGGTTCGAGCCGGAGTACGTCACGATCGAGGGGAAGGAACCCGTCCTCCGCAAGCTGCGCGCGGCGGCGGCGAAGGCGGACTCCATCCTCCTCGCCACGGACCCCGACCGGGAGGGCGAGGCGATCGCCTATCACATCGTCGAGGCTCTGACCGCGCGCAAGCGGTCGCTGCGGGAGCGGTTCCACCGCATCACGTTCAACGAGATCACGAAGACCGCCGTGCTCGCGGCGCTCGAGCGGCCGGGAGAGATCGACCTCCCCCGCATCGAGGCCCAGCAGGCGCGCAGGATTCTGGATCGTCTCGTCGGGTACAGGGTCTCGCCGCTCCTGTGGAAGAAGATCAAGCCGGGACTCTCGGCCGGCCGCGTGCAGTCGGTCGCCGTCCGCCTGCTCGTGGAGCGCGAACGGGAACGGCGCGCCTTCCGGAGCGGCGCCTGGTGGCGTCTGCGCGCGCACCTCGCCGCGGACGGGGGCGCCTTCACGGCCGACCTCGCCGCCCTCGACGGCGTCGCGATCGCGACGGGCCGGGATTTCGACGAGCGCACCGGCGCCCTCAAGTCCGGCCGCAAGGTCGTCCTGCTGGACCGGGAACGCGCCGAGGCGCTCCGCGCGCGGTTGGCCGACGCGACCTTCACCGTCGTCAGCCTGCGGGAGAAGCGGTCGAAGCGGAGCCCGTATCCTCCGTTCACGACGGCGACCCTCCAGCAGGAGGCCAACCGCAAGCTGAACCTCGGGGCCCGGGAGACGATGCGGATCGCGCAGGCGCTCTACGAGGCCGGCCGCATCACCTACATGAGGACCGATTCCGTCACGCTCTCCGAAGCCGCGATCACGGCGATTCGAAGCCGGGTGGCGGCCCGGTACGGGAAGGAATACCTGAGCCCCTCCCCGCGGCGCTACAGGACGAAGTCCCGCTCGGCGCAGGAGGCCCACGAGGCGATTCGCCCGGCCGGCACCGACATGCGGACCGCCGATGAACTCGGGCTCACCGGCCGGCAGAAGGCGCTCTACGAGCTGATCTGGAGACGCGCGGTCGCGACGCAGATGGCCGATGCCCGGCTGCGGCATCTGAACGTGCAGGTGGATGCGGAGGAGGCGCGCTTCCGGGCCGCGGGGAAGGTGATCGAGTTCCCCGGCTTCTTCCGCGCCTACGTTGAAGGGTCCGACGATCCGGACGCGGCACTGGAGAACCAGGAGACGGTGCTCCCGGACATGCGGGAGGGTCAGACGCTCGAGAACCGCAGGCTGGAGAGCCGGAAGCACGAGACGAAGCCGCCTCCCCGCTTCACGGACGCGGCGCTCGTGAAGGAGCTGGAGGCGGACGGAATCGGGCGTCCCTCCACGTACGCCGCCATCATCTCGACCGTCGTCGATCGCGGGTACGCGGTACGGCAGGGCAAGCAACTCGTCCCCACCTTCATCGCCTTCGCGGTGACCGGCCTCCTGGAGGATCACTTCCCGAACCTCGTCGACACCGGGTTCACCTCCGAGATGGAGGAGGCGCTGGACGAGATCGCTCGCGGCAACGTGGACTGGCGCGCCTACCTCGGGGATTTCTACAGCGGCGGAGACGGGCTCGAAGCGCGGCTCGTCGAGCGCGAAGCGGCCATCGACCCGCGCGAGGCCTCGACCGTGCGGCTCCAGGATCTCACTCCCCGTGTGCGGATCGGCCGCTACGGGCCCTTCCTCGAACTCGAGAAAAACGGCGACCGGCTCACCGCCTCCCTCCCCGACGACGTGGCCCCGGCCGACCTCAGCGAGGAGCAGGCGATCGACCTCCTCCGGAAGCGGGCGGAAGGCCCGGATCGTCTCGGGGAGGACCCCGATTCCGGAGAGACCATCTACCTCATGGAGGGGCGCTTCGGCCCCTACGTGCAGCGAGGCGAGAGGGCGGACGGACAGAAGCCGAAACGCGCCTCCCTCCCGAAGAACGTGCGGCCGGAGGATGTGTCGCTGACGACGGCGCTCAAACTGCTCGCCATGCCCGCCCCGCTCGGCGCGCACCCGGAGAGCGGCGACCCGGTGAAGGTGGGCATCGGGCGCTACGGCCCGTACGTCGTCCACCAGTCGGACTACCGTTCGCTGACGGAGCACGACGACCCGCTCGACATCACGTTCGAGCGCGCCATGGAGCTGCTCTCCGCGCCCAAGACGCGGGGCCGCCGGGCGAGCGCCACGCCGCTGCGGGAAGTCGGCGCGCACCCGGATGACGGCGAGTCGATCGCGATCTACAAGGGTCGCTACGGTCCGTATGTGAAGCACGGCAAGACGAACGCGTCGCTACCCAAGGGGACGGAGCCCGACGAGGTCACGCTGGACGTGGCGCTGGACCTGCTGAGGAAGCGGAAGGAGCGCGACGCGACCAGGAAGGCGGGCGGACGGCGCGGCGGCCCCCGCAAGAAGTCGTCGAGAAAATGACCCGGACGTCCGCGCCCGCCGATGCGCGGGCGCGAGCCCGGCGCGCATGGGTCGAAGACTTCCTTCGCTACGCCCGCGCCGAGCGCCGGCTGTCCCCCAACACCGTGTCCGCGTACCGCCGCGACCTCGATCAGTTCGAGGCCTTCGTGAGCGCGTACGAGGGGACGCACGACTGGGGCTGGGCGGACGTGCATCGCGTGTCCATCCGTTCCTTCATGGGAGAGCTCGAGTCGCGCGGGCTGAAGCGTTCCTCGATCGGCCGCAAGCTCGCCGCCGTGCGCGCCTTCTTCGCCTTCCTCCAGCGCACGGACCGGGTGGAGGCCAGCCCGGCCCGGCTCGTCCGCACCCCGCGCCGGGACCGGACGCTGCCCACCTTCCTGAGCGAGGAGGACGCCCGCGAACTGCTCGACTCCGCCGGCGAGGCGGCGCGACGGGACGGGTCCGCGGTGGCGCTCCGGCGCTGGGCCCTCCTCGAGTTGCTCTACTCGTGCGGACTGCGCCTGGCGGAGGTGCAGGGCCTCGACGTGACCGCCGTGGACCGCCGCGCCGGGCAGGTGCGTGCGCTCGGCAAGGGCGGGAAGGAGCGCGTGGTCCCTCTCGGCCGGCCCGCGTCGGAAGCGCTCGGCGCCTACTTCGGCAAACGGGGGGAAGGCTCCTCCCGGGCCGCGTTCCTCTCCGTTCGCGGCACCCGCCTCTCGCGGCGGCAGATCCAGCGCGACGTGACGGCCCAACTCGCGCGGGTCGCGGAGGGCGACCGGCTGACCACGCATTCGCTGCGCCACTCCTTCGCGACCCACCTGCTCGACCGGGGGGCGGACCTCGTCTCGGTGAAGGAGATGCTGGGACACGCGAGTCTGAGCACGACCCGGATCTACACGCACACATCCGTGGACCGCCTCAAGCGCGTACACTCCCGGGCCCACCCACGCGGAGGAGAATGAAGAGCATGATACGAGCCACGACGATCCTCTGCGTTCGGGTCGGCGGGGAAGTCGCGATGGCGGGTGACGGCCAGGTGACGATGGGGGAGACCGTCGTCAAGGCGAAGGCGAGCAAGCTCCGCACGATGCGCGACGGCCGGATCCTGGCGGGCTTCGCCGGCGGCGTCGCCGATGCGCTCACCCTGTTCGAGAAGTTCGAGGCGCAACTCGAACGCTACCCTCGCCACCTCACCCGCGCGGCGGTGGAACTCGCGAAGGAGTGGCGGAGCGACCGCTATCTCCGGCGGCTCGAGGCGCTGCTCGCCGTCGCCGACCGCGAGACGAGCCTGCTCATCGCCGGCACGGGAGAGGTCATCGAACCGGACGATGGCATTCTCGCGCTCGGTTCCGGGGGGCCGCACGCGCTCGCCGCCGCGCGGGCCCTCGCCCGCCGCACGGAGCTGCCGGCCGCCGAGGTGGCCCGGCAGGCCCTCGAGATCGCGGCGGAGATCTGCGTGTACACGAACCGGGAGATCACGGTGCTCGAACTCCCGGGCGCCGACGACGACAACGGGAACGAGCCATGAAGACCGATATCAGCCCCGCCCCGGATCCCGGCGACCCCGGCATCGCGGCGGCGCTCACTCCGCGACAGATCGTCGAGGAACTCGACCAGTACATCATCGGACAGGACGAGGCGAAGAAGGCCGTCGCGATCGCGCTCCGCAACCGCTGGCGCCGGCGGAACGTCGACGAGGGAATGCGCGAGGAGATCCTCCCCAACAACATCATCCTCATCGGCCCGACCGGGGTGGGGAAGACCGAGATCGCCCGCCGCCTCTCCCGGCTCGCGGGGGCTCCGTTCATCAAGGTCGAGGCCTCGAAGTTCACCGAGGTGGGCTACGTCGGCCGCGATGTGGAATCGATGATCCGGGACCTCCTCGAGATCGCGATCAAGCTCGTTCGCGAGGAGCAGGAGGCCCGTCACGGGGAGATCGCCGACCGGCGGGTCGAAGAGCGCCTTCTCGATCTTCTTCTTCCTCCCGTGGCGGAGGGCGAGCCCGCGCCCGGCGCTGGCGGGGGCCCGCAGCGGCAGTTCGTCGTGTCGCTCGCGGGGCAGGCGTCCGAGACCCGCTCCGACGAGCCCTCCGAGCAGCGCAAGCAGCGCACGCGAGAGAAGCTCCGCGGCCTCCTGCGCGACGGCATGCTCGATGAGCGGGAGGTCGAAGTCGAGGTCAGCGAGAGCACGATCCCGATGCTGGATGTGGGGGGCGGCATGGAGAGCCTCGACTTCAACGTCGGGGAGGTCCTCAAGGGGGTGCTCCCGAAGAAGACACGCCGCCGCCGGGTCACGGTGGCAGACGCACGCCGGATCCTCCGCTCCGAAGAACTCGCGAACCTGGTCGACATGGAGGAGGTCACGGAGCAGGCGCTCCGCCGGACCGAGAGCATGGGAATCGTCTTCCTCGACGAGATCGACAAGGTCGCCGGAAAGCACGGCGGCGCCGGACCCGACGTTTCGCGCGAGGGCGTGCAGCGGGACCTCCTGCCCATCGTCGAGGGGTCCACGGTCCAGACGCGGCACGGGATGGTCCGCACGGACCACATCCTGTTCATCGCCGCCGGGGCCTTCCACATCGCGAAGCCCTCGGATCTGATCCCCGAACTCCAGGGCCGGTTCCCGATCCGCGTCGAACTCGAGAGTCTGGACGCGGAGGCGTTCACGCGCATCCTCCAGGAGCCTCGCTACGCCCTCCTGGCGCAGTACCAGGCACTCGTGGAGACCGAGTCCGCCCGGCTCGAGTTCGAGGAGAGCGCGGTCCGCGAGATCGCCCGCATCGCGAGCCAGGTGAACGAACGGACGGAGAACATCGGCGCCCGGCGTCTCCACACCGTGCTCAGCACGCTCCTGGAGAAGATCCTCTTCGATCTGCCGGAGGCGCGGGCGAACGAGACGATCACCGTCGACGCGGACTTCGTGCGGGACCGCCTGTCGCGCATCGCGGACGACGAAGATCTGCGACGGTATATCCTGTAGGCGGAAACCCGAGGACGCACGAAGCCATGGACCGGACCCGACACTTTCTCTCGATCGCCGACTGGTCGCCCGAGCGGCTGCGCGAGGCGCTCGACCTCGCGGACCGCCTGAAGGCCGACCCCGACGCGGCGGGCCGCCCCCTCGCCGGGAAGACGCTCGCCATGATCTTCACCAAGAGTTCGACCCGCACCCGGGTGTCGTTCCAGGTGGGGACGCACCAACTGGGCGGGCAGGCGCTCTTCCTTTCCGCGCGCGACATCCAGATCGGGCGCGGGGAACCGCTCTCCGATACGGCCCTGGTCCTGTCGCGCTTCGTGCACGGGATCATGATCCGGACGTTCGCGCAGTCCGATGTCGAGGCGCTGGCTGAACACGGTTCCATTCCCGTCATCAACGGACTCACGGATCTCCTGCACCCCTGCCAGATCATGGCGGATCTGCAGACCGCGCGCGCCGAGTTCGGCCCCGACCTGTCGGGACGGACCGTGGCCTGGATCGGCGACGGCAACAACGTCGCGAACTCGTGGTTGAATGCGGCCGCGAAACTCGGCTTCCGGCTCCGTCTCGCCTGCCCCGAGGGCTACGATCCGGACCCCTCCATCCTCGCCGCCGCGGGACGCGCGACGCGGGTCGATCTCTTCCGGGCGCCCGCGGAAGCGGCCGAGGGCGCGCACGTCGTGACGACGGACGTGTGGGCCTCGATGGGGCAGGAGGAGGAGGCCGCGGAACGCGCGCGGGCGTTCGAGGGCTACCATGTGGGCGCGGAGATCATGGCCTGCGCCACCGACGATGCGATCTTCCTCCACTGCCTGCCCGCGCACCGCGGCGAGGAAGTCGGGGCCGAAGTCATCGACGGACCCGCGTCGCGCGTGTGGGACGAGGCGGAGAACCGGCTCCACTCGCAGAAGGCGATCCTCACCATGCTCATGGGAGCGGCCTCGTGAAGGACCTGAAAGAAACTCCGCTGTTCGAAGAACACGTCCGGCTGGGCGGAAAGATCGTCCCCTTCGCCGGCTACGCGATGCCCGTCCAGTATCCGACCGGCATCAGGGCGGAACACCGCGCCGTGCGCGAGAAGTCGGGCCTGTTCGACGTCTCCCACATGGGAGAGTTCCGTGTCCGCGGCGAGGACGCGCAGGCGTTCGTGGCCTACGCGACGACGAACGACCCCTCGCGCCTGGAGCCGGGAGACGCCCAGTACAGCGCGATGTGTCACGAGACCGGCGGCGTCATCGACGACCTCATCGTCTACTGCATGGGCGAGGCGGATTATCGGCTCGTCGTGAACGCGGCCAACATGGCCAAGGACTGGGCGCACCTCGCCGGGCTCGCCAAGGGGTTCGACGTGAGAATGACGGACGAGAGCGATGAGATCGCCCTCCTCGCCCTCCAGGGTCCGTTGGCGGAGGTGATGCTGGCGCCGCTGACCGACCAACCGCTGGCGGAGATCGACTACTACCGCTTCGTGCACGGCGACGTCGCGGGCGCGCCGTGCGTCATCAGTCGGACCGGATATACGGGGGAGATCGGGTTCGAACTCTACATGCCGAATGCGTACGCGGCGCCGACGTGGCGGGCGCTCGTCGCGGCCGGCGCCGTCCCCACGGGCCTGGGAGCCCGCGACTCGCTCCGGCTCGAGATGGGCTACGCGCTCTACGGCAACGACGTGGACGACGAGACGACCGCGCTCGAGGCCGGGCTCGGGTGGCTCGTGAAGCCCGCCAAAGGCGACTTCGTGGGAGCGGAAGCCCTTGCCGCGCAGCGCGCCGCCGGCCTCACCCGCAAGCTGCGCTTCCTCAGGCTGCTCGAGCGGGGCTTCCCGCGGCCGGGCTACGACGTCCGATTCCAGGGGGAGGCCGTCGCCGTCGTCCGCAGCGGCACCGTGAGTCCTTCCATGGGGTACGGGATCGCGACGGCCTACCTGCCGGTGGCTGCGGGGTTCGGCGACGCGGTCGAGATCATGATCCGGGGGAAGGCGATCGCGGCCGAGGTCGTCCGCCCGCCCTTCTATCCACGCGGCTCGCTGCACCGGATCGCGCCGCGGATCGCCGTCATGACCATCTCCGATGCCGTCCACGCCGGGGAGCGGGAGGACGGTTCCGGGGCCCTCATCGAGAAGTGGATCCGGGGGCGGGCCTATTCGCTGTCCGGCGCGGACGTCGTTCCCTGCGAGAACGACGCGATCAGCTCCCGCCTCCTGCACTGGTGCGACGTGCGGGGGGTCGACGTCGTTCTCACGACGGGCGGCATCGGCCTTGCGGTCCGCGACGTGACGCCCGAAGCGACGCGCACCGTCCTTGAGCGCCACGCGCCGGGGATCGCCGAGATGCTGCGCCGCGCCGGCGCCGAGTCGACGCCGTACGCCGCGCTCGGTCGCGGGCTGACGGGGATCCGCGGCGAGACGCTCATCATCAATCTGCCCGGGAACCCGGGCGGCGTCTCCGACGGCCTCGCCGCGCTCGAGTCCGTGATCGACCACGCGGTCGATCTGCTGCGCGGCGAAACCGTGCACGCCTCCCCGGGCGGCTGATGGCGCGCGTCTTCGTCGACGGGCGCGCGGTGGAGTCCGCCATCGCCGTCCGGCAGGCCGTGCAGGCCGACGGGCACGAGGTCGAGTTCGTGGAGTCGGTGCGCGAACTCGAGGGACGGCTCGGCGGGGCGGCCGACGTTGCCCTGGTCCTCACGGGCCCGCTCGGCGAATCGCGCGCCGCCGCGATGCGCGGACTGTTCGAGGCGGAGATTCCGCGCCCTCCGGTGCTCGGACTCACGGAGGAGACCCACCCCGATGCGCGCCGCGGGCTGGCGCGGTCCTTCGATCTCGACGAGGCGCTCTCGCTTCCCGTCGATCCCGACGAAATGCGGGTCGTCCTGCAGACGCACCTCGACCGCTACGACCTCCAGCGACAGACGGGGATCATCGGGCGCACCGAGGCCGTGCGCGAGATCCTGGAGCGGGTGCACATGATCGCCCCCGTGATGAGCACCGTCCTCCTGACGGGCGAGAGCGGGACCGGAAAGGAACTCGTGGCGCGGGCCTTTCACCGGCTGTCCCCGAGGCGCGCGAAGGCCTTCATCGCGGTGAACTGCGCCGCCCTCCCCGAGTCGCTGCTCGAATCCGAACTGTTCGGGCACGAGAAGGGCGCCTTCACCGGGGCGACCTCGCTGCGGCGGGGGATGTTCGAACTCGCCGATGGCGGCACGCTCCTCCTCGACGAGATTGCCGAGATGCCGCTCCCCACCCAGACGCGGCTCCTGCGGGTGCTCGAGAGCCGCCGCTTCATGCGGGTGGGCGGGGACCACGAGATCCAGGTCAGCGTGCGCGTCGTCGCCGCCACGAACCGCGACCTCAGGCAGGCGGTCGAGACCGGGGAATTCCGCCGCGACCTGTACTACCGGCTCAACGTCCTCAACGTCCACGTCCCCCCGCTCCGCGAGCGGCGCCGCGACATCCCCGTCCTCATCCGCCGCTTCATCTCGGAGTTCAGCCGCCAGCACGACCGGGAATTCCGCGGACTCGCTCCGGACGCGCTCCAGATCCTCCTCGACTACGACTGGCCGGGGAACGTCCGGGAACTCCGCAACCTGATCGAGTCCATGGTCGTCCTCGCGCCCGGCTCCGTCATACGTCCGGAGGACATTCCGCCCGAGATCCGGTCTGGGGGCGTGAGCCTCGTGCCAGCCCCCGCGCGCATCGCGCCTCCGGTCGACGCGGGCGCCGGATCCATCCCGAGTTCACCGCAACTCGCGTTCGTCTTCCGCACCCTCGTGGACCTCAAGGTGGACATCGATGACCTCAAGCGGGAGTTCGAGGCCTACAGGTCGGGTGCCCGCCAACTCCCTCCGGCCCCCTCCGGGGGCGGGGTCGTGGACGACATCGAGGACGCGATCGAGATCGACATCACCGACGCGGTTGACGCGATCGATGCGACCCCGGCCGAAGTCGCCTCACCGACCGAGGGCGGCCCGGCCGCGGAGGACAGCTCGGTCCCGGAGGACGCGGACGTGATCGCGATCCGGCCCGGGATGACGATGGAGGAGATCGAGCGCGCGGCGATCATCGCCGTGCTCCGCCAGGCCGGAGGCAACCGGCGCCGGGCCGCGGAGGCGCTCGGCATCGGCGAACGCACGATCTACCGCAAGATCCGGAAGTACGGCATCGACCACTAGCCTCGCATCCGGCGGGGGCGCCGGCCGCGTCACACCGCCGAGCCGGCCTCCGCGCGGGCCTTCAGCCCTCGTGCGACATCATTGAACCCGCGTCGCACGAACCCGCCGAAGAGCAGCATCACGAGCGGGATGAGAAGGCCCGAGAAGTCATCCGACGTCCGGTATCGGCAGCGCCCCTCTCCGACGGCTTCCAGGCGCTGCTCCCGCAGGGCCGAGATGAGGAGACGGTGGCCCATCGTCGTACTCCACGCGATGAGGTGCGGCGGCTCGACGGCCTCGATCCGCTCGACCTGTTTCAGTCTCCAGGGTCCCATCCTCACGTACAGTTCGACCGGCGAGCCGATCTTGAAGTCCGTGGCGACCGAGGGCGTGAACGGGTTCCATTCGCCGTAGCGCTCGAAGTCCGTGAGGATGTCCCACGCCCGTTCGATCGGCGCGTCGATCTCCACGGCCTCCGAACGCACATGCCCCCTGAACAGGGCGCTGCCCTTCCGCTGCGGTTTCACTCCGATTCCCCCGCGGCGAACCCGCGCACACCCTCCTCGCCGGGTCGCGGGTGTCGCGCCAGCAGCGCCGCGCTTTCCCGCCACAGTCGCGCTCCGGCGGCGGCGTCCATCGCCGGCGCGGACATCTCCTTCTCCCGCATCAGGTGCAGGTAGACCCCGCTGCGCCGACCCAGGTCCTCAGCGCAGCACGCATGGGTCACGGGCGCCGCCGCCTCGCGGGGCGCCGCGAAGAGCAGGCGTTTCGCCGGGTGGAGCAGCGGCTTCAGCCACCACGGCGCTTCCCGCATGAGGTCGGAGTCGACCGCGCCCGGGCACAGCGAGTTCACGGCGATCCGTACGTCTCCCTCCGGGTTCAGCCGGCGCGACAGTTCCTGCGCATAGGTACACAGGTGCAGTTTGCTCAACGCATAGTACTTCAGGCCGTCTCTCAGGCCGTAGTCGGCAAAGGCGCCGAAGCTGCCGAAGTCGATCGACTCGGCGGCTCGATGCGTTTCGGACACGATGAAGACGATTCTCGGGATCTCTCCACCGCGGCCGCCCGGCCGAACGACGCCGTCCGCCAGGAGTCGGTCGATGAGCACGCGGTTGGCCAGAAAATGGACCGCGAACATCAACTCGTAGCCCTGGGCCGATCTCCGAGCCTTCGCCGGCATCACCCCGGCGTTGAGGACGAGGATGTCCACCGTGCGCCGCTCGCGTTCGAGCCCGTCGCACAGCGCGTGCACGGAGTCGAGGTCGGCGAGGTCCACGCGAAGCATGTCGACCGCGTCGGAACCCGCGAGCCGCCGGACGTCCTCCCCCGCAGCGGGATGTCCGCCGCGGCAGGCCATGAGCACCTCGGCGCCGCGTTTCGCCAGGTCGACCGCCACCGCCTTGCCCAGCCCCCGGTTGGCCCCCGTGACCAGGCAGACCTTTCCGTCGAGGCGGACGCGCTCCGGGACCGGGCTCAGCGTGGGGCGCTGGAAGAAACGATCGACGACTCCGCTGGCGAAGGCCTTCAGCTTCCGGTTGTATTTCACGTGACGACCTCGTCCGGTATCCGGTATTCCCGCCGGTAGGCCGCGGAATGCCGGTCTATGGTCTCCTCGTCGAGACCGAAGCTGGCCGGCGAGTAGACGTGCCTCCCGTGGCCGTCCTTCCCGCTTCGTTCGGAGACATTCCTCGCCGCGTCCGCGGCTTCGTCCGTGAAGTCGATTCCCGCGGCCCCGTACATCCTGCGCAACTCGCCGACCGGATCCGCGATCAGGTCGTAGAACGATACATCGACGAACACATGCTCGGCCGCGCCCCGCCGCACGCTCATGGAGCGCTCCATCATCCGGCGGATCTTCCTCATCCAGTGCGCCCCGATCTCCGGCGGATCCACACGGTCGCTGAAGATGCCGCGTCCGTGCGCCACCATGCTGCAGAACGACGGCACCGCTTTCTTCGGATCCCGATGCGTCTGGATGACGCACACGTCGGGGAAGACATCGAGGATGACATCGAGATGTTCCATGTGATGCGGCGTCTTCAGCACCCAGCAATCGCCCGGGCGCTGCCAGTGCAGGATCTTCAGCACCGTGAGCAGGTACTCGTAGCACTTCGTGTGGTCCCGGGCTTCGAGCCACCGCGAATAGCTCGGCACGTGCATCGCCGCTTCCGGCGCCTGGCTCATGAACGAGAGATCGAGCAGAAGGACGTCCTCCTCCGGCGCGTCCCAGGCCATGGGGTGGACGGCGCGGAAATCGGGCGCCAGGAACCCGATGGCTCGCGCGGCGCGTTTCGCCTGACGCATGCGGCGCCGCGGAGCCCCCGTCCCTTCGTCCCCGAGAGGCACGGGGCTGAGCACTTCCCACGCACGCAGGGCGCGAACCCCCGGGTCCGCCGCGAGCAACCGGTGCAGCGTCGTCGTCGCGGTGCGCTGCAGGCCCGCGATGAGGAGGATTCGCCCCAGGTCCACGTCGAGAATCTCGGGGTGTTCCCGAAGCAACCGTGCCGCGCGCAGCCGAATCGCCAGGGCCGATACGATCCGCGCGCGCTGAATCGTCGCGCCGAGCGGCGTCAGTCGCGCCTCCGCGTTGATCGATTCGACGAGCACCTCGAGGGGTTCCAGGAACCACTCATCGCCGAAGTCCGAGAGTCCCGTCCGCCGCCTCGCGGCGGCGACCATGCGGCCGACGTCCCGGGCGCCGCCGAAGCCGAACCTCCGGGCCGCCCGCCCCACCCGGTTGACGAGGGACACGGCCAGGGGGCGGTACGGCCTGCGGTACTCCGTCGAGGTCCGCACCGGGCCGCCTACGCCTCGCGAAGCGCGCGCAGCTCAGAGAGCTTCACGAGCCGCGTTCGCGGCTGCGGGTGCTCCGCCGCCCGGATCCACCGGAAGCACATCGTCCCCGACGTGTGGCCCGCCGTCTCCAGCCAGTTCGGGAGCCCGGGATCCTCGTGGCAGACGACGAGGCGTACGGAACCGTCCTCCTCATGGTGCGCGAGGTGCTTGTTCGTGTGGATCGTGTGATGACGGTAGTCCAGCGACTCCATCCAGTAGTTGTTCAGTTGGAAGTTCCAGTGCTCGCACTCGGGCGGCATCGCTTCGATGAGGAGCGCTTCGTCGTCGGCCACGGCCCAGTGACTGTGGTAGTAGGCGATGTTCGGGTCGCCGCCCGCTTGAAGCGACACCTCCGGATCGAACATGGGCAGCGTGTTCGAGTGTTTCCGGAAGCCGCGCGCCCAGTTCGCGAACAGCATCGACGCGCCCGCCACCAGCGTACCGGCGGACTTGAGCCCCTCATCGAGTTGTTCCGGCGTGAGCGGGCGGGGTCGCTTCTCGTCCTCCGCGCACCCGATGCGCTCGATACGAAGTTCGGCCGGCGCCTCCGTCTCCCGGTCGAGGAAGGTCTGGCGCACGATCAGCGTGCGGCTCTCCGCCGTCATCGGCAGCCAGTTCCCGCCGTGGCGCCGGCCGCTGACGATGAGTTCGAAGGTCCCGTCCTCGTCGATCTCCATCTCGCCGGCCTCGATGTAACCGGTGGGGGGCAGGCCGCCGCTCTGCCCGTAGTGGCCGGCCTGGGTGCCGAAACCGAGGTACGTCACGGTGTTGCGCCGCCCGGAGATCCGGTACTCGAAGTCGCCGTGAATGGCGGCCGTTTGGTAGTAGTTGTCGGGGTTGTCGCTCCCCAGCTTCACCGTCTCGTGCGCCACGCGGTGCAGCACGGGCGCCCGGGGGTCGGCGTGTTCCACGAAGGCCATGAGCCCCCCGCGGGCCAGGCGGCTGAGATACCGGTATCCCTCCGCCTGGTCGAACGGGTCGCGCGGCGCGCCGGGGAAGGTCAGCGCGGCCCCCGCCGCCTTCAGCGTGTCGCAGAATTCGTCCCACGCCTTGCCGCTGACCACGCGCTGCGCGGCGACGTCCGCGGGCGTCCGGCCCCGGAGCTTCCGCGCCCCGAGCGAGAGGCGCCGAAAGAGCCCGAGCAGTCCGATGATGAACTTTCTCATCGCGTCTCCCCTCCGCCCGTCCCGTGGCCTCAAGCGCGGTGGCTTCGAGCGGCTAGCCGGTCTTCGCCTCGGCAAGGAGGGCGGCGATGCTCTCCCGCAGCGTGTCGACGCCGGCGCCGGTGCGCGCGGACGTCTCCACCAGTTGATCCGCATCGAGTTCGAGCGCCTCGCGCAGCTGCTCCGTCGCCCGCCGTCGCCCGGACCGGTTCAGCTTGTCCGACTTCGTGAGCGCGAAGAGCGTCGGCGTGCCCGTCGCCCCCAGGAAGTCGATCATCCGCTCGTCGTCGTCCGTGAGTCCGCGGCGCGCGTCCACGAGCAGCACGAGTCCGAGCAGCTTCGGCGTCCGGCGCAGATACCCGTCGATCAGCCGCCCCCACTTCTTCCGCACGGTCTTCGGCGCCTTCGCGAACCCGTAGCCCGGCAGATCGACGAGCATGTAACGGTCGTCGACGAGGAAGAAGTTGATCTCGCGCGTCCGTCCGGGCTGCTTCGAGGTCCGCGCGAGGCTCTTCCGTCCCACGAGCCGGTTGAGCAGGGAGGACTTGCCGACGTTCGAGCGCCCGGCGATCGCGATCTGGGGGAGGTCGCGCGGCGGCTTCTGGCCGACCGCGCCGACCGCGCCGACGAACTCGACCGTCCTGACGTGCGCGACGACCCTGTCAGCCGGCGGCAAGGTCCGTTACGCCTCCCTGCGCTTCGCCTCGGGCTCGAGGATGAGGAGCGGCTGGTTGCTCTCCTCGACGGTTTCGCGCGTGACGACGACCTCGCGGATGTCCATGCGTCCCGGCAGGTCGAACATCACGTCGAGCATGATGGATTCCATCACGGCCCTCAGTCCGCGGGCGCCCGTTCCGCGGTCGATCGTCTTGCGCGCGATCGCGCGCAGCGCCTCCGGGTCCAGCGTGAGGCCCACACCCTCGAGTTCGAACATCTTCGTGTACTGCTTGAGCAGCGCGTTCTTCGGACGCTGCAGGATCTCGACCAGCGCATCCTCGTCGAGGTCGTGCAGCGCCACGAGTACCGGGAGCCGGCCGACGAGTTCGGGGATGAGTCCGTAGCGGAGCATGTCCTCGGGTTCGACGCAGGCGAGGAGGTTCTCCTCGTCGTTCGGCGCCACCGCCCCCGCGATGAGGTCATCCCGGAAACCGATCTGCCGGCGGCCCTGCCGTTCCTGGATGATCTCCTCGAGGCCGTCGAAGGCGCCGCCGCAGATGAAGAGGATGTTCCGCGTATCGATCTGGATGTACTCCTGCTGCGGATGCTTGCGCCCGCCCTGCGGAGGCACGGACGCCACCGTCCCCTCGAGGATCTTGAGGAGCGCCTGCTGGACGCCCTCGCCGGAGACGTCGCGCGTGATCGACGGGTTGTCCGATTTGCGCGCGATCTTGTCGATCTCGTCGATGTAGACGATGCCGCGCTCGCACTCCGCCACGTTGTATTCGCCCGCCTGCAGGAGCCGGACGAGGATGTTCTCGACATCCTCCCCCACATATCCCGCCTCGGTGAGCGTCGTCGCGTCCGCGATCGTGAACGGGACCTGGAGAATCCGCGCCAGCGTCTGCGCGAGCAGCGTCTTGCCCACCCCCGTGGGACCGAGCAGCAGGATGTTCGACTTCTCGATCTCGACATCGTCGACGAGACTGCGGTGGTTGATCCGCTTGTAGTGATTGTAGACGGCGACCGAGAGCGTCTTCTTCGCCACCTCCTGCCCGATCACGTACTCGTCGAGCGTCGCCTTGATCTCGGACGGCGTCGGGATCTCCGTGAAGCGCCCGCCCTGTTCGCGTTCCTCTTCCTCGGCGAGGATCTCGTTACAGAGCGAGATGCACTCGTTGCAGATATAGACGTTGGGTCCGGAGATGAACTTCTGGACGGCGTCCTTGGACTTGCCGCAGAAGGAGCAGCGCAGGTGCTTGTCGCTCGGCATCGTCGCCTCCCCTCGGTCCCTCGGGTTGCCCCGGCCCTACTTCGCGACGGCGGGACCGGGCCGGCCGTTCTTGCCGTCCACCTCCGCCTCGCGCGCGACGACCAGGTCGATGAGCCCGTACTCCCGCGCTTCCTCGGGCGACATGAAGCGGTCGCGGTCGACATCCTCGGCGATCCGCTCGAGGTCCTGCCCGGTGTGTTCGGCGAGAATCCCGTTGAGCCGCTCGCGGGCGTTGAGGATTTCCTTCGCCTGGATCTCGATGTCCGCCGCCGTCCCGTACGAGCCGCCGGAAGGCTGGTGGATCATGATCCGCGCGTTCGGCAGCGAGCGCCGCCTGCCGGGCGTGCCGGCGGCGAGCAGGAACGCTCCCATCGACGCCGCCATCCCCATGCACATCGTCGCCACCGGGGCGTTCAGGAACTGCATCGTGTCGTAGATCGCGAGTCCCGCCTGGACGCTTCCCCCCGGCGAGTTGATGTAGATGTTGATCTCGCGCTCCGGGTTGTCCGCCTCCAGGAAGAGCAACTGGGCGATCACCACGTTCGCCACATCGTCGTTGATCGGAGCCCCGAGGAAGACGATCCGGTCCATGAGGAGACGCGAGAAGATGTCGTACGTGCGTTCCCCGCGGCTCGACCGTTCGATGACATACGGTGCGAATATCGTGCTCAAATCAGTCCCTCACGTGGTTTGCGAAGCCCATCAGCTCACGTCCGAGCCGTCGATCAGAAACCGGAACGCCTTGTCGATGGCGAAACGGCGGCGGAGGGGGTCGAGCTGCTTCTCCCTCGCGAGCTGCCGGCGTATCTCCACCAGGCTCTTGCCCCTCGCCTTCCCCAGTTCCGACAGGCGCTCGTCGAATTCCTCGCTCGACAAATCGAGTCCCTGATCCTCGATGAGTCGCCCGAGCACCAGATCCCGCTTGATCTGACGCTCCACCTCCGGGGTCACGGACCGGCGGGCCTCCTCGACCCGCTCGGGATCCGCTCCCTCGGGGGCGTCGATCACCCGGTCAAGATAACGCGACGTGAGACTCGGCGGCACCTCGAAGGCGTTGGCTTCGATCACCGCGTCGAGGAGTCGTTCGCCGACTTCCTCATCCGCCTGACGTTCACCCCGCGCCAGGAGTTCCTTCCCCACCGCTTCGCGAAGTTCAGCCAGCGTCCCGAAATCTCCGATCTCGCTCGCGAACTCGTCCGTGAGGTCCGGAAGCTCGCTGGCACGGACGTCGTCGAGGCGGATCTGCAGCGATCGCGTGGTGCCCGCGAGTTCCTCGGCCCCGAAGTCGTCCGGGTAGGAGACCGTGAACGTGCCCTCCTCGCCGGGCGTGAGCGTGAGGATCGCGTCTTCGACATCCGGAATCGCGTAGCCCGCGCCCAGCTCGAACCGATACGGTTTCTCCGCCGCCCCGTCGCCTCCTTCGTGTTCCCTGATCGCCACGGCGACGACGTCACCGCTCCGCGGCGCCCGGTCCACGGGCTGGAGCACGGCGTTTTCCTTGCGGATGTTCTCGATGACCTCGTCGATGTCCGCGTCCGCGACGGCCACCTCGCGCCGCTTGACGCGGAACCCGCCGGTCCTCGCAAGCTCGATCGCCGGCATCACCTCCACGTCGATGCGGAACGAGAGCCGCTCCCCGGGCCGGTAGTCGAGTTCGCTCACCACGGGTTCCCCAATGGTGGAGAGGTCGTGCCGCTGCACGGCGTCCCGGAACGCCCGGTTGACGAGGGCATCGACGGTTCGTTCGTCGATGAGGGGACCGTAGCGTTCCTCGACGATCCGCACCGGGACCTTCCCCTTCCGGAACCCCTTGATGCGGGTCGTCTTCCGGAGTCGGGCGGCTTCCCGTCGCCGCGTCGCCGCCACCAGCGCGGGGTCCACGGATACGTCGAGACGGCGCAGGTAGTCGTTCTCCTGCTTGATCGCGACGTCGAACGGATCCGTCGCGGCGGCTTGTGAATCGGCTGGGCTCAAGGTCGGTATGGCTCCCGCTCAGGTCTCAGCACGGGCCAACTGCCGGCAGTCTGCGGCACGAAGTGCGAAAGGGGGGATTCGAACCCCCACGGCCAAGGGCCACCAGCTCCTAAGGCTGGCGCGTCTGCCAATTCCGCCACTTTCGCGCGAACCCGCCAGGTCGAACGCAGCGCCGGGATCGGCCGGGAATCTCGGCATCGGCCGGAACGGGGGCAAGCAAGAATCCCCGTCCCGCCCGGCGCCCCGCGAATCAGCGTTCCGGGATCACGACGCTCCGGAAAGCGTTCTGTCGACGCCCGTCCAGCAGCAGAATATCGAGTTGCACGCTCAGCGCATCGCCGGGCCCCAGCCCGGAGATGATGCGCTCGTAGTCGGCGCGCCCCTGAATCACCTCGCCGTTGATGTCGACGATACGGGTCCCTTCGGGAAGGCGCAGCCGCCCCACCGCGCCCCTCCGGTCTCCGCCGACGATGACGACGCCCTTGAACCCGGGGTCGATCCTGTACTGCGCATGTTCCCTGGCTTCGACTTCGGCATCGTCTTTTACTGCCAGACCGAGGACATCGCCGGTCGGCTCGGTCGGCTCGGAGCGTGCCGCGACCTGTGGTGGCGCGTCGTCGTCCGCCGAGATGAGGCGGACACGCGCCTGGTCGCGCTCCAGCGTGGAGCGGCGCACGACGTCCAGTTCCACCGTCTCCCCCGGCTCGAAGGCGCGGATCCGCCGCTGCAGTTCCGAAACGCCGGAGACGGGCTCCCCCGCCACGCCGACGATGACATCGCCGCCTTCCAGTCCGGCCAGCAGGGCGGGGCTGTCGTCGAAGGAGAAGGTCTGGATCTTCGCGCCCTCGACGCGCTCCAGGCCGTAGAACGCGGCATCCGCGGCGTTGACGTCGGTAATCGAGACGCCGATGAGCGCCCGCCGCACCTCACCGAATTCGATCAGGTCGTCGACAACCTCGCGGGCGAGTTCGATCGGGACCGCGAAGCCGTACCCCTGGTAGCTCCCCGTCGTCGACAGGATCGCCGTGTTGATTCCGATCACCTCGCCCTCCGCATTCACCAGCGGCCCGCCCGAGTTGCCCCGGTTGATGACCGCATCCGTCTGGATGAAGTCCTCGATCGCGAGCGGGTTGCGGTTCCGGAGGATGGAGATGTTGCGCCCCTTGGCGGAGACGATCCCCGCCGTCACGGATGAGAGCAGCGGTCCCGGTGCCGTCCGGAAGCCGGGACTCCCGATGGCGAGCACCCACTCGCCTACGGCGGTCTCGTCGCTGGAGCCGATGGGAAGGACGGCGATGTCGTCCGCCTCGAGCCTGAGCAGCGCCACGTCGGTCTGCGGATCGCGCCCCACGAGTTCCACGTTGTCGAGGACCCGTCCATCGTGAAGTTCGATGTCGATGCGCTCCGCGCCCGCGACCACGTGGTTGTTCGTCACTACGTAGCCGGCCTCCGAGACGATGAAGCCGGATCCGCTCCACTCGACGGTCTGTGGCCGCCGCTCCTCCTCGCGGTTCCGGGCGGAATCGGGCGGGAACTCGAACCCCGGCGGGAACTCGAACCCCGGCGGCGGCTCGAACCCGGGCGGTAACGGGGAAGCATTCGGGAACGAGGTCTCCCGCTCCGCCGTCAGGTAGATCGTCACCACCGCGGGAGCCACGCGCTCCGTCACGTCGGCGAAGCCGTTCCCCATCGTCATCCCGGCGCCAGCGGGGGCCCCGATCACCCACCCCGGGTCCCGGTTGCTGTCCGCCGCGATCGAGACCGGGGTCAGGTCCAGAACCGAAGCCAGCCCCACGCCGAACGCGAACGCGATCGCCGTCGCGATCAGAAGATTCAGTCGAGTACGCAGCGAGTCGCTCATCCCTCTATCTCCCTCTCCCGGCCGTATCGTCCAGCGGCCGAAGTCCGAATATAGCAGCCCGAATCGGCGTTTCTCCAACTCCCCCACCAATGACGGTGACCGGACCGGGCCCGTCACCCCCGAACGCCGCACCATGGGATGAACGGCGCGCGACCCGGGGTTGCCCGTGGGCCGGGCTCCCGGGTCGCGCGGTGAGACGCTGTCGGCGGAGGGCTACTTGTCGTCGGACTCCTCGACGATCTCGTAGTCCGCCTCGACGACTTCCACTTCGCCGGCGTCGTCCGCCTCCACCTCGACTTCGGCCTCTTCGTCGCCAGCGCCCGGCATGTCGCCCGGCGAGGCGTCGGCCCCCATCCCGGCCGCGGCGTACATCTTCTGCGCCGCCGCGCCGACCGCTTCCTGGATGGCCGTGGTCGCCTCGGCCACTTCCTCGGTGTCGTCCTGCTTGAGCGCCGCACGCCCCCGCTCCAGCGTCTCCTCGATCGCGGACCGGTCCGCGTCGTCGAGCGACTCCTTCCAGTCCTCGAGGTTCTTCTCCGTCTGGTACAAGAGGGAGTCGAGCCGGTTGCGGGCCTCCACGGTCTCGCGCCGCTCCTGGTCCTCCGCCGCATGCGATTCCGCGTCCCTCACCATGCTCTCGATCTCGGCGTCGGAGAGCCCCGAAGAGGCCTCGATGCGGATCTTCTGCTCCTTGCCCGTCGCCTTGTCCTGGGCGCTCACGTGCAGGATGCCGTTCGCGTCGATGTCGAACGTGACCTCGACCTGGGGCACGCCGCGCGGCGCGGGCGGGATGCCGGTGAGCTGGAAGCGGCCGATCGTCTTGTTGCCGCTCGCCATCTTCCGCTCGCCCTGCAGCACGTGGATGTCGACCGTGTTCTGGTTGTCTTCCGCGGTCGAGAAGATCTCCGACTTCTTCGTGGGGATCGTCGTGTTGCGCTCGATGAGCGACGTCATGACGCCGCCCAGCGTCTCGATCCCGAGCGAGAGCGGCGTGACGTCGAGCAGCAGCACGTCCTTCACGTCGCCGCCGAGCACGCCGCCCTGGATCGCGGCCCCGATTCCCACGACCTCGTCCGGGTTCACGCCCTTGTGCGGGTCCTGGCCGAAGAAGTCCTTCACGACTTCCTGGATCTTGGGGATCCGGGTCGAGCCGCCGACGAGGATGACCTCGTCGATCTCGTCGACGGAGAGTCCCGCGTCCGCCAGCGCCTTCTCCATCGGCGGAATCGTGCGCTGGATCAGGTCGTCCACCAGCTGCTCGAACTTCGCCCGCGAGAGGGAGAGGTTGAGGTGCTTGGGCCCCGACGCGTCGGCCGTGATGAAGGGGAGGTTGATGTCCGTCTGCATCGTCGAGCTGAGCTCGATCTTCGCCTTCTCCGCCGCCTCCTTGAGGCGCTGCAGCGCCATTGGGTCCGCCGACAGGTCGATCCCCTGGTCCTTCTTGAACTCGTCCACGAGCCAGTTGATGAGGCGCTGGTCGAAGTCGTCTCCGCCCAGGTGCGTGTCGCCGTTCGTGGCCTTCACCTCGAACACGCCGTCCCCGAGTTCGAGTACGGAGATGTCGTAGGTGCCGCCGCCGAGGTCGAACACCGCGATCTTCTCGTCCGACTTCTTGTCGAGGCCGTAAGCCAGCGCCGCGGCCGTCGGCTCGTTGATGATCCGGCGCACCGTGAGACCGGCCACGCGGCCCGCGTCCTTCGTCGCCTGCCGCTGGGCGTCGTTGAAGTAGGCCGGGACCGTGATCACCGCCTCGGTCACTTCCTGTCCCAGGTAGTCCTCGGCCGTCTGCTTCATCTTCTGCAGCACCATGGCCGAGAGTTCGGGCGGCGTGAAGGTCTTGTCCGCGTGCGCGATCCGCACCTGGACGCGGTCCTGGTTGTCGCCCTGGATGTCGTAGGTGACGAGCTTCATCTCCTCGCCCACCTCGGACCGCTTGCGGCCCATGAAGCGCTTGATCGAGGCGACGGTGTTGAGGGGGTTCGTGACGGCCTGCCGCTTCGCGACCTGCCCGACGAGCCGCTCACCCTCCTTCGTGAAGGCGACCACCGAGGGCGTGGTGCGCGCGCCCTCCGCGCTCGGGATGACGACGGGGTCTCCACCTTCCATTACCGCGACGACCGAGTTCGTCGTCCCGAGATCGATTCCGATGATCTTGCCCATTGCTCTTCCTTGCCTTGTGCTTGTCCGCTGCTTCCGCTGGTTCCGTCCCAGTCCGCTGTTTCCGTCCCGGGGCCCCAATCGCGCGGGCGCCGCCTCGTTCCGGCACGCCCGCGAACGAAGACACACATTGCAATCGCCGTGCCGCACCGTCGGCCGCCCGTCCGCCGTCTTTTCCGACAAAATGGCACTTGGGGGAGCCGCGCTCCGACATGGGGTGCCAAAGTGGCATGAAAAGGGACACGGTTGTGGCGCGGAACACGGGACGGGGTATGTTCTCCGGGCTCCCGTCGCCCCGAACCCTCAGCCGGAGTGCGCCGATGTCCCAGCTTTGGCAATGAGATTGCTAACTGGTTTGATCCGTGAGGGTTACGGG
>VXOJ01000021.1 GCA_009840115.1 Gemmatimonadales bacterium | reverse complement strand
CCGCCACGCACAAGCGACTTTCCCCGAGAACCCGTTTATCCACGGCCTGCTAGGGGTCAAAGAGAAATCCGCGGAGGCAAACGTGCTTATCGGTCTGCGCGCTGTCGGCCTCGTCGACAAGGAGGGAACTCCGACGCCGCGAGCCAACGACTGGCGGGATGACGAACGCTATGCGCAGGTATGCAAGGAAATGCGGGAAGAAGTCTACCCGCAAGAACTGCGAGACGCAGTTCCGGATCCATCCAGTGCAGGGGATGCGGCACAGGGGTGGTTCATGCACACCACTGGCTGTGGTGAAAGCGCGGCCGGAAAGATGGCATCCCTGTACTCCCGTCTCACCGACGCAGATGCATCTGCCGGACAGAAGCAGACGAGCCGTAAGCCCAAGAGGCCGTCACGGTCACGATCTACCAAGAAGCAGCCCGCTCCCGCCGCGCCTGACAAAAAGCAACGTCCGGAACCGAAGCAGAGCCCTTCACCTGCTCTTCCAGACCCGGAAATGCCGGAAGTGCGTCTCAATCTCGAAATCCGAATCGATGCGAGTGTCACGCCCGAGCAGATCGACCAGATCTTCGCGAGTATGGCCAAACACATCTACCGACGTAGTGATGAAGGGCAGTAACCCCGAGGCTGCCAAGGCGGGGCTTGCCCTCTTGAAGAGCCTTGCAGCCGACACGCACGACCTGCGGCTGCCGCCGGAGCAGGGGACCGTCTCCACGACCCAGCGGATTCTACCCTTCTCGGTAGTGCGCGGGACGCGAAGCTACCTGGAAACACTCACTCATCAGATCAACGGCTCGTATGAGCACGGCTGGTATGATGCGTGTGCCGTCATGATGAGACGCCTCGTCGAGAGCCTCATCATCGAAGTGTTTGAGGAGCGACGGATGGTCGAAAAGATCAAGGACGCTTCAGGCAACTTCCTGCCGCTCGAACGGTTGGTCGGAAAGGTGACCGGCGATCCCGCGTGGAACCTAAGCAGGGTAACCAGAAGAGCGCTGTCTGACGTCAAGAGCCTCGGTGACAATTCGGCCCACGTGCGCCGTTTCATCGCCCACCGACGTGACATCGACAACGTGAAGGCGGGCTTCCGAACTGCCGTCCAGGAATTGGTTGACGTAGGCGGGCTCGGATAAGGAAGCGACCTGCCCGATGGGTCGGCGCAGACCGGCGGCGGCCTTACGAGCTAACTGAGGATTCTGCATGACGAGGAAAGAGTTGCAGGAGTGGGATGTCTTCGTTTCCTATGCTTCCGAGGATGGTGAGGCTGTCGCCCATCCGTTAGCCCAGCTGCTCGCCGAACTTGATCTCCGAGTCTGGATGGACCGAACGGAGCTGCGGATTGGTGATCGCATCCGAAGAAAGATCGACGAAGGTCTGGCCAAGTGTCGTTACGGCATCGTGATCCTGTCTCCGGATTTTTTAGCGAAAGAATATCCACAACGTGAATTGGACGGGTTAGCCAATCGAGAGCACGATGGACGGAAGGTGATTCTCCCTGTGTGGTATGGTGTCGACGCTGACGACATCCGCCGATTCTCGCCCACGTTGGCTGACCGCTTCGCCGCCCAATGGGATTGACGCTGTGGCGGCCGACCTGCTTCGTGTCGTCGACCCAGAACGCCTTGAACGACTTGTTGCAGAACACGAAGAACACGCGAAGAACGCTAAGGAAGCTCAGATTCCGCGGATCACATCGGCGTCGGAGCTTACGCAAATGCTCCACCACGTTTATGGCATCGAGCTCCATAACGACGATCTGGATCCAGACGACATCGAATTGGTAGGCGGCTTCCAGAAAGAGCTATGTGACTGGTCCGACATTTGGCGGGACCTGGATCCGCTCGATCACGCCCACGCGACCGCCCACCTCGGAGAACGACTCACGGGACTTTCGGACGCTGGGTGGTCCGTTTACGCCAAGGTAGAGCTACGCAGGATGGATTCGAGTGATTCGCGTGAGTGGCCGGTCGCAATTGTCGTCATCGCTCGCGGTGAACCGAGTACCGCATTCTCGATAGATGGAATTACCGGCGTAGTACGCACAGATGAAGAGAACTAGAGCTGGCGCTACGCTCGAGGAACGATAAATGGTTGGCAATGAAGGTAGTTGGGTGTTGTTAGTAAAATTCTACGATAAGATGAAATACGCCGAGGATTTCCTCGGCGGACGACTGTATTGCAATCGCGTAAGATACTTCCGAGAGCTTGAGGAGGCAGGGAGGGGTGACCCGGACGAGGGCGGAGTTCTTTGGGAAGGTGCGGAGATGGAAGTTCGTGCGGACGACGGCGAGTGGCACAAGATCGAAGGTATGGTTGGGCCGCCGCGGCTTAACTATCCCCATCTCGACGCATTGAATCTTTTCTGCATGACAGCGTTCATTGTAGCCCCACCAGTTACAGGCCCTGAGCTAATCAGTCAGATAAAGAACGCTGTTGCGGAGTCATTGCGTGAATGTCGCAAGATGGGTCGCCACGCTGTTCTCGTTCGCGATTGTATGGAATTCATGCGACGTGCCGAAGCCGCGGCCTCACTTCAAGGGTTTCAGTTTTGGCGAGGCGAAGTGCAGTATTACCACACGTATCCCAGAGACCATTTTACGTGGGGGCGTGATTCGGTCAGGCCGGTATTCTGGAAGGCGAGCAGGTTTGAGAAGCAGCGGGAACATCGCTTGGTGCTGAAACACCCATACCGACGGTGGTGATGCGGCCGTCCTGGACGTTGGGAGCATCCGTGATATCGCGCACTATAGACCGACGGATTCGCTGGCTGGCATGAAGTGGCGGGTAAGGTCTCGGTAGATACGGGAGCGGCAGGTGGAACATGACTGAGGTAGCGGGGGGCATTGCCTACCCCTTCTAACTAAACGCTGTCTAGACGACCAGCCTCCCGCCACAAGTGCGCGGCTATCCGAGCTGCGGCCATCCCCTCGCCTGGGGGAACGTTGAAGAGCTTGTTGAAAGCCTCGATGTAGCTTGAAGCTCTGGTATCCTTGGGCTGGATTCGCGAATCGACGAAGCGGGCAAGTTCGATCAGCGTCTCGATCCGTACGGTGAGCGCTCGCGCCCGAGGTTCGTACACGATGTCGTCCATCATATCCGAATCCAGCAGGGCGTGACCTACAGCGGCAAGAACGCCGTGTATGGCCGAGATGGCCTCATCGGCTTTCGTAAGGATCTCCGAGGCGTTCACGCCCCGTGGGTATTCCGCTTCCAGCAGATCCCGGTGAGCCAGTTGTTTGTCGCGCATCGTCCGAGCGAACGTGGCCTTGTCATCGGCCACGTCGATTAGGCCTTTCACTTCCCGAAGAAGCAGTACATGCCCGGCGATGTGCGTCGGGATGGCGTGTATGGTGATGTTCCGGCGTTGGCCGGAGCCCGGAGGGTCTGTGAGACGTGAGATGTCGAGGATGAGAGAGCGTGCGAGTGTCCGCAGAATGTCACCTGTGAACAGCGGTGCCATCGCGGCGAGCGGCCGAGCCGAATGCGCCTCCCCGAACAACTCATCGAACTCTTTGTATGCGAGCCGCGCGTTCGCCCAGTCGTTCCACAAGTGCCAGAACAGCCCACCGAACTCCTGTCCAAGCTTCTGTTCGTACTCGCGGCGGATGTCTTCGGAGTCTCGTGTCGTCGGCATACCCTACTGCACTGTCCCCGATCTCGTCATGTATCGGATGGAACGATCTTTCTGGCTCGCAGCACTTGCTACCGTCCTTCTCGACGGCGGTCGTTTACGCTCCCTGACCCTCGTTCACCGGACGTGCGCTACGGGACGAGGCTGCTTCCGGATGTGCGGGTGATGAAGGTCGCGAGCGTCTCTCGCCACTGCGGGAGCAGGCTCTCCTCCACGTACATCATGTGGCCGGCGGCGAAGTCGTCGCGCGTGATGTTGTCGCGCAGATCCGGCGCCAGGCCCAGTTGCTCCAGTGACCACACGATGGGGAAGTAGGGCGTCGCGAGGTCGTAGATCCCGTTGATGAGCAGGACCTCGAGGCGCGGGTTGCGTTCGAGCGCTTCGGCGAGGTCGGGTCCCACGTTCAGCGCCGAACCGCCGAAGGGTCCGCGGCGCCCGCCCTGCCGCTCCCAGTTCCAGGGGCGCGCCATCCCGCTGGGCCAGTATTCGCGGTCGCCGTCGTAGCCGAGTTCGTCGCGCACGTACGTGTTGAACAACGACGTGTAGGCCGAGCTGATCGCCGAGGACTGGGCGTCGTGCCCCGGCGTCGTCTCGAGCAGGTCGCCCGTGGGCCCGGTGAAGCGGGCGTCGAGGCGGGCCACCGTGACCCCCTCGTCGCGCAGCAATTCCTTCTCGAACTCGGGCGCCGAGACGCGCAGGTCGGCCCGCTCGAGGAAGTCCATCGACAGGCCCGTGTACTCGTGCATCTGCCGCAGCACCCGGGCGCGCTGGGCCGGATCCACCGTCGTGCCCGCGAGCAGCGTCTGCGCGTAGTCCGTCAGCGCCCACGCCTCGACCTCCTTCATGAACGCCTGGAGGTCGTCGGGCCGTCCGCCCGGGAGCTTGTCGTGGTACTCCGCCACGACGGCATAGGACGGGAGGTTGGTGATGAACCCGATGTGCGACGCCGGCGGAAACTGGAGCGTGTTGAAGTCGATGACGGCGGAGACGAGCACGATCCCGTTGAGGTCGATGTTCGCGCCCTGGAGGTGGCGCGCAAGCAGCACCGAACGCGTCGTGCCGTAGCTCTCGCCGAGGATGTAGCGCGGCGCGTTCCAGCGGTCGTTCTCGCTCAGAAAACGGCGGATGAACTGAGTGAGGGAGGCGGCATCCTCGTCCATCCCCCAGAAATCGGTCCCGTCGGCGTCGCCCGCGGGACGGCTGAACCCCGTCCCGATCGGGTCCACCATCACGACGTCCGCGATGTCGAGCACCGTGTGGCCGTTGTCGACGAGCGGGTACGGCGGCGGCGCCTGCTGCCCCACGTTGGGCGTGACCACGCGGCGCGGTCCCATGATCCCCATGTGGAGCCAGAAGGAGGCGGACCCCGGCCCCCCGTTGTAGGCGAAGATGATGGGGCGCGTGGAGGGATCGCCCCCGTTCGTCCGGAAGTAGCCCGTGTAGAAGAGTTCTCCCGTCGCGTTCTCCTCGTTGTCGCGGAGGATGACGCTGCCGACGACGGCCCGGTATTCGACGGTCTCCCCGTCCACGACGATGGAATGGTTCGACTCCCAGCGCGAAGGCTCGGGTTCGTTTCCGTTTTCGGAGCCTTCCTGTGCGAGCGCGCCCGCGGGCAGCAGGCCGAGCGCGAGGACCGGTGTGATCAGGCTGAGCGACTTCATCTTTCCTCCTAGCGGTCGGCGGCGGCCATTCCGACGGCGACGGCGTCCGGCTGGGTGACGATGAACACGCGGAACCCCTGATCGATCCGCATGGCGATGTCGTCCACTCCGGCCGTGATCCCGCACGGCACGTCGAACTCCAGACAGGCGGCGAGCACGATCTGGATCGCCTCCTCCACTTTCTCCATGTCTCCGTCGTAGACGCGCCGGAGGTCGCCCGGCCCGGGGGAGACGGCGCTGACGCCGGGGGTGGAGACGATCTCCCGCACGTTGTCGATCCCGATCTGGTCCTCGATGAGGAGGAAGCTGATCAGGTGGCCGTCGGGATTGCTCGGCCAGGCGGCTTCGCCGAGCGCGTCGACGGAGAGGGCCGCTTCCTCGGCGGTCTCGACGTGGGGGTAGACGATGCCGGAGACGCCGGTCGCCAGACCCTGCGCGGCACGATCCCGCGCCTCGTCATGCCCATCCCGGATCGGGGGGATCCGCAGCAGCATCGGGTGCGGCGCGTCGTGGCCCGCAGCCTCGGCCATCCCGGCGGCGTAACCCTCGAGCGCGGGAATGTCGAAGGGGCCGGACTCCAGCGAGTAGAACACGAAGTCGAGCGGACGGTTCGCGGCCATGGCGGCGCCGGCCTCGGGCGTGTGATCGCCGGAGAAGAGGCCGAAGATCACATCCCCCGCGGCGAGTCGGTCCACGATCCGCGTGTCCGCGGCCTCCTCGGGCTCCGCCATGGCTTCGGTCTCCTCCTCTCCCGGCGTTCCGCCGCAACCGTGGAAGAGGGCGATGCCTCCCGCGACGCTCCCCAGCAGGAGTAGGGCGCGGAGGGGAGGGTTCCTGTGCGTGTTTCCGGCAGCCATGGGATACCTCAAGGTCAGGGGGGCCGGTCAAGCGCACGCGACGGGTTCTCGCGACGGCACTCGCGACCCATGTCAAGCCTCGATTAGTCTAGTTTCAGGAAAGGGGGTCCCGCCATGCGCACGCCGAGAGATTTCGCCCGCACGCGAAGGAAGTTCGTCGAGGAGGCCGCCCTGGGTGTCGCGGGCCTCGGCCTGCTTCCGGCCACCGCCTGGGCCTGCCGGGAGGCCCCCGAGGCGGGGGAGTCGGAGGGCGTCTCGCGCAACCCGGCGCGCGGCACGGCGACGGGGACCGGACTCGTTTGGGACGATCGCTACCTGGACCACGTCCTGATCCGGCCGGACGGCGGACGCCCGCCGGAGATTCCCGACCGCCTCGTGCGCATCCGGCAGGAACTCGTCGCGCGGGGGCTGGACGAAGCCACGGTGCCGCTCGCTCCCGCCGCCGAGGCGATGCCGCACATCGAGGCGCACCACACGCCGGAGCACGTGGCCTCGATCCGCGAACTCGACGTCTCCGGGCCGGTCGCGGAACTCGCCGTGTCCGGCGCGCTGACCGCGATCGATGCGGTCGTCGCCGGGCAGGTGCGGAACGCGTTCTGCGCCATCCGCCCTCCCGGCCACCACGCGAACAACACCGGCGCGGAGGAGGGTTTCTGCTACTACAGCAACGCCGCCGTGGCCGCGAGGTACGCCCAGCGAGTGCACGGCTTCGAGCGGGTCCTCGTCATCGACTGGGACTACCACCACGGGAACGCGACGCAGAACGCCTTTTACGAGGATCCGTCCGTGCTCTTCTTCTCCGCCCACGACTGGGCCGCCTATCCGCGCACGGGCGACCCGGCCCTCACCGGCGAAGGCGAGGGAAGCGGCCTCAACATCAACGTGCACCTCGACTGCGGCGCCACGGACGCCGACATGCTGGGCCACTGGGACGACACGCTCTCGCCGGCCGTCGCCGCCTTCGACCCGGACTTCGTGATCCTCTCGGCGGGCTTCGACAGCCGGGTCGACGACCTCCTGGGCTGCTTCGCGCTTACGGACGACGCCTTCCGGCGCATGACGCGGACCGCGATGGACTACGCGGACGCCTGCTGCGAGGGGCGCGTCGTCTCGCTGCTGGAGGGCGGCTACAACCTCGACGGCACCGCCCTCGCCACCGCCGCCCACATCGAGACGCTGCTGGAAGGGTAGGGCTCCGGGCGGGACGTCGGGTCAGACGTTGAAGCGGATGTGGAGGATGTCGCCGTCCTCGACGACATAGTCCCTGCCCTCGACCCGCAGCAGGCCCGCCTCCTTCACGGCCTGTTCGGAGCCGTACTTCGCGAACACCTCGTAGGGGATGACCTCCACGCGGATGAAGCCGCGTTCCATGTCGGAGTGGACGCGGCCCGCCGCCCGCCGGGCGTGCGTGCCCCGCCGGATCGTCCAGGCGCGGACTTCGGCGGGGGCGGCGGTGAAGAAGGAGATGAGATCGAGGAGCCCGTAGGCCGAGCGGATGAAGCGGGCGAGCGCCGGTTCGCTCAGGCCGAGCGCCTCCACGAAGGCGGCCCGGTCCTCCGGGTCGAGGTCGGCGATCTCCGCCTCGACGGGCGCGGACAGCGCGAGGCCGCCGGCCCCCATCGCGGCGAGTCGCGCGGTGAGCGCCGGCGGCAGCGCTTCCCCGGCGCGATCCTCGCCGCGGTTCAGCACGGCGAGCAGCGGACGGTCCGTGAGGAGGCCGTAGCCGCGGAACGGTGCGCGGTCCAGTTCCGCCCGGGGCACGGTCCGCAGCGGCTGTTCGCCTTCGAGCGCCCCGAGCGCCCGTTCAAAAGCGGCGACCTCGACGGCATCCGCCCCCTCGCGACGCGCCCGGTCCAGCCGGCGCTCGACGATGTCGAGATCGGAGAGCAGACATTCCGTGGCGAAGGCTTCGAGTTCGCCCTCCGCGTCCGGCGGGTCCGCAAGGGCGGGATTGTCGAAGTCCCTCAGGACGAGGCAGAGCGCCTCCTGATCGCGGATCTGCTGCAGCCCGCGCGGCGACAGGCCCTTGCTCGCCGCGCCGTGCTCCCCCGGAATGTCGCAGAACCGCATCTCCGCGTACGTCGTTCTGCGGGGGGACAGGTGGGCGCTGAGGGCGTCGATTCGCGCATCCGGGACCCGCACCGTGCCCAGCCGCACCTCGCCGCCGAACCCGACCGGGACGCCGAGTCCCGTCATAGCGTTGAACACCGTCGTCTTGCCGGCGCCCGCGAACCCCACGAGCCCTATCTTCACCGCGTCCTCTCTCCCCTTATCTTCGGTGCGTGAATATCGAAATCCCGGTCTCCGCCGGCGAACTCATCGACCGCATCACCATCCTGCGACTGAAACAGGCCCGCATCCGCGATCGCCGGAAGCTCTCGAACGTGAACTCCGAACTGGCGAACGTCGAGGCCGTGTGCGCGCGGACCATCGGAGCGCTCGAGGCCGCGCCTTCCCGCGTCAGGGAGCGTGTCGCCGCACTGACGGAAGTGAACCGGGGGATCTGGAACGTCGAGGACGAGCTGCGTCGCCTGGAACGCGCGGACGACTTCGGTCCGCGCTTCACCGAAGCCGCGCGTCAGGTGTACCGCCTCAACGACGAGCGCCATCGCCTCAAGCGCGCCCTCAGCGAGGACTACGGCTCGGCGATCCTCGAAGAGAAGTCACATGCCTCCGCGGACCCGGAGACGGACCCGGCGTAGTCGCGGGCTCGGCACAATTCGCGGGCCCGGCCGGGTCGCGGGTTCGGCCGGGGTCAGGGACAGAACGGGTCCAGGCGGTCGGCCACGGCGGCCAGGCCGGCCACCGGTGAGGCTTCGCTCCCTGTGACCTGCGAGATCCGGATCGCGACGATGCCGTTGGGGAAGAGGACGACGCGGTGGCCGCCCCAGCCCGACATGCGGGCGAGGTCGACGACGCAGCCCCCTTCTCCGACGTAGTTCTGGTGCCAGACCGCGAGGTAGTAGCTGGGCTGCCCGACTTCGACCGACGGGCCGAAGGCGATCCCGCGCACATCCGTCCGGTACATCGCTTCGGCCGTCAACTCGGGGTGCAGCAGAGGCTCGCCCTCGTGAACGCCGCCGTCCTGCAGGAGCCGCGCGATCTTCGCGAGGTCGTCCACCGTCGGGTAGTAGCCCTGTGACATCTGCGGCAGCGTGAGCGAGCCGTCGGCCTCGACGAGCCGGTTCGTCGGCGCGTGCGGCACGCCGATGGGCCGGTACACCTCATCCTCCAGCATCTCCCACAGGTCGGCCTCCGGCCCGGCCCGACGCTTGAGGTAGGCGTCCATCGCCGCGCCGATGAGGAACGCGTCCTGGTCGCGGTAGCGGACGACCGCCCCCGGCCCCGACGGATGGTTCGAAGCGCGGAAAACCTGCCGGATCCGCTCGTCCTTCGAGATGGCCGTGTACCAGTCGTCGTAGCCGATCAGGTAGCCGTCGCCCGTGTTGTTGGGCTCGGTCCGCGTCGATCCTTCCCCGACGCCGGTGGCCATGTTGAGGACGTCCTGGAAGCGGACGTCGTCCCAGCCGTCGTGTTCCGCCGTGACGTTCAGGTAGTCGGCCACGCGCTCCTCGAGAACGGCGCGCCCGTAGCGCTGCGCCAGCCGCAGCGCGGCCACCGTGTTGCCGGTGGACTTGGTCACGGACCAGATCCCGAAACGCTGCTCCCGGCAGAAGGGAAGCTCCCCGAACGGCGTGGGACAGTCGGCGGCGTAAAGCGTGTCCCGCACGAGAAAGGCCGCGGTGACCATGTTCTCGACATTCATGTCGTCATGCATGGCGTCGAAGATCGAGTCTCCGACGAGCGGGCCAAGGTCGGAGATCGGGCGCAGGGGCAGACGCAGCGCCTTCTCGGCGGCGAACGCCTCGATCAGTTCCGCGGGCGCCGGGCCGGGCGCGAACTCGGCCGCCAGCTGGCCCCACATCAACCGCCGCTGCACGAGGAAGTAGGGCCGTCCCTGCGTCATGGTCTGGAAGCGGACGCCCGACACCTCCCGGTCGTTGAAGGCGAAGGTCGCGACCCCGTTGTACGTCTCGTTCTCGATGGAACTCGCGAGTTGCAGCGGGAAGGCCGCCCGCGACCACGTTTCTCCGGGCTCGGACCAGACGGTGCCGGGTCCGACCAGGACATCCCAGTAACTTCCGGCTTCGGTACGCGTGCCGGACACGATGAGATCGCGATTCCACGGAATCAGGTCGCGCCCATCCGCCGCGAATCCCAGTGACACGTCCGGGAAGAGCTTCGTGTCGCGACCCATGAACCGGCGCGGATCGAGTTCCGCGGGTTCCGTCGCGATCTCGGCCCCGGCGAGCGTGATGACGCCCGAGAAGGGATGCCGGGCCGGCTCCGCCTCGGACGAGGGAAGAAAGCGGTGGCTCCGGAGCATGGCGGGCGGCGACCAGGCCCCACGGGTCAGCTCCTCGAGGGGAATCGGCGCCGAGGAGCCGGGAACCCCCGCATCTCCACAGGCGCATGCGAAGAGAAGCGCCGCCATCAGCGGAAGCCGGTTTCGAGTCATCGCGATCCCTTTCGGGCGTCGACCATCCTGTCGGTCATCCCCGCGGTCGGTGCCGGCGCGGAGTTTTGCCACGGGCTGCCGGCCGCCGAGACGTCTTGGAGGCGCCGAGGCCTGCGCGTAGCTTGCGGCGAAGCATACGAACTGTCACGAGGGGGAGTGATTATGCACGCTGGGTGGGGAACCGTTCGACAGAGCTGGATCGTGGTTCTTGCGGCCGTATTCGCGGTCTCGTGCGATGGAAGCACCGGACCATCGAGCTTCGAGCCGGGCCCACTGGGAACCGTGACGATTCTGCGCGGCGAGTCGGTGCGGATCCGCTCCCTGCTGGCGATGACGGGAGCGCCATCGCTCGGGGTCGCGGCGCGGCGCGGCGTCGAACTTGCCGTCCGCGACGTGGGCACGGTCCGCGGCCGCAGCGTCGACCTCGGCGACCCGGTGGACTCCGGGTGCTCCCCCGACGGCGGGCGGGCCGGCGCCCGGGAGATCGTCGCCGATCCGCAGGTCGTGGGCGTCATCGGGACCTCGTGCTCCGCCGCCGCCGTGGCCGCCTCCCCGGTGATCAGCCGGGCGGGGTTCGCGATGATCGCGCCGAGCACCACGTCGCCGGTGCTGACCTCCGATCTGGCGGGCACCCCGAGCCCGGACCACCACCCCGGCTATTTCCGCGTCGCCAACAACGACCTCTACCAGGCACGGGCCCTGGCGGACTTCGCCTACAGTCACCTGGGCCTCAGGCGGATCGTGACGCTGCACGACGGGGACCCCTACACGACGGCGCTGACGAACGCTTTCGGGGACGCCTTCCGCGCGGTCGGCGGAGAGGTACCCGTCGCCACCGGAATCGCGAAGGGTCAGACGGACATGACGTCCGTGCTCGCGGAGTTCGCGGCCGCCGGGCCGGACGGGATCTTCTTCCCGCTCTTCGTCCCCGAAGGGTCGCCGTTCGCGGCGCAGGCGCGTGGGTTCGATGGCCTCGAGGGCGCGACGCTCATCTCCGGCGCGGCCCTCCTCGTGTCGGAGTTCCTGGCGGAGCCGCAGTCCGAGGGGATCTACTTCGCCGGGCCCCAGTCGGACTATCGCGGCAACGTCAACGCGGTGACCGGGAAGAGCGCCAAGACCGTCAGCGCCGCGTACAATGCCGAGTACGGCGAGCATCCCTCGACCCCGTATTGGGCGCTCGCCTACGATGCGACGACGTTCCTGCTCGACGCCATCGGCGCCGTGGCGGTGGAGGAGGGCGGACGGCTCTATATCGACCGCGCCGCGCTGCGCGCGCGGATCGGAGCCCATGGCATCGAGGGTCTCATCGGCACGATCTCCTGCGACGCCTTCGGGGACTGCGGCACCGGACGTCAGCTCATCTACCACCACACGGACTCGAGCGTCACGGATGTCGACCGGTTGCCCGTCGTCTACCGGTTCTCCCCCTAGCAGGCCGTCACGGGCCGCCAGGGCCGCCGGTCCGCCGGCGGATCTCGACGACCTCTTCGCGGAAGAGGTGATCGCGCGCCCGTACGCCACCTTCGCACGGTTGCGGGAGCGGGATCCCGTCCACTGGAACGAGAGGTTCGGGCTGTGGGTCGTGACCGGATACGATCCGGTCGTCTGGATCCTCCGGCACCACGAACTCTTCTCCTCGGCGGTGATCCGGGGCGTGGAGGGGGCGCCGTACCCGCCGGTGCTGCCCGAGGACGCGCCCCTGTTCGACGAGGTCAGGACGTTCCGCGCGGATCAACTCGTGGAGCAGGACCGTCCCGAACACCTCGAGCAGCGGAAGACGGTTCACTCCTTCTTCACGCCGACGGCGATGGAGGGCTGGCGACCCTTCGTGCGCCGGGCGGTCGACGAACTCCTGGACGAGCTGCGGCCCAGGGGACGGATGAACGTCGTCACCGACCTCGCGGCGCCGCTCCCCGTGCGGATCATTGCGCGGATGATGGGCGTCCCCCGCGAGGACATGGACACGCTTCGGGGGCTCGCGGACAGCATCCTCCACCTGAATCGCGGCGAACCCGACCGGCTGCGGCCCCTGGCGGAGGGGATCCGCGGGATCGTGGAGTACGCCCGCCCGTTCGTCGAGGAGCGGATCCGGAATCCTGGCGACGACCTGATCTCGGCTTTGGCGCGCGGGGAGAGCGACGGCGTGTTCACGCGCCATCAGGTGCTCGTGAATACGGGACTGATGCTGTTCGCGGGACACGAGACGACGATGAACCTGATCTGCAACGGTCTCCGCGCCTTCATCGAGCATCCGGCGCAGTGGGACCGGCTGAGGGCGGACCCGGACCGCTTCGCGCGGACGGCGACCGAGGAGTGCCTCCGCTTCGATCCGCCGGTGAAGTCCACCCAGCGCATCGTCGCGCAGGAGGCGGAACTGTGCGGGAAGACGCTGTCGCCCGGCGAGCGGATCCGCTGGATCATCGCCGCGGCGAACCGGGACCCATCCGTGTTCGAGGATCCGGACACGTTCGATATCGGGCGCCAGCCGAACCCGCATCTCTCCTTCGGCTCCGGGATCCATTACTGCCTCGGGGTCGCGCTCGCGCGCATGGAGGGCCAGGAAGTGTTCGGCGGGCTGGCGCGCCGCTTCGAGCGCTTCGCCCTCGACACGGACGAACTGCGCTACCAGCCGAGCATCCAGTTCCGTTCCATCGAATCCATGCCGGTGACATGGTGAGGATCGCATGGTGAGGATCGAGGTCGATCATGGGCTCTGCGTCGGCAACGCCATGTGCGTGGCCACCGCGCCGGGCGTGTTCGCGCACAACGAGAACCGCCAGTCGACCGTCGTCGATGCGGCGGGCGACCCGGAGGCGCTCGTCCTCGAGGCGGCGGCGAACTGCCCCGTGAGCGCGATCCGGGTGGTGGAGGCCGAGACGGGCCGGACGCTGTTTCCGCCCGAGCCGGGCGCGGGAAGCTGAACCGAGGATGACACCGTGACGCGAACCATGAGCGTGCCGGGCGGAGGCTCCGAAGCACGGAAGCGGACGACGTTCGACCTCGTGGCGATGAAGGCGCGCGGCGAGAAGATCGTCGCCATCACGGCCTACGACGCGCTCTTCGCATCGCTCGTGGACGCGGCGGGCGTGGACCTGATTCTCGTGGGCGACTCTCTGGCGAGCGTCCTGTGCGGAGAAGAGACGACGCTCTCCGCCACGGTAGAGCAGATGACGTACCACGGCCGGATCGTGACGCGGGGGGCGTCGCGCGCCTTCGTCGTCGTCGACATGCCCTTCCTCAGCTACCAGGTCTCGCGCGCGGAGGCCGTGCGAAACGCGGGGAACATCCTCAAGCGCACCGGAGCCGGCGCCGTAAAGCTCGAGGGCGGGTTCGAGGTCGTCGACGCGGTGCGGGCGATCGTGCGGGCGGGGATTCCCGTGATGGGCCACCTCGGGTTCACGCCGCAGTCCGTCCACGCGCTCGGGGGACACCGAATCCAGGGGAAGGACGAAGAGGCGGCGGCCCGTCTGGTGGAAGAAGCCATTGCCCTCGAGGAGGCTGGCGTCTTCTCCATCGTCCTCGAGTTGATGCCGACCGCCGCGGCCCGGCGGGTGACCGAGGCCGTCTCCGTACCGACGGTCGGGATCGGAGCCGGACCGGACTGCGACGGACAGGTGCTCGTGCTGCACGACATGCTCGGCCTGAACGAAGGGTTCAGCGCCCGTTTCCTGAAGCGCTACGCCGAACTCGGGAAGGCCACGCGGGAGGCCGTGGCACGGTACGCCGAGGAAGTGCGGGCGGGAAGCTACCCCGCCGACGAACACGGCTACGAGTCGTCCGGAGACGCGGGTTGAGCGGCGTGTCCGCGCTCGTGCTCTTCCTCACTTCCGACGCAGGTGCGAAGATACCCAGGCAGGCGCTCCCGGTGGACGGACACACGGAGAGCCCGATTTCCGGCGCGGACACGGGCCGCGACCCCGGCGGAGAATAGCGGGAGAAGGACGACATGCGAGCGGCATGGTACACGAAACTGGGGTCGGCAGGCGACGTCCTGGAGGTGGGGGAGCAGGACACGCCGGTGCCCGGCCCCGGCGAGGTTCGGGTCCGCGTACGCGCCTCCGGAGTCAACCCCGTGGACGTGAAGCGGCGGGCCGGCGGCCGCGGCGCGCTCGGCTCCACGCTCGTGGTGCCACACTTCGACGGCGCCGGGGTCATCGACCAGGTGGGGGACGGCGTCGATGCCGGCCGGCTCGGCAACCGCGTCTGGATCTACGAGGCGCAGTGGGGCAGCGACCTCGGTACCGCGGCAGAGTTCGCCACCGTCCCGGAATCACGGGCCGTCCACCTCCCCGCGAACGCGACGTTCATGGATGGCGCGTGTCTCGGCATCCCCGCCCTGACCGCGCACCGCTGCGTGTACGCCGACGGTCCCGTCGAGGGGCAGACCGTGCTCGTGACCGGCGGCGCGGGCGCGGTCGGCGCCTATGCGGTCCAGTGCGCCAGGCTGGGAGGCGCGCGGGTCCTCTCCACCGTGAGCGCGGACGAGAAGGCGAGGATCGCCCGGGCGGCGGGCGCGGATGTCGTCATCAACTATCGTGAGGAAGATGTCCCGGCCCGCGTCGCGGAACTGACCGAAGGAGAGGGTGTCGACCGCATCGTCGAGGTCGAAATGGGCGGGAATCTCGACGCCTCGATCGCGATGCTGAAGGCGAACGGGGTGATCTCCGCCTACGCCTCGGAGGGCAAGCCGGAGCCGGCCGTCCCCTTCTACACGCTCCTCTACAAGAACCTCACCGTGCGCTTCGAACTCGTCTTCCTCATGCCCGAGGAGGCGAAGCAGCAGGCGGTGGAAGACCTCACGAAGTGGCTGACCGAGGGAGAAATGCGCCATACGGTGGCGGAGCGCTTCGCGCTCGAGAACATCGTGGCCGCCCACGAGGCCGTGGAGTCCGGCCCACTCGGCAAGGTCCTGGTCGACCCCGGTCTCTGAACAAAGGCGACAGTCCGGTTGCCCCTGACCGGCAGGAAGCCCTTGCCGGATTCTCCGATACCTATACCTTGTATCTCAAGGTACATTGTACTTCGTGGTATGGGTCATCGAAATTGGGGTTCGAATGAAGAGCCGTGTTTGAGCTGGACACCGGGGTCGCGAGTTGGCGCAGGCGTCTCGAACGCAGAACGTCTCTCTCACCCCGCGAACTGGACGAACTCGAGGATCACCTGCGTGCGCGCGTCGACCTGGAGTTGGAACTGAACCCGGCGCTCACTCCCTACCCGGCGCTGGTGATCGCTCGCGAGGGTCTCGGCGCGCCGGCGGCGCTCGCCAGGGAGTTCACCAGGGCCGGCCGGCCTTGGTGGCGATATCTCCTGCTGGCGGGATGTGCGATGTAGGGAGTGTCGCTTTTTCTGCCGATTGCCGGGCCCGCGGCACTTCAAATCGCGTACAATGAAGTGCCGTGGTCGGCCCCCGCTCACGAGTGGTTGCACCGTGCGATCGTGGACGGATGGATTCTCCCTCTGATCCCCAATCTGGCCATGGCCATGACCTTGCCGGCCCTCCTGTATTCATGGCGGTCGAGAGCGCGATGGCTCACCTGGACCATCGGCGCGTTTGGCGTCTCGGCCCTCGGATTCGGCGTGGCCAGCCTCCTGGATGGATCAGCCGTCACCACCGCTGGTGAGATCACGGTTCTTCCCTATCTCGGCCTCGGGTACTGGGCATGGTCCGCGGCGCATGTGCTCGTGGCGGCAGCCCTCCTGCTTCGCGGCCGCGCGTGGGCCTCCACCCGCTCGGAGACAAGGAGAGCACGGTATGTTTGAGCTGGCTCGGCTGAGGCCGATCACCCGGGCGTGTCGGTGCGCTGCGGCATTGCTGTCCGGAACGGCGTTCGTCGCATGCGCTGACGGCGGAGACACAGACGGCGCAGACGCCGACGGCGATCCGTCGTCGCCCGCGGTTGAGCTATCGGCGTCGGCCATCGAGGTGCTGGGCACGTCCGACTCCCTCGCGGTGGTTCGGGACCTCGAAGTTCTGGCCGACGGCTCGGTCTGGGTGCTGAATTCGCAGGAGCCGTACTTCGTGGGATTCGGGGCGGATGGCGAATCCCTCGGCGCCCACGGATCGCCCGGCGGGGGACCTGACGAGTTTCCGATGCCCTCGGCCTTCGTCGCGGGAGGCTGGGCGGGCGAGGCATGGGTCCTCGACCTCCTGCACCATGCGCTGATACGGATCTCGCGACCCGACGCCGGCCGGGAGGAGTTCTCCCTTCTGTCCACGTCGGTTCCCCGAGGCAGCGTGCGGAGCGGCATGAGCATGCTGGATTCGTCCGTGCGGACCGCACGGCTTGGCCGCGAGATCGTCGTGCCCCACTCGACCGCGACGATGGACGGGGGCGTGCTGCAGTTCCGTTACGGTCTCCTGGGAGCGGACCTGGTCGCCGTGGATCCGGAGACGGGCGGGGCGCGAACCCTCGTGGCGCTCGGCGACGCCCTGGAGGATCCGTCCGGAGACTTCATCCAGAGCGACGGCGGTCTTCCCCTGTGGTACCGACTGTGGGCCTCCTGCGGCGAGAGCCTCGTGCGCGTGCACGACCGGGTCCGGAACCAACTGCGCGGGTTCGACGGATCCGGCGCCGAGGTGGATCCCATCGACCTTCCGCCCGTGCCCTTCACCGAGGTCACGCCGCGACAGTTCGCAGGAGCGGTGTTCGCGCTCCGGCAGGCCGAGGTGACGGGAGATGTCACGACCCGGCTTACCCCGGAGGACAGCCTCAGGCTCGTACGTCAGATGGCGGACATGGTGCAGGGGACCCCGCGCGAACTCGCGAGCTACCTCCCGCGTTACGTGGACTTCCGCTGCAGCGAAGATGGGACGATGTGGCTGCGTCCCATGGATCTCGACGCGGGCGGCCTGAGCGGCGGGCCCATGTGGCTGCGTATCGAGCCCGATGGCGCCGCGCGCGACGTGCGACTCCCCGACCGCTTCGACGCGCTTCGCTTCACCCCCTCCCGGATCTGGGGCGTGTCCCGGGACGAGTTCGATCGCCCGTCCGTGGCGTCCATCCCGCTCCCGACGCGCTGACGGCCCCCCCCGGACGTTCCCGCGGGAACGTCCGTTCAAGACCCCGCGCGCGAAGTGCCCTTGCGTGAAACCATCCTTACTTACACCTTGTAGTACAAGGTACATTGTGTCTCATGGTATCAGGTCTCCGGCACAGGGGTCTCCGGATGAAGAAGCCGGTTTACAAGGAGTTGGTGGCCGCGTCATCGCGCCCGATGGTGCTCTCCATCCTGTCGGGCGGCGAGACGTACGGGTACGAGATCCTCAAGCAGGTCCAGTTGCTCTCCGGGGGTGAACTCGAGTGGTCCGACGGCATGCTCTACCCCGTCCTGCACCGGCTGGAGCGTGACGGACTCATCAAGGGCCGCTGGCAACTCACCGACGCGGGACGGCGTCGCAAGTACTACCGGTTGACGGGCCGCGGGAAGCGACAGCTCTCAACCGATCGGGAGAGTTGGCGGGCCGTGTACGGCGCCCTTCAGATGTCCTGGGGAGGCAGCCATGTTTGAGTTCGAGCATGAAATCCGACGGTGGCGGAACGCACTGGATCGCAGATCGTCGCTCTCTCCTCGCGAACTGGATGAACTCGAAGATCACCTGCGCGCCCGAGTCGACCTGGAACTGGAGTTGGACGCCGCCCTGGCCCCGACGGAAGCCTTCGCGATCGCCCGGCGAGACCTCGGTGAACCGAAGGCGCTCTCCAGGGAGTTCGCCCGGGCCGGGCGACCCCGCTGGAAGCCTCTGCTTGCCGGTGCCATGGCCCTCTACGCGGCTTCGATACTGCTGCCCGTGCTACACATACAACTGCTTCCGGCGTCGTGGGGCTTCGAAGCCTGGGTACCGCGCGGGTACGAGTTGCTTGCCGACATCGAGCTGCTGCCCCTGAACCTGCCGATGCTCCTGATGCTGCCTCTCATTTGGCGCAAGCCTCGACTAAAGGGCACGTGGCTCGCGGGAGTCCTCGGAGTCATCGGTTTGTCGGCTCTCGGACTCGGCGCGGCCGCGATAATCTCGGACGGTCCTGATGCGCTGGCCGCGTTGCGTCCCGGCTATTGGGTATGGTCCGCCTCGTTCGTACTCGCCTCGGCCGCCCTGTGGCTCCGCCGCCGCGGCTGGGCATCCGCCCGCCCGAAGAAGACGCTCGCTTAGGTCGGCGTAGTCGTGTTTGAACTGGACACGGAAGTCCGGCACTGGCGGACAAGGCTTGAGCGAGGATCGTCGCTGTCGGCACGCGAGCTTGATGAACTCGAGGACCACCTCCGCGCCCGCGTCGATCTCGAACTTGAGCTGAGCCCGGGGGTGCCCCCCGCCAATGCGTTCGCCACCGCCGTGGACGCACTCGGCGAGCCGCGGGCAATGGCGAGAGAATTCGTCAAGGCTGGACGGTATCGCTGGCGGCATCTGCTTCTCGCGGGGTGGGCGGTGTACGTGATTTCTTTCTTCCTTCCGATCTTCCCAGCGCTGGGACTGGAACCACTTCCGTCCGGCATTGTCTGGACAGCGCCCGCATACGAGTGGTTTGGACACGCGATCATGGACGGCTGGCTCGCCCCTCTGATCCCCAATCTGCCGATGGTCGTGACATTCCTGACCCTCCTCAAATCGCGGCAGCCGAGGGTGAGATGGCTCGCATGGGCCGTCGGCACGTTTGGCGCCGTTGCTCTCGGATTAGGGGTTTATGGTTTCTTCGACGGAACGACCCTCGGCCTTGGGTATTGGGTGTGGTCCGCGGCACACGTGCTGGTGGCCGGGGCACTCCTGCTAGGCCAACGCCGTTGGGCGTCCGTAAGGTTGGAGACGTCGCACGCCTGACTTGACTCCGACGCGCCCGATCCGAACGTCCCCCGGGAGACAGCGATGTTTGAGCTTGAGACCGAACTCATGAGGTGGCGCAGGAAAGTGGAGCGCAGTTCTTCACTTTCTCCGCGCGAAGTCGATGAGCTGTCGGACCACCTCCGTGCTCGCTTCGAGTTGGAACTCGCAGTGACGCCCGAGCGACCGCCGGCTCGAGTCTTCAACGCCGTCTGCGACGAGCTGGGTGAAGCGGCCGCGCTTTCGAAGGAGTTCGCCAGGGCCGGACGGCGCAGATGGCGGCCCGTGCTGGTGGCTGCGTGGGCGATGTTCGCGGTCTCGTTCCTTCTGCCACTCTCGCGGACAGTCTGGGTTGAAGCCGGATCGGTTGACCCTGCCCTCATGGCCTTCGTCGGACCACAACGCACGTACGAGTTCCTTTCGGCGCTGATCACGATGGGGATGACGGACGTCGTTCTGGCCGTGTCGATCGGCGCCGCGGTGCTACTCCCGAACTTGCCGCTGCTCATGACCCTGCCGGCGCTGCTGGGCTCTCGGCGACCGGACCGGCGGTGGCTCCGGAGGGGCCTCGTAGGCATGGGCGTGCTGTACCTGGGACTGGGCATGTTTCGCGTCTTCAGTCCGGCACCGTTCCCGTACGAGGAAGCTGCCCTCGCGTTCCAATATCCGGGGGCCGGCTACTGGTTGTGGTCCGCTTCATTCGCCTTCGCGGCCGCCGCTCTCTGGCTCCGCGGCCGGAGTTGGGCCGCCGACGGACCGACGAAGCCAATGGCCGAGCGGGCCATGTAGGCAGGGTAGGACAAGGGCCCGGCTGGCCGGGCGATCTGCGTCGATGGTACATTTTCCAGTTGGTGTATTCTTGCGCCCCGCGGGGCGCGACGCGGTTGCCCGGAAGAGGCTTCGGCAATGCGAACATCGCTTCTGCTGCTGGTTGCAGCGGGCGTTCTCCCGAGTCCAGCCGTCGGTCAGGAGGCCGGCGGGGCGCGGGGCGCCGGGCATCCCCCGGCCAGTTGGCCGCAGCCGATCGCACCGCTGACCGCGCCGACACCGGCCCCCGCCGTCGACACGCTCTCTGTCGAAGTGGCACAGGGCGTGGTGGCGGAGACCTGCCGCCGCTGCCACAACCCCCGACGCGTCAGCGGGGGCATGTCGCTCGAGACCTTCGAGGCGGCCTCGGCCGCCGACAATGCCGTGATCGCGGAGCGGATGGTACGGAAGCTGCGGGCCGGGATGATGCCGCCCGTCGGCGTGCGCCGCCCGAGCCCTGACAGCCTGCGGACGCTGGCCGCCGTCCTCGAGTCGCGCCTCGACGCGGCCTGGGAGGCGAACCCGAATCCGGGACGGCGGACCTTCCAGCGGCTGAACCGGGCCGAGTACTCGCGCTCCATCTACGACCTCCTCGACCTGGACATCGACGCCGGCGACTATCTGCCGCTCGATACGAAGAGCGCGAACTTCGACAACATCGCCGACGTTCAGCTGCTCTCCCCGACGCTCATGGACGGGTATCTGCGCGCGGCGAGCGAGATCAGCCGGCTCGCGATCGGCGACCCGGAAGTCACGCCGAGCGAGGCCACGTTCCGAGTGTCGCGATGGACCTCCCAGGCGGAGCACGTCGAGGGCACGCCATACGGGAGCCGGGGCGGCGTCGCGGTGGACCACAACTTCCCGGCCGACGGGGAGTACGCCTTCCGCGTCTCCTTCCATCACGAGACGACCGGGGCCCTGTTCGGCAACGGCAAAGGCGCGCTGCACACGACCGACGAGCCCGAGCGGATCGAGATCTCGATCGACGGCGAGCGGGTCGCGCTCCTCGACATCGACCGCTGGATGCACGTCTCCGATCCCGACGGCGTGAACCTCCGGACCGATCCCGTCTTCATCGAGGCGGGGCCGCACCGGGTGGCGGCCGCCTTCATCCGCACCTTCGAGGGGCCGTCGCAGGACCTGATGTCGCCGCACGACTGGTCGATCGCGAGCACGAGCATCACCGACGCGTACGGGTTCACGACGCTGCCGCATCTGCGCGACCTCGCGGTCACGGGGCCGTTCGCTCCGGCGGGGATGTCGTCCACGCCGAGTCGCGAGCGCGTGTTCTCGTGCCGTCCCTCGGCGCCGGAAGACGAGGCCTCGTGCGCGGAGACGATCCTCTCGCGGCTGGGGACGAGGGCCTACCGCCGGCCGCTGACGGACGACAACCTCGCCGCGCTGATGAATCTGTACCGCGCCGGGGCCGAGGGGGGAGGTTTCGAGGAGGGGGTTCGGCTCGCGCTGGAGGGGATTCTCGCCAGCCCCCACTTCGTGTTCCGTTTCGAGGAACGCCCCGCGCGCGAAGCGGACGGGGTGTACGCGCTGGACGACTACGATCTCGCCTCGCGGCTTTCCTTCTTCCTCTGGGCAACGGGTCCGGACGACGAACTGCTGGCGACCGCCGCCGAGGGCCGGCTCTCCGACGCGGACGTGCTCGAGACGCAGGTGCGCCGGATGCTGGGCGATCCGCGCGCCGAGGCCCTGGCCACGCGGTTCGCGGGGCAGTGGTTCCGGCTGCAGGACCTCGAGGGCATGAACCCGGACGTCCGCCTCTATCCGGACTTCGATCAGCAGCTCAAGGAGGCGATGCACCGCGAGACGGAACTGCTCTTCCACACGATCGTGCAGGAAGACCGGAGCCTGCTCGAACTGCTGACGGCCGACTACACGTTCGTGAACGAGCGGCTCGCGCGGCACTACGGCATCCCGGGCGTGACCGGAACGGACTTCCGGAGAGTCGAGATCGCCGAGCCCGAGCGCCGCGGCGTGCTGGGGCACGGCAGCATCCTCACCCTCACCTCGCACGCGAGCCGGACCTCGCCGGTGCTGCGCGGGAAGTGGGTGATGGAGGTATTGCTGGGAACGCCTCCGCCTCCGCCCCCGCCGGACGTCTCCGACCTGGAGGCGACGCCGGAGGCCGAGGAGGGCCGTTTCCTCACGGTGCGGGAGCGGCTGGAGATGCACCGGGCGAGCCCGGCCTGCCGTTCGTGCCACCGCGTGATCGACCCGATCGGTCTCGCGCTGGAGTACTTCGACGGCACGGGGGCGCGGCGCATCAAGGACAGCGGGATGCCGATCGACGCCCAGGGCGAACTCTACGACGGCACGCCGGTGACGAGCGCGGCGGATCTGCGCGCGGCGCTTCTGGCGCGGCCCGTGCCGCTCGTGCGCGCGTTCACGGAAAACCTGCTCGCCTACGCGCTGGGACGGCGGGTCGAGTACTACGACATGCCGACCGTGCGCTCCATCGCGCGGCAGGCCGCCGAACAGGACCACCGCATGTCCGCGTTCATCCTCGGCGTGGTCAACAGCCCGGCATTCCGCCTGAAGGGGACCGAAGCCGTGGTCGACGACATGGAGGCGGAAAGCCAGGGATCGCAGGAGGACTGATGGAGTTCATCACGGGGAAACACCTCTCTCGCCGGACCTTCCTCCGGGGCGCGGGGGCGACCGTCGCCCTGCCGTTCCTCGACGCGATGGTGCCCGCGGGCCGGCTGTGGGCGCGGGAAGTCGAGGATCCGACGCGGCTCGTCTGCATCGAGATGGTGCACGGTTCGGCGGGGAGCAGCGGGTTCGGGGCGGCGCAGAACTACTGGTCTCCCGCGGCGACGGGCCGGGGGTTCGACCTGTCTCCGACTGCGCTGAGTTCGCTCGAGCCGTACCGGGACTATCTCACGATCATCAGCGACACCGACGTGGAGCCGGCCGAAGCCAGACGGCCGAAGGAGATCGGCGGGGACCACTTCCGGTCGAGCGCCACGTTCCTCACGCAGGCGCACCCGAAGCAGACGGAGAGTTCGGACGTCTTCGTGGGGCCGTCGCTGGACCAGCTCTACGCGAACCGCTTCGGGCAGGACACGCCGATCCCGTCCATGCAGCTCTGCATCGAGAACGTGGACCAGGCCGGAGGCTGCGCGTATGGGTACGCCTGCGTGTACACGGACACGATCAGCTGGTCGTCGCCGACGCAGCCGCTCCCGATGATCCGGGATCCGCGCGTCGCGTTCGACCAGCTCTTCGGGGCCGGGGGGACGCCGGAGGCGCGTGCGGCGCGGCAGCGTTCGAGCGCCAGCATCCTCGACTTCCTCACCGGTGAAGTCGCGAGCCTCAGGGGTCGGCTCGATCCGTCCGACCGGCGGCGCATGGACCGCTACCTCGAAAACGTGCGGGAGATCGAGCGCCGCATCCAGCGGGTGGTGGCGCGCAACGAATCCGGAGAAGACCGGGATCTGCCGGAGGCGCCGGCGGGTGTGCCCGATTCGTTCGACGAGCACGTGAAGCTGATGTTCGACCTGCAGGCGCTCGCGTTCCAGGCGGACATGACGCGCGTGTTCTCGTTCAAGATGGGACGGGACGCGTCGGGCCGGGTCTATCCCGAGAGCGGAATCGACCGGGGCTTCCACCCGGCGTCGCACCACGGCGACAACGAGAACAACATCACGGACTTCGCCCAGATCAACCGCTACCACGTCGGGCTCGTCCCGTACTTCCTCGACCGGCTGAAGGCGTCGATGGAGGGGGACACGCACCTGCTCGACAAGACGATGATCGTCTACGGGTCGCCGATGGGGGACCCGAATGTGCACAACCACAAGCGGTGCCCGCTCTTCGTGGTGGGCGGCGCGCAGGGGCGGATGGAAGGCAACCAGCACCTGCGGGCCGCGCCCGGGACGCCGATGGCGAACGTGATGCTGAGCCTCATGCACCGGCTCGGGATGGACGACATGACGAGCTTCGGGAACAGCACCGGGACGTTCTCCTTCGCGGAGACGACGGACTGATGCGGCGCGCGCGATCGATCGTCTTCGCGGCCGCGGCGCTGCTCGCGCTCGGGGCCGCCGCGCCGGTCGGGTCGCCGGGCGGGCCGGATGCTCCGGTGGCCGACGCGGCCATGCGCGGCGATCTGGACGCCGTGCGGTCGCTGCTTGCCGCGGGCGAGGACGTGAACGCCGCGCGGGGCGACGGCATGACGGCACTCCACTGGGCCGCGATGAAGGGCCGGCCCGACGTGGCCGACGTGCTGATCGAGGCGGGCGCGGCGCTCGATGCGGGCACGCGGCTGGGCGGGCACACGCCGCTCCACGTGGCGAGCCGCGCGGCGCACGCCCCGCTCGTCGAAGCGCTGCTGGCAGCGGGAGCCGACGCCGACGCCGCGACGTCGACCGGCGCCACCGCGCTGCACTTCGCGGCGGCCGCCGGGTCGCCCGGTGCAATCGAGGCGCTGGTGCGCCACGGCGCCGATCCGAACGCCCGGGAGCCCGAATGGGGCCAGACGCCGCTCATGTTCGCCGCGGCGGCGGGCCGGGCCGGCTCCCTGAACGCCCTCATCGACGCGGGGGCGGACGCCTCGGCCACCGCGTACGTGCTCGACATCGCGGCGCGCGACGCGTGGGACCAGCTCGACCGCCGCGAACGCAATGCCCGCGTGGCCGCGCTCCGGGCGGGCCGCGCGCCGCCGGCGCCGTCACCGCGCGAAGCCGCCCCGAGGCCGACCGCCGGCCCCGGCCCCGGCCTCCAGACCGTGCGGCTCGAGGACCCCGAGGAGCCCACCTGCTCCGGCTGCCTCGGCAACTACGCCGACCTCGTCGGCACGCACGGCGGGCTGACCGCGCTGCTGCTCGCGGCCCGCGAAGGCCACCGCGACGCGGCGCTGACCTTGCTCGACGCGGGCGCGGACATCGACCAGCGGAGCGCCGCGGACGGCACGACCCCGCTGCTCATCGCGATGATCAACGGGCACTTCGACCTCGCGATGGAACTCTTCGCGCGGGGCGCCGACCCCAACCTCGCGAGCGACGCCGGCGCGACCCCGCTGTACGCGGCGCTCAACATGCACTGGGCGCCGAAGGCCCGGCACCCGCAGCCCACGGACGTGCACCAGCAGGAGTGGTCGTACCTCGACGTGATGCGGACGCTGCTCGAAGCGGGCGTCGACCCGAACCCGCGCCTGAAGAAGTCGCTCTGGTTCACGACGTACAACCGGGATCTCCTCGGCGTCGACCGCACCGGCGCCACGCCCTTCTGGCGCGCCGCGCACGCGCTCGACATCGACGCCATGAAGCTGCTCCTCGAGTACGGAGCCGATCCCGCGACGCCGACCGCGAAGGTTCCGGCGCGGCGCTACGGCCGAGGCGGAGACGACATCGATCACTCCGGCCTCGACCCGATCCCCGTCGGGGGGCCCGCCGTCCACCCCATCCATGCGGCGGCCGGCGTCGGCTACGGGCAGGGCTTCGCGGGCAACTCGCACCGCCACGTGCCGGACGCCTGGCTGCCGGCGATGAAGTTCCTCGTCGAGGAACTCGGCGCCGACGTGAACGCGCGCGACCACAACGGCTACACGCCCGCCCACCACGCCGCCTCGCGCGGCGACAACGAGATGATCCTCTATCTCGTCGAGCAGGGCGCCGACGTGACGCTCGTGGCCCGCAACGGCCAGACGACCGTCGACCTGGCCAATGGGCCGGTCCAGCGCGTGCAGCCGTTCCCGGAGACGATCGCCCTCCTCGAGAGCCTCGGGGCGAAGAACAACCGCCGCTGCGTCTCCTGCTGACCATTCGGGAACTGCTTGCGGGCGGTTCGGGGGGGAGTCCCGCCATCGCCGCCCCCGGCCGAGAGCCGCTGCACTTCGACGGCCTCCGCCGCCAGGTCGAGCGCACCGTCGCCGCGCTGAACGGCTTCGGGATCGGTCGGGACGATCGCGTGGCCATCGTGCTCCCGAACGGACCCGAAATGGCCTCCGCCTTCGTCTCCGTCGCGTGCGCGGCTACGGCAGCCCCCCTGAACCCGGCTTACCGGCAGCCCGAACATGAGTTCTACCTCTCGGATCTCAGCGCGAAGACGCTCGTCGTCGAAGCGGGAAGCGACTCCCCGGCGCGCGCCGCGGCCGCCCGCCACGGGATCCCGGTGCTGGAACTGCACGTGGGCCCGGAGGCTCCGGCGGGCGAATTCGAACTCGTGCCGGAGGGAGCCGGGGAGGACGTATCCGGCGCGGGCCCCGCGAACGGGAGTTCGGCGGCGGGCGGCGTTCGGGGAGGCCTGGCCGAACCGGAGGACATCGCGCTCATCCTCCACACCTCGGGGACGACATCCCGACCCAAGATCGTGCCGCTCTCACACCGGAACGTGTGCGCCTCCGCGGTCAACGTTCGGCACACCCTGCGGCTCACGGCCGACGACCGCTGCCTGAACGTGATGCCGCTGTTCCACATTCACGGGCTCATCGCGGCGGTCCTCGCCCCGCTCGGCGTGGGCGGATCGATCTTCTGCACCCCCGGCTTCAACGCCCTCCGCTTCTTCGGGTGGCTCGACGAGGCGCGGCCCACCTTCTACACCGCCGTCCCAACCATGCACCAGGCGATCCTGGCGCGCGCCGCGCGCAACCGCGACGTGATCGAGCGGCACCCGCTGCGCTTCATCCGTTCCGCCTCCGCCGCCCTTCCGCCGCAGGTGATGGCGGAACTCGAAGAGGCGTTCGGCGCCCCCGCGGTCGAGGCCTACGCGATGACCGAGGCGGCGCACCAGATGACGTGCAACCCGCTCCCGCCCGCGGTGCGCAAGCCCGGGACGGTGGGGATCGCCGCCGGCCCCGAGGTCTCGGTCATGGACGAATCGGGCCCGCAGCTCCTGCCGGCGGGCGACATCGGCGAGATCGTCATCCGCGGCCCCAACGTCAGCGACGGTTACGAGAACAACCCCGAAGCGAACGCCGAAGCCTTCACCAACGGCTGGTTCCGGACGGGGGACCAGGGCGTCATGGACGACGAGGGCTACGTCACGATCACGGGGCGCCTGAAGGAGATCATCAACCGCGGGGGAGAGAAGATCTCGCCGCGCGAGATCGACGAGGCGATCCTCGACCACCCGGCCGTGCGCCAGGTCGTGGCGTTCGCGATGCCGCACCCGAAGCTGGGCGAGGAGATCGCGGCGGCCGCGGTGCTCCGCCACGGGATGGAGGCGACGCCCCGCGAACTTCAGGCGTTCGCGGCGGAGCGCCTCGCCGACTTCAAGGTCCCGCGCAAGATCCTCCTCATGGACGACATCCCCAAGGGCCCGACCGGCAAGATCCAGCGCATCGGCATGGCCGAGAAGCTGGGCCTGACGTGAACCGCGCGGCCCACGGGAGCCGGATGGCCCTCTGATGCGGATCTGCATCTACGGGGCAGGCGCGATCGGGGGATACCTCGGCGCGCAACTCGCGCTCGCGGGGCGGGACGTCACGCTCATCGCGCGCGGCCCCCACCTGAAGGCGATGCAGGAGCGCGGCGTCCGCCTCCTGATCGACGGCGAGGAGCGCGTCGCCCACCCCCGTTGCACGGACGACCCGGCGGAGGTGGGACCTCAGGACTACGTGATCATCACCCTCAAGGCGCATTCCGTCCCCTGGATCGTGGAGCCGATGCAGCCCCTGCTCGGGCCCGACACGGCGGTCGTCACGGCGACGAACGGCCTCCCGTGGTGGTACTTCTACCGGCTCGACGGACCGTGGCGGGACCGTCGCCTCGAAAGCCTCGACCCCGGCGGGGTGCAGTGGGACGGGATCGGCCCGGAGCGCGTGATCGGCTGCGTCGTGTACGCGGCCACCGAAGTGTCCGAACCCGGCGTCATCCGCCACCTGAAGTACAACCGATTCACGCTCGGCGAGCCCGGCGGCGAGAAGACCGAGCGCGTGCGGCGGCTGGCGCGCGCGTTGATCGACGCCGGGTTCAGGGCCCCGGTTCGGGGGATCCGGAACGAGATGTGGGTGAAGCTGTGGGGAAACGTCGCCTTCAATCCGATCAGCGCCCTCACGCAGGAGACGGTGGACACCATCGCCCGGGACCCGGACACGCGCGCCGTCGCGAAGACGATGATGCTCGAGGGACAGGCGGTCGCCGAAGCCCTGGGCGCCCGCTTCTCGATCGACATCGAACGGCGGATCAACGGCATCGAGGCCGTGGGCGCGCACCGCACGTCGATGCTGCAGGATCTCGACAAGGGCCGTCCGATGGAGATCGACGCCCTCGTCACGGCCGTCCAGGAGATGGGGCGGATGGTCGACGTGCCCACCCCCACGATCGACGTGGTCCTCGCCCTCGTCCGCCAGCGCGCCCGCGTCGCCGGCGCGTACCCCTCATGAAGAACCCACCGGACGGCTGGCCGCGGATCACGCCCGCCGTGTTCTACGATGACGCCGGGGCCGCGATCGACTGGCTGGCGGACGCGTTCGGGTTCGAGGTGCGGGAGAGAATCGAGAACGAACAGGGGCAGGTCGTCCATTCCCAGCTCTCGCTGAACGGCGGCCTCATCATGGTCGGACAGGCCGGGCTCACGCCCGGCCGGACCTACCCCCGATCCCCGCGGGCCGCGGATGGCGCGAACACACAGTCGCTCATGGTCTACGTGGACGACGCGGACGCGCACTGCGAGCGGGCGCGCGCGGCCGGCGCCGCGATCACGACGGAGCCGGCCACCCAGGACTACGGCGAGGACTACTGGTCTGACCGGAGCTACGAGACCCGGGACCTCGAGGGGCACTACTGGTGGTTCGTGCAGCGATTGCGCGGATAGCGGAAGAGCTGCCGATGACCATACGCGACATCGTGGAGGGCTCGGACACCGGGTCCGGCCGCTGGTTCGACAAGTGTGTCTTCTTCCTCATCATCGTCTCCCTCGTGGCGATGTCGCTCTCCACCCTCCACCAGTTGCCCCCCGCGTGGAGGGCCGCGCTCGCCGTTTGTGAAATCGTGATCGTCGTTCTCTTTACGATCGAATACGTCCTGCGGATTGTCGCGGCCGAGCACAAATGGTCCTACGTCCGCAGCTTCTACGGCATCGTCGACCTCGTCGCGTTTCTTCCGTTCTACCTCTCGCTCCTGTCTGTCGGAATCGACCTGCGGGCGGTTCGCGGACTGCGGTTGCTCCGTGTATTCCGACTTTTCGAGATGGCGCGATACAGCACGGCCGTGACGAGGCTGGCGACCGCGGTGAAGTACGCGCGGAACGAAGCGCTGGTGTTTCTCTTCGCCACGCTGGTGCTGCTGTATATCGCGGCTCTCGGCATCCATCACTTCGAACACGAGGCCCAGCCCGAAAAGTTCGAGTCGGTGTTCCACAGTCTGTGGTGGGCGGTCGTGACACTGACGACGGTGGGGTACGGGGACGCCTACCCGGTCACCGTGGGCGGCAGAATCTTCACCTTCATCATATTGATCTGCGGGATGGGGATCGTGGCCGTGCCCGCCGGACTCGTCGCGACCGGCATGTCACGGGCGGTGGATGATGAACGGCGGGCCGGGCGGCCCGAGCCCGAGAGTTGACCTGCGCGCGTTGAGCTGGCGTCGGACTACGCGCCGAACAGGGGAATCCTGAACACGCGCGCGAAAATCAGAATGCCGCACAGGCCGGTGAAGATCAGCAGGCTCAACCCTCCGAACCATCGGGCGAACCACGACGGGTAGAAGAGGTCGTCCTCCTTCGGGATCACCTTCAGGCAGAAATAGAGGTTGAAGAAGTAGATCACGGGCGCGACGAAGAAGGCGAGCGCCGAGGCCACGAGCACGAGGAATACGGGGCGCGGGTCGAACGTGATGTAGAGGACCGAGGCGATGAGCGAGTAGAACATCGTCATCCGGTAGATGTTGTACTCGGAGTTCCAGGTCCGCCGCCGTTCGAGATCCGCCCGATCCTCGGGCGATATCCCGTTCAGGCGCGCCGTCGTGCGGAAGAGGTTCCGGCAGCAGGCGCCGACGATGCGGGGCCATCCGTCGAAGTAGTTGAAGGCGGTGGAATACGTGGCCGCGAGCGCGCCGAGCATGAAGATCATCATCATCCCCGGCCCCACGCTGAGCGTGAAGATGCCCGCGATCTCTCCCATGACGGCGCGCCCCTCGATCGGACTCGGGTAGAGCCACACCGCGGCGAGGAGGACGAAGATCGCCGCGAGCACGAAGGAGACGACGTGGCCGGTCCGGAAGTCCCACAGCCCGATCCGGAACCAGCGCCGGCAGTACTCCCGCGCGTGCGGGGAGAGCCGCGCGGTGTCGACCGCGAGGTCGGAGGCGGGCGAGGTGAAGGGATCGAAGCGGGGCGCGACGCCGGTCGCCTCGAGGTGGGGCCGGACCTTGCTCATGCCCGCGCGCTTCGCCTTCCCCCACTCCGACGCCTGCAGCGAGACGTCGATGCCGGTGGGCAGGAGGCCGAGGAAGCCCGCGATCACGAGCCACGACCCGTCCGGGATCTCGAAGAGGAAAAAGTTCCCCATCTCGGCGAGCGGCGCCGGCTGGACGATGTAGACGGCGACCGACGAGAGGACGAGGACGCCCGCGAGCGCCTTCGTCGTGTTCTCGACGGCCTTGTAGCTGCCCCGGAGGATGATGGCGACGGAGAGCACGCCGAGCAGCGCCGCGTACGCTTCGAGCGGGACGGGAAGACCCAGGTATTCGCTGAACAGGTAGTAGAGCACGGCGGCCGCCGCGATCAGACGCCCGGCCTGGCCGATCGCGCACTGGATGAGCGTCGTCGCCATCACGTACCAGAGCGGCCACTTCCAGCGTGCCGTGGCATACGCCTCGAGGAGGCTCTTCCCGGTGGCGTTCGTGAACCGGAAGGCCATCTCGAACCCGTAGTACTTGAACACGTAGGCGACGGGCAGACACCAGAGGAGGGCGTAGGCGAACCGGCCCCCGGCGGTGGGCGCGGTCACGACATGACTCGTTCCGATCCCCGTCATCATGAGGATCAGCCCGGGGCCGAAGTGAGCGAACAGATCGCGCGGCCGGAGCGACGGGAGGGTGAAGTCCTCCGGATTCAATCCGTCGTCGGCCATCGGTTCGCGATCGGACACTAGTGTCGTGTTCCCCCGTTCAGGGACCACCGCTTCACGCCCGTGCCTTCGGGCCGGACCCGGAAGGTACACCGGACATCGCGCCCTGCCGAGAGGGTCGGCGATCCGTGTGCGGGCGAAGCTCCAGACGTTCCCGCGGGAACGTGGCAAAACCGGTGCGGGAAAAAGCCGCAGTGGAAAGGCGCCGGGATTGGACCTATCGTCCCTGGCAGCCACGGGCCGCCAGACCGCTGAAGACGCGCGCGGCCCAGCGAAGCGGAGGTGCGAATGTCTGCGACCCATCCCCGAGTGCGCCGCGTCTGCTGCGCGCTGACCCTGGCCTTCGCCGCGGGCTGTGCCCCGGAGCCCGCCGCCGAAGCGGAAGACCCCTTCGTCGGGGCGTGGTCGCTCGCCTCGTGGGAGAGCCGCACCGCCGCGGGCGAGGTGACGCTTCCCTACGACGGGAATCCCGCCGGCCAGATCGCCTACACGGCCGACGGCCGCATGTCCGCGCAGCTGATGCAGGTGGGGCGGGAACTTCCCGATGCCGCGGAGGCCACCGGCCAGGAGATGCGCGACGCGATCCTGGGCGGCTTCTTCTCCTACTACGGGGACTACAGCGTCGACATGGAGGCGGGTGTCGTCACGCACCACGTGGAGGGCGCGCTGCTACCGAGCTGGGTGGGCTCGGACCGGCCGCGCTCGTTCACCTTCGACGGACCAGACCGGCTGATTCTGAGCACCGAACCGGACCCCGCGCGCGGCGGAGGCGCCGTGGGCACCCTCGTCTGGGAGAGAGTTCGAGGACAACGATGAAGAGATGGGTGATCGCGGCCGTCGCGCTGACGGCGGCCTGCGGAGGGAGCAGTCCGGACGAGCCGGCGGATCTCGTCCTCCTGAATGGAGATGTGTACACGCTCGACGAGGCGCGGCCCGCCGTCGAGGCGATCGCGGTCCGCGGCGAGCGTATCGCCGTCGTCGGGTCGAACGCGGAGGCGGAGGCGCTCGTGGGACGGGACACGCGCGTCATCGATCTGGACGGCGCCTTCGTATCGCCCGGCTTCAACGATGGCCACGTGCACGTCGAGAGCACCGGGGCCCTGATCGTGGGCGTGAACCTGCTCGAGGTGCACGAACCGGACGGCTTCCGCGAGGAAATCGCGCGCGCGGCCGAGCGCCTGGCGCCCGGCAGTTGGATCACGCGCGGCGACTGGGGCGCCTACGAGGAGTGGGAGGTGGGATCGACCGGCCGCGAAGGGGAGGGCGGCGACGCGGAGGGCGGCGCCGAGAGTGCCGGCGGGCCGTTCACGCCGCACCGCGACCTCATCGACGACGTGACCCCGAATCACCCCGTCCTCGTGAACCGCTTCGACCGTTTCGTGTACCTCGCGAACAGCCTCGCGCTCGACATGGCGGGCATCACGGACGCCACGCCGTCGCCACCCGGCGGCATGATCGCGAAGGACGAGGACGGCCGGGTCACGGGCATCCTCACGGGCTCCGCCGTCGACCTCGTCCGGGCCGCCATCACGCCCAAGTCGTTCGAGCAGCGCCTCACCGAGGTCCGCGCCGTGCTCCAGGAGGCCCGCGAGGGCGGCGTCACCACGATCCAGGACATCACCTCCTCCGAGCAGTTCCGCGCCTACCAGGAACTGCACGCCCGCGGCGAGCTGACCGCCCGCATCAACATCCGTCCATCGCTCGACAACGTGACCCACACCGGCGGGCTCGGGATCACCCGCGGCTTCGGCGACGACTGGCTCCGCTTCATCGGCTACAAGGCCTGGGTCGACGGGATCATGGGCGGCTCCAGCGCGATGTTCTACGAGCAGTACGACCACGCGCCGGGCAACTTCGGGATCGTGCGCCAGATCATGCTTCCCGAGGGTATCGACGGCCTCGCCCTCTCCCTGACACGCGGCCAGAACTACGCCGAGTTCCCGGAGGGGAACCTTCAGCGGCTCCTGGAGGAGGCGGTGCCCACGGGCCTCCCGCCCCACATCCACGCCATCGGCGACAAGGCGGTGAAGATCCTGCTCGACCTGTTCGAGGCGGTGTTGAGCGAGCAGGACATGATCGAAGCGGATCACCGGTGGCGGATGATCCACGCCCAGGTGGTGGAGGAGGCGGATTTCCACCGTTTCGGCGAACTCAACCTCGTGGCGGAGGTGAACCCGTACCACATCTCGGACGACATGCGGTGGATGGAGGAGAGGATCGGCGGGCGATCCCGCGGCGCGTACGCGTTCCGCTCTCTCAAGGACGCGGGGGCGGTGCTCGTGTTCGGGAGCGACAGTCCCGGGACGAACGCCGCCCGCTACTTCCTCCATCCGCGGTACGGGCTGTACGCGGCGGTGAGCCGGCAGACGCTCAGCGGCGAGCCGGCCGAGGGCTGGTTCCCGGAGCAGCGGCTCACGATCGAGGAGGCGATCGAGGCCTACACCCGGAACCCGGCCTGGGCCTCGTTCGAGGAGGACATCAAGGGCACGCTCACGCCCGGCAAGCTCGCGGACATCGCTGTGTTCGACGTGGACCTGATCGAGGTCGGCCGGAACGATCCCGCGCGGCTGCTCGAGGCGGAGGCGCTGTACACGATCGTCGGCGGCCGCGTCGTCCACGAACGCGCCGGCACGTAGAGGTCAGGGCGCGGGCCCGGCGGTGTCGATGAACCGCCAGCTCTCCTCGTTCCGGGGCAGTTCGCAGGCCGTCTCCTTCCCGAACCAGCGGTAGCGGTTCCGGGCTACGACGCGGTAGGCCCAGTCGCGCAGCGGGGCGGGGACGACCAGGAAGACCGCGAGCAGCGGCCACCCCGCGTCGAGCCCCGCCGCGATGCGAAGCGCCGCGCCGCTTCGCGCGTGGGTGCGTCCGTCCGCCACGAGAATCAGGGATGCGGGCGGTTCTTCAGCTTCCGGTAGCGGCTCGCCGGGTCCGGGTGTCTCGACCCCCGTCGCCGCGAGGATCCGGCGTCCCGCGTCGGACTGGAGCGCGGCGAAGCGGAAGCGGCCGTGGCGGCCGCGGCGGTCCCGGCGGATGATGAAACGGACGGCGCCCGCACACAGGTTGCAGACGCCGTCGAAGAGGACGATGGGGCCCTCGGGGTTCGGGTCGGCGGGCCGCGCCGCGTCGCTCACGGCACGAGGCGCGGTCTCGCCATGTTCTTGAGCAGGAAGAGCCCGTCCCCGGTCCCCGTCACCGCGATCGTGCCGCTCGCGAAGTAGGGGTAGTTGCTCCACGACGCGCCGCCCTGGTAGGGCGAGGTGTCGAAGAAGCCGATCTCGACCGGGTTCTCCGGGTCCGAGATGTCGAGCACGCGGAATCCGGCCGAATAGTTCGACTGGTACATGATGTCGCCGACGATGTAGAGGTTGTGGTCGGTGGCGGTCGTCTCCGCGATGTACTCGGTGACGAGGATCGGATCGTCGAGGTCCGTCACGTCCCACACCAGCGTGCGCGTCCCCTCCACGAGACCCTGGGGCTCGTCTCCCTCGTCGTTCATGTAGAAGTAGCGGTGGTCGTCGGTCAGCCAGCCCTGGTGCGCGTAGGCGACGTTCGGATAGTCGATCGTGGCGAGGCCGACTGGCGCGTCCTTGTCGCTCACATCCGCGATGTTGAACGCCGTCTCGTTCGAGCCGAGGCAGATCTCCTTGCCCACGTGCTCGGCGTCCGGGCCGCGGTAGGTGACGCACTGCGCGTCGTGCACGTAGCCCGTGCCCCGGCGTCCCGTCCCCTCCTGCGCGAAGCAGCCCGCGAAGACGGGTTGGGCCGGATCCTCGAGATCGATCATGTGGAGGCCGCCGCCGCAGGTCTCGCCGCCGCCGCTGTTCCCGACGGCGTAGGCGAAGCCGGTCTCCTCGTTGATGACGATGTTGTGGGCGGAGTGGATCCCGTCGTAGAGGAACGTCTCCTCGAACGTCACGGGTTCCGCGCCCACGTCGCGCAGTTGCCGCAGGTCGAACACCTGCACGCCGTGCTCCAGCGCCGCGTCCGCGACGATGTAGGCGTGGTCGCGATACACCTTGATGTCGCGCCAGATCATGTGCCGCGAGCCCTCCGTGGCGGGCAGGTCGCCGAGGAAGCGCGGGTGGTACGGGTCGCTGACGTCGACGAACGAGGTGCCGTCCGTACGCCCGACGATCGCGATTTCGCGGCCGGTCTCGGGGTCGGTCCAGCCCCAGATGTCGTTGACGCGCGTGGCGCGGGTGCCGCCGAGATCCTTGATCGGCATGAAGGCGGTGATGTTCACGTCCCGGCACTCGAAGACATCCGCCTGGCCCTCGGTGCACTCGATCTCCTCGCCGGCGAGGGCGGGGAAGCCGCGGTAGTCGTTGACGAGCGTGCCGCCCTCCTCCCAGGAGCCGGCGGCGGACCGTTCGTAGACGACGGCGGCGCCGGCGCCGGAATCCATCCCCGTCGCGCCGACGACGAGGTGGCCGCCGGATTGTGCCGCCGCGCCGGCGAAGCCGGAGCGCTCGCCGAGCGGAGAGCGCAGAAGGATGGAAGCCTCGCGCCACTGCCCTTCGGCATCGCGCCGGTACGCGTACAGGGTGCCGGCGCCCATGCCGCTGCCCGCAGCTCCGATGAGGATGTCACCGCCGTCGAAGCCAAGGGAGGACCCGAACTGCGCGTTGGGTTCGGGCAGGAGCGGGCCGAGGCGCGCCTCCATGGCCCAGCCCTCGGCGCCCCGCGAGAAGGCGAAGACGGCCCCGCCGCTCTCCCGGAGGGTCGGGGCGCCCACCAGCGCGAAGCCGTCGCGCACGGCAAGCGAGGTCCCGAATCCGCTGCGCTCCTGGAGCGCCGGCGCTTCGAGCGTCCCGGTCGCCATCCACGACCCCGACCCGCCGCGGGCGAAGGCGAACACGACGGGCGCCGCGTCGCCGGACTCCCTCGTGCCGACGAGCAGCGTTTCGCCGTCGAGGGCCAGCGCCGCGCCGAACCCCTCGGTGGCCACGCCCTCCGCCCGCCGCAACGCCATGCCCGCGGACGCGGACCCGTCGGGACCCAGCGTATACGAGAACACCGCCCCCCGTCCGTCATCCGCCGCGGGGGATGACACAATTGCGACGCCCTCGGCGAGCGCGATGGCGCTCCCGAACGCCCGCGCGCCCTCCGGCGCCTCGAGCCGTGCCGCCCGCTCCCAGCCGCCCGCCCCGTCGGACCGGAACAGGTAGACCGCGCCGGCCCCGTCCGCCTCGAGCGGTGCGCCCGCCCACAGCCAGTCCCCCTGCGTGGCGATCGCCCGGCCGAACCCGTCCGGCACCCGCACCTGGTCGGACACCGTCACCTGCCCCGTCTCCGCCCAGCCCGAGGCCGTCCGGCCGTAGACCCATACGATGCCGGACATCGTGCCGTTGCCCGCTTCGCCGACCAGCACCTGGTCGCCGCTCACGGCCAGCGCGCCGCCGAACTGCTGCCCGTCCGCGGCCTGGGGCGCCGCCAGCGCCAGGCCCGCCGCGAGGGCCGGACCCGCGAAGAAAAGGGTTCGCCGATTCATGAGGTTCTCTCCCGGAGTTTCGTCCAACGGAATTCACGCACGCAGCGTCCAAGCCGCTTCCAAGCTGCGCCAGGCTGCTTCCAAGCTGCGTCGGTCCCCGGCGGACACGCCAGCGCCCGGTCCTTTCCGGCGCAGCGCGGGAGTTTCGCGAGGCCCGTTGTCCGGCGTACGTTTCAAGTCTGCGCTTATTCCGCTTTCGGCAGGAGGTATCCATGTATCGCGCCGCCCGCTTCGCTTCCGCGAGCCTGCTTCTTCTCCTCTTCGTCGGCCTGGTGCCGGTCTCGGCCCAGAACGGCGACGGGATGAGAACCCTCTCCCTCGACATGTACATGGACTGGGAACGGGTCTCGAATCCCCAGATCTCCCCCGATGGCCAGCACGTCGTGTACACGCGCGGCTGGATCGACCAGATGAACGACCGGTGGGAGTCCACGCTTTACATCATGAACGCCGACGGCACCCGCAAGCGGGAGCTGATCGACGGGTCGGGCGCCATCTGGTCTCCGGACGGCACGCGCATCGCCTACACGGCGTCGGGCGACCCGGAAGGCTCGCAGATCTGGGTCCGCTGGATGGACGCGGAGGGCGCGACGACCCAGATCACGCGGCTGGAGCACTCGCCCGGCAGCCTGCGCTGGTCCCCGGACGGGACCCATATCGCCTTCACCATGTTGGTGGAGGACGCGGAGAGCTGGCCGATCGACCTGCCGAGCCGGCCGGATGGGGCCAGCTGGACGGAGGGCCCGAAGATCGTCACGCGCATGGACTATCGTCAGGACCGGCGCGGGTACGTCGACCAGGGCCACTCGCACATCTTCGTGGTGCCGGCCGACGGCGGCACGCCGCGCCAGCTCACCGACGGCACGTGGAACCACGGCAACCCCCAGTGGAGCCCCGACGGGAGCGAGATCTACTTCTCCTCGCTGCGTGAGGAGGACTCCGAGTACAACTGGCGCGAGTCCGAGATCTACGCGGTGGACGTCGCCTCGGGCGCGATCCGGCAGCTCACGACGCGGCACGGCCCGGACGGCGGCGCCTATCCCTCGCCCGACGGCAGCCTCATCGCCTACGCGGGGCAGGACTGGAACGACGACACGTACCGCAACTCCCACCTCTACGTGATGAACCCGGATGGCTCGGGCATCCGTCAGATCTCCGGCGACTTCGACCGCGGCATGCGGGGGAGCCCGCAGCTCATGTGGGCGCCGGACGGGAGCGGCGTCTACTTCAACGTGAACCGCGAGGGCACGCGCAACCTGCACTTCGCGTCCGTGGACGGGGGCGTGACCCAGGTCACGAGCGGCAACCACCTCCTGAGCCTCAGCTCCTTCACGGAGGACGGGAAGGCGATGGGCACGCTGACCGAGCCGCACGGTCCCGGCGACGTCGTCTCCTTCGATCTCGACGACGGCGGCAACCTCATGCAGCTCACGCACGTGAACGACGACGTGCTGGCCGGGGTCACGCTGGGCGAGGTCGAGGAGATCTGGTACAAGTCGGTCGATGACTGGGACATCCAGGGCTGGATCGTGAAGCCGCCCGACTTCGACCCGTCGAAGAAGTACCCGCTCATCCTGTCGATCCACGGCGGACCGCACGGGATGTACAACACCGGGTTCAACTTCGGCTGGCAGGAGCACGCCGCGAACGGCTACGTCGTCGTCTACACCAACCCGCGCGGCAGCTCCGGGTACGGGACGGACTTCGGGAACGCGATCAAGAACGCCTATCCGTCGAAGGACTTCGACGACCTGATGGCGGGCGTCGACGAGGTCGTGGACCGCGGCTACATCGACGAGGACAACATGTTCGTGTACGGCTGCTCCGGCGGCGGCGTCCTGACGTCCTGGGTCGTCGGCCACACGGACCGCTTCCGGGCCGCCTCGGCGAACTGCCCGGTCACGAACTGGCTCTCGTTTGTGGGAACGACGGACGGGCCCGGCTGGTACCGCAACTTCGAGCACTTCCCGTGGGACGATCCCTCGGAGCACCTGCGCCGCTCGCCGCTCATGTACGTGGGCAACGTGACGACGCCGACCATGCTCATGACGGGAGAGATGGATCTGCGGACGCCGATGCCGCAGACGGAGGAGTACTACCAGGCGCTCAAGATGGAGCGGGTGCCGACGGCGATGATCCGCTTCCGCAACGAGTGGCACGGCACGAGCAGCACGCCGTCGAACTTCCTGCGCACGCAACTCTTCCTGCGCAGCTGGTTCGAGCGCTTCGGAACGCACGACGACGGCGACACGCGCGCCGTCTCCGACGACGCCAGCTCCTGACCCGGCAGCCTTGACGGGCCGGGGCGCCAACCGCCCCGGCCCGATCAGGGTCCGAGCGCGCCGATGGGGATGACGCTCACGCCATCCGGCCGGCAGTAACCGTAGCGACTTCCCGTAATCACGCCGAGCGCCGCCGGTTTGCCGGTGCGTTCCGTATCGACCCGGTCCGCGAACTTGCGGAGAGTCTGCGCCGCCTCCTCGATCCTTCCGGCGCCAAGCTTGATCTCGAAAGCCGCCCACCTCTCAGGTCCTGCGTCCACGATCGCGTCGACCTCGAGATCGGTGTTGTCGCGGTAGTGGTGGACGGACGCGCGCGTGGCCTGTGCGTAGACGCGCAAATCCCGGACGGCCATGGACTCGAAGAGGAACCCCATCCATTGAAGGTCGCGCAGGAGGTGTGCCGGTTCGGCGCCCAGCGCCGCCACGGCGAGGGACGGGTCGACGAAGTGCCGCTTCGGTGTGTTCCTCATCCGCGACCGCGAGCGCAGGTGCGGCGCCCACGGCCGCTGATGCTCGACGACCATGAGCCGTTCGAGCGCCTTCAGGTACGAGTAGGCGGTCTCGGTCGAGAGCGAGACGTCCGAACCGCCCGCGTCCTCGGCCATCGTCGCGACGGTGGCGCACGTCGCAGTATTTCGCGCGACGGAGTCCAGGAAACGCCGCACCCGTTCGGGGTCTCTCGCGATGCCGTCGACCCGGCGGATATCGGTACGACAGATCTCGTCCAGGTAGTCCCGGTTGGCCTCCAGCGCGTCTTCCACAGACCGTCGCAGGAGGTGTCCGGGCCACCCGCCGACGCACAGCAGTTCCGCGATCTCGGTGAGCGACATGTCGTGCTTCAGGCTCGGCGCGGGCTCTCCGCCAAGCAGGCGCTTCAGCGAGACGCGCCCCCCCGCACGCTCCGGCGGAGCGCGGCCCTTCGCCTGACCCAACTCGAACAGCGACATGGGGCGGAGCCGGAGTCGGCTCATCCGCCCGGCACCCGTGTGCCGCGTGATGTCGTCGGGGGGGACGGCCGATCCCGTGAGAATGAAGTGCCCTTTGCCGGGGCGGTCATCCACGGCCCGGCGGATGTAGTTCCAGATGTTGGGTTCCACCTGCCACTCGTCGATCAACCGGGGTGTGGAGCCCTCCAGAAGGAGCCGAGGGTCCACCGCCATCGCCTCGGACACGGATGGGTCCGCATCCATGAGCACTTCGCTCGATGCGGCCTGCCGGGCGGTCGTCGTCTTGCCGCAGACGCGGGGGCCCTCGATGACGACAGCGCCCGCCGAAGCGAGACGCCGGGCCAGCTCGGGGTCCGCAACGCGGGGAACGTAGTCCGGAACGGATCGATCGTTACGTGCCATGATCGTGAATCTGGCAGTTCGTTTGGCGATCTGCAACGTCTACAGTCGATGTATTGCAATAGTATTGATCGTAGTTTTGCAACGAAGGTGGTCGTAGTTGTGCAATTTCCTATCGCCCAGGCCCCAAGAGGACGGCGTTCATGAACAGGAGTTGCGTCGCCTCGGTGTAGGCGCGGTAGTTCGGGTCTTCGGCGAAGGCGACGAGTTGTCCTCTTCCCACCGGCTGGTGGATGAGGAAGGCCTTGCTCGCGAGTTGCGGGCGCGACTCCTCCCACACGATCCCGCTCAGGACGAGATCCTCGAGCGCCGCGTAGCGTCCCACGTTCGTGCCCTCGTCGAGCGTGATCGGACGGAAGACGCGGGAGCCCGAGACGAGGACGCCGATTTCGCCATCCGTGCCGGCGGCGAGCCAGTGCTCCGTGTCGAGCAGGGTGCGCAGGATCGCGCCGGGCACGCCCTCCGGCGATTCGTCTTCGGGCGAGATCGCGTCGAGGTATTCGATGGGTTGCTCGGGGGTGCCGGGCTCCGGCGGGTCGTCGCCCTCGGCGCGGCCGCCCCGGCGCTCCGCCTCGGTGGCGAGGAGCCCCGTCCGCGCGGCCCAGCGCGAGGACTCCGCCATCGTGATGAGCGTGCCGCCGTCGCGCATCCACGCCTGGAGGCGATCCCGCAGCCCTTCACCCACGGCGCCGCCGTAGTTGCCGCTCGGGAAGACGATGACGTCGTAGTCGGCCAGCCGCGCCTGGCCGAGGCTGGACGCCCGCACGGCCGTTGTGCGCTGGCCGTAGCGTCGCTCGAGGACGTAGCGCGTCCAGCCGACGGAGTAGCTCCCGCCCGGGGAATCGTAGACGAGGAGCACGCGCGGCTCGCGCAGCGCCCGGACGCGGCGGCTGCCGAGCGACATCCCCTCGCGCACGTACGCGTCGTCGATGGGCACGACCTCGGCGCGGTGCCGGGCGGCGATGCCGGCCAGGCGCTGGCGCAGATCCTCGCCGTTCTCGGCCGTCCGGAGGATGGCGGTGCCGACGCCGAAGCGGCGCCCGTCCAGCGTGAACTCCGCGCCGGCGGCCCGCACCCGGAGACCCTCGCGCAGCGCCTCGGCGACCGCCGCGGCCCCGTTCGTGCCCCACGGGACCAGGTAACCGACGAGCGCCACGGGCAGCGGGTCCGCGGGCTCGACTCCGGCAGCGTCGCTAGCGGCGCCTCCGCCCGCGTCGCCGGCCACCTCCGGGCGCGCGGCCGCGTCGCTCGCGGTCAGCGCCGCGCCGCGGGCGCCCGTCGCCGCGGTCTCGATCGCCTCCACGTCCCACAGGAGCGGCTGGCTCCACGCGGTCAGGTCGTAGATCTCGTCCGGCTGCCGGTTCGCGCGGCGCTCGATCTGCCGCCGCACGAACTCCTCCTCCATCGGCACGTGCGCGTCGAGGAGGTTGTGGATGAAGCGGTGCCCGGGCTGCGCGAGGGGCACGATGAAGCTCGAACCCGCGGACAGCGTCCGGTCGCCCGCCGTCACCGGACCGGAGGCGCGAAACACCTCGATCCCGTTCTCGACGAGCATGAGGCCGAGCCGCTCCGCCATCCCCGGGTCGTGCGCCGAGTGCAGCACGATCTCGGCCGGTCCCCGCTCTCCGAGCGCGACCCCCTCGCGCAGGAACGCCAGGTAGTCGCGCAGGATCCGGTCCCGGTTTCGCGCGGCCGTGAGCGCGGTCTCGATCCCCGCCGTGAAGTGATGCAGCACGCCGTCGCCGTACGTGAGCAGGTCGTCGTCCGACTGCCGCAGCCTGAGACCCCCCGCGCTCGCCTGCTCGTAGGTCATCCCGAGCGCGCCGTAGCCCATCGGCCACATGTCCACGTAGCCCGGATAGAAGAGGTCGTACACCTCCCGGTTGAAGTAGGCGAACCCGCGTTCGTCGAAACGCGCCGCGATCGCCTCCCCGATCACGTCCATGAGCGCGACCTGCCGCTCACCGAACCAGGGGTTGGAGGGCGGCGCCGTCGGCGGGAAGAAGTACGTCGCGTCCCCTCCCATCTCGTGCAGGTCCGCCACGATGTGGGGCCGGAACTCGAGGAAGATGTCCACCTTCCCGCGGGTCTCGACCTGGCTCTGGATGAAGAGGTCCCGGTTGAGGTCGAACAGGTAGTGGTTCCCGCGGCCGCCGGGCCACGGCGGGTCGTGCTCGGCGGAGACGCGGGCTTCCTCCGGCCAGCGCGCCTGCGCGACCGAGTTCTGGTACACGAAGCGGTTCCGTCCGTCCGGGTTCTCAAGGGGATCGATGAGGACGAGCGACTCCGAGAGGATGAGATCGACGTCGGGATCCCCCATCGCGGCGAGCAAGTGGTAGGCTTCCGCCATCGCGGCGCCGGCGGGGCTGATCTCGTCGCCGTGAATCGAGTGCATCAGGGCGGTGACGACGGGAAGCTCGGCCAGCAGCGCTTCCGCCTCCTCGTCGGAGAGGCCCCGGGGATCGGCGAGCCGCGCGATCCCGGCCTTGACCTCGTCGAGCCACGCCATGCGTTCCGCCGAACCGATGACGAGGACGACGAGCGGCCGCCCCTCCCAACTCTCCGCGTACTGGATGAGATGCGTCCGCTCCGGCGCCGCCGCGGCGAGCGCCTCGATGTAGCGGATCACGTCTTCCGGCGGCGTGACGACGTCGCGGAAGCCGTGTCCCGCCACCTCTTCGAGCGTCGGGATGTCGGGGTCGTAGCGCGTTCCGGGCGCGAGTTCCTGCGGCACGGCGGGCGCCTGCATGAGCGCGGCGAGCGCGAGCGTGGATAGCACGGCGACTTCTCCAGCGTTCGGGGATTGGACGGACGGCGACTCACTATTGCACGTTCGTCGCGGCGTTGCACCATCCGGCGGGGGAGGGGCATCCTCAGGCTCCACGCACCCCCGCGACCCACGGTCGGCCGGAGAAGCCCCATGAACGAACCCGCCGCGCGTTCCCGCTCCAGCTTCTGGAGGAGCTTCGGCCCCGGTCTCATCTGGGCCGCGACCTCCATCGGCGTCTCCCACCTCGTGCAGTCCACGCGCGCGGGAGCGGAGGCGGGGTTCGCCTTCGTCGGCGTGATCGTCTTCGCGCTCGTCCTCAAGTACCCGTTCTTCGAGTACGGGGCGCGCTACGCGGCGGCCACGAGGCGGAGCCTGGTCGAGGGCTACCGCGACATCGGCCGCTGGGCGCTGTGGCTCTTCCTCGCCATCACCCTCGTGACCGCGATCATCTCGCTGGCGGCGCTCGCGATGTTCATGGCCTTCCTCACGCGCTACGCCTTCGGCGCCGAGTGGCCGCTGGCGGCGACGGGGGCCGTCCTGATGGGCGCCTGCGTGGGGGTGCTCGCCGTGGGGCGTTTCCGCGGCCTCGACATCACGATCAAGATCCTGCTCGCGATGCTCGTCGTCTCGACCGTGGCGACCGCGCTCGTGGCCGCGCCACGGGCCGACCTCTCGACGCTGGCGCTGTGGCCGGGCGACGTCGTCGGCACCGTCGTCCCCTTCGCCTTCCTCCTCGCCCTCATCGGGTGGATGCCCTCGCCCGTCGACGTGGCGGTGTGGAGCAGCCTGTGGACGCTCGCCAAGGACAAGACGACGGGTGCGCGGACGTCGGTCGCCGACGCGAAACGCGACTTCCTCGTGGGCTTCGTCGGCACCGGCATCCTCGCGCTCATCTTCGTGTCGGTCGGAGCCACGGTCCTCTTCCAGGCGGACGTCACCCTCAGCGCCGCGGGGGCCGTGTTCTCCACGCAACTCGTCGACATGTACAGCACGACGCTGGGTTCGTGGTCCCGTCCCATCGTCCTCGTAGCGGCGATGGCGACGATCTTCTCGAGCCTCCTCGCCGTCACGGACGGCTTCCCGCGCGCGATCGAGCGCACGCTGGCGAACCTGCGGGGGCACGTCGCGGCGGACACGGTGACCCGCGTGGGACGCGTCTACTGGTGGAGCATGATCGCGCTCCCCGTCGTCGCCTTCTTCATCCTCCTCGGCTTCTCCGGCAGCCTCACCGCGATGGTGGACTTCGCGACGACGGTGGCGTTCCTCACCGCGCCCATCCTCGGCTACTTCAACCTCCGCGCCGTCACGTCGGAGGCGGTGCCGCCCGAGCACCGGCCGGGCCGCGGCATGGTGACGCTGTCGTGGGTGGGACTCGTCCTCCTCGGCGGGACCGGCCTCGCCTACCTCGTGTCGCTCGTGCGGTGAGCGCCCACCCGGCCATGGACGGAGCGGGAGCGGGGGCGCCGCGGGGCATGGTGGTGGGGCGCGTCGTGAGCCTGTACCGCTATCCCGTGAAGTCGATGGGGGGAGAACGCCTCGAGGCGGCTCGAATCACGGCGCGCGGGATGGAGGGCGACCGGGCCGGCGCGCTGGTGGACCGCGAGACCGGGCGCGTGGTGAGCGCGAAGCGGCCGCGGCTGTGGGGGGCGGTCTACGGCCTTTCCGCGAGCTTCGAACGGGAGAACGGGGCCGCGTCGATCCGCGTCCGGTTCGAGGACGGTACGACGCTGTCGAGCGCGGGGCGCGAACGGCTGGAGGCCCGCCTGAGCGCGCTCCTGGGCCGGGAGGTCGCATTCGCCACGGAGGCGGTGGGGACGACGACGTGCGAGTACCACTGGCCGGACATGGAGGGGCTCGTCCAGGACGGGCGAACGTACCGCGACGAGATTACGGAGTGGGAACTGCCGCCCGGGACGTTCTTCGACAGTTCCGGCCTCCACGCCCTGACGACGGCGAGCCTCGACCATCTGCGGGGGCTCGTCCCGGGGAGCGATTTCCACGTCGGCCGCTTCCGGCCCAACCTCGTGATCGAGCCCGTCGCCGGGGCGCGGGGCTTCGTCGAGAACGACTGGGTGGGCGGCACGCTCGAGATCGGCGGGGCGCGCCTGCGGGTGACGAAGCCGTGCATGCGCTGCGTCATGGTCACGCTCCCGCTGGGAGACCTCCCTAAGGACCCGCGCGTGCTGCGCGCCGCCTTCGACCACAACGAGGGCAACGTCGGCGTGAAGTGCGAGGTGGCCGGCACAGGCACCGTCCGGGTCGGCGACGAGGTCCGCCTCTAGAAGGGAGTCGCCGCTGGAGCATTTCGGGGTCGTAAGCCTGATCCCCACCGCCGTCGTCCTGGCCGTCGCCGGGGCGACACGGCGCCCCGTCGAATCCCTCATCATCGGGGCGCTCGTCGGGTTCGCGATCCTCGCGCCCCGGGATCCGCTCACCGCGTTCACGGACGGCATGGTCGCGGTCATGCAGAACGAGACCGTGGGCTGGATCATCCTCGTCTGCGCGCTCTTCGGCAGCCTCATCACGCTGCTCGTCCGGGTGGGCGCGGCGGCCCGCTTCGGCGACGCGGCGTCGGCGCGCATCCGGACGCGCGGCGGCTCGCTGGCCGCGACGTGGCTCCTCGGACTCGCCGTCTTCATCGACGACTACCTGAACGTCCTCGCGGTCAGCTCCTCCGTGAAGCGGTTCACCGACCGCCACCGCGTGTCGCGCGAGATGCTCGCCTACGTCGTGGACTCCACCGCCGCGCCCGTGTGCATCCTCGTGCCGATCTCGACGTGGGCCGCCTACTTCTCCGGCCTGCTCGAGGAGACGGGGTGGGCGGCATCGGGCCGCGGTCTCTCGCTCTACATCGATGCGATCCCGTTCATGCTCTACGCGTGGATCGCGGTGGCGCTGGCACTCCTCGTCGGAACCGGCCTCGTCCCCGCCGTCGGCCCCATGCGCAAGGCCGAGCGTCGCGCACGGGAGACGGGCCAGGTGGTGCCTCCGGGCCTTGAGGAGGCGAAGCTCGAAGGCGAGACCGATCCGCGCGCCGCCGAGCGCGCGCGCCCGTGGCACTTCATCGTCCCGGTCGTCACCCTCGTGGCCGCCACCTGGATCCTCGACCTCGACATCCTGAAGGGCGTCGTCGTGGCGCTCGGCCTCACCCTCGCCATCGTCGTGGGCACGAAGCTCCTCTCGGTACGCGCCGCGCTCGACACCAGCATGGCCGGCGTGCTCACGATGATCGTCCCCCTGGCGACCGTGTTCGGCGGCTTCCTCCTCAAGGAGGTGAACGACGGACTCGGCCTCACCGCCTACCTCATCGAGACCGTCGAGCCGCTGATGACGCCGCAACTGCTCCCCGCCGTCACCTTCCTCACGATGTCGCTCGTCGCCTTCGCCACCGCGTCGTTCTGGGGCATCTTCGCTGTGGCCGTCCCGATCGTGCTCCCGCTCGCCGACTCCGTGGGAGCCGAGATGCCGCTCGTGATCGGAGCCCTCATCTCCGCCAGCGCCTTCGGCAGCCACACCTGCTTCTACGGCGACTCCACCGTCCTCGCCGCCCGGGGCAGCGGCTGCGGCGTCGTCGAGCACGCCCTGACCCAACTCCCCTACGCCCTCTTCGCCGCGGGTCTCGCCGCCACAGGCTTCCTCCTCCTCGCTTGATGGCGGGGGGTCCGTATCCCAGTCTTGAGGGGAGATGCGGAGATTCCCGAGGTCTGATCCGAGGTCGGTGACACGGTGGGCGGCGCGCCAGTTCGCCCCAAGCCTCGTTGCGGCGTGGGGGCTTGCCGGCGGGGCCGGGGCTCTCTCGGCCCAGGAGTCGGAGTGCGGGGATCGCGCGAGCCTGGGGGTTCGCGTCGTCGACGACGATGGCACGGCTTCGGTCGCCAACGCGGTGGTCGTCGTGCGGTGGACGGAGACCGAGCGCGCGAGACGGCCGGTGCGCGAGGTGGTCGGTAGCGACGGACGCCTCGTCCTCTGCGCCCCGCGGGATGCGACCCGGGCCACGCTCTGGTCGGAGTACGGGAACTTCTCGAGCGAAGAGGCGATCGTCGTGGTCGTCGCCGGCATGTCCCACGACGTCACCCTCATGCTGCGCTCCGGGCGGGTCAGGACTGGCAGGCTGATGGGCCAGGTGCACGACGCCATCACGGATGATCCGGTGGTGGCCGCCACGGTGTCCGTTCCCGACCGTCTGCGGGTGGCCGAGACCGACCGCCAGGGGCGCTTCGTCCTCAGCGGCGTTCCGGTCGGCATGCAGGAACTCAACGTGCGGCACATCGGGTATGCTCCGCTCTCCTACGTGCTCGAGGTCTCGCCCGGCCTCACCACGGACGTGGAGATCGGCATGGTCCCCGCTCCCGTGGAGATGGAGCCGATCGTGGCGACCGTCACGAGGTCCCGCCGGCTGGAGGTCAAGGGCTTCTACGAGCGCCGGCACTGGAGCGAACTCGTCGGAACGGGCACCTTCTACACGGCGGACGACATCGATCGCCGGCGGCCGGTGGAGATATCGCACATGATCGCGGACGAGTCGGGCATCCGGTTGCAGTGCAACGCCCGGCGTACGGATTGCCGGTTGGTGAACACGAGGCTGTCGTCGGGGGTCACGGGCGCCTGTTCGCTGACCTTCTATGTCGACGGGCTGCCGACGAGGGGGATCGCGCTCGACGACGTGGTGAGGCCGAGCGAGATCGCGGGCATCGAGATATACAAGGGGCTGGCGTCGGGTCCGGCGGAGTTCCCGCCTTCCCGGTGCGGCCTCGTCGCGGTCTGGACGAAATAGCGTCCGAAAACAGAACAATCGGAGGTGATGAGATGAAGCGGAGCAGCGCGTGGTACCTCACCGTTCTTCTGGTCCTGGCGTGTGGCGGAGGATCCGAGGCGGGCGAGTCGGAGATGGCGGAGACGGAGATGGCGGAGACGGCCGAAGCCATGGACGAAATGGCGGACGCGGGGCTGGCCTGCGTCGTCATGGGCGATGTGGAAGGCCGGGCGAGCCCGCTCCAGGAGCTGAGCTTCTCGTACGACGGGGGTGAAGGTCTCCTCTGCTACGGCGCGCCGTCGGCCCGCGAGCGCGTGGTCATGGGCGAGCTGGTCCCCTACGGGGAGGTCTGGCGCCTCGGTGCGAACGAAGCGACGGCGCTCCACCTCTCCGCCGCCACCACGGTCGGTGGTGTCGCGCTCGGGCCCGGCAGCTACTCGCTGTACGCCACGCCCGGCGAGACGGAATGGGAGTTCCACGTGAACTCGGAATACAACCGCTGGGGCATCCCGATCGACGAGGCGGTCCAGAGCACCGAGGTGGGCAGCTTCATGGCGACGCCCTCGGCCACCGCCGGCATGGTGGAGATGATGACCTTCGAGCAGGTGGACGGCGCCCTCCGCTTCTCATGGGAGAACACGCAGGTCGACATCCCCCTCGGCATGTAGCCTCCAGACGTACGCCCGCCTCGGGCGCCCCCGTCAGCGGGGGCGCCAGAGGCGGGTTTCGAGGTGGCGCTTGATTCCGGGCCATTCGTGGAGGAGGACGGAGTACATCGCGTCGTCGCGCACGCTTCCGTCGCGGCGCAGGGAGTGATTGCGGATGACGCCGTCCTTCTTCGCGCCGAGCGCCTCGATGGCCCGCTGGGAGCGCAGGTTCAGGCCGTCGGTGCGGAGCCCGACGACTCCGCAGCCCACCGTCTCGAAGGCGTGCGTCATGAGGAGGAGCTTGCACGCGGTGTTGACGTGCGTGCGCTGGTGGCTCGCGCCGTACCAGGTGTAGCCGATCTCGACCCGGTCCACGTGTGGCAGGATGTCGTGGTAGCGGGTGGAGCCGATCACCGCGCCGGTGTCCGCGAGCCGGACGACCCACGGCAGCATGTGACCGGCGGTCTGGCCCTCGAGCGCCGTCTCGATGTAGTCGGTCACTTCGTCGGGGGCCGGGACGAAGGTGAAGAAGAGGTTCCACAACTCCCCGTCCGCGGCGGCCTCGGCGAGCGCGGCGGCGTGCTCGAGTCCCATGGGTTCGAGACGGACGCCGTGCCCCTCGAGGGTCACGGGTTGAAGTTCGATCACTCGGTCCCGGCCGCGAGCAGGCGGGCGCTGATCCCCTCCCGGTCGACCATGTCGCCCCGCAGGTAGACGGCGTCGATCCGGCGCGTGTTCGTGATGTCGTCGAGCGGGTTCGCGTCCAGCACGATGAAGTCGGCGCTCTTGCCGGCGGCGATCTCTCCGAGGTCGTCCCAGTTCATCAGCTCCGCGGAAGTCTTCGTCGCCGCCACGATGACGTCGCCCGGCGTCACGCCCGCGCGGACCATGTCCTCCATCTCCTGGTGCACGGCCCAGGCCGCGCTGCCGTCGGTCCCGAAGGAGATCCTGATGCCGGCCTCGGCGAAGCGGGCGAGGTTGCGCGCCTGGATGCCGAAGAACTCCTGCGCGGCGGGGTTGTCCACGGACGCCGCCTGCATCTCGGCCAGCCGGTCGGCGGGCACGGTGCCGCTGAGCCAGCTCAGGTCGAGCGCCACTCCCGGCCCGGCGAGGTTGGGGACGAGGACGACCTCCGGGCGCTCGGCCCACAGTTCCATGAGTTCGTCGTCCGCGTCGAGGTCCCGCACGCCGTGCGCGAACACGTCCACGCCCGCGCGCAGGAGTTCCTTGGCGTCCTCCAGGTAGAAGACGTGGGCCGTGACCATGAGGCCGTGCCCGTGCGCCTCGTCGATGATCGGACGGTAGAGTTCCGGAGGCAGCTGTTCGTAGCGCCCTCCGCGGTCGTCGACCCAGATCTTCACGATGTCGACCTGCCGCTCCGCCAGTTCGCGGACGGCGGCCCGCCCCTCCTCCTCCGTCTGGATCCAGTAGGGAGCTTCGGAACGGCCGGGCTCCGGCATCGTGATCCCGCGGTCGGCCGTCTTCGCGCGCGCCGCGTCCGGGATGAACTCGTCGCGCATCTCGATCCCGATGCCGCCGGTCTCGGTCCCGAGGCTCACGACGGCCCCCGCCCCGTAGTACGCCATGTGCTGGAGTTGCTCGATCCGCTCGTCGCGTTCGGACGAGAGGTGAAGGTGCGCGTTCACGATCGCGGGCATGACCGTCTTGCCGGAGAGGTCCACCCGTTCCGCGCGGTCCGGCACTTCGACGTCGCCGCTCGCCCCGACGGCGGCGAACTGCCCGGCCTCCACCACGAATACGCCGGATTCGATGACCGAGCCGTCGCCCGCGATCACCCGCGCCCCCTCGTAGGCGACCGCGTCGGTGGCGTCTCCACCCCCCTCGGTCGCGTCTCCACCGCCATCCGGCGCGCAACCGACCATCAGGGCTGCCGCCGTCGCGAGGACGGCGGGACGAAGGGCGAGGATCGATGTGACGGCGTGGGCGCGCAGCATGTCTGCCTCCTGTCAGGCTCCTGTAGGACGCCATAAGTATAGAGGCCGCATGATCCCCCTGACACGGACGGACGATTCCCGGATGAGCCATCCCCGCGACTCCCGCTTCCTCGCCGTATCGTTCCTGGCCGTGCTCCTGGCCGTCGCCGCGTGCGCCCCCGGCGGCGAACCGGAAGGCGGCGACGACGGCGTCGTCCGGACCGCGCTGCACGACTTCCGGGTGGAAGAGGTGGCGGACGGGCTCGTGCGCCCGTTCTCGCTGGCCTTCACGCCCGAGGGCGACCTCCTCGTGACGGAACGCCCCGGCCGGCTCCGCATCGTCCGCGATGGCGTTCTCCTGCCGGATTCCGTCGAGGGTTTGCCGCCGATCCGGGCGCTCGGGCGCGGCGCCCGTTCCATGGCCGGCTTCGAGCAGGCGGGCCTGCGCGACGCGATCCTGCACCCGGACTTCGCGACGAACCGGCTCCTCTACCTGAGCTACGTGAAGCCGGGTCCCGATTCGCTGGGCACGATCGCGATCGCCCGCGGCCGGTTCGAGAACGACCGGCTGAGCGATGTCGAGGAACTGTTCCACGCGGACGCGCCCGGGAACGGGACGGAGCGCAGTTCGATGTGGGGCGGGCGCCTCGTCTTCGACCACGACGGCTACCTGTTCATGACGCTGGGCGACCGGCAGTGGCCCCCGGCGGGCGAACTCGAAGCGCACCCCGCCCAGAACCTGTCCAATCACAACGGCAGCACGATCCGCATCCACGACGACGGCCGGATCCCGGAGGACAACCCGTTCGTCGGACGCGCCGGCGACGAGGAGATCCACCCCGAGATCTGGACGTGGGGTCACCGGAACGCGCAGGGGATGGCGGTCCATCCCGAGACGGGCGAGCTGTGGCAGAACGAGCACGGCCCGCAGGGCGGAGACGAGCTGAACCTGATCGAGCCGGGGCTCAACTACGGCTGGCCCGTCGTGGGGTACGGCGTGAACTACCGCACCGGGTCCCGCATCCACTCGGGCACCCTCATGGAGGAGATGGAGCCGCCGGAGCACATCTGGGTCCCCTCGATCGGCGTCTCCGGCATGCTCTTCTACACGGGCGACGCGTTCCCGGAGTGGCGCGGCGACATGCTCGTCGGCGGTCTCAGCGGACGGCGCCTCGCACGGCTGCGGATGGAGGGCCGGGAGGTGACGCACGAGGAAACGCTGCTGCAGGGGATCGGCCGCATCCGCGACGTACGCCAGGGACCGGACGGGTTCATCTACCTCGCCATCGACGGGGAGACGCGGGACGTGGACGGCCCCCCGACCGGCATCGTGCGACTGGTACCCGCCGGCCGCCGATAGCCCATGCGGAGCGTCGGCGGGCGTCGCGCGATCCCGGTCCTTCTCCTGCCCCTCCTGGCCTGCGGGGATGCCGGCCCGATGGAGCTTCTGCCAGGGATACCGGAGTCGACCGACCCATCGACTGACCGCGCGGCGCTCATTGCTCTCTACGAGGCGGCGAACGGCGCGGGCTGGAAGAACAACACCAACTGGCTCAGCGACGTACCGCTCATCTATTGGCATGGAGTCGATACCGACACCGACGGTCGGGTCACGGAGCTCCGACTTCGCGACAACGATCTCGAGGGTCGGATCCCGCCCCAGATCGGCCACTTCGCCAAGCTTAGGGATCTGGACCTCGGAAGGAACGCCCTGACGGGTCCGATTCCGCCGGAGATCGGCGGGCTCTCGCAACTCCGAACGCTGGAGCTGATTTCCAATCAGCTCGGTGGCCGCATCCCGCCTCAGATCGGCCGCCTTTCCGACCTCACGGAGTTGCACCTCAGCAACAACGCGCTGACGGGTCCGATTCCACCGGAGATCGGCCGGCTGTCGAGGCTCCGCGGCCTGGGGCTGCGGTCCAACGAACTGACCGGCGCGATCCTGCCCGAACTCGGCGACCTTGAGGCGCTTAGCCGATTGTGGTTGAGCGACAACGATCTGACGGGCCCGATTCCGCCGGAGATCGGCCAGCTCTCGAGGCTCAGAGTGTTGAGCTTCGGCGGCAACGATCTGACGGGTCCGATTCCGCCGGAGATCGGCCAGCTCTCCGGGCTCTGGGAGTTGGATCTCGGTGGCAACCATCTCACGGGTCCGATTCCGCCGGAGATCGGCCGCCTCTCCGGGCTCACGGAGTTGGACCTCGTTCGCAACAATCTGACGGGTCCGATCCCGCGCGAGATCGGCCGCCTTCCACAACTCGAGCGCCTGGCGCTGCGGGCGAACGACCTCGAGGGTGCGATCCCCGCCGACCTCGGAGACCTTTCGGCGCTCAGGCAGCTGTCGCTGGGCTACAACGATCTGACGGGTCGGATCCCGCCGGAGATCGGCCGCCTCTCGGAGCTCAGCGCGTTGGATTTGGCCCACAACGCGCTGACCGGTCCGATTCCACCGGAGATCGGCGGGCTCTCGCGACTCCGCAGCCTGGAGCTGTGGTCCAACGACCTGGAGGGTCCGATCCCCGCCGAACTCGGAGACCTCTGGCGGCTCAGGGAGCTGGGGCTGGAGCGAAACGCTCTGAGCGGCCCCATCCCTGCGAGCTTGGGCAACCTGAGGTATCTCCAACTCCTCTCCCTCTCGCAAAACGATCTGTCGGGCCCGGTCCCGGCGGAGTTGGCCGGCCTCGCCGCGCTGCGGGAACTGGCCGTGAACGGCAACCCGCAGTTGTCGGGCGTGCTCCCGGTGGGCCTCAAGGACCTCGGGCGGCTCACGACGCTCAGCGCCGGCGGCACCGGGCTGTGCGCTCCCGCGGATCCGGGCTTTCAGGCCTGGCTTCGGACGCTCCGAGCCCCGCGCGTGCCTCGCTGCGAGGACGACGTAGCGCCCGTGTATCTCACACAAGCCGTGCAGTCGTTCGAGTTCCCGGTTCCGCTGGTGGCGGGCCGCCCGGCCCTGCTTCGCGTGTTCCTCACCGCTCTCGACGGAGAGGCGGCCGGGTTCTTTCCACCTGTGCGCGCGCGCTTCTACCTGGAGGACGCCGAGATCCACACGGTGGACATTCCGGGGTCGGCAGTCACGGTGCCGTCCCGCATTGAAGAAGGTCGACTCGACGCGTCGGCGAATGTCGCGATCCCGGCCGAAGTCGTTCGACCGGGCCTGGAACTCGTGGTGGAAGTCGACCCGGAGGACACGCTGGGGCCCGACCCTGGAACCGCGAAGCGGATCCCGCCCACGGGCCGACAGGCCATCGATGTGCGAGCGGTACCGGCGCTTCACCTCACGTATCTGCCCGTCGTCCGCGCCTCCCGGGAGTCCGGCGAGTTTCTGAGCCGAGTCACGGGTCTGACGGAAACCGATACGCTGTTCCGGGGGGCTCGACAGTGGTTGCCCGTCGGCGACTTCACCGTCGCCCTGCACGAGGTGGTGTACACCGCGGCGCGAACGGGCGGCGAACTGCTCTCGGAGATCGAGGCGATTCGCGTATTGGAGGGCGGAACGGGCTACTACATGGGCGGCATCCCCCGGTATCTCGTGTTCGAAGTGGGCTATGCCGGCGTGGCGATGCGCGGCGGCCGGGTCAGCTTCTCGCGTGTCCGCACTACTACGATCGCGCATGAACTCGGACACAACATGAGCCTCCAGCATGCCCCCTGCGGAGGTGCCGGAGGCCCGGATCCCGGTTTCCCGACCAGAGACGGAACGATCGGAGTGTGGGGATTCAACCGCTACGACAGTTCACTCGTCGCTCCCGAGACATCCGACCTGATGTCCTATTGCGGGCCGTCGTGGATCAGCGATTTCAGCTTTACCAAGGCGTTCGACCACCGCCTCCGCGAGGAGGGCGAAGCGGCGGCGGCACAGGCCAGCGCGCGGAACCTCTTGCTGTGGGGCCGCGCAGACGCCGACGGTGTGCCGTTCCTGGAGCCGGCCTTCGTCGTCGATGCTCCACCGGCGCTTCCTCGCGCCGGGGGGCCGTACACGCTCACCGGAGCGACGGCCGTGGGAGAGGTGTTGTTCTCGCTGAACTTCGACATGCAGGAGATGGCGGACGGCGACGGGGAGTCGGGATTCGTCTTCGCCCTTCCGGTTTCCCCGGCGTGGGCGGACCGGTTGGCGACGGTGGTGCTCTCCGGGCCCGGCGGGACCGCTACGCTGGAAGGAGCGAACGGTCCTCCGGCGGCCATCCTCCGCGACCCGCGGTCGGGCCGGGTCCGCGCGATCGTGCGCGACCTCACGAGCTTCGACGGTGGCCAGGGTGGCCGCGGTACGCTCGCCGGAGCCGCGGCGGATCCGGCCTCCATCGCGTCCATCCTCCCGGACGCCGCCGACCTCGAGGTTCTCGTCTCCCGAGGTATTCCTTCGGCGAACCAGTGGAGGCGCTAGAGCGGTGCGGCGCGTCCGGTTGCGAGCGGCCGTTGTCCTTCTCCTGCCTCTCCTGGCCTGCTGGGACGCCGGCCCCACGGAGATTGAACTCCGGATGCCGCTGTCGACCAACCCGTCGACGGACCGGGCGGCCCTCATCGCCCTCTACGAGGCGACGAACGGCGCGGGCTGGAAGAACAGCGCCAACTGGCTCACCGGTGCGCCGCTTGAGGATTGGTACGGGGTCGAGACCGAAGTCGACGGCCGCGTCTGGAGGCTCCGACTTCGAGACAACGACCTCGAAGGCCGGATTCCGCCGGAGATCGGCCACCTCGCCAGACTCACCGGGCTGAACCTCGGCACGAACGCGCTGACGGGTCCGATTCCACCGGAGATCGGCGGGCTCGCGGCGCTCCGAAGCCTGTCGCTGTCGTCCAACCGCCTCGAGGGCCGCATCCCGCCTCAGATCGGCCGCCTCGCCCGCCTCACGGAGTTGCACCTCAGCGACAACGCGCTCACGGGCCCGATTCCGCCGGAGATCGGCCGGCTCTCGGCACTCCGAGGCCTGGGAATGTGGTCGAACGACCTGACGGGTTCGATCCCCGCCGAACTTGGGGACCTCGCGGAGCTTGACCGACTGTGGCTGAGTTACAACGATCTGACGGGCCGGATTCCACCCCGGATCGGCCGCCTCCGGCAGCTCCGGAGCCTGGCGCTGTCGTACAACGACCTGGACGGTTCGATCCCCTCCGAATTCGGAGACCTCGCGGCGCTCACGGAGCTGTGGCTGGACCACAATGAACTGACAGGTCCGATCCCGCCCGGGATCGCTCGCCTCCCCGAGCTCAGGGAGTTGTACCTTGGCCACAACGCGCTGACGGGTCCGATTCCTCCGGAGATCGGCGGGCTCTCGCGACTCCGGAACCTGGAGCTGTGGTCCAATGACCTCGGCGGCCCGATCCCCGCTGAACTCGGAGATCTCACGCTGCTCACGGAGCTTAGGCTGGAGCGAAACGCTCTGCGCGGGCCCATTCCCGCGAGCCTGGGCAACCTCACGTACCTCGAATTCCTCTCTTTGGCGCAGAACGACCTGTCGGGCCCGGTTCCGGCGGAGCTGACCGGCCTCGCCTGGCTGCGGGAGCTGGCCGTGAACGGCAACCCGCAGTTGTCGGGCCTGCTCCCGGTGGGCCTCAGGGACCTCCCCCGGCTCACGACGCTCAACGCCGGCGGCACGGCGCTGTGCGCTCCCGCGGATCCGGACTTTGAGGCCTGGCTCCGCACGCTGCGCGCGGCCCGCGTGCCCCGCTGCGAGAACGACGTCGCGCCCGTGTATCTGACGCAGTCCGTGCAGTCGTTCGAGTTCCCGGTTCCCCTGGTGGCGGGCCGGCCGGCCCTGCTTCGCGTGTTCCTCACGGCTCCGGAAGGGGAAACGGTCGGTCTTCCGCCCGTGCGCGCGCGCTTCTACCTGGAGGACGCCGAGATCCACACGATGGACATTCCGGGGTCGGCACTCACGGTGCCGTCCAGTGTGGAAGAAGGTCGGCTCGACGCGTCCGCGAACGCCGCGATCCCGGCCGAAGTCGTTCAACCCGGCCTGGAACTCGTGGTGGAAGTCGACCCGGAGGACACGCTCGGACCCGACCCTGGAACCGCGAAGCGGATCCCGGCCACCGGCCGACAGGCCATCGACGTGCGGGCGGTGCCGGCGCTTCACCTCACGTATCTGCCCATCGTCCGCCCCGAAGTGACGTCCGACGATTTCCTTAGCCGCGTTGCGGAGCTGACGGAAGACGACTCCCTGTTCTCGGGCGTTCGACAGTGGTTGCCCGTCGGCGATTTCACCCTTGCCCTGCACGAGGTCGTGTACACCTCGGCGCGAACCCACGAAGACCTGATGACGGAGATCGAGGCGATTCGCGTGCTGGAGGGCGGAACGGGCTACTACATGGGCGGGATACCCCAGTATCTCGTAGAGGAAGTGGGCCTCGCGGGTCGGGGATTCATCGGTGGCCGGACCAGCTTCGCGCGTGTCCGCACCGTTACGGTCGCGCATGAACTCGGACACAACATGGACCTTCGGCATGCGCCCTGCGGAGGGGCCGGAGGGCCGGATCCCGCCTTCCCCACCCGGGACGGGACGATCGGCGTGTGGGGCTTCAACAGCGCGGACAGTTCCCTCGTCGATCCCGAGGCGTCCGACCTGATGTCCTACTGCGGACCGAAGTGGATCAGCGATTACAGCTTCAGCAAGGCGTTCGACCACCGCGTTCGCGAGGAGGGTGGAGCGGCGGCCGCGCGGACCGGTGTGGCGCGGACGCTCCTGCTGTGGGGCCGCGCCGACGCCAACGGCGTGCCGTTCCTGGAGCCGGCCTTCGTCGTCGACGCTCCGCCGGCGCTGCCCCGGTCCGGCGGGCCGTACACGCTCACGGGAGCGGCCGCCGATGGAGAGACGTTGTTCTCGCTGAACTTCGACATGCAGGAGATGGCGGACGGGGACGGGGAGTCCGGATTCGTCTTCGCCCTTCCGGTGTCCCCGGCGTGGGCGGATCGGTTGGCGACCGTGGTGCTGGTCGGCCCCGGAGGAACGGCGACGCTGAGCGCTGCGAGCCGTCCGCCGGCGGCCATCCTCCGCGACCCCCGTACGGGCCAGGTCCGCGGGATCGTGCGCGACCTCACGAACCTCGACGGTGGCGCGGGTCGCCTCGGCGTGCTCGCCGGCGCCGCGGCCGACCCGGTCTCCCTCGCGTCAAGCCTCCCGATTCCGGACGCCGCCGACCTCGAAGTCCTGGTCTCCCGAGGTCTCCCTTCGGCCCGCCAGTGGAGGCGCTAGCTCGGGTCCGTCTCTTCAGTAGCCCCGCACGCCACGTTGACAAAATGGCGGATCCGCCGTCATTTTGACGCGCATTATGACGACATTACCGCGATTCCTCGCTCTTCCGCAGGGCAGCTTCTTCCTCTTCGGCCCGCGCGGGACCGGCAAGACCACCTGGCTGGCCTCGACACTGCCGGACGCTCTCGTAGTGGACCTGCTGAAGCCGGAGGAGTATCGCCGGCTGGCCGCCCGCCCCGAACGTCTGCGGGAACTGGTGCTGGGAACTCCGGCCGGCAACGATGTGGTCATCGACGAGATCCAGCGCGTCCCGGAACTGTTGAACGTCGTCCATGACCTCATGGAGTCCGCGCGAGGATACCGGTTCATCCTCACGGGTTCCAGCGCCCGCAAGCTTCGACGCGGCGGCGTGAATCTTCTGGCGGGCCGCGCCGCAATGCGCTCCATGCATCCCTTCATGGCCGGGGAAATGACGGCGGGGGAGGTCGCCGGCGAAGCGGGACGCGGCTTCGATCTCGAGACATGTCTGAGGCTCGGGACCGTTCCCGCGGTCTTTTCCTCGCAGGATCCGGAGTCGGCACTCGCCGCGTATGCGGCGCTCTATGTCGAGCAGGAAGTGCGCGCCGAGGGACTGGCCCGCGACGTCGGCAGCTTCTCGCGCTTCCTGGAGGCGGCGGCCTTTTCGCACGGTACGACGCTCAACGTGAGTGCGGTCGCGCGCGAGTGCGAGACGAGCCGAACCACCGTCGCAGGATACCTGGAACTGCTCGAGGATCTCCTGCTCGCGTTCCGCCTGCCTGTGTTCACGCGGCGTGCCAAACGCCGGCTCGCGGCGCACCCCCGGTTCTTCTACTTCGATTGCGGCGTCTTCAGGAGTTTGCGACCGGCAGGCCCGCTCGACCGACCCGAGGAGATCGGTGGCCCCGCGCTCGAGGGGCTCGTTGCGCAGCACTTTCGGGCGTGGGTGGCATATTCCGGAGTCGACGCCCGACTCTACTACTGGCGCACGCGCTCCGGAGTGGAAGTGGACTTCGTGCTCTACGGGGCGGACGGGATCTGGGCGTTCGAGGTGAAGAACGCCGACCGCGTACGGCCCGAGGACCTGCGAGGTCTGGCGGCCTTCGGCGCAGAATACCCGGAGGCGCGCCGCGTGCTTCTTTACCGCGGCGCGGACCGGCTTGCCGTGCGGGACATCCTGTGCCTGCCGGCAGCGGACTTCCTTGCCCGCCTGCACCCACAACGGGGGCTGGAGCGAGCTGTCCGCGCCGTATGAAACGGCGTTCAGGGGGGAAGGGCGTGGCCTGCGGAAATGGCGTTTCCTAAGTTGAAAGGTTGCGAAACGGCGTCATCCATCGTTCCCGAAGGACGGGCGCGTGAAGACACTGAGTGCGGGTGCGGTTCTGTGGTTGTGGTTCGCCCTCCTGGGGCAGCCCTCGGGGGACCGTGCGTCCGGCAGCGCACCTGCCGAGCCCCTCCCGGAGCAAACGGCCGCTGCGTTAGCTGACGCGGCTGCGCTCTCGAGCTCGTCGGATCTGACGGCCGTGGTCCAGCGCTACTGCGTCCGCTGCCACAACGGGCGCCTCCTGCGCGGGAACCTCACGCTGGAGGAGTTCGACGTGGACGCGGCGCACGAGCGGGCGCCCACGGCGGAGAAGATGATCCGGAAGCTGCGCGCCGGGATGATGCCGCCTCCGGGCCAGCGCCGGCCGTCGCCGGACACCCTTCTCGCCCTCGTCGAAACGCTGGAAACCGTCGTCGACCGCGACGCCGCCCGCGACCGGAACCCCGGCTCCCGGCGCTTCCAGCGGCTGAACCGGGCCGAGTACGAGCGCGTGATCCGCGACCTCCTCGACCTCGAGATCGACGCCGCCCGCTGGCTTCCGGCGGACACCTACCTCGGCGCCTTCGACAACATGGCGGACGCGCAGGGTCTCTCGACCACCCTCCTCGAGGCCTACCTGAGGGCCGCCACGGAGGTGAGCCGGATCGCCGTCGGCAACCCGGCCGCCCTCTCGAAGACCGCCAAGTACACGAACCCGATCGACGTCTCGCAGCACGCCTGGGATCACATTGAGGGCACGCCGTACGGGACGCGCGGCGGGATGGTCGTCACCCACGACTTCCCGGTGGACGGGGAGTACGTGATCTCGCTCGAGACGCTGTTCGGGCAGGGGACGGGCTTCCAGGACGTCGACATCTCGATCGACGGGGAAGGGGTCGCCCTGCTCGGCCTCGAGCACGGCGGGCGCTCGACGGTGCCGATCCGCACGGAGCCCATCTTCGTGAAGGCGGGCCAGCGCCAGGTCGCGGCGGCGTTCGTGCGCACGATCGAGGGGCCGTACGAGGACCGCCTGAAGACGCCGGGCTGGTCCTTCGTCGGAGGCGAGGACTCCCA